>NZ_JAGGOO010000138.1 GCF_018614415.1 Streptomyces sp. ISL-12
CCTCTCCCCCGCCGCCTCCGCCGCCTCCACACCTCCCACGTCCACGACCCCGCCTCCACCGCCCTCGTCCTGAGGAAAAACGTCGGCAGAGCCGGACAACGCCCTGATCAGGCATTCGTTGCCACCGATCACTGGCGCCATGTGAGCAGTCGGTGAATCTGGATTACCGACGGGTACACAAGGGCCCCGGCGCGGCATACCCTGCCGCTCATGACGGATGCGCAGGCCCTGGACAGCACCGAGAAGACCGGCACGGGACGGACCGGCCCGGCACCGGCCGGCACCAACCCCCTCGCCCCCGCACCGGAGGGCGCCCGCACCGCCGCCGACGTGGTCACGCCCGAGCTGATCGCCCAGCTCACCAAGGGGGTGACCGGTTCCGGACGGACGGTCAGCCACGCGCCGTTCACCGGCCGGAAGCTGGCCGACCTGCCGGAGTCGACACCGGCGGACGTGGCGAAGGCGTACGACCGTGCCCGTGCCGCCCAGCCCGCCTGGGCGCGGACCCCGGTCCGGGAGCGCGCCGCCGTTCTGCTGCGCTTCCACGACCTGGTCCTCCAGCGCCAGGCCGAGGTCCTCGACCTGATCCAGCTGGAGACCGGCAAGGCCCGCCTGCACGCCCACGAGGAGGTCCAGGCCGTCGCCGTCGCCGCCCGCCACTACGGCCGCCGCGCCACCGCGTACCTGAAGCCGAGGCGGCACACCGGCGCCGTACCGACCCTGACGAAGGTCACCGAACTGCGCCACCCGCGCGGCGTCGTCGGCCAGATCGCCCCCTGGAACTACCCCCTCGAACTGTCCGTCGGCGACGCGCTCCCCGCCTTCGTCGCGGGCAACGCGGTCGTGATGAAGCCCGACACCGAGACCTGCCTGACCGCCCTGTGGGCTCGTGACCTGCTCATCGAGGCCGGGCTGCCCGCCGGGGTCCTCCAGGTCGTCCTCGGCGAGGGCCCGGTCGTCGGCCCCGAGGTCGTCAAGCACGCCGACTACGTCTCCTTCACCGGCTCCACCCGCACCGGCCGCGAGGTCGCCCAGGGCGCCGCCGCCCGCCTGGTCGGCGTCTCCCTCGAACTCGGCGGCAAGAACGCCATGCTGGTCCTGGAGGACGCCGACATCGAGAAGGCCGCGGCGGGTGCCGTCCGGGCCTGCTTCTCCTCGGCCGGCCAGCTCTGCATCTCCATCGAGCGGCTCTACGTCCACGAGTCCGTCGCCGACGCCTTCCTGGAGCGCTTCGCCGCCCGCACCAGGGCGATGCGGCTGGGCAACTCCCTGTCCTACGGCGCCGACATGGGGTCGCTGGTGGGGGAACGGCAGCTGGAGACCGTACAGCGGCACGTGGCCGACGCCGTCGAACGCGGCGCGAAGCTCGTCGCCGGCGGGGTCGCCCGCCCGGACATCGGTCCGTACTTCTACGAGCCGACCATCCTCGAAGGCGTCACCGCCCCCATGACGGTGTGCACCGAGGAGACCTTCGGCCCGGTCGTCTCCGTCCACCGCTTCCACACCGAGGAGGAGGCCGTCGAACTCGCCAACGCGACGCCGTACGGCCTGAACTCCTCGGTCTGGACCAGGGACGCCCGGCGCGGCCACGGGGTCGCCGCCCGCCTGCGCACCGGCACCGTCAACATCAACGAGGGGTACGCCGCCGCCTACGGCAGCGTCCGGGCGCCGATGGGCGGCATGAAGGACTCCGGCCTCGGCCGCCGGCACGGCTCCGAGGGCATCCTCAAGTACACCGAGGCCCAGACCGTCGCTCACCAGCGCCTGCTGCCGATGGCCCCGTCGCTCGGCATGGACGACGAGAAGTACGCCCGGTTCATGACCCGCAGCCTCCGCCTGATGAAGACGTTCCGGCTGCGCTAGCCACCCGAGGCCCCGGGCCCCCTGCCACCACAGACGAACCCGCACGTGAAACTCGACGAGGAGACAACCGTGCCCCAGGACGCTTACGACTACGACGTCATCGTCGTCGGCTCAGGCTTCGGCGGCTCGGTGAGCGCCCTGCGCCTCACCGAGAAGGGCTACAAGGTGGGCGTCCTGGAAGCCGGCCGCCGCTTCACCCGCGCGTCGCTGCCCAAGAACTCCTGGGACCTGAAGAACTACCTCTGGGCCCCCCGGCTCGGCATGTTCGGCCTCCAGCGCATCCACCTCCTCGGAAATGTCATGGTCCTGGCAGGCGCCGGGGTCGGCGGTGGCTCCCTCAACTACGCCAACACCCTCTACGTCCCGCCCGCGCCCTTCTTCGAGGACCCCCAGTGGCGTGACATCACCGACTGGAAGGACGAGCTGGCGCCCTACTACGACCAGGCCCGCCGCATGCTCGGCGTCCGGCTCAACCCGACGACGACCCCCTCCGACATCCACCTGAAGGCCGCCGCCGAGCGGATGGGCTGCGGCGACACCTTCCACCTGGCGCCGGTCGGCGTCTTCTTCGGCGACGGCAGGGACGCCGACGGGTCGGTGCGGGCCAGGCCGGGGGAGCGGGTCGCGGACCCCTACTTCGGCGGCGCGGGCCCGGACCGGCACGCCTGCGCCGAGTGCGGCGAGTGCATGACCGGCTGCCGGCACGGCGCGAAGAACACCCTCAACGAGAACTACCTCTACCTCGCCGAGAAGGCGGGCGCCGTCGTGCACCCGATGACGACGGTCGTCTCCGTCACGGACGACTCCCGGGGCGGCTACGCGGTGACCACCCTCCCCACCGACCGCCGGGACCGGAACCGGAGGAAGAGCGAGGGCCGCACCCTCACCGCCCGCCGGGTGGTCCTCGCGGCCGGCACGTACGGCACCCAGACCCTGCTGCACCGGATGAAGGCCGGCGGGCAGCTCCCGTACATATCCGACCGGCTCGGGTCGCTGACCCGCACCAACTCCGAGGCCCTGGTCGGCGCCCAGACCGACGACCGGCGCTACCGCAAGGCCACCGGGGAGCCGAAGGCCGACTTCACCCGCGGCGTCGCCATCACGTCCTCGGTCCACCCCGACGCCAACACCCACATCGAGCCGGTCCGTTACGGCAAGGGCTCCAACGCGATGGGCGGCCTGTCGATCCTCCAGGTCCCGTACGCCGGCCGGACCGCCTCCGGGACCACCCGCGTCCTGGGCTTCCTGGCCAACGCGGCCAGGCACCCGCTGCTGGTCCTGCGCTCCCTCTCCAACCGGCGCTGGTCGGAGCGGACCATCATCGGCCTGGTGATGCAGTCGCTGGACAACTCCCTGACGACCTACCTGAAACCGGCGGGCGTCGGCAAGGGCCTGCTCACCGCCCGCCAGGGCCACGGCTCGCCCAACCCCAAGCAGATCGAGGCCGCCACCGAGAGCGCCTCCGCGCTCGCCGCCGAGATCAACGGCTTCCCCGGCTCCAACGTCGGCGAGCTGATGGGCACCCCGCTCACCGCCCACTTCCTCGGCGGCTGCCCGATCGGCGCCACCCGCGAGACCGGCGTCATCGACCCGTACCACCGGCTGTACGGCCACCCCGGCATCTCCGTCGTCGACGGCGCCGCGGTCTCGGCCAACCTGGGCGTCAACCCGTCCCTGACCATCACCGCCCAGGCCGAACGGGCCATGTCCTACTGGCCGAACAAGGGCGAGCCCGACCCGCGCCCGGCACAGGGCAGGGCGTACGAGCGTCTGGCCCCCGTCGAGCCCAAGTCCCCGGCGGTCCCGGCGGACGCGTTCGGCGCGCTGCGGCTGCCGTTCCTGGGCATGCCGACGGTGCCGCCGAAGCCGTAGCCGTAGCCGTAGCCCGTAGCCCGTAGCCCGTAGCCCGTAGCCGTAGCCGTAGCCCGTAGCCGTAGCCGAAGCCCGAAGCCCGAAGCCCGAAGCCCGCAGCCCCGACGGGAAGACCCGGCCGGAAAGGAAAAGGACCCGCACCCCCCTCCGAGCGCGGGTCCTTCCCTGTTCTGCGCCGGGCCCGGTCCACAGGCCCGCAGATACCATGTGCCGGCTACGCCTCGGCGCCGGCCTTGCGCCGCCGCACCGCGAACACCGCGCCGGCACCGGCGACGACGGCGAAGCCGCCGACCAGGCCGACCATCGGCAGCGCGGAACTGGAACCGGTCTCGGCCAGGTTGCCGGTGACCTGCGGGGTGCCGGCCGAGGGCGACGCGCTGGCCACGGGCACCTTGCCGCCTGTCTGGGGCTTGGTGCCGGAGGTGTCCGTGCCGGCGGCGACGATCTGGAACTGGTACGCCACCTCCAGGTCGCGGACGCACAGGTCGTCGTCGGCGTAGAGCGTCGAGCCGATCGTGAAGGCCGTACCGGTCGCGGCACCGGCGGCCACGTTGAGGCGCAGCGGAACCTCGGCCTCGTAGCCGGGCTTGAGTTCCTCGGTCATCCCGGCGTAGCCGATGGCGTAGCCGTACTCGTCGAGGTCGTACCAGCTCTTCTCCTCGGGGTCGTACGCCTGGAGGCGGACGGTCCGGCTGGTGAACAGGTCGTCACCGGCCTTGTTCGAGGCGGCGCTGATCAGGTAGCCGAGCCCGTAGAGCGTGCCGTCGGACGTGTTCTTCACGGTGAGGGAGAACTCGTGCCAGCCACTGCCCGCCGCGATCTTGCCCGGCAGCCCGGTGATGTCCGAGTCGACCGCCTCGGCCACGCACTCGCTCGGCTCGGGTTCCGGCGACTCCGATTCCTCGGGCTTCGAGGCGCTCGGCGACGGGCTGCCGGAGCCGGTGGGCGAGGCGCTCGCCGAGGGCGACTGGCCGGCCTCGTCCGTCGGGGCGGCGCTCGTGGAGGGGTTCTCCTCGGGCGTGGTCTCCGGCGCGGAGGTGGACGGGGCGGGCGGCGTGCTCTCGGCGGCCGGCACGCTTGCGGAGGTGCTCGGTGAGGCGGACGGCGTCTCTCCGGTGGCGTACGCGGCCGGAGCGGCGAGCAGCGCCACGGGGGCGATCACTGCCGTCGCGGCTGCTGCTGCCATGGCGCGGCGAAGCTTCATGAACACCTCGGGAAGTCGGGCGTACCGCTGGGACGCGGCACGGACGATGAAGGAAACCTCCGCGGTGGGGCGCGGCCGGGGCCCTTGGGTCAGCAGGTTGGATAAGTGAGACCTGCGAATGGTTGTCCGCGCGTTCATGGAATTCTCATGCGGCGTGGATCACCACTGTCCGGCGCGGTTCGCTCACGCTCGGCTTCCGTGCCCGTTCGGGCCGGACGGCCGACACGGCGAAGGGCCCCGCGGCGGATGGCTGCGGGGCCCTTCGCCGGCCGGCACCGGCGTCAGGGCGGCGCCGGTGCCCGCGGAGCGGCGCTGGGGGGTCGCGCCGCTGGTCACGGATGCCCCGGCGCGTCGGCACGGGGACATCGGACTACGTGAGAGAAGAGCTCGGGCTGTGCACGCATCGTGCTGGAGGAAGAGCAAGCTCCGCAACCGTTTGACGCGGACTTGAACATTCCTGAACATTTACCGACGGTCGGCCCCGGGCGTCCCCGGAGCCGACCGTTCTGTTGGGTGACCGGGCTGCTGTCCCCTGCCGTCCGGTCACTTCCCTGGAGCGAGGTCCCACGACGTACGGCACGATCCGTACGTCTCATCGCTCCAGCGAGCCACGCGTGGTTCTTTCGGGCCCGCCCCTGGCTGGCACGGACACCGGGACCAACGAAGCGACGCGGCAACCGGTCACGCGCCGTACGGGTGAGAACGGCCCCGAACTCAGATGCGACCGGCTCGGGTGCTACTGGCTCGGGTGCGGCCGGCTCGGATGCGACTGGCTCGGGTGCAATTGGCTCGGGTGTGACCCGCTCGTATGCGACCCGCTCGTCGCGACCGGTTCAGACGCGGCCCCGGCACAGTTCGAGGAGGGTCATGGCGAGGGCGGTGCCCGGCTTGCCGAGGGCCTCGCGGTAGTGGGAGAGGACGTCCATCTCGCGGGAGAGGTTCACGCGCCGGCCGCCGGAGGCGATCCGGGCGTCCTGGATGACGGCCGAGACGGCCATGCGTTCCTGGATCAGGCCGATGATCCGGTCGTCGAGCGCGTCGATGCGTTCCCGGGCGCCGGTGATCACGTCGGCTGCTTCGGGGGTGCGGGCGCCGGTCGCGTCGGTGGCGGTGGCGGTGGCGGCGGTGGTGGTGGCGGTGGTGGTCATGGGCGGGGGCTCCTCGTCGGACGGGGTGCCCCGGAGCGACAGGATCCGGAGAAACGTCAAGCGCCCCGGGCCTTGTCGGCCCGGGGCGCCTGGGAAGTCGCTGTCAGTTGCTCAAGCAGCACGACCATGGCAGCCGGTGGGCCGGTTGCCATAGGTAAACAGGAAAGCCTGCTGCGGAGTGAGCATGAGCCCAGTATGCCGGGGGGAACACACGGTGGCCAAGCCCTTTCGCATGGTGAGACGTGCCACCGGCGTCCGTGGCCGGGACGGGTCACGTGCCCACCTCGGTAGAATCGGAGTCACAAGCCCCCCGCCCGACCGCCGGAAGGCACCTCGTGTCATCAGCGACTCCCGCTGCCAACGCCGCCCCCGACACCGTTCTGGTCGTCGACTTCGGCGCGCAGTACGCCCAGCTCATCGCCCGCCGAGTCCGCGAGGCCCGGGTCTACAGCGAGATCGTGCCGAGCACCATGCCGGTCCAGGACATGCTCGCCAAGAACCCGGCGGCCATCATCCTCTCCGGCGGCCCGTCCTCGGTCTACGAGGAGGGCGCCCCCCGCCTCGACCGCGAGATCTTCGAGGCCGGCGTCCCCGTCTTCGGCATGTGCTACGGCTTCCAGCTGATGGCGCAGTCCCTCGGCGGCACGGTCGACAACAGCGGCGCCCGCGAGTACGGCCGTACCGACCTCGCCGTCTCCCGGCCGTCCTCCACCCTCTTCGAAGGCACCCCGGCCGAGCAGGCGGTCTGGATGTCGCACGGCGACGCCTGCTCCGCCGCCCCCGAGGGCTTCACCGTCACCGCCTCCACGGACGTCGTCCCGGTCGCCGCCTTCGAGAACGACGAGAAGAAGCTCTACGGCGTCCAGTACCACCCCGAGGTGATGCACTCCACGCACGGGCAGCAGGTGCTGGAGCACTTCCTCTACCGGGGCGCGGGCCTGACCCCCGACTGGACCACCGGCAACGTGATCGAGGAGCAGGTCGCCGCGATCCGCGAGCAGGTCGGCGACAAGCGCGCCATCTGCGGCCTGTCCGGCGGCGTGGACTCCGCGGTCGCCGCGGCCCTGGTCCAGAAGGCCATCGGCTCCCAGCTGACCTGCGTCTACGTCGACCACGGCCTGATGCGCAAGGGCGAGACCGAGCAGGTCGAGAAGGACTTCGTCGCCGCGACCGGCGTGCAGCTCAAGGTCGTGGACGCCGAGGAGCGGTTCCTGACCGCGCTGAAGGGCGTCTCCGACCCCGAGGAGAAGCGGAAGATCATCGGCCGGGAGTTCATCCGGGTCTTCGAGCAGGCCCAGGCCGAGATCATCGCCGACGAGGGCCCGGCGGTCGAGTTCCTCGTCCAGGGCACCCTGTACCCGGACGTGGTCGAGTCCGGCGGCGGCACCGGCACCGCCAACATCAAGTCGCACCACAACGTCGGCGGGCTCCCCGAGGACCTCGAGTTCCAGCTGATCGAACCGCTGCGCAAGCTGTTCAAGGACGAGGTCCGGATGGTCGGCCAGGAACTGGGCCTGCCGGAGGAGATCGTCCAGCGCCAGCCCTTCCCCGGCCCCGGCCTCGGTATCCGGATCGTCGGCGAGGTCACCAAGGAGCGGCTCGACCTGCTGCGCGAGGCCGACGCCATCGCCCGCGAGGAGCTGACGGCGGCCGGTCTCGACCGCGAGATCTGGCAGTGCCCGGTGGTCCTGCTCGCCGACGTCCGCTCGGTCGGCGTCCAGGGCGACGGCCGCACCTACGGCCACCCGATCGTGCTGCGGCCCGTCTCCTCCGAGGACGCGATGACGGCCGACTGGTCCCGGCTGCCGTACGACGTGCTGTCCAAGATCTCGACCCGCATCACCAACGAGGTCAAGGACGTCAACCGGGTCGTCCTCGACGTGACGTCGAAGCCCCCGGGCACCATCGAGTGGGAGTGACCGCTGTGAACCCCTATGCGCGCCTGACGGTGCGCAGGGGCTCTCCGGGCTGCCAGACCTGGACGACGAGATACGCGTCGTCCTCCACGTAGGTCCGCACGACCTCCGTCAGCTCGGTACGGAAGAGGTGGAACGGCTCCGGCGGTTTCACCTCTTCCACGTATCCGGCCTTCACCTCCGCGTCCTCGACCTCGATCGCCCGCCCGCCGATCCGCACATCACCGCCGCCCATGCCGGTGCCCTCCCCGGGGTTGGCCTGGAGCGCGAAGCGCGGGTCGCGGCGCAGGTCCAGGGCCTTGAGCGAGCCCGGCATCATGCCGAGCCACAGCTCACCGGCGAGAAAACGCACCTCCAGACCGCTGGTCCGGGGCGAGCCGTCCTTGCGCAGGGTGGCGAGGACGTGGTGGGTGAAGGCGCCGAAACGCCGCTCCACGGTCGTGGCGAGATCGGGTTCGGCGGCGGCGAAGAAGGCCCAGTTCGCTGTCATGCGCCGAGTCTCCCGCCCAAACCGGACATCTGCTGTCGGGTATCGGTCGGACGGCGTCGATCAGTCCCGCACATTTACGGAACAGAACTGTCTTCCCCGGCTCACCGAGGGTAACTTCACGCCCCGTGAATCAACCCAGTGCCGGAGGACACATGCACGGGACGCCCGGGGCCGCTCCGCCCCCGCCGCGGCCACTCGACAAGCTCCAGTTCGCGATGCCGCCGATGCACGAGTCCGTCGCCGACGAACGCCGGCACCGCAAGGAGCGGCTGGCGGGCGCGCTGCGGATCTTCGGACGGTACGGCCTTGAGGACGGTGTCTCCGGGCACATCACCGCCCGCGATCCCGAGTTCACCGACTGCTTCTGGGTCAACCCCTTCGGTCTGCCGTTCCGGCACGTCACGGTGAGCGACCTGGTCCTGGCCAACGCCGACGGCCAGGTCATCGAGGGCCGCTACCACGTCAACCAGGCCGCCTTCACCGTCCACTCCCGGGTGCACGCCGCCCGCCCCGACGTCGTCGCCGTCGCCCACTGCCACTCGGTGCACGGCCGCGCGCTCGCCGCCCTCGGCGACCTGCTCGACCCCATCACCCAGGAGAGCTGCGCCTTCTACGAGGACCACGCCCTCTACGACTCCTACAGCGGCGTCACGGTCGACGCCGAGGAGGGGCGGCGCATCGCCGCGGCGCTCGGCTCCCGCAAGGCGCTGGTGCTGCGCAACCACGGACTGCTGACGGTCGGCGACTCGGTGGACGCGGCGGCCTGGTGGTTCCTGTCGATGGAACGGTGCTGCCAGGTGCAACTGGCGGCCAAGGCGGCGGGCCGGCCCGTACTGATCGAACACCGACGCGCGACGGCGACCTGGGAGCAACTCGGCGGGGACCTGGTGGCGTGGATCAACTACCAGCCGCTGTGGCGCGAGGTCACCCGCGACGAACCGGACCTGCTGGACTGACGGGTCCGACGGGTCCGACGGGTCTGACGGGTCGAACGGGTTTGACGGGTTTGGCGGGTTTGACGGGTCGAACGGGTTTGACGGGTCGAACGAGTTCGATGGGTCTGACAGGTCGAACGGGTGCGACGGCTCCGGCCTGCCCGCAGCGGGCCGCGTCTCAGAACCCCCGGAGCACCACCGCCTTGGCCATCGCGAACTCCTCGTCGGTGAGGACCCCGTCGCGGTGCAACCGCCCCAACTCGCGCAGTCGGCACAGCAGTACGTCGTGATGGTCGGCCGGCGTCGGCACGGCGCGGGCCGGGCCGGAGCCCTCGTCCCTCAGGGGACCGTCGAGAGCCGCGCGGGCCGACGGATGCGGCAGCCGGGCGGTGACCGCGGTGGCGACCAGCACGGTGAGCAGATCGCGGCGGGCGTTTCCCCACAGATCCAGGGCGTACGGGTCCTTCTCCGGCGGCAGCTCGGAGGAGACCGTCTCCCGCGTCACGAAGCGCAGAACACCGTCCTCGTGACCGGAGTTGGGCAGCCACTCGACCCGCACGAGGTCACCCACGTGGATGAGCCTGGGCCCCGTGGCGCGTTTGACCCGCTCGGAGGTGTCCGCCCAGTCGATCCGTACCTGGGTGCCGTCGAAGGAGACCGTGCCGTCGGAGGAACGGACCGAGACCGGGACCGGAGGGCCGGGCAGCAGGTACGCCTTGGTGGGCTCCTTGGGAATCCGGTCGAGCAGCAGCGCCCGGCGGATCTCCTCGGCGACGTACTCGGCGATCCCGGCGCGGTCGGTGTCCACCGTCAGCCGGTAGGGGTCCGCCGGGTCGGGGAGCCGGCCGCCGGTCGCCTGGAGCAGGGGGTCGGCGCCCTCCCGCAGCCGCAGCCGGAGCCGCCCGCGCTTGCGTTCCGGTTCGAAGACGACGCCCGAGACGGCCTCCAGCGGTACGGCGACCTCCCCGTACGCCTGCCGGAACAGCGGTACCGAGCGGTGCAGGCCCGGGGTGATCCTGACCGTACTGCCGTCGAAGGCCCAGGCCCCGTCACGCTGGATGATCTCGGCCATAAGGGAATTCTCGCAGCCGGGTCAACCCTGCGGACCGCACGTCACCCGTGCTGAGCAGAGGAGGCCGGGGGCGCCCGGCGCGAACGGGGTGGTGTAGGGCACAATTCGCTGTCGTCCCGGGGGAGTTGCGGGTCCGGTCGCAAGGGTGCGGAAGGTGGATGTCGGGCGTGGCGGTGCAGGAGGCGAGACACGGTGGGGCGGGCGTGCACGGCGGCGGGTGCACGTGCGGGGACTGCCCGCACGGCGCACGTGAGGGCCATCGGCGGGCGGTCGCCGATTTCGCCCTGCGCAGGGACGAGTTCGCGGCCGGACAGGGGCTGCCGGCCGCGGTGGCCCACTCGGCGTCGGCCTCCCGGCAGTGGGTCTCCGAGGAACTGACCCAGTCCGCCGGACTCGTCGCCGAACGCGGCCGGGCCGAGGGCGGGGCCTGGCTGGCCGGCCTGTGGCGCCGCACGGCCGGCGCGGCGCTGGCTGCCGTGGTGGTCCTGCTGCTGGTGCAGGCGCTCACCGCGGTGGGCGGCGGCTGGACGCCCGCCCGGACCGCCGGTCTGGCGGCGGCGCTGGTCGTGGCCGGGGCGCTGACGGCGGCGTCCTGGTTCCACCGGGCCCGGGGCGGCGCGCTGGCCCCGGTCATCGGCGAGGACAACCGGCTCTCCACGTCCCGCGCCGTGGCGGTGGCCTGGGTGCTGTTCGTCGCCTACGCGGTACTGGTGCTGGTGGGACAACTGGCGCTGGCCTCCGCGCCCGGAGACCGGGACGCCCTCATCTCCGGCCTCGAACTGCGCCGGGGCGCCGGTGTGGTGACGGTGCTCGCGGTGGTCTGCGGGATCGCCGTCCTGGTACGGCGGGTGGTCGGGCTGCGGGTGCTGGGACAACGGCTCCAGAAGGTACGGGCGGACCGGCCGCGCGCGGCCGATCTGCTGACGGACGACGCCGGACGCGGGACCTTCGCCGACATCCAGTACGTCGTGATCAACGGGGTCGCCCTGTTGTTCGGGGCGGTACGGCTGGCCCGCCGGCCGGAGCAGTTGCCGGACCTGCCGTGGGGGCTGGCGGTCGTGGTGCTGGTGTCGGCGGCGACCTACCTGGCCGGCAAGTACGCCGAGGGAGGCCGTCCGGTGGTCCTCTCGGTGGTGCGGGCCCGGGAGGCCGGTGCTCTGGACGGGCCCATCCGGACGGGCGACGACATCGAGATCCGGGGTGCCGGATTCGTACCGCCGGGGGCGCAGAGCGCGGACCGACTGTCCCGGATGGTGGTGCGGATCGGCGCGGTCAATGTCCACGTGCCGCTGGTCCCGGTCGCCGGCGGCTTCAGCAACCCCACCGACACGCTGCTGACCGTGCCCGTACCGGCGGACGTGGAGCCGGGGCGGGTCGAGGTGCAGGTGGTCACGGCGGCGGGAGTGGAAACCAACCGGTGCGTGGTCGACGTGACGGAGTGAGCGCCCGGAGCGGTCTCCACGCAAGGTGGTTTTCACGCAGGGTGGTCTCCGTGCAGGGTGGTGTCCAAGCGAGGCGGTCTCCGGGCGAGGCGGTCTCCGGGCAAGGCGGTCTCCGAGCAAGGCGGTCTCCGAGCAAGGCGGTCTCCGAGCAGGGTGATCTTTGAGCAGAGTGGTCTCCCATCGGTCAGAAAACGATCCAGTCGGAAAAATCTTGGCCCGTGAGGATTGAGCGGGTCCTCCGCGTCGTACGTATGGACGTCGAGGGGGTCTCGGCACGCGGCGGGCGAGAGGCGGCTGGCAGCGATGGCTCACGGCATGCGGACGGACACGTCCCCCGGCGACGGCGCCCTGGACTGGCGCGAGCGGGCCACCCGGTATGCGCTCCTTCCTCTGCGGGTCTTCCTCGGCATCACCTTCGTCTACGCCGGCATCGACAAACTGACCGACAGCGCCTTCATGAAGGACTCGGGCTCCGGTTCCGTCGGCGACATGATGCGGACCGTCCGTGACTCCTCGGCCGTTCCCGCCCTCGTCGACCTCTCCCTGAAGAGCCCGTCCGGCTTCGGCTACGCCATCGCCTTCGGGGAGCTGGCCGTCGGCATCGGCACCCTGATCGGCCTTCTCGCCCGGCTCGCCGCGTTGGGCGGTGCCCTGATCTCGCTCAGCCTGTGGCTGACGGTGAGCTGGGCCTCCGACCCGTACTACTACGGCAATGACCTGGCCTACCTCATGGCGTGGATTCCTCTCGTGCTGGCGGGTGCGCCGGTGCTGTCGCTGGACGCGGGGTTGCGTGCGCGGCGACGACGGCGACGAGGCGCGTACGGGTGACCCGGTGTCCCGGTGACCCGGTGACCCGGGGGCCTGTGGGTCTGGGGAACGGGTGGAGCGGGGGACGGGGGGAACGGAGCTACGGGGTTTGTGCCGGTCCTCCGCCCGGCCTCAGCTCCGGGTGTCCGCGTGCGGCTCGGCGGTGTCGGGCGGGCGGTGGTCCGGTGGCCGTCGGCGTCGCCGTACCCCGTGGGCCAGCGTGCCCACCGCACCCGCGAGGCAGAGGCCGCCGATGACGACGGGGATCACCGCGAACCACGGTGTCTCCCACAGCCCGCCCGCGTCGCCGGCGTAGACGACGCCCGCCACGGCCAGGAAGGCCCCGGCCACCAGCCGCCCCGGCTGGAACTCATGACGCAGCACGGCTCACCTCCGCCTGGCCGAGGCCGACCTCCACATCGAGGTCGAGTGTCCCGGCGCCCTTGACCCCATCGGTGGGAGTCAGGGTCACCCGCCGGTGCTTGTCCGGTGCCACGTCCACGTCCTTCTGATCGTCGCCCGGCAGTTGGATGTCGCCCAGTCCGACCTCGACGTCCAGCCGCACCGTCACGTCCGGCGGCACGATGACCCGTATCCGGCCCAGGCCCGCCTCGACCCGGGTGGTCACCGTCCGGTCCGTGTCCAGGTCCAGCCGGGACAGGTCCAGGGTGCCGACGCCGGTGCCGACGTCGTACCGCTGCTTCAACTCCGCCGCCGAGGCGGGTGTCCAGTCGGTGCGCACCCACTCGGTGCCGATGTCCTTGGGCAGGGCGGCCGACGCGGCGAGCAGCCCCGCCGTGACGATCGCCAGGAAGACCGAACCGGCTCCCGTGCGCCCGAGGAAGGCGCTGACCGCGATGCCCAGGCCGAAGACGGCCAGCGCGCAGGCCAGGCCGGTCTGCAGGCTGGTGCCCAGCGCCTGCTCGCCCCAGGACGCCCGGGTGCCGAGGGCGCCGGCGACGAGGGCCAGCAGGAAGACCCAGCCGCCGATCCCGCGGGGACCGCGCGGCCTGGGCGGCCGGGGGCGCGGTTCGCCCGGTCCTGCCCGGTCGCGGTCATGGTCGTGGCCGTGGTCGCCCAGGCTGATGTTGACGGCCGCCGCTATGTCCCGGGCGCGGGCGTCGCTCGGCCCCCACAGATAACCCGTGCCGCCGGAATGGGAGCCGTCCTTCACGAGGGGGTCACGCCACCAGGACGGCCAGGTGATGATGACCGGTGGTGCCTTCGCCTCGGGCGGGGCGTCGGCGACGGCCTGCGCGGCGAGCGGGTCGGGCCCGGGCGTGCCGCGCTGTTGCGACCAGTACCCCGCGCCCGCGAGCAGAAGGGAGAGGACCACGGCGAAGGTGAGCACCCCGCTGTTGTGCAGCATGGTCAGGAAGACGCCGCAGCCGACCAGGGCGAAGAGCACGGCTGCCAGCGCCTGGCCGTCGACGCGGCCGGTCAGCAGCTTGCGCACCTCGTTCTCGTCCTCGTCGTCAGCCGGGACGAACAGCCACGCGAAGCCGTAGAAGAGCAGGCCGAGGCCGCCGGTCGCGGAGAGCACCGCCAGCGTGATCCGGAAGATCACCGGGTCCATGTCGCACTGCCGGCCGAGTCCCGCGCACACCCCGGCGACCATCTTGTGCCGCCGGTCGCGGCGGAACCGGTGCGGAGGCCCGGGCACACCCGGCCCGGCCCCGGCATCGGCGCCGGCACCGGGCGTGGCATCCGCGCCGGGCGCGGTGTCCTGTGGCCCGGCGCCCCGTGGCGGGCGCGGGCCGGTACCGGGTCCCGTACCCGCCGCGGCGCGCTCGTTTTCTGTCATGCGTCCATGGTGGCGGGCGCGGCGCCGCGGCGGCAGCCGGTAGGACCCTGGTAGGACCCTGATATCGGCCCTGATGAGGCGCCGGGGAGATGTTCGACGACACGCCGCTGCGAAGATCAGGGGAGTCTCCGGGATACACCCTGATGCCCTGGCCCCGGGGCCGTGTGACCATCGTTGGCATGCCGGAAGCCGCAGCAGCGCCAGTCGTCGAGCCACGGCCGCCGCGCAAGCTCTACCGCAGCAGCGACGGACGCTGGCTCGGTGGAGTGGCGCGGGGGCTCGCGGGCCACCTCGGGCTGCCCGTGGTCTGGGTGCGGCTGGTCTTCGTCGGCCTGTTCATGGCCGACGGGCTCGGCGCGCTGCTCTACGCGGCGTTCTGGTTCTTCGTGCCGCTCGGCGTCGGCGGTGTCGACGCACAGAAGCCGCCGTCCCTCGTCTCCACCGAGACCTCCCCGGACGGCCGCCGCAGACTCGTCGCCCGCAGACCGGACAAGGGACAGATCGTCGCCCTGCTCCTCATGGTCGTCGTGGCCATGGTCTTCGTGGGCAACGTGAATCTGAGCGGCGGGGTGAAGGCGTACCTCTGGCCGACCGTGCTGGTCGGCGCGGGCGTCGCCCTCGTCTGGCGGCAGGCGGACAACGCCCGCCGGGCCCGCTGGGTCGAGGCGGGCCGGCGCCGGCGCACGGTCCGGTTGCTGCGCGCGGTGGCCGGGGTGCTGCTGGTGACGGCCGGTGTCTCCGGCATCTTCGTGCTGCAGGGCTCAGCGGCCCACCTCGGGTCCGTGCTCCAGGCGGCCCTCGCGGTGCTGGTCGGCATAACGCTGCTGGCCGGGCCGTATCTCGTGCGCATGACGCAGGACCTCTCCGAGGAACGCCTGATGCGTATCCGGGCGCAGGAGCGCGCCGAGGTCGCCGCCCATGTGCACGACTCGGTGCTGCACACCCTGACCCTGATCCAGCGCAACGCGGAAAGTCCCGGCGAGGTACGGCGCCTGGCCCGCGCTCAGGAGCGGGACCTGCGTGCCTGGCTCTACAAGCCGGAGGGCAACGGCAAGGACGAGGACGACGAGCCGGCCACCCTCGCCGAGGCCGTGAAGCGCGACGCCGCCGAGGTCGAGGACAAGCACGGCGTCCCCATAGAGGTCGTCGTGGTCGGCGACTGCCCGCTCGACGAACGGATCGGGGCACAGACGCAGGCCGCGCGCGAAGCGATGGTGAACGCGGCCAAGTACGGTGGCGAGGGCGGTGCCGTACAGGTCTTCGCCGAAGTCGAGGGCAGGACGGTCTTCGTGTCCGTCCGGGACCGGGGACCCGGCTTCGACCTCGAGTCGATACCCGCCGACCGGATGGGTGTCAGAGAATCGATCATCGGCCGCATGGAACGCAACGGCGGCACGGCGCGACTGCGCGCGGTGCCCGGCGGCGGCACGGAGGTCGAGCTGGAGATGGAGAGGGCGGAGAAGACGTCATGAGCGACCCGACCGAAGCGAACGCGGAGTCCGCCGAGTCGACCGGCGGTGCGGCCGGGCGGCACGTGCGCGTGGTCCTCGTCGACGACCACCGTATGTTCCGTACGGGCGTGCAGGCCGAGATCGGCCGGACCGAGCAGACCGGGGTCGAGGTGGTCGGCGAGGCCGCCGACGTCGACCAGGCCGTCACGGTCATCACCGCGACCCGGCCCGAGGTGGTCCTGCTCGACGTCCACCTCCCGGGCGGCGGTGGCGTCGAAGTCCTGCGTCGCTGCGCCCCGTTGATGGCCGACGCCGAGCGGCCCGTCCGCTTCCTCGCCCTGTCCGTCTCGGACGCGGCGGAGGACGTGATCGGTGTGATCCGCGGTGGCGCCCGCGGCTATGTGACCAAGACGATCACCGGTTCCGACCTCGTCGACTCGGTCTTCCGCGTCCAGGAGGGCGACGCCGTCTTCTCGCCCCGCCTGGCCGGCTTCGTCCTCGACGCCTTTGCCTCCACCGACGCTCCGCCGGTCGACGAGGACCTCGACCGCCTCACCCAGCGGGAGCGCGAGGTGCTGCGCCTCATCGCCCGTGGCTACGCGTACAAGGAGATCGCCAAGCAGCTGTTCATCTCCGTCAAGACGGTCGAGTCCCATGTCTCGGCGGTCCTGCGCAAACTCCAGTTGTCCAACCGCCACGAGCTGACGAGGTGGGCCACCGCGCGGCGCCTCGTCTGACCCGGCCCGCACCGGACGGCCTTGCCGGCCTGTGTAGGTGACTCAGGTCCCCTCTCGGGGCCGTTCTCTTCACGCAGGGTGATGACCGATGTGTGGAATCGGGGGCACGGCGGCCGGGTGGAGCGTTGCCCCGTAGGGGACCGGGGGACCGGGGACTGGGGGACTGGCGGCCGGCCGGGTCCGCGCCCTTCATTAGGCTCCGGACTCATGGACGTACTCATCCACCTCTTCGTCGGTCTGCACATCATCGGCATCGCGGCGCTGCTCGGCGGCTTCCTCACCCAGATGAAGGCGATGGGCGAGGGCACCGCACGCTTCGGCCCGGCGATGCTGCACGGCGCGCTGACCATGCTGGTCACGGGGGTGATCCTGGTCGGGCTGAACCAGGCCGACGACCAGTCCGTCAACAACATCAAGATCGGCGTGAAGCTGGCCGTGCTGGTCGTGATCCTCGGCCTCGTCTACGTGAAACGGGACGAGGAGAAGGTGGAGAAGGGGCTGTTCGGGCTTGTCGGCGCGCTGACCATGCTGAACGTCTTCATCGCGGTGCTGTGGACCTGAGCGCCGGCCGCGCGGACGCGACCGGCGTACCAGGCCGGGGCCGGTGCCTGGGGAGCGGAACCGCTCAGGCCGGGCGCACCACGCTGTAGATCGACGACTCGCCGTCGTAGTAGACGGACTCCTCGCGGACGTAGGCGCCCGGCTTCGGCGCGTGGATCATCATGCCGTTGCCGATGTAGATGCCGACGTGCGAGATGTCGTCGTAGAAGAAGACCAGGTCACCGGGTTGCGCCGCGGAGACGGACACCGTCGTTCCGGCGTTGACCTGGTCGTAGGTGGTGCGGGGCAGGTCGACGCCCGCGTCCTTCCAGGCGGCCTGGGTGAGGCCGGAGCAGTCGTAGGAGTCGGGGCCGGTGGCGCCCCAGACGTACGGCTTGCCGATCTGGGCGCGGGCGAAGGCCAGGGCCTTCTCGGCCTTGGTGGCGTACGAGGAGTCGGTCGCGGACGTCGACCCGGTCGACCCCGTCGACTCCGAGGAGCCGCTCTCCTGCGCGGCGGCGGCCTGCGCGGCCTCCTCCTGGCGCCGCTGCTCCTCGGCCTGCTGCCGGGCCAGCTCCTCGGCCTTGCGGGCCGCCTCCTCCTGCTTCTTCTTCTCGATCGCGGCGAGCCGCGCCTTCTCCTGGGCTGTCAGGTCGGCCAGCAGCTCACGCGCAGAGGCGAGTTTCGTCTGGACGGTGGCCTTGGCCGTCTTCAGGTCCTTCTGTGACGTGGTGAGCGTCTGGAGGCTCTCGGTGGCCTCCTGGCGCTTCTCCATCGTCTCGGCCTGCTGGGTGACGTAGTCGTCGACCATCTGCTTCTGGCGGCCGGTGAGCCGGTCCATCAGCTGGTTCTGGTCGAAGTAGTCCTGCGGGGAGTCCGCGAGCAGGAGGGTCGCGGTGTCGGAGACGGCCGCGCCGGTGCGGTACTGGGCGGCGGCGAAGGAGCCCAGCTCCTCGCGCGCGTCGTTCAGCTCCTGGGTGCGCTGGGCGACGTCGTCCAGGAGGCTGTCGACCCGCTCGCGCTGGATCGCGGTCTTCTCCTTGGCCGCGTTGTACTTCTCGGTGGCCGACCCGGCCTGGCGGTAGAGGTCGTCGACCTTCTTCTGGACCTCTTCGAGGCTCGGCCGGTCGTCGGCGGGGGCCGCGGTGGCCGTCTGGGGGAGCAGGGCCACGGAGGTCAGCGCGGCCGTGGCCAGGACGGGGGTCCGTATGCCTGCCATGAGTGTTCCGGAGGGACGCGACTTGCGGTGCGACGCCAAGGGAGGCGACTCCTTCCGTGCTCCGCCTACCGGGGTGAGCGATGGGGGTGCCCCTGGGCCGTTCAGGCCTGGGGGAGGGTTCGGGCGGAGGTGGTACGGAAGGCTGCCCTACGGTTCGGGCCCGGGGGAGGGCTGTGAACCGATTCACCCATGTCGCGGTGGGTCCCCGGTTCCGGGCGCCGCGCGGGCACGCCGGATTCGGCGGAGGCCGCGCGGCCCGGCGACGTTCGCCGGTGGGGGTCGAGCGGCCCGCCCGCACCGTAGCCAACTCGTGCGGCCCCTGTGAAGGTTGAAGGGTGATATGCCCGATACATTTTCGTGACCTGGAGGACGTCCCTCACGGTGGGTGATGTGCGGTGACGGGATCGTGTCCGGTGGTCCGGGTCCGGCCGGGTTTTCGAGGGGGCGTCCGGTTGTCGGTGGGGCACCCTAGACTCGTAGAGCGATGAGCAGCCTCTTTGACGACAGCTTCCTGGCGAGCCTCCAGGCCCCCCGCGGCCACGAGGAGGAACCTCCGCCACCCCCCGAGGACGAGCACGTACCGGAGCCGATCCCGGACGATCTGTTCGCCGGGAAGTTCGACGTGCCGCCGGACCGGGACCACTACTACCGGGACGGCGCCCCGCGCCCGGTACTGGACCCCGCCGCGCTCCTGGACGGGCTGAACGAGAACCAGCGCGCCGCGGTCGTCCACGCCGGCTCCCCGCTGCTCATCGTCGCCGGCGCCGGCTCCGGCAAGACCCGCGTACTCACCCACCGCATCGCCCACCTGCTCGGCGCGCGCGGCGTCCATCCCGGCCAGATCCTCGCGATCACGTTCACCAACAAGGCCGCCGGTGAGATGAAGGAGCGCGTCGAGCAGCTCGTCGGCCCGCGGGCGAACGCCATGTGGGTCATGACGTTCCACAGCGCGTGCGTCCGCATCCTGCGGAGGGAATCGAAGAAGCTCGGTTTCACGTCGTCGTTCTCGATCTACGACGCCGCCGACTCCAAGCGGCTGATGGCGCTCGTCTGCCGTGATCTCGACCTCGACCCGAAGCGCTTCCCGCCGAAGTCCTTCAGCGCCAAGATCTCGAACCTGAAGAACGAGCTGATCGACGAGGAGGACTTCGCCGCCCAGGCCGCCGACGGTTTCGAGAAGACCCTCGCCCAGGCGTACGCGATGTACCAGACGCGGCTGCGCGAGGCCAACGCCCTCGACTTCGACGACCTGATCATGACGACGGTCAACCTGCTGCGCGCCTTCCCGGACGTCGCCGAGCACTACCGCCGCCGCTTCCGGCACGTCCTGGTCGACGAGTACCAGGACACCAACCACGCCCAGTACGCCCTGGTGCGCGAGCTGGTCGGCACCGGCGCCCATGACGAGGACGTCCCGCCGGGCGAGGGCGACGTCCCGCCCGCCGAACTGTGCGTCGTGGGCGACGCCGACCAGTCGATCTACGCCTTCCGCGGCGCGACCATCCGCAACATCCTCCAGTTCGAGGAGGACTACCCGGACGCGACCACGATCCTCCTGGAGCAGAACTACCGCTCCACGCAGACCATCCTGTCCGCCGCCAACGCGGTCATCGAGCGCAACGAGTCGCGCCGCCCGAAGAACCTGTGGACCAACGCGGGCGCGGGCGAGCGGATCACCGGGTACGTCGCCGACACCGAGCACGACGAGGCGCAGTTCGTCGCCGACGAGATCGACCGGCTCACGGACGCGGGCGAGGCCAAGGCCGGCGACGTCGCCGTCTTCTACCGCACCAACGCCCAGTCCCGTGTCTTCGAAGAGGTCTTCATCCGCACCGGCCTGCCCTACAA
Source organism: Streptomyces sp. ISL-12 (assembly GCF_018614415.1). Lineage (GTDB taxonomy): Bacteria > Actinomycetota > Actinomycetes > Streptomycetales > Streptomycetaceae > Streptomyces. Next base: position 20,349 of record NZ_JAGGOO010000138.1, read on the forward strand.
GGTCGTCGGAGGCGTCCGCTTCTACGAGCGCAAGGAGGTCCGGGACGTCCTGGCCTACCTGCGGGTCCTCGCCAACCCCGAGGACTCGGTGCCGCTGCGGCGCATCCTCAACGTGCCCAAGCGGGGCATCGGCGACCGCGCCGAGGCGATGATCGACGCCCTCGCCCAGCGCGAGAAGATCAGCTTCCCGCAGGCGCTCCGGCGCGTCGACGAGGCGTACGGCATGGCCGCGCGCTCCACGAACGCCGTCAAGCGCTTCAACACGCTGATGGAGGACCTCCGTACGATCGCCGAGTCCGGCGCCGGACCGGCCACCGTGCTGGAGGCGATACTGGAACGCACCGGCTACCTCGCCGAGTTGCAGGCCTCCACCGATCCGCAGGACGAGACCCGGATCGAGAACCTCCAGGAACTCGCCGCCGTCGCCCTGGAGTTCGAGCAGGAGCGCGCGGAGGCGGAGGGGGAGCAGGCCGGGTCCGGGACTCTGGCCGACTTCCTGGAGCGGGTCGCGCTGGTCGCGGACTCCGACCAGATCCCGGATGAGGAGGACGGCGACGGCGTCGTCACGCTGATGACGCTGCACACCGCCAAGGGCCTGGAGTTCCCGGTCGTCTTCCTGACCGGCATGGAGGACGGCGTCTTCCCGCACATGCGCGCCCTCGGCCAGACCAAGGAACTGGAGGAGGAGCGGAGACTGGCGTACGTCGGCATCACGCGTGCGCGTGAGCGGCTGTACCTGACCCGTTCGACGCTGCGCAGCGCCTGGGGGCAGCCGTCGTACAACCCGCCCTCACGGTTCCTGGAGGAGATCCCGGCCGCCCACCTGGCGTGGAAGCGGACGGGCGCGAGTGCCGCCGCCTCGTCCGCCGGGCCGGTGTCCGGGGTGGCGGCCTCGCTGTCCTCCTCGCAGTCCCGGTCGCGGTCGCGTTCGTCGGCGTCCGGCGGGTCCGGGTTCGCCACGCGCCGGGGCGGTGAGCAGCCGGCGGTGTCGCTGGCGGTCGGGGACCGGGTCACGCACGACCAGTTCGGACTCGGGACCGTGGTCGCGGTGAAGGGCACGGGGAGCAACGCCGAGGCGACGGTCGACTTCGGTGACACCAAGCCGAAGCGGCTGCTGCTGCGGTACGCGCCGGTGGAGAAGCTCTGACGGAACCTCGAACCTGCGGCCCCTTCGGGGGCCGGGGCTCGGGCGTTCTACGTCGGGTGGTTCAGGCGTTCTGCGTCCGGGTGGCCGGGCGGCTCACGTCGGGTCGAGGTCGTGGCTGCGCAGCCACGCCAGCGGGTCGATCGCCGAGCCGCCGGAGGGGCGCACCTCGAAGTGCAGGTGCGGGCCGGTCGAGTTGCCGGAGTTGCCGGAGTACGCGATCGCGTCCCCGGCCTTGACGGTCGTACCGGAGGCGACCTGGTAGCTGGAGAGGTGGCAGTACCACGTCTCCGTGCCGTCCTTCGCCGTCACGATCATCATGTTTCCGTACGCGCTGTTGTACTGGGTGCGGACGGTGCCGTCGGTCGCGGCCATGACCGTCGTGCCGTACGAGACGGGGAAGTCGATGCCGGAGTGGACGGACATCCAGTTGATGCCGGACTGGCCGTAGTAGGCGCTGAGCCCGTGCTGGGCCACGGGGAGCGCGAACTTGGGGCGCAGTCGCTCCTTGCGCGCCGCCTCCTGCGCCGCGCGCTTCTTCTCCGCCGCCTGCTCGGCCTTGAGGTCGATGCGCTCCTGGGTACGGCTGGCCCGGTCGGCGAAGTCGTCGGCACCTGCGGAGAGACTGGCGAGCTGGGTGTCGAGCTTGTTGTTGGCGGCGGACGGTTTCACCGCCTGGGTCTGAGTGTCCGACGCCGAGGCCGTGTTCTCCTTGTTTCCGTCGCCGTTCAGGCCGTCGACGGAGGCGGCGGCGATACCGGCCACGCCCATCACACAGGCCGAGGGCACGGCGATGGTCAGCAGCGCGGAACGCTTGGCGGGCTGGCGGCGGCGCGAACGGGATCCGCTCCGGGAAGCCGCGCGGGCGGCGGCGCGGGTGCCGGGCGCCTGCGGCGCGTCAGCGGCCGGTGCGGTCTCTTCCTGCTCCTCCAGAAGCGGCGCGACGGTGGGGAGTTCGCCGGTGGCGGCGAGGCCGTCGTCCGGACCGGCGTCGTGCGGGTCGCTCTGGGGGTGGTTCTGCGGGTTGTCCTCGGCGGTTCCGTCGTGCGTCGGCGTGCCGTCGGTGTTCCACTGGGTGGCGTCGTACGCGCCGGTGTCGAAGGTCTGCGTGCCCCAGTCCCACTGCTGGGTCTGGTCGGCGGGGTCCAACGGGGCCGGGGCGGAGGCCGGTGCGCCGGACTGGTCGATCTGGTCGGGCTGGAGCCAGGCGGTGCTGTCCCATTGGCCGCTGGTGTCCGGGGCTCCCGGCTGTGGCGGCACGGTGGGCAGGGGCTGACAGCCGTCCGCCCAGGTGGTGGTGTCGAAAGCCCCGGTGTCGTACGTGGCGTGATGCTGAGCGGCGTACGCGTCGTAGTTCAGGGTCTGGTGGCCGCCGGTGTCCAGGAGCTGGTGCCCGCCGGTGTCCAGCGCGTGGTGGCTGCCGGTGTCCAGGGTCTGGTGGCTTCCGGTCCACTGGGTGGTGTCGTACGTGCCGGTCGTGTCGTAGGCGGCATACGCGCCGGTCGTGTCGTACGTGGCCGTGGCGGCAGCCGCGGCAGTCGTGGCCGCGGCGTACGGAGCGGTCTCGTATTCGCCGGTGTTCTGACCCGGGAGACTGCCGAAGAGCGGATCCGAGGCAAAACCAGTGGTGTCGTAGCCGTTGTACGTGGTGAGGTCGCCGTACTGGGCTTCCTGGATGCCGTACGACGCGTAGTGCGCCGAGGCGGCTTCGGAAGCCGCGGCCGGGGCGGTGGGGGTCCCCGACGGGTGACGGTCGTTCACCAACTTCTCTTTCGCCTCGACAACAGGGGCTGCCAGAGCAGTGCGGCGACTGTACCCGGCGGTACGCGGGCGCGACAATCTTCCTCAGGTTTCACTCGCGCAGGAAACGGGCAATCGGCCGTGATTCGGCGGACTGCGGGCACGGGTTTGGCCTTGTGTTCGAGAGTTGTTCGATGGGTCGGTCGTGGGTGAACGTCTTTTTATGTTCGGTGGACGCGCGGTGGATGCCGGATGCGTGGCCTGTCAGGCGGCTGTCAGGCGACGGTGAGCCCGGTGGGGCCTGCGGAGCCGGTCGGGTCGTCGGGGTCCGCCTCCGACGGTGCGCTGATATGACTCGCGTCGAGAGCCTGCCGGATTCCGGTTGCCACCGCGGGGTGAACCGGCAGGGCCAGATGGCCGATGCCGCTGACCCGCACGTTCTGCGTCAGCAGGTCCGGGTGGTCCAGGCGGGCCGCCTCCAGTGGAACCATCAGCGGGTCCAGGTCGCTCCAGAAGCTGACGAAGCGGGTACGGCAGCCGGGCGCGGGGCGGGCCAGTTCCTCGATCACCGGAGAGCCGGGGCGCATCTGGCGCACGATCGGGTGCGCGTTGGCCAGCGGCGCCACGCGGGTGCCGGTGTGCGGGGTGCCGAGGGTCACCAGCATCCGGACGCGCCGGTCACCGCCGAGGCGCTGGACGTAGTACCGCGCGATCAGCCCGCCGAGACTGTGCCCGACGATGTCCACCTGGTCCTTGCCCGTGCGCTCGCAGATGTCCTCCAGGTGCCGGCCCAGCAACTCCGCCGCGGTGCGTATGTCGCAGGTCAGCGGCGAGTAGTTGAGCGACTCGACCTGCTGCCTGCCGTGCTGCGCCAAGCTGCGGCGGAGCAGGACGAAGACGGACCGGTTGTCGATGAAGCCGTGCAGCAGGACGACCGGAGGACGGTTCTCGGCCTGCGTCGGCAGTCGCGGGGGTGCGATGGAGGTTCCGGCGGCGGTGCGGTCGTCGGGGGCGGGGTTCTCGGTGGTGGTAGCGGTGGCGGTGTCGGCGTCGTCGTGCGTGGCGGAGGGCTGTCGGCCTGGCGAGGCCGGGGCGGGCAGCGTCGGGGCCGCCCGGCGCTCCTGGATGATGCCCGAGGGGTAGAGGATGACGTGCCCCGCCAGGATCGCGATCTCCAGGGCCGTCGCCTTCAGCAGGCCCATGGACACGCCCGCTACCTTCACCGGCAGAACCGGTGCGAGCCGCTGACACAGCGGACGAAAGGGCTGCACTGCCCAGCTGACCTTCATGGCCGGCCTCCCGTCGGCACGCGGAAGAACGCCTCTGTCTCCCGTGTGCCCTCATGGAGAGACGTGACACGGGTGCCGGGCGGTGCAATGGGGTAGTGCGTGACTTCTGTGAGGGGTGGGGTCCGGCGTACCAGTGATGAGCTGGTGGTTCGCTTAATCCGTTGGTGCTTCGGTGGTGTGCCGGTGGTGATTGTGGTGTGTCACCGGTGGTGTGCGGGTGGTGAGCGGGCATCCCGTGTGCTGTGTGTCCCGCGTACCGTCCCGTGCTGTGCGTGTCCCCGTGTTCACTGCCCGTGCGCTGTGCCGCCCGGTGCGTCCGTGTCGGGCGCGGCTCTCCTTGCGCGCGCTCCCGCCGATGGTCGGAACGCTGCGCGGTCAATATGTTCTTCTGTGTGATTTCCCCCTCGGTGTCCACCGCGAAACTGCCGGTTGCGGGATGCTGGAGATAACGTTCGTTCACTTCATCAGAGGTCGCTTCATGTCGTGGAGGCAGTGATGGGCGTGGCAGCCGGACCGATCCGAGTGGTGGTGGCCAAACCGGGGCTCGACGGCCATGATCGAGGGGCCAAGGTGATCGCGCGGGCGCTGCGCGACGCGGGTATGGAGGTCATCTACACCGGGCTCCATCAGACCCCCGAGCAGATCGTCGACACCGCGATCCAGGAGGACGCCGACGCGATCGGCCTGTCCATCCTCTCGGGTGCGCACAACACGCTCTTCGCCGCCGTGATCGACCTCCTCCAGGAACGGGACGCGGCGGACATCCTGGTCTTCGGGGGCGGGATCATTCCGGAGGCCGACATCCGGCCGTTGAAGGAGAAGGGCGTCGCGGCGATCTTCACCCCTGGCGCGACCACGACGTCGATCGTGGAATGGGTGCGGGAGAACGCGCGGCAGCCCGCGGAGGCGTGAGGGGCAGGAGGGGAATGGAGAGGCAGGGGCCGGCGAGGAGCGGGCGGGCGCGGTACGGCGGGCGGCTGCACGTCAGCGTGGCCTCTGGGCGCGAGGAACGTCCGTGAGGGCCGGGCCCGGCTCCAGTTCCTCCGCCATCGTCGCGCGCAGCCGCAACGTGGTGACCAGGCGCTGGAACGCCTCCGCCCAGTACCCGCCGGCTCCCGGCGACGCGTCCTCCGGCTCGTCCGGTATCGCCGACAGCCCGTCGAAGCGGTCCGCCTCGGAGGGGTCGAGACACCGTTCAGCCAGGCCCATGACTCCGCTGAAGCTCCAGGGGTAATTCCCCGCGTCCCGAGCGATGTTGAGGGCGTCGACCACCGCCCGTCCCAGCGGCGCGGCCCACGGCACCGCGCAGACCCCGAGGAGTTGGAACGCCTCGGACAGACCGTGCGTGGCGATGAACCCCGCGACCCACTCGGCCCGTTCGGCGGCGGCCAGGACACCGAGGAGCTTGGCCCGCTCGGCCAGGGACACCGCGCCCGGCCCTCCGGCCTCGGGTGCCGTGGGTGAGCCGAGCAGCGCCCGTGCCCACGCGGTGTCCCGCTGGCGTACGGCCGCCCGGCACCACGCGGCGTGCACCTCGCCCTGCCAGTCGTCCGCCACCGGGAGCGTGACGATCTCCTGGGGCGTCCGTCCGCCCAAGCGCCGGGTCCACGTCGGGAGAGGCGCCGCTTCCAGCAACTGGCCCAGCCACCAGGACCGCTCGCCCCGTCCGTTGGGGGGCTTGGGGACGACACCGTCGCGCTCCATGCCCGCGTCGCACTCGTGCGGTGTCTCCACGACGATCGTCGGGGCGGTCCGTGTGCGGTCGATGGACACGCAGGTCACCGCCCTCGCGGCCATCCGCTCCGCGAGTGCCGAAGCCGGCAGCGCCGACAGCAGCTCCGCCGCCGTCGCCCGTACGTTGCGGCTGCGGTCGGCGAGCGCCTGCTCCAGGAACGGTTCGTCGTCCGGGCCGAGGCCCGTGCGGAGCGAGTCGAGGAACATCAGGCGGTCCTCGGCCCGTTCCGTCGCCCAGGTGGTGGCGAGCAGGTCGCGGGCGCCGGCGGGGTGCCGGGCGCGCAGGGACGAGAGGAGTGCGACCCGCTCGGCGAACAGGCCCTCTTCCCACAGCCGGCGAACCCGGTCCGTCTCCTCCGGGGGCGGCAGCGCGGAGTCGCCGCCCGGTGCCGCGCGCAGGGCGAACCGCCAGTCCGGGTTCAGCCGCGCCAGCCACAAGGCGCGGGGACCGGCGAATTCCAGGGCCGCCGGGCGCAGGTCGGTCCGTCCGCGCGCCGCGTCCAGCAGGGCGGGCAGTGCCTCCGGCGGGGCCGCGTACCCGTGGTCGTTCGCCGCCGCCAGCCACTGGGGCAGCAGCTCCATGAGATCCGGGGCCGACCCGCGCCGGCCGCCGCCCGTGCCGGGACGGTCCGTGAGCAGCAGGGCGAGCCTGCGGGCGGCGGCCTCCGGCAGGGGCGGACGGTGATCGGCGGGGGCCGGCGCCGGACGCTCCGCCGACCGGGCGGGACGCAGGGAGGCCCTTCTGCGGACGGTCTCCAGGGCCGCCGCGTCCAGCAGGGCCGTCGGAGCGTGCGGGCCGGGTGCGCAGCCTGGCGGAGTACGCCGTTCCGTGCCGAGCAGGGCCGCGGTGACCAGCTCCTCCCAGACGGGCGGCGCGGTCGCGGGCGCGGATGTCCTGGACATGCGGTTCCTTTTCCTGGAGAGGGTGGGGGCGGGTGTCTGAAATCCGGAGGAGGTGGATCGTTGGGGATCGGAGGAGGCGGATCGTTGGGGACCGGAGAGGGCGGGCTCTCCCGGGAAGAGCAGCGGAGTCCGGAGGAGGGCAGGGTGGGTCAGTGCAGTGGCACCGCCGGGCCCGGGCCGGTCGGCCAGGCCGTCAGCGGGGTGAAGCCCCGGTGGCCGCACTCGCCGAAGACCTTGACGGGCGCGCCGCCCGACAGCGCGACCAGGCGCCACAGACCTGGGCGGTTGCGGGCCGTGGGCGTGAGGGGCAGGGCCGTGTCGCCGTCGGCGTCCGCCAGTTGCCAGCCGTCGCCGTCCGGCACCGGTATGACCCCGTCCAGCGTCACCGGGACGGAATCCAGCCAAGGATCGTCACGCAGGGCCTCGCCGTAGCGGGCGGCTGCCCGGGACGTACTGATTCCCGGGGGACGTCTCTCTGTCACGGCGGGCGGGGCGAGCCGCTCGCCCAGGGACGCCCGGTACTGGCCGGCTCCCGGATAAGGGGACACCTCCGTCTCCAGTGCCAGTCCCACCGGCAGCGCGAGCTCCGGGGCCCGGCCGGCGGCTCCGTAGGAGAGGAGCAGGGCGGTGCGGTCCGATTCGGTCCCGTAGAGCCAGACCCGGCGCGTGGTCAGCCGCGCGTCCGCCGTGTCGTACTGGGCGAGGACCAGCCACCGGTCGCGGACGGCCGGTCCGTCCGGCGAGGCGGGCAGACCCACCCGCGAGCGGACCGTCGCCGCCAGCCCCTCCGGCAGACGGTCACGGCGCAGCCAGCCCCGGTCGAGCAGGTGGAGCAGGGCACACTCCTCCAGCAGCCGGACCGGCCAGCCGGATCCGGACGACGGGATCGAACCCAACTCGCGGGCCCGGGCGGCGAGTCCGGGAGCCTGGGCGTCGACCATGCGGGCCGCGGTCTCCTCCCACAGCTCGTATCCGGCCGTCTCCGCGCCGGCCAGACCGCCGCGCAGCAGGTCTGTCAGGCGCTGCTCCAACTCAGTGGCGCCCGCCGAGATCCGCTCGGCCCGGCGCTCCGCCCGGCGCCGCGCCGCCTCCGGATCAGCGGACGCGGAACCGGAGCCGGAACCCGAAGTCTCCGCCCGTCCCTTCCGCTCCGCTTTCCCCCGCCGCGTCGACAGCCACTGCTCCGCCCAGTCCGGTGCCTGGGCCGACGGCACCGCGCCGTCCCCACCCGTCCAGAGCAGGAGCAGACCGAGCGCGTGCTTGCACGGGAACTTGCGGCTCGGACAACTGCATTTGTACGCGGGCCCGTTCGCGCCCGCGAGATCGACGACCGTCTGGTACGGCTTGCTGCCGCTGCCCTTGCACAGTCCCCACAGCGCCCCTTCGTCGGTACATCCCGCCCCGGACCACGGCCCTGCCGCGCCGAGTTTGCTTCCCGCTTTGCGTGACGCCGCGTCAGGCGCCAGTGCCAGCACCTGGTCCGCCGTCCAGCGCTCCCCCTGCTGAGTCATGCCGTCGAAGTTAGGACCTGCCACTGACAATCACCCCTCGCGAAGGCGTTTGTGCAGGTCAGGGCGATTGTCAGTGGTGTGGTGCACCGTTGATGTCAGATCCGAACCGGCCGAGCTGGAGGGGGACTCAGCCATGCCTGTGTCCGCAGAACCGACGTCCGTCGACCCGAGCCAGAACGGGTCCGCGCCCGTGCACACGGACGCGGACACCCAGACATCCGCGGGTGGGCGGGAGACCGAGCACGCCCTGCGCCCGCACGCCGAGAACGCCTTCGCCGGCGAACTGGCCGCACTCGCCGCGCAGGACGACCGCCCGCGCCCGGCCCGCTGGAAGCTGTCGCCGTGGGCCGTCGCGACCTACCTGCTCGGCGGCACCCTGCCGGACGGCACGGTGATCACGCCGAAGTACGTGGGTCCGCGCCGCATCGTCGAGGTCGCCGTCACCACGCTGGCCACCGACCGCGCCCTGCTCCTGCTGGGCGTGCCCGGTACCGCCAAGACCTGGGTGTCCGAGCACCTGGCCGCGGCGGTCAGCGGCGACTCGACGCTGCTGGTGCAGGGCACGGCCGGCACGCCCGAGGAGGCGATCCGGTACGGCTGGAACTACGCGCAACTGCTCGCCCACGGCCCCAGCCGGGACGCCCTGGTGCCGAGCCCGGTCATGCGGGCGATGGCCGAGGGGATGACCGCCCGGGTCGAGGAACTGACCCGTATCCCGGCCGACGTGCAGGACACGCTCATCACGATCCTGTCGGAGAAGACGCTGCCGATACCGGAGCTGGGCCAGGAGGTGCAGGCGGTCCGCGGCTTCAACCTGATCGCCACGGCCAACGACCGGGACCGCGGGGTCAACGACCTGTCCAGTGCCCTGCGCCGCCGCTTCAACACCGTCGTACTGCCGCTGCCGGAGAGCCCTGAGGCCGAGGTCGAGATCGTCTCGCGTCGCGTCGACCAGATCGGCCGCTCCCTCGACCTGCCCGCCGCGCCCGACGGCATCGACGAGATCCGCCGCGTCGTCACCGTCTTCCGTGAACTGCGCGACGGGGTGACGACCGACGGACGCACCAAGCTGAAGTCGCCCAGCGGCACACTGTCCACGGCCGAGGCGATCTCCGTCGTCACCGGCGGTCTCGCGCTGGCCGCGCACTTCGGCGACGGCGTGCTGCGCTCCGGCGACGTCGCGGCCGGCATCCTCGGCGCCGTCGTCCGCGACCCGGCGGCCGACCGCGTCATCTGGCAGGAGTACCTGGAGACGGTCGTCCGCGAGCGCGACGGCTGGAAGGACTTCTACCGGGCCTGCCGGGAGGTGAGCGCATGACCGGCATCCGAGGAGCCTCCCGGAGTACGGAGGGGCTTGGGCTGGTGGTGTACGACGGGCAGGTCCTGGTGGGTCGCTCCGGTGACGAGGACGACACGACGTGGTCCTGCACGGGAGTCCGGGGGTCGGCGGGAGTCCGGGACTCAATGGGGGAGTTCAAGGGAGGGGGACGGTGTGACGAGCGCTGACGCCCAGGTCCGCGGGGGTGGCCCGCTGCTGCTGGGCGTACGGCATCACGGGCCGGGGTCGGCCCGCGCGGTGCGGGCGGCGCTGGCGGCCGCCCGGCCCCGGGTCGTCCTGATCGAGGGACCGCCCGAGGCCGACGCCCTGGTCCCGCTGGCCGCCGACGAGAGGATGCGGCCGCCGGTAGCCCTCCTCGCCCACGCCGTGGACGAGCCCGGCCGCTCGGCGTTCTGGCCGCTCGCCGAGTTCTCGCCGGAGTGGGTCGCCCTCCGCTGGGCCCTGGACCACGACGTCCCGGTCCGCTTCTTCGATCTGCCGGCCACGCACACGCTGGCCTTGCGGGAGCGGACGGAGGAGTCCGGTGACTCCGGTGAGCCGGACGGCGGGTCTGATGGATCCGGTGGGTCTGGTGGGTCTGGTGGGTCTGGTGGGTCTGGTGGGTCTGGTGGACCCGGTGGGTCCGCGGAGTCCGGTGAGTTCGGTGGGCGGGAGGCGTCCGATGCGCCCGGTCACGCGGGCGCCGAGGGGCTGACCGTGCGGACCGCCGTGCGGAGCGATCCGCTCGCCGCGCTCGCCGAGGCCGCCGGGTACGACGACCCCGAGCGCTGGTGGGAGGACGTCGTCGAGCACCGGGGCCCGGGAGAGGACGACCCGCTCGCACCGTTCGCCGCACTGGAGGAGGCGATGGGGGCGCTGCGGGAGACCGAGGCGGCGGAGCGGGCGGAGGGCGCGGAGGGGGCCGGTTCGCCGAGCCCGTCGGGGGCGGACACCGAGCACGACCGGGACCTGGTGCGCGAGGCGTACATGCGGCTGCGGGTCCGGGCCGCGCAGCGCGAGTTCCCGGGCGGCGTTGCCGTGGTGTGCGGGGCCTGGCACGTGCCCGCGCTGCGCCGGAAGACCACCGTCACCGCCGACCGGGCGCTGCTCAAGGGCCTGCCCAAGGTCAAGGTGGACATGACGTGGGTGCCGTGGACCCACCGCAGACTGTCCCGGAGCAGCGGCTACGGCGCGGGCATCGACTCACCGGGCTGGTACGGGCATCTGTTCGGGGCACCGGACCGGCCCGTCGAGCGGTGGCTGACCAAGGTCGCGGGTCTGCTGCGGGAGGAGGACCGGATCGTGTCCTCGGCCCACGTCATCGAGGCGGTGCGGCTGGCCGAGACGCTCGCCGTGATGCGCGGACGCCCGCTGCCCGGCCTGACCGAGACGACCGACGCCGTGCGCGCGGTGATGTGCGAGGGCTCGGACGTGCCGCTGGGCCTGGTGCACGACCGGCTGATCGTCGGGGACGTGCTGGGGGAGGTGCCAGAAGCGGCGCCGGCGGTACCGCTGCAACGCGATCTGACCCGGATACAGCGCCGGCTGCGGCTCAAGCCGGAGGCGCTGGAACGGGAGCTGGAGCTCGATCTGCGCAAGGAGAACGACACCGAGCGCAGCAGGCTCCTGCACCGGCTGCGACTGCTCGGCGTCGGCTGGGGCGAGCCGGCCGCGTCACGCGCGGGCACGGGCACGTTCCGGGAGACCTGGCGGCTGCGCTGGGAGCCGGAGCTGTCGGTGCGGGTCGCCGAGGCCGGCGTGTGGGGCACCACGGTGCTCTCCGCCGCGACCGCCAAGGCCGAGGCGGACGCCGTCGCCGCACCGCACCTCGCCGACGTCACGGCCCTCGCCGAACACTGCCTGCTGGCCGAACTGCCGGACGCGCTCCCGGTGGTGATGCGGATCCTGGCCGACCGGGCGGCGCTGGACACGGACGTCGGCCGGCTCGCCCAGGCGCTGCCGGCGCTGGTCCGGACCCTGCGCTACGGCGATGTGCGCGGTACGGACACCGGTGCGCTGGCCGGGGTGGCCGCGGGCCTCGCCGAGCGGGTGTTCGTCGGTCTGCCGCCGGCCTGCGCCGCGCTGGACGCGGACGGGGCAGAGGAGATACGGCGTCATGTGGACGCGGTGCACGGGGCGGTGGGCCTGCTGGGTGACGCCCCCGCGCCCGGCCACGGTGACCTGCGCGTCCGCTGGCGCCGGGTGCTGCGGGTGCTGTCCGCGCGGGACACCGTGCCCGGCGTCATCCGAGGACGCGCCGTGCGGCTCCTGCTGGACGACGGGGAACTGCCGGCGGAGGAGGCCGCCCGCCTCATGGGACTGGCGCTCTCGCCGGGGACGCCACCGGCGGACGCCGCCGCCTGGATCGAGGGCTTCGTCGGCGGCGGCTCCGGGGGCGGCATGCTCCTCGTCCACGACGAGCGGCTGCTGGGGCTGGTCGACGCGTGGCTGAGCGGCGTACCGGAGGAGGCGTTCACGGACGTCCTGCCGTTGCTGCGGCGCACGTTCTCGGCGTACGAGCCCGGAGTGCGGCGCACGCTGGGCGAACTGGTGCGGCGCGGGCCCGGGACGCGGGGGAGCGCGGCCGCCGGCGGTTCCGGCATACCGGGCTTCGCCCCCGAGCCGGATGCCGTACGCGCCGACGCGGTGGAGCCGGTGGTGCGGCTGTTGCTGGGTCTGGACGAACCGGATTCGGGTGCGGATTCGGGTTCGGACATGTGGGTGAGCGGGGGTGCGGGTGCGAGTCCGGGTGCGGGCAGGGGCGCGGGCGGCGGACCGGTCGGCTCGACGGGGCGCGATGTCGACGGCCGCGGTCGGCAGGACGGCGACGACAGGGACGCCGACGACGGCAGGGGGCGCAGCGACGGCAGTGACGGCAGGGTCTGCAGCGACGGCAGGGACGACAGGGACGGCAGGGACCTTGTGGGGGTGGAGGCGTGACGATCTCATCGGCGGAACTGGGTGATCCGGGGGCGGAGCGGCTGCGGCGGTGGCGGCTGGTGCTGGGCGGTGACGCGGCCGACGGCACCGGATGCACCCTCAGCGGGCGCGACGCCGGGATGGACGCGGCGCTCACCTCGCTCTACGGGAAGGGGGACAAACCGCAGACGGGGCAGACGGGACGGGAGCGTTCGGCCGGGCTCGGGGCGTCGGCGCCGTCCGTGGCGCGCTGGCTGGGGGACATACGGACGTACTTCCCCTCCTCCGTCGTCCAGGTGATGCAGCGCGACGCGATCGACCGGCTCGGGCTCTCCACGTTGCTGCTGGAGCCGGAGATGCTGGAAGCGGTGGAGGCCGACGTGCACCTCGTCGGCACGCTGCTCTCCCTCAACAAGGCGATGCCGGAGACGACGAAGGAGACGGCTCGGGCCGTGGTGCGCAAGGTCGTCGAGGACCTGGAGAAGCGGCTCGCCACCCGGACCCGGGCCACTCTCACCGGTGCCCTCGACCGCAGTGCCCGGATCAACCGGCCGCGCCATCACGACATCGACTGGAACCGCACGATCGCGGCCAACCTCAAGCACTATCTGCCGGAGTACCGGACGATCGTGCCGGAGCGGCTGATCGGCTACGGGCGGGCGTCCCAGTCGGTGAAGAAGGAGGTCGTCCTCTGCATCGACCAGTCCGGGTCGATGGCGGCATCGGTCGTGTACGCGTCGGTGTTCGGGGCGGTGCTGGCGTCCATGCGGTCGATCAGCACGCGGCTCGTCGTCTTCGACACGGCGGTCGTGGATCTCACCGATCAGCTCGACGACCCGGTCGACGTGCTCTTCGGTACCCAGCTCGGTGGCGGCACGGACATCAACCGGGCGCTGGCGTACTGCCAGTCGCAGATCACCCGGCCCGCGGAAACGGTCGTCGTGCTGATCAGCGACCTCTACGAAGGGGGCATACGGAACGAGATGCTCAAGCGGGTGGCGGCGATGAAGGCGTCGGGAGTGCAGTTCGTGACGCTGCTGGCGCTGTCCGACGAGGGGGCGCCCGCCTATGACCGGGAGCACGCGGCGGCGCTGGCCGCGCTGGGCGCGCCGGCCTTCGCCTGCACGCCGGATCTGTTCCCGGACGTGATGGCGGCGGCGATCGAGAAACGGCCACTGCCGATACCTGACACGGTGTGAGGGCCGAGGCGGTGTGATGGCCGGAGGTGGTGGCGTGTTGTCGGTGGGTGGGACTACCTGTCGGTAACGGAGGGCTTGCGCGGACTCCGTATATCCGTGCGAGTATCGGCGTTTGTCAGCGGTGACTCGCGATGCGCTCCTCCGCATCGCTGTGCCGCTGTACCGCGTCGCGCCGGCAGGTGCCCGTGGCGCCCACCTCGTTCCGTCGCACGGGAGGCATCTCCTTGTCCTGGCCGGCCGCTCCGCACGCCGCCGCTCGGCGCGCGCTCTTCGGCGTGCTGCTGGTCGGCGGGGTGTTCCTCCTCGGGCTGCTCCTCGGACAGCCCGCGGAGGCGGCCGAAGGCGCGGGGGACGTGACGTCATCGCCTTCGGAACGGGGAGCGTTGTCGCTGGTGGGTGGGGTGGCCGACCGGGTGGTCGAGCCGGTGGCCGGCGGTTCGGGGACCCGTGCCGGTGGTGCCGGTAGTGCCAGTGTTACCGGAGGTTCCGTCACCGGTCGGGCGACGGAGCCGGTGAGGGAGCGGGGTGCGGAGTCGGTCGGTGACGTGGTGGGGGCGGTGGCCGAGGGGCTCGGTTCAGTGCGGGGAGAGGTTTCCTCGCCGGAGCTGTCGTCTCCGTCGCTTCCGTCGCCTCCGTCGTCTCCGTCGCTTCCGTCGCTTCCGTCGCTTCCGTCGTCTTCGTCGTCTTCGTCGTCTTCGTCGTCTCCGTCGGACTCGGGGGCCGAGTCGCCGAGCAGACCGCCGTTGTCTCCGCCGCCAGGTCGGCCTGACGCCCCGTCAGGCACGCCGAGCGTGCCCGATCTGCCGAGCGTGCCGGACCTGCCGGTCCATGCCGATCTGCCGAGTCAGTTGCCGTCGTCGAATGGGTCCGGTGCCCCGGTGGGGTCGCCGAGTCTGCCCGCTCCGCCGTCCCCGGTCGACTCACCGGTCCTGCCCACCTTGCCGGTCCTGTCGGATCTTCCGGTCCTGTCGGATCTGCCGATCGTCTCAGACCTGCCGGCCCTCTCCGATCTGCCTGGCCTGTCGGACCTGCCTGGTCTGTCGGACCTGCCCATCGTGTCCGACCTGGTCGGTGGCTCGACGCTGCCTGTGTGGCCTGCATTGCCCGTATCCCCCGTAGCTCCGGCCGATCCCGTGCTCCCGGTGCTTCCCGAGTTGCCGGTATCCCCCGCGCTGCCGGCGGACCTGCTGCCCGCCCCGATCGAATCCGCGGCCGAACCTGCCGGCTCCGGGTCAGGGCCCGTCCCGGACGAGTCCGCCTTGCCGCCGGAATCGGTGACCACGTCCCCGACCGGCGGCAACGGCGCCGACGGTCAGGTGGCCGGAGGCCAGGGTGGCGCGCGGAGCGTGGTGGTCGGTCCGTACGGACCGCGGTTCGTCGGTCGGGCGGCGCACATCGGTGGGAGCGGTGATGGTCGTCCGGCCTTGGGCGCGGGACACGTGCCCGGTCCCGTTCACCAGTCGCCCGCAGGGCCGGACGGCGCCTTGGGTGACGCGTCGGCGGCCGATCACGGCACGCCGCGGCACGGTGACGCGTCGGCCGTCGCCCTGAACACCCGCATCCCCCTGCGACTCGCGCCCGGCGCAGTCGCGTACGCCGACGTGGGCGACGTCCGCGACCGGTACCGGGACGTTCCCGTTTCCCCTGCCTAGTCCGGGTCCGGGGGCGGCAGTGACGCGACCGACCTGGTGATCCGGTTCCGCCGCCGCCACCTCGCCACGTCGCCACGCCGCCACGCCGCCACGCCGTCGATCGCTGTAATGCGTCGTATCTCGGCGTAGCCCGTTCGGTTCGGCGTGTCGCGTGCGTGCCCGTCGTGCGGCCGGCGCCCCAGCGCCCAGCACCCCGCGCCGCTGACCAGCTTCCGCCCTGCGACCCACGCGGCCTGCGTCTGCGTCTGCGCCTACGTCGACGTCGACGTCGACGCCCAGGCCCCCGACGTCCGCAGGACGGGTACCGACGCCGCGGAGCCTCCGGTGCCGGACGGCCGAAATCCGTCGGTTCCGTCCGGTACGGGAGACCGCGGGCGGGGTGGCGGTCCCCAGGGGTGGGGATCTGCCACCCCACGCTCCGAGAGCACCGGCATCGCCGTGGCTCAGGGGTGTTCACCGGCCTCACCGGGCCGACCCCAGCCCGGTGAGGCCCCGCGCAGCCTCACCTGCGTCCCCGCCCGTTCCGCCTCACCTGCGGCACGCGGTGCCAGAGAGGGGGGCATCATGTGACAGGTATCACCGCTCAGGTGTGAGATGAGATTTAGAGACCGTCCGCAAGCGGCGATAACCTGCGAGACGGACATGCCGCGCGCTCGGACACCGTGTGCGCCTCCCTTGTGACTGACACGGCGGTCGTCACGTTGCCCTCGCGGCACGCCCACGCAGACAACGAACCGCGAGATCACTGATAGGGACGGAAGCGCGTGGACCTGTTCGAGTACCAGGCGAGGGACCTCTTCGCCAAGCACGATGTACCGGTGCTGGCCGGTGAAGTCATCGACACGCCTGAGGCGGCCCGCGCAGCCACTGAGCGCCTCGGTGGCAAGTCCGTCGTCAAGGCCCAGGTGAAGGTCGGCGGCCGCGGCAAGGCCGGCGGCGTCAAGCTCGCCGCCGACGCGGACGAGGCCGTCGCCCGCGCGACGGACATCCTCGGCATGGACATCAAGGGCCACACGGTCCACAAGGTGATGATCGCCGAGACGGCCCCGGAGATCCTGGAGGAGTACTACGTCTCCTTCCTCCTCGACCGTGCCAACCGCACCTTCCTCTCCATCGCCTCCGTCGAGGGCGGCATGGAGATCGAGGAGGTCGCCGCGACCCGCCCCGAGGCCGTCGCCAAGACCCCGATCGACGCGATCGACGGCGTGACGCCTGAGAAGGCGCGCGAGATCGTCGAGGCCGCGAAGTTCCCGGCCGAGGTCGCCGACAAGGTCGCCGACGTCCTCGTCACGCTGTGGGACACCTTCATCAAGTCGGACGCCCTCCTCGTCGAGGTCAACCCGCTCGCGAAGGTCGCCTCCGGTGACGTCATCGCCCTGGACGGCAAGGTGTCGCTCGACGACAACGCCGAGTTCCGTCACGACTGGGACGAGCTGCACGACAAGGCCGCGGCCAACCCGCTCGAGGCCGCTGCCAAGGAGAAGAACCTCAACTACGTCAAGCTCGACGGCGAGGTCGGCATCATCGGCAACGGCGCGGGTCTCGTGATGAGCACCCTGGACGTCGTCGCCTACGCCGGTGAGAAGCACGGCAACGTGAAGCCCGCCAACTTCCTGGACATCGGTGGCGGCGCCTCCGCCCAGGTCATGGCGAACGGCCTGGAGATCATCCTCGGCGACCCGGACGTCAAGTCCGTCTTCGTCAACGTCTTCGGCGGCATCACCGCCTGCGACGAGGTCGCCAACGGCATCGTCCAGGCGCTGAAGCTCCTGGAGGACCGCGGCGAGAAGGTCGAGAAGCCGCTGGTCGTCCGCCTCGACGGCAACAACGCCGAGCTGGGCCGCAAGATCCTCACCGACGCGAACCACCCGCTGGTGCAGCGCGTCGACACCATGGACGGCGCCGCCGACAAGGCCGCCGAGCTGGCTCACGCCGCCGCCAAGTAAGCACTCAGGACGAGGACACCAACACACCATGGCTATCTGGCTCAACAAGGACAGCAAGGTCATCGTCCAGGGCATGACCGGCGCCACCGGCATGAAGCACACCAAGCTCATGCTCGGCGACGGCACCAACGTCGTGGGCGGCGTGAACCCGCGCAAGGCGGGTCAGTCCGTGGACTTCGACGGCACCGAGGTACCGGTCTTCGGCACCGTCAAGGAGGCCATCGAGAAGACCGGCGCGAACGTATCCGTCATCTTCGTGCCGGAGAAGTTCACCAAGGACGCCGTCGTCGAGGCCATCGACGCCGAGATCCCCCTCGCGGTCGTCATCACCGAGGGCATCGCCGT
Organism: Streptomyces sp. ISL-12; assembly: GCF_018614415.1. Classification (GTDB taxonomy): domain Bacteria; phylum Actinomycetota; class Actinomycetes; order Streptomycetales; family Streptomycetaceae; genus Streptomyces. The sequence continues at coordinate 38,049 of NZ_JAGGOO010000138.1, forward strand.
GCACGACTCGGCGTCGTTCTGGGCGTACGCCGGCAAGAAGGGCAACAACACCCGCATCATCGGCCCGAACTGCCCCGGCATCATCACCCCGGGCCAGTCCAACGTCGGCATCATCCCGGGCGACATCACCAAGCCGGGCCGCATCGGCCTGGTGTCGAAGTCCGGCACGCTGACGTACCAGATGATGTACGAGCTGCGTGACATCGGCTTCTCCACCGCCGTCGGCATCGGTGGCGACCCGATCATCGGCACCACGCACATCGACGCGCTCAAGGCGTTCCAGGACGACCCCGAGACCGACCTGATCGTCATGATCGGCGAGATCGGCGGCGACGCCGAGGAGCGGGCCGCGGACTTCATCAAGGCCAATGTGACCAAGCCGGTCGTCGGCTACGTCGCGGGCTTCACCGCGCCCGAGGGCAAGACGATGGGCCACGCCGGCGCCATCGTCTCCGGTTCGTCCGGCACCGCCCAGGCGAAGAAGGAGGCCCTGGAGGCCGCGGGCGTCAAGGTCGGCAAGACCCCGACCGAGACGGCGAAGCTGGCGCGCGAGATCCTCGCCGGCTGACCCTCCGCACCGCAGGACACGGAAGGGCCCGCACTCCCGGAACTCGCCGGGGTGCGGGCCCTTCCGCGTGCCGGGCCGCGTCTCAGCGCACCTGCGGGACCAGCCGCTCCGGCCCGTCCTGAAGCTCCTGCCGCAACTTGTCCCGCAGCGACAGTTCCTCGTCCGACAGCGGCCCCGGCGCCACCCGGGCCGGCACGCCCCGTACCGCCTCTCCCACGGGCACCGGCGGTTCGTACTGCGTCGGAGCCGTCCGCAGGGTCAGCGCCGTCGTGCCGATCAGGGCCGCCGTGAAGGCGATCGCGGCCCTCGTCCAGAACCGGGCCCGGCGTTCACTGCCCGTACGTACGGTCGGAGCGGCGGCCGCCCGCAGCCGCGCGGTGGACGCCAGCTCGGTGAGCCGGCGGTGCAGTTCGGCCGGATCGGCCAGTTCCGGCAGCCGGGCGGCGACGGCCTCACGGGCGCTCAGCAGACGGTTCGCCGCCGCCGGGGTGGTCGCCTCCGTCTCCGCCGCCGTCTCCGGCAGGCCGAGGCCTACACCGTCGTAGAGGACGAGGGTGCGGCGGCGGGAGGGCGGGAGTTTCAGCAGGGCGTCCAGCAGGACGCGGCCGTCGGCGTCGGCGGCGGGCGGCTCGGAGCGCCGGGGGCGCAGCCGGAACCGGTGCCAGGGGGAGAGGGCGGACTCGTACGCCGCCGCCCGCACCCAGCCCGCCGGATCCCGGTCGCGGGCCACCTCCGGCCAGCGCTCCCAGGCGAGTTGGAAGGCCCGCTCGACCGAGTCACGCGCCAGTTCGCGCCGGCCGGTGAGCAGGTACGCCTGCCGTACGAGGGCGGGGGCGCAGAAGGCGTACAGCGCGTCGAACGCCTGAGCGGGCGTCAGGGCGGGCGTCAGGGCGGGCGGGCTCGGGACCGGCTCGTGCGGCGGCTCGCTCCGGTGCGCTGGGGCCGGCTCCGGGCCCGGCTGCGGCTCCGGCTCCGGCACCAGCTCCGGAGCCATCTCGGGCTCGGTCCCGGTCTCAGTCTCGGGCTCGGTCTCGGTCTCGGCCTTCGGCTCCTGTTCCCGTTCCTGTTCCCGTGCCTGTTCCCGTGCCTGTTCCCGTTCCTGTTCCCGTTCCGGCTTCGCGGGTGCGGTGGGCGTGGGCTGCTCAGGTGGTGACCACACGACCGTCTCGCCGGTCATCCGTGTCTCCTGGGCCAGCCTGGCCAGCAGTTTCGCGTACGTCTCCCGTTTCCGGCCGCGCGGAGTCATGCGGCCGGTCTCCCACGCGCGTACCGTCTCGCGGGTGACACCCACCCGTGCCGCGAGCTGAGCCTGTGTCAGCGAGGCGGCCTCCCGCAGGCGTCGGCGTGCCTTGGGAGGGGGAAGCGGAATGGCAGGACTCTCCGTCACCAGGCGCCCCTCCGTGCGAAAAAGTACATAAACATATATTGAGCGACACAGCGGGGCTTCGCCTGTTACGACGGGAAGGTGCGTGTCGTTGGGAGCATGACCGGCGTGATCCCCACGACCGTTCGCCGACCGCTGCTGTTCCTCCTGCTCGCCCGCTGGCACGTCCGCTGGCGTGACCGTTCGCCGGGTCTCGCCGCCGGTCTGCTGGGCGGAGCGGTCGCAGCCGGGCTCGGACTCGCCTCCCTCGCCGTCCTCGTGACGCTGCTGTGGATCAGCTCGCCGTACCCCGACAGCGGGGCCGGCGGCGCCCTGCACGCCGCCGCGACCCTGTGGCTGCTCGCCCACGGCGTCGAACTGGTCCGCACCGACACCCTCTCCGGCGTCCCCGCACCCGTCGGGATCACCCCGCTGCTCCTCACCCTGTTGCCCGTCTGGCTGCTGCACCGCGCCGCCCGGGACGTGACCGACCCCGGGGACGGCGCGGGCGTGACCGTGGGAGCGGGACCCGGAGTCCATGTCCGGGACCTCTCGGGGCCACCGCCGGTCTCCGCGCGCAACGCCTGGGCGGGCGTGGTCCTCGGCTACCTGGCCGTCGCCCTGCCGGTGACGCTGCACGCGGACAGCGCGGACGGCGGTGCGCTCCGGCCTTCCTGGGCGGGGGTGGTGGTCTGGCTGCCGCTGGTCGTCATGGCCGCGGCGGGCGCGGGAGCGTGGACGGCGTTCGGCCGCCCGGGCGGTCCGGTGGGCCGGGTGCTGCGGCTGCTGCCCCGGACCCCGCGCGAACTGATCGTGGAGCCGGACGCGAGAGTGGGGGCCTCGGCGCGGGCGGCGGGCGCCGGGGCGGCGGTGCTGGTCGTCGGCGGAGCCCTGCTGTTCCTGGTGTCGCTGGTGGGGCACGGCGGGGCGGCCCGAGGGTCGTTCCTGCTGCTGGCGGACGGATGGGTGGGGCTGCTCTCCGTCCTGCTGCTGTGTCTCGCGCTGGTGCCGAACGCGGCCGTGTGGGCGGCGGCGTACTCCCTCGGTCCGGGCTTCGCACTCGGCACCGGTCATGTCGTCGGCCCGTCCGTCTCGGCCCCCGCCGCGCTGCTGCCGCCGTTGCCGCTGCTGGCGGCGGTGCCGGACGCCGGTCCGGGCACGCCGCTGCACTGGGCGGTGGGCGTGGTGCCGCTGGCCGCCGGTGCGACGGTGGGGTGGTGCACCGCCCGGTCGGCCGTCGCGCCCGCCCGTGCCCCGGTCCCCACGATGACCTCGTCGGCCTCGGACGGCCCGGCGGGCGGTGAGGTCCGGTCCGACCCCTGGCCGAGCGGACGTACGGCCGTCGCCGCGTCGCTCGCGGCACTGCTCTGCGCGCTTCTGGTCGCGTTGCTCGCCGCGCTGGCCGGAGGACCGCTGGGCAACGGGGCCCTCGCCCGCTTCGGACCGGTGTGGTGGCAGGCCGGGGGCGCGGCGCTGGCGTGGATCTGGCCGGTGGCCGTGCCGACGGCCCTGGTCGTACGGGTCTGGCTGCGGCGGGTCGCCGCCGCGGGCGGGCGCCGGCGGAGGTGGGTGCCGTTGCCGTTGCTGTTGCCGTTCAGGAGGCGGCGCGGGCAGACGAAGGCCGGGGCGGGAGGCCGCGGGGCAGGGCGACGAGGACGCCGTGCCGTTCGGGCCGTACGCCGCGGATGGCAGCGATGGCAGCGGTGGC
>NZ_JAGGOO010000013.1 GCF_018614415.1 Streptomyces sp. ISL-12
CGTCGGCGCGGACGGCAGCGCCAGCCGGATAGCCGCGCACGTCGGGGTCAAGGTCGACCAGGTGGATCTGGGCCTGGAGGCGGAGATCCCGGTTCCGGAGCCGGTCGCCGAGGACTGGAAGGGCCGGGTCCTGATCGACTGGGGCCCGATGCCGGGCAGTTACGGCTGGGTCTTCCCCAAGGGCGACACGCTCACGGTCGGGGTCATCTCGGCCCGCGGCGAGGGCGCGGCGACCAAGCGCTACCTGGAGGACTTCGTCGGCCGGCTGGGCCTCGCCGGCTTCGAGCCGAGCATCTCCTCCGGGCACCTCACCCGCTGCCGCGCCGACGACTCGCCGCTGTCCCGGGGCCGGGTGCTGGTGTGCGGGGACGCGGCGGGGCTCCTGGAGCCGTGGACGCGGGAGGGTATCTCCTTCGCCCTGCGCTCGGGGCGGCTCGCGGGGGAGTGGGCGGTGCGCATCGCCGAGGCGCACGACGCCGTGGACGCCCGCCGCCAGGCCCTGAACTACGCCTTCGCCATCAAGGCCGGGCTGGGCGTCGAGATGAGCGTCGGCAAGCGGATGCTGGCGGCGTTCGAGCGCCGCCCGGGAATCTTCCACGCGGCCCTGACCGGCTTCCGGCCCGCGTGGAACGCGTTCCGGGACATCACCCGGGGCTCGACGACGCTGGGCGAACTGGTCCGCAACCACCCCATCGCCCAGCGCGCCCTGACCGGGCTGGACCGCCGGCCGGCGGCCGCCACCGCGGAGGCCGGGGCAGCCGGAGAAGCCGAGAAGGCCGGAGAAGCCGAGAAGGCCGGAGGAGCCGAGAAGGCCGGACAGGACGGGCCGGCCGGGGAAGCCGGACCGGCCGGGGGAGCCGAGGAGCAGTCCGGCTCCTGACCTGCGTTCCCTGAGCCGGGCGGGCGTCGGGCGTCGGCGTACTACCCCGGGAGCAGACGTGACCGCCCCGCGCGGGTGACGCCCGGCCGGACGGCCGGCGTCCAGCGCGGCCGTCATGAAGGGACAGCGCTAGCGCGGGGCCGGACCGCGGCGGTGGTGGCGGTACGGGCCCCCGGAGGGCACCGCCCCCGCGGCGACCCGTGGCCGTGGCGGTCCACCGCATTGCTCACGGCGTTCGTCCTGCTCGGCTCGGACTTCGCCGCCCATGCCCAGACCGGCGGACGGGCCGCGCTCGACCCCTTCGGCCACGTGCTGCTGCTGGTGGCGTGCGCCCTGCTGCTGGGGCGGCAGCGGTGTCCGGTGGCCGTCGCCTTCGGCACGGCGGCCACCGTGCTGGTCTACCTGGGGGCCGGCTACCCCTACGGGCCGGTGCTCCTCACCGTCGCCGTCGCATGCTTCAGCGCCGTCGTCGCCGGGCACCGCCGGGCCGCGTGGCGGTGGTCGCGGCGCTGTGGGCCGGGCACGTGCTGATGGCGCACTGGCTGTACCGGTGGCTGCCGCCGACCGGGGACGGCGCCGCCCCCCGGGGGCAGGAGGCCGTGGCCGCCACCTGGGCGGCGGCCGTCGTGGCCCTGCCGGAGCCGGCCCGGACCCGACGGGAGCAGTGGGCGCGGGAGCGGGCCGAGCGGGCCCGGCGGCGTGCCGACGAGGAGCGGCTGCGGATCGCCCGCGAACTGCACGACGTCCTCGCCCACAGCATCTCCGTCATCAATGTGCGGGAGGGCATGGGCCTCGCCCTCCTCGACACCGACCCCGAGCAGGCGCGCACGGCGCTCACCACCGTCAAGGCCAAGAGCAAGGAGGCGCTGGGCGAGGTGCGCCAGGTGCTCGACAGCCTCCGCGCCCCCGGTGACGCGCCGCGCGCCCCGGCCCCCGGTCTCTCCAACCTGCCCGAACTGGTCCGCGAGGCGGCGGGCGCGGGCCTCGCGGTCGACGTGGAAGGAGAGCCTCCGCCGTTGCCGCCCGGCACCGACCTGGCCGCCTTCCGCATCGTCCAGGCCCTCACCAACGTCGTACGCCACTGCGGATCACGGCACGCGCGCGTGTGCCTCGGCCGGGACGGCGCCGTCCTGCGGCCGCGGATCGACGACGACGGGCCCGCGACCGGCGCCGACGCGGGCGGCGGCGGCGACGGGCTGGCCGGGATGCGGGAGCGCGCGGCGGCGCTCGGCGGCACCATCGAGGCGGGGCCGCGCCCCGACGGCGGCTTCCGGTGCTCGCCTCCCTGCCGCTCGCACCCAGGGACACGAACAAGGAGGAAGACCGGTGATCCGCGTCCTGCCCGCCGACGACCAGTCACTGGTACGGGCCGGTTTCCGCGCGCTGCTCGACGCCCAGCCGGACATCGAGGTGGCCGGGGAGAGCGCGGACGGCGAGGCGGCGGTGCGCGCGGTGCGCGAACTGCGTCCCGACATCGTCCTGATGGACATCCGGATGCCCGTGCTCGACGGGCTGGCCGCGACCCGCCGGGTGACCGGGGACCCCGGGCTCGGGGCGGTGAAGGTCGTCATGCTGACCACCTTCGGACTCGACGAGTACGTCTTCGAGGCGATCCGCTCCGGCGCGTCCGGCTTCCTCGTCAAGGACACCGAACCGGACGAACCGCTGCGCGCCGTGCGGGCGGTGGTCGCGGGCGACGCGCTGCTCTCGCCCGGCGTGACCCGCCGGCTGATCGCCGAGTTCGCCGCCCGCTCCAAGGAGCCCGCGGCGGCCGGCGCGCTCGACCGGCTCACCGAGCGGGAACGGGAGGTGATGGCCCTGGTCGGCATCGGCCTGTCCGACGAGGAGATCACCCGCCGCCTGGTGGTCAGCCCGCTCACCGCGAAGACCCACGTCAGCTTCACCATGGTGAAGCTGGGCGCGCGGGACCGGGCGCAACTGGTGGTGCCGGCCTACGAGTCGGGGCTCGTCCTGCCGGGATGACGGGGCTGACCCGCCCGCTGGAAGCGGAGCAGCACACTCACCACCCGCACGGCGAAGACCGCCACGGCCACCGCCACGCCCCCGCCGACCAGCACACGGCGCGCCCCGGCCGGCAGCTCGAAGACGTACGCCGGTCCCGCCACCGCCCCGAACAGCACGACCGCCGCGAACGCCGCGCTGAACAGGGCGTACCCGATCTCGACGGTGACGGCGTCCCGTTCGGCCTGGCTGCGCCGAGCTCCCTGACTGGTCATACCGGGAGTCTCACAGGTGTCCTTCGGCCGGACAAGCCGGTACGGCAGGCCCGGCAGGGTGCGCCTCCTCGGCCCCAGCCTCTCCGGCTCAGCCTCCTCTGCCCAGCCTCCTCTGCCCAGCCTCCTCAGCCCACGCCCGACGTCCTCCTCAGCCCACGCCCGACGTCCGCCGCCACAGCTCGGCGAGGGAGGCGTCGCCGGTGACCTGTGGGAAGGGCTGCCGGTTCCACAGCGCGAGGTACAACCGGCCGGCGGGGCCGGTGATCTCGCACTCGGCGTCCCCGGTGTCGCCGCGCTCGGTGACGGGCGGCTCCTGCGTCACCCGTACCGTCCACACCGCGTCGGCCACGTCGGTCGCCCGGACCCGCAGGACGCGGGGTTTCTCGCTGCGGACCCGGCTCTTGGCGCGGCCGTGCATGCCGCCCAGCAGTTCGTCGATGCCGTCCGCGGCGAACTCCGCGTCGAGCGCGGAGGGGACGCCGCCGGCGGCGGACTCGGCGTCGAACCGGTGCACGGCGGTCTCGTGGGCCTGCCGCCGGGCCCAGAACACCAGCGGGGTCGGCGCGGGCAGGAACTGCCAGCAGCGGACGTCCGGCGGCGCGGCGGTGAGCGTGTCGACCAGTCGCCGGTGGTTCGCGCGGTACCAGTCCGTGAGCGCGGTGCCGTCCAGGTCCGGCGGATCGCCCATCGGGCGGGGAGAGGTCTGCCCCTGGGCGACGAACGACGCCGCCCAGCGGTGCACCACCCCGGTGTGTCCGACCAGGTCCCGCACGCGCCAGCCGGGGCAGTGCGGCACCTCGGCGTCACTCCCGGCCGCATCGGCGGCCGAGGCCAGCAGCCGGCCCTCGCGGTCCAGGAACTCGATGAATCGCGCAGTCTCCATGAGCGGTGAGTCTGTCGGACGAACTCCCCCGGGGGAACGGGTTTTCGGTGACTGAGACGGCCCTCAGCCCGGCGCCGTCACCCGCCGGTTGCAGACCGCGACCACCACCGCCACCCCGGCCAGCACCGCGACACTGGTGAGCGCGGCCGGCAGGGAGAACCAGTCGGCCATGAAGCCGATCGCGGGCGGCCCGAGGAGCATGCCGCCGTAGCCGAGCGTGGAGGCGGTCGCGACACCGCCCGGACCGCCCAGCGCTCCGGCCCGCTCCACCGCCACCGGGAAGATGTTGGCCAGCCCCAGGCCGGTGACCGCGAACCCGAACAGCGCCGCCCACACCGAGGGGGCCAGCGAGCCGAGCAGCATGCCGGCCACGGCGACGGTGCCGCCGGCCACCACGGTCGGGGTCCGGCCCAGGCGCTCCAGCAGGGCCGTACCGGTCAGCCTGCCCACCGTCATGGCCAGCGCGAAGCACGAGTACCCCACCGCGGCGACGCCCGGCGAGGCGTCGAGGTCCTGCTCCAGGTGCAGGGCGCCCCAGTCGGCCATGGCGCCCTCGCCGTAGGAACTGCACAGGGCGATCAGGCCGAAGGTGACGACGAGACGGCGGGTCCGGGCGTCCGCCTTGCGCGGGGCCTCGTCGCTTTGGGGTGAGCGGTCCGGCGGCACGAGCGGTGGGCAGCGCAGCAGGACGCGCCCGGCGAACAGGGTGACGAGCAGCCCGACGACGGTGAGGCCGAGCAGGTGCCACAGCGGGGACAGCGACCCGGCGACCAGCCCGCCGAGCCCCGCGCCGACCATGCCGCCCAGGCTGAACGCGGCGTGGAAACTGGGCATGATCGGGCGGCGCAGCACGTTCACCAGATCGACGGCGGCGCTGTTGAAGGCGACGTTGATCCCGCCGTAGGCGCTGCCGAACACGAGGAGTACGGCGCCCAGGGCGAGCGCGGAGTGGGTGAGCGGGGGCAGGGCGACGCTGAGGCACAGCAGGACGGCGCAGACCACGGTGACCGGATGGCTGCCGTAGCGGCGGCAGAGCCGTCCGGTCAGGGTCATGGTGACGACCGCGCCCGCGGAGACCCCGAGCAGGGCCAGCCCCAGGGCGCTGGCGGAGGCGCCGGTCTGCTCCTTGATGGCGGGGATGCGCACCACCCAGCCGGCGAAGACGAAACCGTCGAGGGCGAAGAAGACCGTGAGGACGATGCGGAGCCGGGTGAGGTCGGTGCGGGGGCCCGGCACGTCGTTGTGCGAACGGGTTTTGTTTATCGGCGGCACAAAGTGAGAGTAGGAGCACCCTCCGGACCGGGCAAGGGGCCCGTCCCGGCCCCTCCCGCGTCGCATACGCTCGACAGCACGATGATGAACAACCTGACCCCCCTGGAGCCGAAGGCCGACAAGGCCACGGTCAGACGGCACAACCTCAGCCTGGTCCTGAGGGCCGTGCACGACGCGGGGGAGGCGACCAGAGCCGGGGTCGCCACGCATGTCGGACTGACCCGGGCGGCGGTGTCCTCCCTGGTCGAGCAGTTGCTGGAGTACGGCTTCGTCACCGAGTGGGGCAAGACCAGCAGCGGCCAGGTGGGCCGGCCCGGCACGGTCCTGAAGGTGTCCAGGACCGGTCCGGCGGGCCTCGGCGTCGAGATCAACATCGACTTCATCACCGTCTGCGTCGTCGACCTCGCCGGCACCGACCGGGTCCGGCTGGTGGAACACGTCGACAACCGGGGCGTCCAGCCCTCCGAGGTACTGGCCCGCGCCGCCCGGCTCGCGGCCCGCGCCATCGGCTCGGCGGCCGAGCAGGACCTCACGCCGGCCGGCGTCCATGTCGCGCTGCCCGGGCTGGTCACCGGGGGCAGCGTGCGCCAGGCCCCCAACCTGGGCTGGCAGCGGGTGGCCGTCGAGGGCCTGTTCGCGCAGGCGCTGCTCGCCCTGCGCCCCGCCCAGCGCGCGCTGCCGGTCAGCTCCGACAACGAGGCCAACGCCGCCGCCCTGGCCGAGCTGTGGTTCGGCGCCGGCACCGAGGGGGTGCGCAGCTTCCTCTACCTGACCGGCGAGATCGGCATCGGCGGCGCCCTGGTCCTGCGCGGCGAACTGCTGCGCGGCGCGCACGGCTTCGCCGGGGAGATCGGGCACATGGTGGTCGACCCGGACGGCCCGCTGTGCCGGTGCGGGGCGCGCGGCTGCCTGGAGCAGTACGCCGGTCAGGGCGCCCTGCTCACGGCCGCCGGCATCGACGCGGACACGGGCGTGCGGGGCGTCGCGGAGCTGGGGCGCCGCGCCAGGCGCGGTGAGCCGGACGCCCTGGCGGCGATCGAGCGGGCGGGCCGGCAGCTCGGCGTGGTGGTGTCCGGGGCGGTCAACCTCTTCGACCCCGAGGCGGTGATGCTCGGTGGCGTCTACCGCGAGCTGAGCGACTGGCTGGCCCCGGCCGTCGACCGCGAACTGGCGCTGCGGGTGGTCTCCGGGCTGTGGACCGAGGACGGCAAGCGGCTGCGGGCCTCCTCCTCCCTCGGGGACGCGGCCCGGGGCGCCGCCGGGGTGATCGTCCGTGAGGTGCTGGAGGACCCGGCGGCGTACGCGGAACGCGGCGGCGCATGAGAAAGGGGGCCGCCCCGCCGGGCGGCCCCCTCGGTCACCTCACCGCCGGTGGGCGGCGATCAGCTCCTGGTAGAAGCGGTAGCTGTCCTTCGGCGTGCGCTCCTGCGTCTCGTAGTCGACCCGGACGATCCCGAACCGCTTGTCGTAGCCGAACGCCCACTCGAAGTTGTCGAGGAGCGACCAGACGTAGTAGCCGCGGACGTCCACGCCCGCGTCCATCGCCGCCTTCAGCGCGGTCAGATGGCCCCGCAGGTACTCCACCCGGTCGGCGTCGTGGACCGCGCCGTCCTCGGCGACCGCGTCGTCCTCCGCCGAGCCGTTCTCCGTGATGTGGACCGGCGGCAGCGCGTCACCGTACTGCTTCTTCAGCTGCACCAGCAGGTCGGTGAAGGACTCCGGCACCACCGGCCAGTTCATCGCCGTGTGCCGGACACCGGGGAGCGTGACCTCCTCGTACCGGTTGTCGGTGGCCGTGCGCAGCGCCGGGTCGGGCTCGCGGTGCGGGGCGTCGGCGACCACGATCGGCCGGTAGTAGTTGATGCCGAGGAAGTCCAGCGGCTGGGAGATCAGCTCCAGGTCGCCGTCCTGCCGGAAGTCCGCCCCGGTGATCAGCTCGCCCCAGGTCTCCTCCTCGGTGGCCGGGTAGCGGCCGGCGAGGATCGGCTCGGTCCACACCAGGTTGTGCTGGGTGTCCGCGCGGACCACCGCCGCCAGGTCGGCGGGGGAGTCGGTGGCGGGCAGGTTGCGGTCCAGGTTGAGGGTGACGCCGACCTCGCGCACCCCGGCCGCGCGCAGCGCCTTCACGGCCAGTCCGTGCCCGACCAGCAGGTGGTGGGCGGCGGCCAGCGCGCCCCGGCCCTCCTTGGCGCCGGGCGCGTGCCGGCCGATGGAGTAGCCGAGGAAGGCGCTGCACCACGGCTCGTTCAGCGTGATCCAGCGCGGCACCCGGTCGCCCAGGTGCTCAGCCACCACGGCCGTGTACTCGGCGAACCGCTCCGCCGTCTCCCGCACCCGCCAGCCGCCCCGGTTTTCGAGCGCCTGCGGCAGGTCCCAGTGGTAGAGGGTGGCGGCCGGCTCGATGCCCGCCTCCAGCAGTTCGTCGACCAGCCGCGAGTAGAAGTCCAGCCCCTTGGCGTTGACCGGGCCGCCGCCGTCCGGGACGATCCGCGGCCAGGCGATCGAGAACCGGTACGAGTCCACGCCCAGCTCGCGCAGCAGCGCCACGTCCTCGGGGTAGCGGTGGTAGTGGTCGCAGGCCACGTCACCGGTGTCGCCGTTCGCCGTCAGACCGGGGGTGTGGCTGTAGGTGTCCCAGATCGACGGACCGCGGCCGTCCTCGCGCGCCGCGCCCTCGATCTGGTACGAGGCGGTCGCGGCACCGAAGACGAAGCCGGACGGGAAGCGTGGGGAAGTCATGCCTGCGGAACCCATTTCCTTCGGTGTGGACGTCACTTGACGGAACCCCCGGTGATACCGGCGGCGATGTACTTCTGGGCGAGGACGAGCAGGATCGCCGCCGGGACCGCCGACAGCACGGACGCGGCCATCACCGAACCCCAGTCACCGACGTGCGCGCCGATGTACTGGTAGATGCCGAGGGTGACCGGCTTGACCTCGTCGGTGGTGTTCAGGGTGAGCGCGAACATGAAGTCGCTCCATGAGAACAGGAACGCGAACAGCCCCGACGTGATCAGCGAGTTGCGGCTCATCGGCAGCACCACCTTGACGAACGTCCGCACCGGCCCGGCCCCGTCGATCTGCGCCGCCTCGATCACCTCGCCCGGGATCGACACCATGAAGGAGCGCATCAGCACGATGGAGAACGGGATGCCCAGCGAGGCGTCCGCCAGCATCAGGCCGAAGTAGGAGTTGACCAGGCCCAGGTCGACGTACGAGTTGTAGAGCGCGTTGGCGATGACGATGCCCGGCACCATCTGGGTGATCAGCGTGCCGAAGACGATGGTCTTCGAGCCGCGCAGCCCGAACCGGGCCAGCCCGTAGGCGGCCGGCGCGGCGATCGCCAGGCAGATGACGACCGCGCCGAACGAGACGACCAGCGAGGTCACCAGGTGGCCGCCCTGGTCGGTGATGGCCTTGGAGAAGCCGGACAGGTCCAGGCTGCCCGGCACCGGGTCGACCTTGAGCAGGCCCGACTCGGGCTGGAGCGCGGTGTTGAGCATCCAGTACAGCGGGAAGAGCATCACGCACAGGATCAGCACACCGGCGACGGTGGAGCCCCAGCGGCGCCTCGGTGCCGTGGTGGTCTGCGAGGCCATGGACGTCACTTCCCCTCGGTGCGGTTGGCCCGCAGGTAGAACACCGCGAACACCGCGGAGATCAGGATGAGTACGTTGCCGACGACCGCGCCCGCCCCGAAGTCCAGCTGGACGAAGGAGTTCTGGTAGGTGAGCGTGCCCAGGGTCTGGGTGGCGTCGGCCGGTCCGCCGTCGGTGAGGGCGAGGATCAGGTCGAGGATCTTGACCGTCGACATGAAGCCGAGGACGAGCACGACCGTGACCACCGGCTTCAGCATCGGCAGGGTGACGGAGCGGAACGTCCGCCACGCGGAGGCGCCGTCCAGGGCGGCCGCCTCGTGCAGCTCCTTCGGGATCTCCTGGAGACCGCCGTACAGGATGACCATGTTGAACGGGATGCCGATCCAGATGTTGACCAGGATCACGGAGAGCAGGGCCATGTCCGGGCTGGTCAGCCAGGGGGTGTGGCCGCTGCCCAGGCCGACGGTGTCCAGGAAGGTGTTCAGGACGCCGGTGTCCTGGTCGAGGATGCGGCGCCACACCACGCCGGACACCACCATGGGCACCAGCCACGGCAGCAGGATCAGGGAGCGCAGGACGCCGTTGAGGGGGAACCGGCGGTTGAAGAACACGGCCAGCGCCAGGCCGATGCCGAACTGGCCCACCAGTGAGCCGGCCGTGAACACCAGGGTGTGCCACAGGGCCTTGCCGAACAGGGCGTCCTGGAAGACGTTCGACCAGTTGTCGGTGCCGTTGAACGGGGACTCGCCGGTGAAGAAGGTCTTCGGGGTGTAGTGCTGGAAGCTCATCACGACGTTGCGGACGAGCGGGTAGCCGAAGAACAGCAGCATGAAGACGACGGCGGGGGCGACGAACCCCCACTGGGTGAGCCGGCGCCGGCGCCTGAGCCGGTCCGGGTCGGGAGCGGTGGCCGTCTTCGGCTCTCTGCCGGCCGGCGTCGCGGTGACGGTCGAGGTGGTCATGGTCACGTTCCTCAGTTCCCGCTCGTGGCCCGCTGCTGGGCGCGCTTCAGTGCGGCCTCGCTGGACTGGCCGGTCAGGGCGGACTGGAAGGCGCTCTGCAGGGCGAGCGACACGCTCGACCAGCCCGCGCCGAGCTTGGCGGTACGCGACCGGGCCGCGGCCACCTGGTCGGCGAGCGCGTCCAGCTCCGGCACCTTCTCCCGCCACACGGCGGCGGCCTTGGCGTTGGCCGGGACCATCCAGCTGTTGAGCGCGTACGTCAGCTGTTCCTTCTGGCTGGAGAGACAGGCGACGATCCTACCGGCCGTCTTCTCCCGCTGCTCGTCGCCGGTGTTGGGCACGGTGAGGATGGCCCCGCCGAGCGGACCGACCGAGTCCTCGCCCGCCTCCGGCACCGGTATCTGCGCGATCTCCCAGTGCAGCGACTTGTCCGTGTTCAGGGTCTCCACCTGCCACGGACCGTTGATCATCATGGCCGCGTTGCCGGCCATGAACTGGTCGTTGACGTCCGCCTGGGTCCAGTTGACCGTCGACTTCGACAGCGAACCGTCCGCCAGCAGCGCCTTCCAGTAGTCCAGCGCCTCGGCGACCTGCGGGCTGTCCAGCTCCGCCTCGTCGCCGCCGTTGGACCACATGAACGGCATGAACTGGAAGACGCCGTCCTCCGCGCCGCCCGCGCTGAGCGCCAGCCCGTACCGCTTGCCCTCGGTGAGCTGCTTCGCCGCCGCGCGCAGTTCGTCCCATGTCTTGGGGACCTCTACGCCGGCCTGGTCGAGCAGGTCCTTGTTGTAGAAGAGCGCGAGGGTGTTCACGGAGCGGGCGGCGCCGTAGTAGGTCCCCTTGTAGGAGCCGAAGTTGACGATGCCCTCGGGGATGTCCCGGGTGCTCAGGCCGAGGGTCTTGAGGTCGACCAGGCCGCCGGCGTCGGCGAACGTCGGCATCTCGGACGCGTCGAACTGGATGACGTCCGGCAGCGACTTGGAGGACGCCATGCGCAGCGCCTTGGTCATGACCTGGGCGGCGGGGACGCTCTGCTGCTCGATGGTGACGCCCAGCTGCTTGCCGCAGCGGGCCATCGCCTCGGCGTCCCAGCGGTGGTAGGACTCGTCGGTCGAGGAGTTCATCACGGTGTACACATCGGGGTCGCGTTGCTGTCCGCAGCCGGTCAGCGCCGCCCCGGCGACCAGGACGGAGACGGCGGCGAGCGGGGCTGCGGCTCTGCGTGAGCGACGGCGCCGGCGAGGTCCGGCGGCCGGAGGGTGTGCTGTCACGGTGGGTGCCCTTGGGTGCGAGGGGGTGCCGGCCCGCCCGCGCGACCACGGCGTCACGGGGCGGATGGGAGGAGGTCCGCGGGCACCGGCCGACCCGCGGACCGGGGGTCAGCTACGGGCGCCGAGGAGGTGGTCCATGGCGAGCTGGTCGAGGTGTTCGAAGGCCATGCCGCGGGCGGCGGCGGCTTCCGCGTCGAAGGTCTCGTAGGCGGTGGGGTCGGCCAGCAGGGCGGCCAGGCCGTCCTCGGCGGTGGGCCGGGCCAGCTGGTCCAGCCGGGACGCGGCCAGCGCCTCCTGGACCTCCGGGTCGGCGCGGAAGGCGGCGGCCCGGTCCTTGAGGATCAGGTAGTTGCGCATGCAGCCCGCCGCCGACGCCCACACCCCGTCGATGTCCTCGGTCCTGGGCGGCTTGAAATCGAAGTGCCGGCACCCCTGGTACCCGGCCGTCTCCAACAGGTCCACCAGCCAGAACGCGGAACGCAGATCCCCCGCACCGAACCGCAGGTCCTGGTCGTACTTGATCCCCGACTGCCCGTTCAGATCCAGGTGGAACAGCTTGCCCGCCCACAGCGCCTGCGCGATACCGTGCGGGAAGTTCAGCCCCGCCATCTGCTCGTGCCCCACCTCCGGGTTCACCCCGAACAGCTCAGGACGCTCCAGCCGCTCGATGAACGCCAGCGCGTGCCCCACCGTCGGCAGCAGGATGTCACCGCGCGGCTCGTTCGGCTTCGGCTCGATCGCGAACCTCAGGCCGTAGCCCTGCTCCGTGACGTACTGGGCGAGCAGGTCGAAGGCCTCCTTCATCCGCTCCAGCGCCTCCCGCACGTCCTTGGCCCCGCCCGACTCCGCGCCCTCACGCCCGCCCCAGGCCACATACACCTCGGCACCCAGCTCCACGGCCAGGTCGATGTTGCGGATCGTCTTGCGCAACGCGAACCGCCGCACGTCCCGGTCGTTCGCGGTGAACGCCCCGTCCTTGAACACCGGATGCGTGAACAGGTTCGTCGTCGCCATCGGCACCTTCATGCCCGACGCGTCCAGCGCCTGCCGGAACCTCTTCACCCGCGCCTCACGGTCCGCCTCCGGCGCACCGAACGGGATCAGATCGTCGTCGTGGAACGTCACCCCGTACGCGCCCAGCTCCGCCAGACGCCGCACCGACTCGACCGGATCCAGCTCCGGCCGGGTCGCGTCCCCGAACGGGTCCCTGCCCTGCCAGCCAACGGTCCACAGACCGAACGTGAACCTGTCCTCGGGAGTGGGGTTGAAGCGCTTCGACATCGTGCGGCCCTTGCTGTCGTACCGTCGGCTCCCACGCCGGACGGTTTTGTTTGATGGCATGACTAATACGTCACGGAGCGGCTTCCGCGCTAGCCCCACAGGGGGCCCTTCTCTCCGTGAGTGCGCCGTTCTCTTCGGTTATCAGGCCAGTTCAGAGGCCGAAAAGTCGAACCGGAGCCCTTCCGCGCCGATTTGTTTTGTGTACGATCAAAATGCTCCTGAGACGTCACGCACCGCTATCCGACCGCTCTCGCCCCACCCGAGGAAGATCATGAAGTTCACCGACGGCTTCTGGCTCGTCCGCGAGGGCGTGCACCTCTCGTACGCCACCGAAGTACGCGATGTCCACGCCCAGTCGAAGCGCTTCACCGCCCATGCCGCCGTGAAGAAGGTGACACGGCGGGGCGACACACTCAATGCCCCGCTCATCACCGTCGACTGCTTCTCACCGGCCGAGGGCGTCATCGGCGTCCGGGTCACCCACCACGCGGGCAAGCGGCACCCGGGCCCCGACTTCGCGCTCGACGAGGCACCGGACGGCGTCGGCGAGGTCCGCCAGGACGGCCCGGTCACCGAGCTGACCAGCGGCCCGCTCACCCTGCGCCTGGACCGCTCCGGCCCCTGGGGGCTCACCTTCCACGACGCGGACGGACGGGAGCTGACCCGGGCCGACGCCAAGAGCACCGCGTACGCCACCACCGGCGAGGGCGCCCACCACATGCTCAGCCGCCTCGCGCTCGGCGTCGGCGAGCAGATCTACGGCCTCGGCGAGCGCTTCACCCCGTTCGTGAAGAACGGCCAGGTCGTCGACATCTGGCAGGCCGACGGCGGCACCAGCAGCGAGCAGGCGTACAAGAACATCCCGTTCTACCTCTCCTCACGCGGCTACGGCGTCTTCGTCAACCACCCCGGCGCGGTCTCCTTCGAGATCGGCTCGGAGTCCGTCGGCCAGGTGCAGTTCAGCGTGGAGGACCAGACGCTGGAGTACTACGTCGTCGCGGGCCCCACCCCGAAGGACGTCCTGTCCCGCTACACGGCCCTCACCGGCCGTCCGGCCCTGCCCCCCGTCTGGTCCTTCGGTCTCTGGCTGAGCACCTCCTTCACCACCTCCTACGACGAGGCGACCGTCACGTCCTTCGTCGACGGCATGGCCGAGCGCGGCATCCCGCTCTCCGTCTTCCACTTCGACTGCTTCTGGATGCGCGAGTACCAGTGGTGCGACTTCGAGTGGGACCCGGACGTCTTCCCGGACCCGGAGGGCATGCTGGCCCGGCTGAAGGAGAAGGGGCTCAGGATCAGTGCCTGGATCAACCCCTACATCGCCCAGAAGTCCCCGCTGTTCGACGAGGCGGCGGAACTGGGGCACCTGGTGCGCAAGCCCAACGGCGACGTGTGGCAGTGGGACCTGTGGCAGGCCGGGATGGGACTGGTCGACTTCACCAGCCCCGACGCCCGCGCCTGGTTCCAGTCGAAGCTGAAGCCGCTGCTCGACCAGGGCGTGGACTGCTTCAAGACCGACTTCGGCGAGCGCATCCCCACCGACGTGGTCTGGCACGACGGCTCCGACCCGGAGCGGATGCACAACTACTACACCCAGCTCTACAACCAGACCGTCTTCGAACTCCTGGAGAAGGAGCGCGGCCAGGGCGAGGCCGTCCTCTTCGCCCGGTCCGCGACCGCGGGCGGCCAGCAGTTCCCCGTGCACTGGGGCGGCGACTGCTGGTCCTCCTTCGGCGCCATGGCCGAGTCCCTGCGCGGCGGCCTGTCCCTGTCGCTGTCCGGGTTCGGCTTCTGGAGCCACGACATCGGCGGCTTCGAGGGCACCCCCGACCCCGCCGTCTTCAAGCGCTGGCTCGCCTTCGGCCTGCTCTCCTCGCACAGCCGGCTGCACGGCTCCTCGTCGTACCGGGTGCCGTGGGAGTTCGGCGACGAGGCGGTCGATGTCGCCCGCCGCTTCACCCTCCTCAAGCACCGCCTGATGCCCTACCTCTACGGCGCCGCCGCCGAGGCCCACCGCACCGGCGTGCCGATGATGCGCCCGATGGTCCTGGAGTTCCCCGGCGACCCGGCCTGCCGCCCGCTGGACCGCCAGTACATGCTCGGTCCCGACCTGCTCGTCGCCCCGGTCTTCACCGAGGACGGCGAGGTGGAGGTCTACCTCCCGGAGGGCACCTGGACGCACCTGCTCAGCGGCGAGCAGGTCACCGGCCCGGCCTGGCGCACCGAACGCCACGGTTACGACAGCCTCCCGCTGTACGTCCGTGAGGGCGCCGTGCTGCCGCTGGCCTCCGACGACCAGCGGCCCGACGGCGACTGGCTGGACGCGCCGACGCTGCTCGTCCACCCGTCCGCGTCCCCCGACTACGCGGCCGAGGTCACCGTGCCGGACGCGACGGGGGCGCCGGCGGCGACGTTCCGGGTGCGGCGGGACGGCGACGTGCTGCGGGTGAGCGCGGAGGGGACCCAGCGGGCGTTCACGGTGCGGGTCGCCGGCGGGGCGAGCGCCGAGGGCGCGGGTGAGGTGACGGTGCCGCTCGGCTGAGGGACCGGTGTGCGCGAGCCCCGGAGGAACGGCCTCCGGGGCTCGCGCGTGCGGGGCACGGGCAGGCGATCCGGCAGTGCGCGTGGTTCAGTGGCCGGCCAGGTGCTCGCGGAGCACCGTCTCGACGGAGACGGGTTCCCGGCCGGTCAAGGTGGCCAGCGTCGGGTCGACGGTGGCGAACTCGCCGTCGCGCGCGGCGGTGAAGATGCCCAGCAACTGCTGCGCCACGGTGGCGGGCATGCCGTGCCCCGTCACCTCCGCCAGCCACTCGTCGTCCGGCACGGTGATCCTCGTGAGGGTGCGGCCCGTGATCTCGGTGGTGAGCGAGGCGAGGTCCTCGAAGGTGAGCGCCCGTGCCCCGGTGAGCGGCGGCGTGGGGCCCTCGAAGCGGCCCTCGTCGGCCAGGACGGCGGCCGCCGCCTCGGCGAGGTCGGCGTGCGCGGTCCAGCTGAACGGCCCGTCCGTGGGGAGCACGAGCCGGCCGGACTCCACCGCCTGGCCGATGAAATGCGCCGCGCTGGCGGCGTAGAAACCGTTGCGCAGCGAGGTGAACGGTATCCCGCCGGCGCGCAGGGCCTCCTCGGTGGCGGCGTGGTCGACGCACGCCTGGAAGCGCGAGGACGGGCTGGCCCCCATCTGGCTGGTGTACAGGATGCGGCGGGCGCCCGCCGCGACCGCCGCGTCGATCGCCACGCGATGCTGCTTGACGCACTCCTCGCCCATCTTGTCGACGGAGACGATGAGCACCTGCGAGGCGCCCTCGAAGGCGTGGGCGAGACCGGCGACGTCGGTGAAGTCGCCCTGCCGTACCCGTACGCCGCGGTCGGCGAGCGCCTGCGCCTTGCGCGGGTCGCGGACGCTGACGCCGACCCGGCCGGCGGGTACGCGGGTGAGCAGCCGCTCGACGATCCGACGGCCCAGCAGGCCGGTGGCTCCAGTGATGATGATCATGATGCGCTCCAGTGGCGAGACTGTGGTTCCAGTGGAAACGTCAAGACGATAGCACTGATATTAACGACGGAATCATAGGTCGCGTATCATTGATTCATGTCATCACGGGAGCAGACCCGGCAGCGGGTCATCGAGGCCGCCATCGACCTGCTGACGCGCGGTGGGCGCGACGCGGTCACCACCCGCGCGGTCGCCGACGCGGCGGGCCTCCAGCCGCCGGCCATCTACCGGCTGTTCGGCGACAAGGACGGGCTGCTCGACGCGGTCGCCGAGTACGGCTTCACCGCGTTCCTCGCCACCAAGCGCGTCGATCCCGATCCCGAGGACCCCATCGCGGACCTCAGGGCGGGCTGGGACGTCGCGGCCGAGTTCGGGCTGGCCAACCCCGCGCTGTTCACGCTGATGTACGCCGAGCCCGCCAGGACCGCCTCGCCCGCTTTCGCGGCCGGCATGGAGATCCTGATGGGCCGGGTACGGCGGCTCGCCGCCGGTGGCTGGCTGCGCGTCGACGAGGGACTGGCGGCGCAGATCATCCACGCCACGGCGCGCGGCGCGGTGCTCACCTGGCTGTCGCTGCCCGAGGACCGGCGCGATCCGGCCCTGCTGACCGCCCTGCGGGAGGCCATGGTCGTCGCCGTCACCCACGAGAAGCCGGCCGTCCGGGAGGCGGGCCCGGCGGGCGCGGCCCGCGCCCTGCGCGCCGCGCTGACCGAGCGGACGCCCCTGAGCGACGCGGAGCGGCATCTGCTCAGGGAGTGGCTGAACCGCCTCGCCGACGGCGACTGACGCGTCCCGGTAGGCGCCGCCCTCAGGAGGAGGCGGGGGGCGCGAGTTCCGGCGGGCTCTTGTCCCGCCCGCCCGGGTGGCGGTGCCGCCAGATCCAGAACACCGCGCACGACACCAGCGCCCACCCGGCCAGCACCAGGAACGGGAACGCGTGCTGGTGCCCGGCGAAGTACACCGCGGTGTGCTGGGCGTTGACCGAGGCGCCCGGCGGCAGCCACTGCCCGATCACGCCCAGCGCGGACGGCAGCAGCGGCCAGGACACCGCGCCGCCGGACGACGGGTTGCCCAGCAGGATCATGACGCCCCAGGTCGGGAGCATCGCCCAGCGCCCGACCAGGGTGTTGAACATGGTGAACGTCATCCCGCTGGCGAACATCGTGAACGCGAGGATCAGCCAGGACTCCACGAACGGCAGGTCGAGAGCGCCCAGCAGCCAGTCGACGACCGCCGCGATGGCGAACCCGCCGAGCAGCGCGTAGGCGAGGGTGAAGCCGATCCGCTCCAGCGGGGTGAGCGCGCGGGCGTGCACGCTGAGCTGGATCGCGCCGACGAAGCCGATGATCACCGCCGCGAGCGAGATGTAGAAGATCGCCAGACCGCGCGGGTCACCGTCCTGGAGCGGATTGACGTCCCGCACGGTTACCGCCACGCCGGTGGCCTTCCCGACCGCCGGGGCCGCCTGCTCCAGCAGTTCCGCGACCGAGGCGCCCGAGGCGGAGGAGACGTCCAGCCGCACCTGCCGGCCGTTGTCGCGCAGCTCGAAGACGGCGAAGACGGACTGTTCCTCGACGGCCCGCACGGCCGCCGCCCGTGAGTCGTACGTACGGGTGTGGACCGAGGAGTTGAGGGCCTTGCCCAGCCCTTCCAGGAACGCCTTCCCCCGCCCCTGCTCGTACGAGCCGACGACGGCCGTGGGGAGCTGGTGCGGGGTCGGGTTGGCCATGGTGTACGTGTACGACCCGGCGAACAGACCGGCCGCCGCCGCCAGGATCAGCACCAGCACAGTGGCCGGCCACCACGGACCCTCGCGGAACCGCCTCCAGGCCCCCTCCCGTGCCGGGGGCGGGTTCTGGCCGTCGGGGGCCGTCTCGGGAGTCTCGTGCACGTTCGCTCGTCCTTGGTCGGGCCTGCCGGTCCGGTGCGGTGTACGACGGCGGTCATGAGGGGGTGGTGGCGGCTTGCCGGGGAGTGCGGCGGGGGAGACCGGTCCGGCACCCCGGCCGTCGACGGCTCCCGCCGCCCGCCGCTCCGCTCAGACCCGTACCAGCGGTGTGTCCACCAGGTGCTCCGCCAGGAACCAGGCCTGGAGTTCGTTGGTGCGGATGACGTCCGAGACCAGGATGTCGTTGGTGCCGTCGTCGCCCTGTTCCTGGACGACCGCGGCGGCGTCGTGGCAGTCGGCGAGGATCTGCTCGTGCGTCTCCAGCAGCCGCGACAGCATGGCCGGCACCTCCTCGACCCCGTCCGGCGGCCGGCGCACGGTGGTGATCTCCGCGACATGGCGGGGGTCGCCGACCGCGACACCGCCGAGCGTCTGGACCCGCTCCGCCATCGTGTCGATCAGTGCCAGCTGCTCGCCCGCGTGCTTGTCCATCAGCAGATGCAGCTGGTAGAACGTCGCCCCGCGCATCAGCCAGTGGTACTTCTTGTACAGGTCGTGCAGGATGCGCGTGTCCGCCAGGACCTTGTTGAGCCGCTGGGCGGAGTAGAGGCGGGTCTCCATGGACAGGGCCAAGGGGAACTGCTTGACGGTGCCGAACTCCTGGATGATCCGGCCCTGCTGATGCAGCCACGGCTGGCTGCCGTCGGTCTGGCGTGCCGGTGCCGCCGGCCTGGGATCGGTGCTCACGCCTGAACTCCTTCCACGGGGAGCCGAAGGGGAGTGCCGGCGCCTCGCGCGGCCGGACTCGGCCCCCTGCGACAGTCGACCAGCCGCCCGCCGGGCCCGCAAACGCTACGGCGCGGGCGAGGCACCCGGTCCCGACGGAAGGGCTGCGGACGGACCGCGCGGAGGGGGTTGTCCAGGCGTTCGCCCGACGCCTAAGGTCGGCCCGGGTGTAAGCGCTTTCCATCGACTGTCGTCCGCCGTTCACCGTCCGGCGCCCGCACCCCCGTGCTGTCGTCAGCGTCCGAGGAGGACCCCCGCATGTCCCCGCTCCCCGCCCGCCGCCGGGTGGCCGTCGTCGGCACCGGTGCCATCGTGGCCGGAGGCCATCTGCCCGCGCTCAGAGCCCATGCCGACCGGGTCGAGCTGGTCGCCGCCGTGGACGTGGACCCGGCCCGGCTCGACGCCTTCCGTGCCGAGGCCGGCCCCGAGGCCACCGGTCACACCTCGATGGGCGCCATGCTGGACGCCGTACGCCCCGACCTGGTCCTCATCGGCACCCCGCCGTCGCTGCACCGGGAGCAGACGGTGGCCGCGCTCAAGGCGGGTGCCTGGGTGCTGTGCGAGAAGCCGCTGTGCCTGTCGCTCGCCGAGTACGACGACATCGCGGCGGCCGAGCGGGCCTCGGGGGCGTACGCCTCCGTCGTCTTCCAGCACCGGTACGGCTCCGGCGCCGCGCACGCCCGCGAGCTGATCGCCGGCGGGGAGCTGGGCGCGCCGCTGGTCGCCCACTGCCAGACGACCTGGCACCGCGACGCCGCCTACTACGCGGTGCCCTGGCGCGGACGCTGGGCCACCGAGGGCGGCGGCCCGACCATGGGCCACGGCATCCACCAGTACGACCTGCTGCTCCACCTGCTCGGCCCCTGGGCGGAGGTCCGGGCGATGGCCGCGCGGCTGGTGCACGACACCGAGAGCGAGGACGTGTCCACCGCCCTGGTGCGGTTCGCGAACGGCGCCCTGGCCACCGTGGTCAACAGCGTCCTGTCGCCGGACGAGACGAGCCGCATCCGGGTGGACTGCGCCGACGCCACCGTGGAGCTGACCCACCTGTACGGCCACCGCAACGCCGACTGGACCTACACCCCGGCCCGGCACGTCGACGCCGGGCGCGCCGCCGCCTGGCGCACCCCGGCCGCCGACGTGCCCAGCTCCCACACCGCACAGCTCGGCGCGGTCCTCGACGCCTGGGACGCCGGGGAGCGGCCCCCGGGCAGCGGCGAGGAGGCCCGCGCCACCCTGGAGTTCGCCGCCGCCCTGTACAAGGCGGCGTTCACCGGACAGCCGGTACGCGCGGGGGAGATCGGCCCGGGCGACCCGTTCTACGCCGCGATGCACGGCGACCACCCCGACTGGGCCCCCGAGGAGCACGCATGAGCGACGGCATCCGCGTCACCCACACCCACGGCGAGGACATCACGGTCACGACGGCGGCCGGCACGGAGATCCTCCGGTACGTCTACCGCCCCGACCCCGACCCGTTCGAGTCCCGCAAGCCGTACGCCCACCCGGTGCGCACCCTGGCCGGGCGCACCGTGACCGGGTACCGCCCCAGCGACCACCGCTGGCACAAGGGCGTGCAGATGACGGCCAGTCACGTGTCCGGGCAGAACTTCTGGGGCGGCAACAGTTATGTCCACGGGCGCGGTTACCTGCCGCTGCCCGAGCGCGTCGGCTCGATGCGGCACGACGGCTTCGCGGAACTGACCGCCGAGGACGACCGGCTGGCCCTCACCGAGCACCTCACCTGGGTCGAGCACGGCGGCGCCGAGTGGGCCCGCGAGGAACGCGGACTGACCGTCCACTCGGTCGACGAGGAATCCGGCTCCTGGGCGCTGGAC
This sequence comes from Streptomyces sp. ISL-12, assembly GCF_018614415.1. Lineage (GTDB taxonomy): Bacteria > Actinomycetota > Actinomycetes > Streptomycetales > Streptomycetaceae > Streptomyces. The sequence continues at coordinate 20,391 of NZ_JAGGOO010000013.1, forward strand.
TGGTCGATCCGCCTCACCAACCTCCGCGCCGAGCCGCTGGTCTTCGGTTCACCGACCACCGCGGGCCGGGAGATGGCCGGCTACACCGGCCTCCAGTGGCGCGGCCCCCGCGACTTCACCGGCGGCACGGTTTTCACCCCGGCCGGAACGGGCGCCGGGGAACTGATGGGCACCCAGGGCCCGTGGCTGGCGTTCACCACCGAGCACGACGACGTGGACGCCCACTCCACCCTCGTCTTCGCGCACGCGCCCGAGAACCTCGACGAGAAGACCGCGATCCACCCCTCGCACTGGTTCGTGCGCGCCGAGCCGGTCCCGACCGTCGCGTTCTCCTGGGCGTTCTTCGAGGAGTTCGAGCTGGCGCCCGGGCAGTCCTTCGGCTACCGCTACCGGCTGGTGATCGCCGACGGCGCCTGGGACCGCGACCGGGTCGCCGCACACCTGGCCAAGCTGCCGTGGTGATCCCGCACCCGCTGCCCGGCGCCGTCGGCCTGTCCCACCTCAGCGCCTACGACTGGGAGTCCGCCGACGGGGTGTGCGGCGGCAGCCCGCACCTGCACCTGGTGTGCGTGGAGGCGTACGTCGTCACCGCCGGCCGGGGCGCGGTGCAGACGCTGAGCCCGGACGGCTGCCGGGACATCCCGCTGGGGCCCGGCTCGGTCGCCTGGTTCACGCCGGGCACGGTCCACCGCATGGTCCAGGGCGGCGGCCTGCGGATCACCGTGCTGATGCAGAACAGCGGACTGCCGGAGGCGGGCGACGCCGTCTTCACCTTCCCGCCCGAGGTGCTCGCCGACCCCGGCGCGTACGCCGCCGCGGCCACGCTGCCGCCGGGCGGCGGACCGGAGACGGAGGCCGCCGCCCGGCGTCGCCGGGACCTCGCCGTCGAGGGCTACCTCCCGCTGCGCGCGGCCCTGCTCGCCGGTGACGACACCCCGTTGCGCGCGTTCCAGCGGACCGCCGCCCGCCTGGTCCGCGACAAGGTGCCGGTCTGGCGCGAGGTGTGGCGGGCCGGCGCGCTGGCCGCCGCCGAACGCACCGGCGCGCAGCTCGACGCCCTGGCGGCCGGTGACCCGGCCCACCTCGACGGGGCGACCGCCCACGCGGCCTCGCCCACCCGGCTCGGCGGTTACGGCATGTGCGGGCGCCGGGACGAGTACGCCCTGCCGGGGACGACACTGCCGTACGAGGAGACCGGTCGCCCGCGTACGGGGCGGGAGTGACGGCCGTTCAACTCCCGTTCGCCCGCGGTCGACAAGAGTTGACGGCGCATTGGGAGCGGACGGGTGTGAGGGGGGCGCCGGGACGCGCATCATCCTCATGAACCCGCGGCCCGAGGGGCGGGCCGCGGCCTCATGGAGGTGTGGGATGCACCGCAGAAGACTCGTGACCGGTCTTGCCGCCTCGGCCCTTTCCGTCCTCACCGTCGTCGCCACCGCCACGGCCGCCGACGCCGTTCCCGCCGACAAACCGCAGGTGCTCGCGAGCTGGACCCAGACCAGCGCGTCGAGCCAGAGCCTGTGGACCGCAGCCCGCGCCAACCAGTCCGCCTGGTCCGCCTACGGGTTCGACTGGTCCACCGACTACTGCTCGTCCTCCCCGGACAACCCGCTCGGCTTCCCCTTCAGCGCCTCCTGCGCGCGACACGACTTCGGCTACCGCAACTACAAGGCGGCGGGCACCTTCACCGCCGACAAGGCCCGGCTCGACAGCGCCTTCTACGAGGACCTCAAGCGCGTCTGCGCCCGCTACACCGGCGGTACGAAGACCACCTGCGACGGAACGGCGTGGACGTACTACCAGGCCGTCAAGGCGTTCGGCTGACGCACCCCGGCCGGGTACGGGCCGTCACCGCCAGGGTGACGGCCGCACTCGCGACCCCCAGCACGGCCCCGGCGGCCACATCGCCCGGATAGTGCACGCCGGTGTGGATCCGCGCGTAGCCGATCGCGCCCGCCAGGGCGGCCAGCGGGACGGCGGCGGGCGGCAGCACCGTGCCGACGGCGGTGGCGAACGCGACCGCGGAGGCGGTGTGGCCGGACGGGAACGCCGCCGACGCCGGCATCGGCACCCGCCGGTCCACCGTGACCCGGGCGGCCTCCCGGTCGGGCCGCGGCCGGCGCACCAGGCGCTTGCCGAGCAGGTTGGCCGAGGCCGAGGCCAGGACGAGGGAACCGGCACCGACCGCCGCGGCCCGGCGCCGCCGCCTCCCGCCCAGGGCGAGCAGGGCGGCGATGGCGAGCGAGATCTTGGAGTGGTCGGCGGCGCGGGAGAGCCGCCGCAGCGTCCGGTCGAGCGCGGGTGTCGGCGTGGCGGCCACCGCGGCGTACAGGGCTCCGTCCACGGCCCGCAGATCACGCAGTACGGCGGCGGTCGGCTCGCTCATGTGCTCCTTCTCCCCGGGACGTCCGGACACCAGCCTGACCCGCAGGGGCCCGGACGGCGCCTCGGCCGGGCCCGTACGGGGCAGGTCCGAGTTACTGAAGATACCCCTAGGGGGTATGATGGAGGTGACGTGGCGCACGCACGTACCGAGCCCTGAGCCGAGGAGACGACGACCATGAACACGGGACTGCGGATCACCGCCTTCGCGGCCGCCCTGGCCGCGGCCTTCGGCACGGCCTACGGCGTGGGCGCCGCCCTCGACCCGGCCGTGGAGGACTCCGCGTCCGCCGCCCACGACGAGCACGGTGACCCGGCACGGATGCCGCAGGCCGGTGACGGTCACGCCGGGCACGAGAGCGTGCCGGCCGGCGGGCTCCAGATCGCCGAGGACGGCTACACGCTGGACCTGGACACGCCCCGCGTCACCGCCGGGCGGCGCACCGAGCTGAGCTTCACCGTCCGCGACGACCACGGGCGGGCCGTCACCGCGTACCGGCGTGAACACGGCAAGGAGCTCCACCTCGTCCTGGCCTCACGCGACCTGGGCACCTACCGCCACCTTCACCCGGAGCGAGCCGCCGACGGCACCTGGAGCACGCCCGTCGACCTGCCCCGGGCGGGCGGATACCGGGTCTTCGCCGACTTCACCCCGGCGGAGCGCGGCGCCGGGAACCTCACCCTCGGGGCCGACCTGGCGGCGTCCGGCTCCTACGCGCCGCACGACCTGCCGGCCCCGGTCGCCACCGCACGCGTCGACGGCTACGAGGTACGGCTGACCGGCGCCCTGCGTCCGGGTCAGGCGAGCAGACTGCGGCTGACGGTCGCCCGCGACGGCAGGCCCGTCACCGACCTCCAGCCCTACCTCGGCGCCTACGGCCACCTGGTCGCCCTGCGCTCCGGTGACCTCGCCTACCTCCACGTCCACCCGAACGGCGAACCCGGTGACGGCACCACGGAGCCCGGTCCCACCGTCTCCTTCACGGCCACCGCGCCCAGCGCCGGCGACTACCGGCTCTTCCTCGACTTCCGGCACGAGGGGAAGGTCCGGACGGCGGCCTTCACGGTCCGGGCAAGTACGGCACGGGAGGCGGCCACGCCGTCGCCGTCGGCCACCCCCACGGACGGCCACACCGACGCGCCCGGCACCGGCCACGGCCACTGAGCCCCCGGCCGGGGGCGGCGGCCCGGCGGCTCACACCGCGACGACCGTGATCCCCGCCTCTTCGAACCGCCGTACGGTGTCCGCGTCCACCGCCGCGTCCGTGACCAGCGTGTCCACCGTCTCCGCCGCGCAGATCCGGGCGAACGCCCGCCGGCCGAGCTTGGTGGAGTCGGCGGCCACCACCACGCGTCCGGCGCGCTCGCACAGCAGCCGGTTGATCGCGGCCTCCGCCTCGTCGTGGGCGGCGGCCCCGTGCGTCACGTCGAACGCCACGACACCCAGTACCGCCACGTCCATCGTGATCTGGCCGAGCACCCCGTCCGCGAGCGGCCCGATCAGTTCGTAGGACTGCGCCCGCGCCACCCCGCCGGTCACCACGATCTTGAACTGCGGCCGGACGGCCAGCTCGTTGGCGATGTTCAACGCGTTGGTGACCACGGTGAGCGCGGGCGTGCCCGAGGCGAGATCGGGGCGCACGGCCAGCGCGCGCGCCACCTCCGTGGTGGTCGTGCCGCCGGTCAGCCCCACCGCCTCGCCCGGCGCCACCAGGGCGGCGACGGCCTGCCCGATGCGCTCCTTCTCGGAGGCCCGCCGCGCCGTCTTGTACCGCAGCGGCAACTCGTACGACACCCCGTGCACGACCGCGCCGCCGCGCGTGCGCACCAGCATCTGCTGCTCGGCGAGCTGGTCGAAGTCGCGGCGGATCGTCGCGGCCGACACCGCCAGCTCGGCCGCCGCCTCCTCGACATCCAGCCGGCCGCGTTCGACGAGCAGCTCCAGCAGCGTCTTCCAGCGGGCGTCGCGCGACATGCGCACCCTCCGTTCCTCGGTCCCTGGCCGACCCTAACGCAGATGCTCACCCGTCAAATGCTTGATTGTGCTTGAAAGCTCGCTATACCTTGCAAGAACAATCAATCCAAGGGAGGGTGTGGCCATGACATACGTCGAGGACGAGCTCAACAGCCAGCCGGAGTGCTGGACCCGCGCCGCGGCGGAGGCGGCACGGCACGGCGGCGCGCTGCCGGCGGCGGGGGAGCGGGTCGCCATCGTCGGCTGCGGCACCTCGTACTTCATGGCCCAGGCCGCCGCGGCGCTGCGCGAGGAGACGGGCCAGGGCGAGACGGACGCCTTCGCCGCCTCGGAGTTCCCGCACGGCCGCTCCTACGACCGGGTCGTCGCCCTCACCCGCTCCGGCACCACCACCGAGGTGCTGGAGCTGCTCGGCCGGCTGCGCGGCCGTACCCGCACCACCGCGATCACCGCCGACCCCGCCACGCCCGTGATGACGGCCGCCGACGACCTGGTCGTCCTGGACTTCGCGGACGAACGCTCGGTGGTGCAGACCCGGTTCGCCACCACCGCGCTGACCCTGCTCCGCGCCCACCTCGGCCTGCCCGTCGAGCAGTCCGTCGCCGACGCCCGCACGGCACTCGCCGCGGACCTGCCCGAAGGGCTCGTCGGCCGCACCCAGTTCACCTTCCTGGGCCGCGGCTGGACCGTCGGACTGGCCAACGAGGCCGCCCTGAAGATGCGCGAGGCGTCCCTGTCCTGGACCGAGGCGTACCCGGCGATGGAGTACCGGCACGGCCCGATCAGCGTCACCACCTCCACCACGGCGACCTGGATGCTCGGCGAGGCGCCCGAGGGACTGGCCGAACAGGTCGCGGCCACCGGCGGGACGTGGGTGGCGGGCACCCTCGACCCGCTCGCCGAACTGGTCCGCGTCCAGCGGCTCGCGGTCGCCGTGGCCGCCGCCCGGGGTCTGGACCCGGACCGGCCGCGCCACCTCACCCGCTCGGTGATCCTCGCCCCCTGACGGGCCTCAGGAAAAGGACAGATCCGTGCCCCTCGCCACCACCGGCGACCTGGTCGCCCGCGCCGCGGCGGCGCGTACCGCGGTCGCCGCCGTCAACGTCATCACCCTGGAACACGTCGAGGCCGTCGTCGCCGGCGCCGAGTCCGTGGCCGCGCCCGTGATCCTCCAGGTCAGCGAGAACGCCGTGAAGTTCCGGCACGGCCGGCTCGAACCACTGGCCCGCGCCGCCGTCGCCGCCGCCGAACGCGCCGCCGTGCCCGTCGCCCTCCACCTCGACCACGTCAAGAGCGACGCCCTGCTGCGGCAGGCACCGGACGCCGGCTTCAGCTCCGTCATGTACGACGCCTCCCGGCTGCCGTACGCCGAGAACCTGGACGCGACGCGCGCGGCCGCCGACTGGGCGCACTCCCAGGGGCTGTGGATCGAGGCGGAGCTGGGGGAGGTGGGCGGGAAGAACGGTGAGCCGCCGCTGGACGCCCACGCGCCCGGCGCCCGCACCGACCCCGCCGAGGCCCGCGCCTTCGTCGCCGACTCGGGGGTGGACGCCCTGGCCGTCGCCGTCGGCAGTTCGCACGCCATGACGACCCGCACCGCCGCCCTCGACCACGACCTCCTCAAGGAACTGTCGACCGCGCTGGACGTCCCCCTCGTCCTGCACGGCTCCTCCGGCGTCCCGGACGGCGAACTCGCCGCGGCGGTCGCGGGCGGCATCGCCAAGGTCAACGTCGGCACCGCGCTGAACATCGCCCTGACCGGGGCGGTCCGGGCGCACCTCGCCGCACACCCCGAGGCGGTCGATCCGCGCGGTTACCTCGCGGTGGGCCGGGACGCCATGGGCCGTACGGTCGCCGACCTGGTCCGGGTGGTGGGCTCGGTCACTTCCTGACGGCCCGCAGCACGACGAACTTCGGGTCACTGGCGACCAGTTCGCTGTTGCCGAACAGGCGGCGCAGCTTGACGTGGTAGCCGAGGTGCCGGTTGCCGACCACCCACAGCTCGCCGCCCGGCCGCAGCGCGCGCCGGGCACCGTCGAACATGCGCCACGCGGTGGCGTCGGTGGTGGCCTGGTGGGAGTGGAACGGCGGGTTGTTGAGCACCAGGTCGACACTGCCGACCGGCACCCCGGCCAGCCCGTCACCGACCCGGAACTCGGCGTTCCCCCGCGCCCCGCTCGCCCGGTACGTCGCCTCCGCCGAGGCCACGGCCTGGAAGGACTCGTCGGTGAACAGCACGTCGGCCCCGGGGCCGGCCAGCGCCACCGCCGTACCGACGACGCCGTTGCCGCAGCCGAGGTCGACGACCTTCCCGGCCGGGTCCTCCGGCAGGTGCTGGAGGAAGAACCGGGTGCCGATGTCCAGCCGGTCGGCGCAGAAGACGCCCGCGTGGTTGACGACGGTCCGGCCCGAGACGGGACCGATGCCGTCGGGGAGCCGGTAGCTGAGCGGCCAGGGGTTGGCGGGCCGCTCCGACGACGGGTCCGGCGTGCAGAAGATGAGCCGGGCCTTCTTCTTCGCGAGGGAGGTCCGGGTCGGGCCGAGGGCCCGCTCGAACACCTCCAGCGTCGAGGTGTGGATCTCCTTCACCATCCCGGTGCCGACGACGACCGTGTCCGCGTGCACCGACGGCGCCAGCCGCAGCAACTGGTCCTCCAGCAGCGCCAGGCTCTTGGGCACCCGCACCAGCAGGACGTCGATCCGCTCCGGCGGCGGGTCCTGCGTGGTCAGCAGCCGTACCGCGCCCGGCTCCACGCCGTTGCGGGCGAGGTTGAGCCGGGTCGCCTCCCGGCCGAGGTGCGAGTCGGTGATCTGCACCGGCCGGTGCGCCGCCAGCGCCGTCACCAGCGCGCCCCAGCGGTCGCCCAGGGCCACGACCGTCCCGGACAGCGGCACCCGCTCCTGGGCGAGATGCCCGAGCAGATACTCGTCGGAGGCGTCCCAGGCGCGCAGCCGGTCGCGCGGATCCTCGGGGAACCGGGTCAGCACCGGCTCGCCCCACTCGGTCGTCATACGGTCGTCACGGTCGTCCATCGTGCGTCCAGGCTAGCGGAGCCGCAGCTCAGGACCGGTCGGCGGCGGGAGGGCGCAGGATGGAGCACATGGACGCCGAGCTGTTCCCCCGAGGCCGTACCGAGATCGCGCCCGGCGCCGTCCACCTGCCGGACTGGCTGGACGCCGGGCTCCAGCGCGAGCTGCTCGACGCGTGCCGCCGGTGGGCCCGCCCGCCCGCGGGACTGCGCACCGTCCGCACCCCCGGCGGCGGCACGATGACCGCCCGGCAGGTCTGCCTGGGATGGCACTGGGGCCCCGTACGCGCCTGCCCGAGCTGCGGCCGGGCCGTGCGGGACAACCCGGACTGCCCCGGCCCGCACGCGTACCCGTACGCCTACTCCCGCACGCCGACGGAGACGGCGCCCCGGTCAAGCCCTTCCCCGCCCGGCTCGGCGACCTGGCCCGCCGCGCGGTGACCGACGCGCTGGGCGCGCGGGCGGTGCCCGCGGCGCCGTACGACATCGCACTCGTCAACTTCTACGACGCCGACGCCCGGATGGGCATGCACCGCGACGAGGACGAGCTGTCGGACGCGCCGGTGGTCTCGCTCAGCCTCGGCGACACCTGCGTCTTCCGCTTCGGCAACACCGAGACCCGCGCCCGCCCCTACAGCGACGTCGAACTGCGCGGCGGCGACCTGTTCGTCTTCGGCGGCCCGGCCCGGTTCGCCTACCACGGGGTCCCACGGGTACACCCCGGCACGGCGCCGCCGGAGCTGGGGCTCGTCGGGCGGCTGAACATCACCCTGCGGGTGAGCGGGCTCCAAGGGGCTTCCCCGGCGCGGGCTTCCCCGGCACAGATCATGGGAGACTCACCTCCATGAGCGGCAAGGCGGACCCCCGGAGAACGGCGGACGGTACCACCTCCAGGACGCGGCTGGACCGGGGGCGCGGGGCGCTCGGCCCCGCGTTGGAGCTCGTGCACACCGGACGCGCGCCCACCCGCGCCGTCCTCACCGCCGAACTCGGCGTGACCCGGGCCACGGCCGGTGCGGTCGCCGCCGAACTGGAGGCGCTCGGCCTGATCCGGGTCGACGCCCGGCCCGGCGCCCCCGCCGGTTCCCAGGGCCGGCCCTCGCACCGTCTCGCCGTCGCCGAGGACGGCCCCGTCGCCCTCGCCGCCCAGGTCCACGCCGACGGATACCGGGCCGCGCTGGTCGGGCTCGGCGGCCGGATCGTCGCCACCACCCCCGGCTGCGAGATCGTCGACGCCGACCCGGCCAAGGTCCTCGGCTCCGTCGTGGAGGCCGGCGCCGAACTGCTGGAGCGCACCGGACGGCGCTGTGTCGGCGCCGGGCTCGCCGTACCGTCGGCGGTGGCCGAACCGGAGGGCCTCGCGCTCAACCCGCTGCACCTGGCCTGGCCGGCGGGCGCCCCCGTCCGGCAGATCTTCGCCGAGCGGGTGCGCGCCGCCGGCCTCGGCGGACCCGCCTTCACGGCCAACGACGTCAACCTCGCCGCCCTCGCCGAACACCGGCACGGCGCCGGGCGCGGGTCACGCGACCTGCTCTGCGTGGCCACCGGCCACCGGGGCGTCGGCGGCGCCCTGGTCCTCGACGGCCGCCTGCACTCGGGCAGTTCCGGTCTCGCCCTGGAGGTCGGCCACCTCACCGTCAACCCCGAGGGCCGCCCCTGCCACTGCGGCAGCCGCGGCTGCCTGGACGTGGAGACCGACCCGCTGGCCTTCCTGACCGCGGCGGGACGCGAACCGGGCCCGGAGCAGTCCCTGCTCCAGCAGTCCGTCGACCTGGTCCGCGACCACTACACCGACCCGGCCGTGCGCACCGCCGCCGAGACCCTCCTCGACCGCCTCGGCCAGGGCCTGGCCGGCCTGGTGAACATCCTCAACCCGGACCGCATCATCCTCGGCGGCCTCCACCGCGATCTGCTGCGCGCCGACCCCGACCGGCTGCGCGCGGTGATCGCCGGCCGCAGCCTGTGGGGACAGAGCGGCGGCGTCCCCGTCCTGCCCTGCGCGCTGGACCACAACAGCCTGGTGGGCGCCGCCGAACTGGCCTGGCAGCCGGTCCTCGACGACCCGCTGGCGGTACTCGGCTGACCGCCGGGCCGGGCCCGCCGGCTCCTCGCCGGGCGCCGGCACCGCTCCCCGGAGGGGGCGGTCACCGTCCGGTCAGCCGGCGACGGCCGACCGGGCCGGAGCGGCGCGTGCCACCTGCGCGAACGGCTCGGCGGACACCTCCTCGACCAGGCGCCGTGGCGGGCGGCCGGACAGGGCCGGCAGCGACGGTGGCGTGGCGAGGGCGAACCAGACGACCTTGCCGGACTCGCCGTCCGGCCGGGCGCCCCAGCTCTCGCTCATCGCGGCCACCATGGCGAGACCGCGCCCGCAGGTCGCGAGCGGCTCGGCCGTATCCACCACGGGCAGCCGCGGGTCGCGGTCCCGTACCGACACCGTGAGCCGGTCGGGCAGCAGCTCGATCTCCACGGTGCACGTCTTGTCGGGCCGGGCATGCTGGTGGACGTTGGTCAACAGCTCCGTCACGCCGAGCGCGGCCCGGTCGACGAGGGAGTCGAGATGCCAGTAGCGCAATTGCGCAGATACGATTCTGCGGACCTGGCCGATCCGCGACGGCAGGGCTTGGAGCTCCACCGTGCAGTGCCTGCTTGGGTGACTGATCACGGCTGCGACTCCCCGACATAGAGGTCCGGAAGAACACTGAGGACGGATCCAGCAGGCGCCTGCGTCACGCGACCGCCTGCTGTCGTGGCCGGCGGGCTGGTTCGCAGCGTTATCGCCGGTAAACCCAGAGTGACGTGAGACCAGCGTGGCGCAAGGGGTGAGGCAGCGCAACTTACGGACATCTCACCCGCTGTGTCCCGCCGCCCGGCGCACGGCCTCGATGAACCGGCGTGCCGCCGCCGGGCCCGACTCGCCCGGCACCGGGGCCGACTCGCCGAGGGTCAGCAGGTACCGCTTGCCGTCCAGCTCCGCGAGGGCCCGGTCCCCTGGGGCGAACCAGGGCCTGGAGGCCCGCACCGACCGCACCGGCGCACTGTCGATCTCGCTGCCGTAACTGGTCAGCAGCTCCAGCCGGCCGTCGCTGATCCGCACCTGCCCGGCCCGCGTGAGCGAGCGGAGCCACTTGTCTATCCGCACCCCCGTCGCCGTGAACTCCGGCTCCGCCATGCCGCCGCCCCCTCGTGCGCGTCGGTGGCCGGACCGTGCTCCGGGCGGGCCGGTGCCGGCTCGTACAGTGATCCAGTGTGCCCCTGGGCGGGGCTCGGGTCCCACCCGGAGCAGTGTGCCCGCCCCCGGCGTGGAGCACCAGTGCGCGCGGGTCCCTTCCCGGCACGGCCCGGAGCACTGGCGCGAATGCGCCCCCGCCCCGCCCCGCATCCCGCTCCAGACGTTCCTTTGAGCCTCCCCAAGGGGCCTTTATGCAGGTGAGAGACGTGCGGGAAACATGCTTATGATCGGCGCAGGCGGCCCGGCCGGGCGCCGTCGGCGCCAGCGTGAGGAGCCGTGCCATGAGCACTCCCCAGCCCATCGGGACCGGTGCGACCCTGGACGTCGACCGCGGCGACACGGCGTACCGGGCGTGGCTGAAAGAGGCCGTCCGCAAGGTCCAGGCCGACGCCAACCGCTCGGCCGACACGCATCTGCTGCGGTTCCCGCTGCCCGAGCCCTGGGGCATCGACCTCTACCTCAAGGACGAGTCGACCCACCCGACCGGCAGCCTCAAACACCGGCTCGCCCGCTCCCTGTTCCTCTACGGCCTGTGCAACGGCTGGATCCGGCCGGGCCGCCCGGTGATCGAGGCGTCCAGCGGTTCGACGGCCGTCTCCGAGGCGTACTTCGCGAAGCTGATCGGCGTCCCCTTCATCGCCGTCATGCCGCGCACGACCAGCGCCGAGAAGATCCGCCTCATCGAATTCCACGGCGGACAGTGCCACTTCGTGGACGACTCGCGGAAGATGTACGAGGAGTCGGCCCGCCTCGCGGCGCAGACCGACGGGCACTACATGGACCAGTTCACCTACGCCGAGCGGGCCACCGACTGGCGCGGCAACAACAACATCGCCGAGTCGATCTTCCGTCAGCTGCGTCTGGAGCGGTTCCCGGAACCGGCCTGGATCGTCGCCACGGCCGGCACGGGCGGCACCTCCGCGACCCTCGCCCGCTACGTCCACTACATGCAGTACGACACCCGGATCTGCGTCGCCGACCCGGAGAACTCCTGCTTCTTCGACGGCTGGACCACCGGTGACCCGGACGTCACCTGCGACTGCGGCTCCCGGATCGAGGGCATCGGCCGGCCCCGCATGGAGCCGAGCTTCGTGCCGGGCGCGATCGACCGGATGATGAAGGTGCCCGACGCGGCGAGCGTCGCCGCCGTCCGCGCCCTGGAGCGGGTCATCGGCCGCAAGGCGGGCGGTTCCACCGGCACCGGCCTGTGGAGCGCGCTGAAGATCGTCGCCGAGATGGTGGCCGCGGGCCGCAGGGGCAGCGTGGTGACGCTGCTGTGCGACCCGGGGGACCGGTACCTCGACAAGTACTACTCCGACGCCTGGCTGGCCGAACAGGGCCTGAGCATCGAGCCGTACACCGCGGCCATCGAGTCCCTGCTGCACACCGGCGTCTGGCCCGACTGACGGCCGGGCGCCGGCCGAGCGACGTCCCGCGCGCGCCAAGCGCCGGTCCAATACGCCGACCGTCCCCTTGGGGGTGTCCGCAAAGTCACGCCTGCCTCGCGACGCCTGGCACGCACTCTCGCCGCACCGGGCGAACACCCGAGTGCAACCAGTACGCGGGCGTCCGCCCGGCACTCCCCCAGCCTGCGACCGGGGACCCCAGAGCACGCACCAGACGCCGCGAGGCCGCCCTCCGGGCGGACGACGCGACTTTGCGGACACCCCCTTGAACGCCCGCCCCGGACCGGGCCGCGCGGCACCAGCCGGAAGAGCGCCGTGCCGTCCGCGGCGAAGGTCCACCGCAGCCGCGTCCCGCCGCCACTCCTCGGCCGGTCCCCGTGCCCCCGGCGCGTCGGTGGCGTCCACCCGGTACGCGTACCGCTCGGACCGACCGGTCGGCGTCGAGGACGGTCTCCTGGAAACGCGTGCCGCCTCGCAGCCGGATCTCCCGGCCGTCCCCGTCCGGCGTGGGCCGGGCGATCGTCACCTGCGGGAACCACGCCGCCCAGCCGGCCACGTCCTCGGCGAGCGCGGTGAACACCGTCTCCGGCGCGGCGGTGACAGCCCCGGAGAAGACCAGCCGTACGGGAGCCGTCGTGAGGAAGTCCGGCCCCACCGGGCGCAGTCGGTGCGTCATACGGACACCCCGGGTGCCGCGGTGAGCCGGCCGTGGACGGGTGGAGGCGCCACCCTGCCCGGCGCCCCGCCGGATGTCAGCGGCGTCCGTCAGCCGTCCTGCTCCGGCTCGCCCGCCACGGCCCCCGCCACGACCACCCGCACATGCTCCGCGACCTCCGCGCGCGCCTCCTCGGGCAGCCCCGCGTCCGTCACCAGCGTGTCCACCCGCGCCAGCTCCGCGAACGAACTCAGGCCCACCACACCCCACTTTGTGTGATCGGCGACCACGACGACGCGCCGCGCCGACTGCACCAGCCGCCGGTTGGTCTCGGCCTCCGCGAGATTCGGCGTGGACAGCCCGGCCTCCACCGATATGCCGTGCACACCCAGGAAGAGCACGTCGAAGTGGAGCGCAGCGATCGCCTGGTCGGCCACCGGGCCCACCAGCGAGTCGGACGGCGTGCGCACCCCGCCGGTCAGCACCACCGTCGCCGCGGCCTGCCGCGCCCCCGAGGTGCGCTGCGCCGCGTGGAAGACGTCGGCCACCCGCACCGAGTTGGTCACCACCGTCAGATCCGGCACATCGACCAGCCGGTGCGCCAGCGCGTACGTCGTCGTACCGCCCGACAGCGCGATCGCCGCGCCCGGCGCGACCAGTTCCGCCGCGGCCCGCGCGATCTCCTCCTTGGCGGTCGGCTCCAGACCCGACTTGGCCTCGAAACCGGGCTCGTGCGTACTCGCCTCGACCACCGGCACCGCACCGCCGTGCACCTTCTCCAGCACACCCTGCCGGGCCAGCGCGTCCAGATCGCGGCGGACCGTCATGTCCGACACGCCGAGCCGGCGGGTCAGCTCGTTGACCCGGACGCCGCCCCGGCGCCGTACCTCGTCGAGGATCAGGGCCCGCCGCTGCTCCGCGAGGAGGTTCTGATTCTCGCTCACGTACGCTCCGGTCCTTTCGCCGCCACCAGTCCGACCCGCCCGGCGCGCCCGCTCCGACGAGGACGTCCGCACGCCCTGGTGCGCCGACGCACCATCCTCGCACGCCCCGTCACGGGGCGCGCCACCGCCCACCCGTCGCGCACATGTCACTCAGACCTCACCGGAACGCCGCCAGTCACACGCTTGGGGGAGATTCCGTGGGGAGGGGTGTACGCGACCCGCTCAGCGGAGATCCTGTGCCCGCACGGACACAGCCGACGGCGCGTCACGGGGGAAGTGCGACACAGTGGAACAGGCGCAGGAACGGTCCGCACACCAGGGCGCGGCGGACGGCGGACAGGGCACCGGCACCGCCCTGGAACTCCTGGTGCACGGCGTGGGCGGCACCACCCCGCAGGAGATGCTCGACGACCCGCGCACGGTACGGGTCACCGGCGACGACATCGCGGCCGTCTTCCGCCGCGCCGAGGACGCCGACGCCGAGGCACGCCCCGAGGACTACCGGGACAGACCGGTGCCCGAGGCGTACGTCTGGTGCAACCTCACCTCCGGCGACGGCACCCGCGCCCTGTGGCTGCTGCTCCTGCCCTTCATGGTGGCCAACCTCGCCCACTGGATGCGCCCCGCCGCCACCGGACACACCCGGACGGTGCGCCTGTACGGCCTGCTGGTGCGGCTCGCCGGGCTGACCCTGACGGTGCTGCTGGTCGCCGCCGCCGCGGAGGTCGCCCTGGACCTCGCGGCCTGGCAGTGCGCCGGCACCGAGGCGTGCGCCACGCGCCACTCCTGGCTGGGCTTCCTCTCCCCGGCCGGCCCCGACGCCGGCTGGTGGAGCGCCCCCGGCCGCCGGCTCGCCCTGGCCGCCCTGGTGCCCGCCGCGCTCACCGGCCTGCTCTGGTACCTGTCCCTGCGCACCTGGCGCGCCTACGAGTCCCAGCAGCCGATGGAGCGCGATCCGGAAGCCGGGACGGAGAGCGGGCACAACGCCCTGGGCCGGCCCGGGTTCTGGTACGGGCGCCGGCTGGTGGCCCGGCTGCGCGCCGCGCACACCGCCGCCGGGCTGCTGACCGTCGCCGCCGCCCTCGCCGTACCCGCGGCCCGCTTCGACCGCCGGGCCGGCGGACCCGCGTTCCTGGACACCGGCGGGTGGCTCCTTCAGACCGCCCTGGTCGTCATGGCCGCCGTCGTGGTGGGCGTGGTCTGCCGCCGGGGCCGCGGCGAACGGATCCTCGACCGAGGGCTCGACGAACACCTCGTACGGCGGCTGCCGCTCGCCGCGCTCGCCCTGCTGCTGCTCGCCGCGGTGTACGCCGGATGGCAGCGGCCGGGGTGGGCGTCCGCCGGGCGGCTGCCGGGCGACGCGGTCTTCGGCGGCCTCGCCCTGGCCCAGGGGCTGCTGGTCGTCGCCCTCGCCGCCGTCGCCCACGTGCTGCACCGGGCCGCGCCCGACCCGCGCGCCGCGATGCGGGGCCTGGGCGGACCCGCCGTCGCGATGCTGGCCTGCGCCCTCGGCGGCGTCATGTCCGGCGGCGTCGCCCAGCGGGTGTCGGACTGGCTGGACGGCACCGGCACCTCGCTCGCCGGTCCGCCGGTCCTGCTGACCTGGCAGGCGTCCGTGATCCCGCCGCTGCTCGTCGTGGTCCTCGCGCTGTGCGCCCTGCTCGCCCGGCGCGCCTGGTCCCGGGCCCGCGCCGAACGCGCCGCCGTGGCCGGTGACCACGCGGCCGAGGCCGGGGACCCGGCCCGTACCCGCCGGATCGCCGCCGTCCGCGCGATGGCCGGCCTCACCGACCTGGCACCGCTCCTGGTCGCCGTCGTCTCCACCGCGACCTTCCTGCTCGGCATGGGCGCCCTCGCCGGCGCCCTGACCACCGGACGGACCCCGGCGAAGGCCGCGGAAGGGACGTACGCCGTCGTGCACGGCGCCGCCCAGACCGCGCAGGCCGTGGGCTCCTGGCTGATCGGCCTCGGCTTCATACTGTTCGTCACCTGGGGCCGCCGCGCCTACAAGGACGCCTCCGCGCGGCGCACCATCGGCATCCTGTGGGACGTCGGCACCTTCTGGCCGCGCGCCGCCCATCCCTTCGCCCCGCCCTGCTACGCCGAGCGCGCCGTGCCCGACCTGACCTGGCGCATGGCCACCTGCCCCCGGGCCACCGGGGGAAAGCTGGTGCTGTCCGGCCACTCCCAGGGCAGCGTGCTCGCCGCCGCCGCGGCCTGGCAACTGGAGCCGTCCGCCCGCGGCCGGGTCGCCCTGCTCACCTACGGCTCCCCGCTGGAGCGGCTCTACGGCCGCTGGTTCCCCGCCCACTTCGGACCGGCCGCGCTCGCCTCCCTGCACCAGGAGATCGACTGCTGGCGCAACCTGTACCGGCACACCGACCCGATCGGCGGCCCGGTCCGGCTGCCCGGCGACTGCGGCCCGGAGGTCGACCGCGAGGCCCTGAAGGACCCGCTCTCCTACGGCCGCACCGCCGAGCACCCGCTGCCCGCCCCGATCCTCGGGCACGGCGACTACCAGGCCGACCCGGCGTTCGCCGAGGAACGCCGGCGGCTGCTGGCCCGGCTGCGCCCCCAGGTGCCGGCACCCCGGCCCGAGGAGGACGGGACGCGGGCGGTGCCGGGCGCCGACGGCGGGCCTCAGGGCTGCTCGGGCAGGTCCTCGGCGTAGAGCAGGGTCAGCTCGTCCGTGCTGGGGTCCGCGACCTGCGCGACCCGGCTCGCGTGCCGCTCCACCATCGCCTCGAAGGTCTGGCGCGCGGTACGGCCGTTGCCGAACGCCGGCCCCTTGGGCAGCGCCGCGAAGTACTTCAGCAGCCCCTCGGCGGCGCCCGGCGCCAGCCGGTACTCGTGCTCGTCGGCCTGCTGCTCCACGATCCGCAGCAGTTCCTCGGGCCCGTAGTCGCCGAAGGTGATGGTCCGCGAGAAACGGGACGCCACACCGGGGTTGACGGACAGGAACCGCTCCATCTCCGCCGTGTAGCCGGCGACGATCACCACGACCGCGTCGCGGTGGTCCTCCATCAGCTTCACGAGGGTGTCGATGGCCTCCTTGCCGAAGTCGCGGCCCGCGTCCTCGGGGGAGAGCGCGTACGCCTCGTCGATGAACAGCACGCCGCCGTGCGCCTTCTGGAACGCCTCCTGGGTGCGGATCGCCGTGGAGCCGATGTGCTCGCCGACCAGGTCCACCCGGGACACCTCGACCAGGTGCCCCTTGTCCAGGACGCCCAGGGAGGCCAGGATCTCGCCGTACAGCCGGGCCACCGTCGTCTTGCCGGTGCCGGGGGAGCCGGTGAAGACCAGGTGCCGCTTGACCGACGCCGCCTTCAGGCCCGCCTGCTGCCGGCGCCGGCCCACCTCGATCATGTCGATCAGGGCGCGCACCTCGCGCTTGACGCTCTCCAGGCCCACCAGCGCGTCCAGTTCGCCGAGGACGTCCTGAGAGTCCCGGGCCGGCCGCTCGGGCGCGGCGGCCGTGACGAGGGGCTCCTGCTCGGTGCTGCGCTGCCCGGGGATCGAGCCCAGCAGCCCGGGGGAGCGGGTCACCGTGTGCACGGCGGGCTCCCGTGTCTCGGGCGGCGTCCGCAGGCTCGTGCTCTCGTCGCTGGTGCAGTCCTCGACCACGGGCCCCGCGTCGCCCGCGTCCGGCCCGGCGTCCGCGAACTCGTACCCGCCGCGCGCGCACCGCTCGGTGCGGCACTTGCGCAGCGTGGTGCGGCAGCCGTCGATCACATGGAAGCCGTAGCCGCCGCTGTTGGTCACCCGGCAGTCGAGGAAGCTGCCGCGGCCCCCGGCCGACACATAGGCGCCGGCCTCGCCGGGGGAGTCGATGGTGCAGCGCTCGATGGTCGGATCGGCGCCCTTGGTGACGATCACTCCGGTACGGGTGGAGTCGACGGAGCAGTTGTTCAGCGTGCCGCCGCTGCCGTGGTCGCGGAACCAGGCGCCGGTCGCCGCCTCCCGGATACGGCAGTCGTCGAGCTGGGCGGTGGCGCCGTCACTCACCGACACCGCGGTGTTGCGCACCTGCGACAGGTCGCTGTCGACGACGTCGGCGCGCGAGCCCCGGTCGAGGACGAACAGGGCGTCCGGCACGTCGTGCACCCGGCAGGAGTCGAGCACGGCGGTGGCGCCGTCGCTGACCCAGACGGCCGGGTAGTCGCCCGTGCTGTCGAAGATCTCGCACTGGTTGGCGTCCACGCGGGTGCCCGGGTCCCACACCGACAGGCCGTTGCGGCCGAACTGCCGCACGGTGGTGCGGGTCAGGGTGAGGACGGAACGGGAGCGCAGGTCCACCGCGTTCTCGGGGATGTCGTGGATGCGGCAGTCGGCGAGGGTGAGCACCGCGTCGGTGTCGAGCGTGATGCCGTCGGCGGTGGTGCGGTGTACGTCGCAGTCGGTGAGGTGCGCGGTGGCCCGGCCGGTGACCTGGACGCCGCTGCCCCGCACCTCGTAGATCTCGCACCCCACGGCCTCCAGCGAGGAGTGCTCGCCCGTCGCCGTCAGGCCCGAGCCGGCGGCGTGGTGGACGCGGCAGCGGTCCAGCCGGGGGCGGGCGCCGGAGCGCACCGCGACGCCCTCCTGGCCGGCCGCGACGACCTCGCACTCCTCGAACACCCCGCCCCCGCCGTCGACCACGGCGATGCCGATGCCCGCCGGGTTGTCGACGGAGCACCGCCGCACCGTCGGCCGCGCGCCGCCGCGCACCTCTATCCCGGCGGCGGACCGGGTGACGACCCGGACGTCGAGCAGTTCCGGGGTGCCCTCCTCGATCAGTACGGCGGGTGCCGCCGCGTCCTGTCCCTCGACGTGCAGGTCCTGCACCACGGCCGAGGCGCGCACGGTGAGCGGCACCCCGTCCACGGGCGCGATCCGCACCGATCCGTGGGAGCCGTCGGGACCGCGCAGGGTCACCGCCCGCCGCACCACGAGGTTCTCCCGGTAGGTGCCGGGGGCGATGGTGAGCACGTCACCGTCGGCCGCGGCCTCCAGGGCGGCGGCGAGTGATGCGTACTCGCCCGTGCGGCGCCGCCACCGCGACGTGCCGGTGTGCGTCACCTGGACCGTGCCCTGTGCCATGGCGTTGCTGTGCCCCCACCTCGTTGGTTCGATGGCTCGTTCACCGCCGGGGCGTGCCCCGGTGGTCTCTCACGCGCGGGTCGATGCCGAAACGGGTTCGGCCGGTCCACCGTAGCGTGCGCCGGAGGGGTGGGCCGACCGGAGGCGAAGCCGGTCAACTGCCGGTGCCCGTCCTGCCCCAGTCCGGACCGGCCTGCTCCCATGCCTGGTCCAGGCGGGCGTAGCGGCGGCGGACCATGCGCCAGACGACCAGCCGTCGCGCCCCTTCGGCCAGGGCGGCGGCCGCGAGGGCGGCGCCGGTCCCGGCGAGCACGGCGTGGGTCGCGGCGGTGGCGGCGTCGAGCGGGCGGGCCACCGTCCGGCCGTGCTCGTCCGTCCATATCGGGAAGCGGTCGCCGGGGTGCGGGCTGTCGGCGACCGTCAGGACGGGGCCGTGCCGGGCGGAGCCGTCCGGTGCCGTCCACTCGGCGAGGACCCGGCTGCGCGGGGGAGCCGCGGCGGCGGCCTCCGGGTCGACGTCCAGCGGCGAGGGGTCCAGCTCGCGGACGACGGTGGCCGTCACCCGGTGGCGGGTCTCCTGCTGGTCGTGGACCGACCGTCGCAGGGCGTCGGCGGCGGCCGTGCCCACCACCACGCCCACCACGGGTGCGACGCACACGATCAGCACCAGGGTGGCCAGCGCCACCCAGGCCTCGGCCAGGTCGGTCGCGCGGCGCAGCGGATTGTGCCGCCAGCGCCACAGTCCCCCGATCGCTCGCACGGTCCGCACCCCCTTCCCGCTCCGTGACAACCCCGGACCGAGCCGTTCATGAGCGCAGCCGTCGAAGAGAGAGCGAGATCACCCCCCGGCGGATCCCGCCGGGCGCCCCGGCGGACCTCTCATGAACTTCTCATCCGGGTCAACGCGCGGGCCCTGCCCCCGGGTTCCCGCCGGCAGACCAGTGCTCCGCCGGGTCAGCCGTCGACGGTGACCGGGTCGCCGACGCGGACCGTGCCGCGGGTCAGCGGCACCAGGTTCTGTCCGAAGAGCAGCTTGCCGCCGTGCCGGCGGTGGCGCCCCAGGGTGTGCAGGGGTTCCCGGCCGCGGACGGCGGTGTCCTGGTCGGTGGTGGTCACCACACAGCGTCCGCTCGGCTTGGCGACCCGGAAGGAGACCTCGCCGATGGTCACGCGCGACCAGTCGTCCTCCGCCCACGGCTCGGTGCCGGACACCACCACGTTGGGCCGGAAACGGTCCATGGGCAGTGGGCCCTCCGCGGCGTGACCGCCCCGCGCGATCAGCGAGTTGAGGGCGTCCAGGGAGGCCGTGGTCGTCAGCAGCAGCGGGTAGCCGTCGGCGAAGGACACGGTCTCGCCCGGTCGCGCGTACTCCGGGTCGACGGGCCGGCGGGTGGCGGGGTCGTCCAGGTACACCAGCCGGGTCCGCGCCCCCACATAGGCACCGCACCACGCGTGCGCGGCCTCGTCGGCGGCCGGTGTCACACGGACCTTGTCACGGAAGAGCTCCACCGTGACCGTCTCCCCAGGGTCCGGGACGGGTACCGACAGCGGCCGCGCGCCGGGCGCGGACAGCCGTATGCCGCCGCCGGGCAGCGGCTCGGCGGCGGCCAGCGCGAGGCGTGGCCACTGGCGTTGCGTGACGACCTTTCCCCCGTCGTCGACCAGCATCCAGCGCCGGTCTCCGGCCAGCCCCCAGGGCTCCACCTCCGCCTCCCGGGGCGCGAAACCCCGGAACGCCTTGACCGGATGTACGTGAATCGACCGCAGTCGCGCGTTCCCCATGGGGTCATCGTGCCAGGCGGCACCGACAGTCGGGCCGGCTCAGTAGCCCCGGTACTGCTGGTTGTTGTACGGGTCCTGGTACGGAGCCGGGGCCGGTGCGGGCCGGGGCGCCGCGGGGCGCATCGCCTCGTACCCGGCCGGGGCGGGCGCCGCCGGGCGGGGCTGCTGGGGCTGCTGGGGCGCGGGGTAGCCACGCGGCGCCGACATCTGCTGCGGGATGTAGGGGGCGGGGGCCTGCTGCAGCGGCGCGGGCTGGGGGGCCTGCTGCGGATAGCCGTAGGAGGGCTGGGAGGGCGCGGCCGGCAGCGCGGGGAGCGCCGAGGGGAGGGCGGGCAGGTGGCTGCCCGGGGTGTCGTACGCGGCGGGGACCCGGATCGGGGCGATCTGCGGGGTGCCCCGTTCGGCCACGAGCGAGTCGTAGATCGGGGTGTCCGGGAAGGAGGCGGAGTAGTAGCCGCCGCCATAGGTGGAGCGGGGGGAGGTCATGGCACATAAGTTAAGCCCACGATGTGCTGGTTGGGGAGACCGATAAGAGGGTTGTTTTCCGTGTCCGCCGTGACCTGAGATCCCCAATGCGAGCGAACTTGATGAAAAAGGGCATGCCCGGAACGCGATCTTCTGATAAAGGCCGACTTGCGCGCGTGTTACCGGCCGGTTGCGGCCCGGTTCCACGGCCTGGTCCGCCCGGACCGGCGGCCGGACGACGGCGGAAACGCGCCGCGCGCGGCAGAATGGACGGACCGCACGGAACGCGCCCAGGGGCGTTGTCGGCAAGAAATAAAGGGGGCCGGACATGTTCATGGCCAAAGGAGCGAACACCGTGGTGCCGACGGGGGCGCTGCGCGTGGAAATGGGCTGGCGTTCCGGACCGGGCGTGCCCGACGTGGACGCCTCGGCACTGCTCCTGGTGAACGGAAAAGTCCGTTCCGACGCGGACTTCGTCTTCTACAACCAGCCGGCGCACACCTCCGGCGCCGTCCGCCACGAGGGCAAGCGGGAGGCCGGCGGCCGGGTGACCGACAGCCTGCTCGTCGACCTCGCGGGCGTGGAGCCCGCCATCGAGACGGTGGTCCTCGCCGCCTCCGCCGGCGGCGGCTCCTTCGGCCAGGTCCCCGGCCTCTGCATCGAGGTCCGCGACGCGGCGGGGGGCGCGGTGGCGGCCCGCTTCGACAATCCGGGGGCGACGGTCGAAACGGCCTTCGTCCTGGGCGAGTTCTACCGCCGCCAGGGCACCTGGAAGTTCCGTGCCGTCGGCCAGGGCTACCGCAGCGGGCTGGAGGGCCTGGCCACGGACTACGGCATCACGGTGGACGAACCGGGGCGGACGCCCCCGCCCCGGGCCGCCTCG
>NZ_JAGGOO010000139.1 GCF_018614415.1 Streptomyces sp. ISL-12
CCAAACGACAGGCCCTAGGACGTCCGTGAACGCCTAGCCCGTCACTTCGCGCCCACCTCGAAGAGCAGGTACACGAAGGCCGCGAAGACGTGGCCGACGGCGATGTAGACGATGAGCCGTACCCACAGGGCGCGGGGGAACTTCTCCTCGATGTCACTCATGGCGTGCCTCCGGTGAGCGGCCCCAGGCACAGTGTGGCCGTGGGGCTCTGCAGCAGGGTGTGGACGAACAGCAGCTCGACCCCGTCGGGGTCCGCCGCCGCGATGCGGTGCGGGGTCAGCGAGTCGAAGTGCGCGCTGTCCCCGCGGGTGAGCAGATGCGTGGCGTCGCCCAGGCGCAGCCGCAGCCGCCCGCCGAGCACGTACAGCCACTCCTCGCCGGGGTGCACCCGCACGATGTCGCCCTGGGAGCCGTACGGCACCTGGACCCTGAGGGCCTGCATGCCGCGGCCGGGGGCGCCGGCCGGCCAGTAGGCCCAGCCGCCCGCGGCGGTCGGCTCCACGTCGGCGGCGCGCACGACGGCGTCCCGCTCGGCGGCGGTCTCGCCGAGCAGGTCCGAGACGGTCGTACCGTAGATACGGGCCAGCGCCAGCAGCATGGGCAGCGAGGGCTGGCGCTGTCCGGTCTCCAGCCGGGAGAGGTGGGCCGGGGAGAGTCCGGCGGCGCGGGCCGCGGCCTCCAGGGTGAGGGAGGCGCGACGGCGCAGCTCGCGGAGCTGGGGCGCCACGGCGGGCAGGTCCGCCGCCGGCCCGGCTTCCGGGGCTCCGGAGGCTTCCGAGGGGCTCATGCCCTCCATTCAGCCGCAGCTTTGCCTGTGGGGCAAATTTTTTGCCCCACAGGCAAAAGCCCGGCGAAGACCCCGGCAGAAGCCTCCTCAGCGATGCGCAACCGCCTGCTTCACCAGCGTCTTGCCGAAGTCCCACATCAGACCGCCGCCGCTGTGCGCGTCGTCCATGACCTCGGTGAAGGCGTCCACGAACCGGTCCACCTCCCGCTCCCCCACGATCAGCGGCGGGATGAGCTTGATGACCTCCAGGTGGTCGCCCGAGACCTGGGTCAGGACGCGGTGGCGCTGGAGCAGCGGCACCACGACCATCTGGGCGAACAGGCCCTTGCGGGCGGCCTGGAGCATGGTCCAGCGACTGCGCAGCTTCAGCGACTTCGGCCGGCCGAACTCGATGCCGACCATCAGCCCCCGGCCGCGTACGTCGGCGAGCAGCTCGTACTTGTCGACGAGCGCCGCGAGCCGGGAGCGGAGCAGGTCACCGGTGGTCCGGGCGTTCTCGACGAGCCGCTCGTCGGCCATGACGTGCAGGACGGCGAGCCCGGCCGCCATGGCCTGCGCGTTGGCCCCGAAGCTGGCCGAGTGCACCAGCACCCGGTCCATCGACGAGTAGACCTTCCTGAAGATCCAGTCCTTGCCGAGGGTGGCGCCGACGGGCACGTACCCGCCGGAGAGCGCCTTCGCCACGCACACCAGGTCGGGCTCGACGCCGGCCTCGTGCTGGTAGGCGTAGAAGGTGCCGGTGCGGCCGAGGCCGGTCTGCACCTCGTCGGCGATGAGCAGCGCCTTGTGCCGGTGCAGCAGCTCCTGCGCGGCCCGCAGGTAGCCGGGCGGCGCCTCGTGCACGCCCTTGCCCTGGATCGGCTCGACGATCAGGGCGGCGACGTCCCCCTTCTTCAGCTCGCGGGCGAGCGCGTCCAGGTCTCCGAGCGGAACCGGCGTGTCCGGCAGCAGCGGCGCGAAGCCGTCCCGGAAGCCGCCCTCGCCGTTGACCGACAGGGAGCCGGTGGTCAGCCCGTGGAAGGCGTGGTCGCAGTAGAGGACGCGGGGTCTGCCGGTGGCGAACCGGGCGAACTTCAGCGCGGTCTCGACCGCTTCCGTGCCGCTGTTGCCGAAGAACACCCGGTCCAGGTGCGGGCTGTGCGTCAGCAGCTTCTCGGCGAGCAGGCCCGGCAGCGGCTGGCAGTCGAAGCGGGTGAGGTCGGCGAGGGAGGCGTCGAGGACGTCGTGCAGCGCACGGCGGACGACCGGGTGGTGGCGGCCGAGGCCCATCACCCCGAACCCGGCGAGCATGTCGAGGTAGTCGTTGCCGTCCGCGTCGAAGAAGTACGCGCCCTCGGCGCGCTCGTAGACCTTGTCGAAGCCGATGGTGCGCAGCATGCGCGGGAGCTGGTGGTTGAGGTGCCTGGTGTGCAGCTCGTACCGCTCGGCCCCGCGCTCGGCCAGGAGCGCGCCGAGGTCGAACTCCTTGGTCATTCAGTTCTCTCCTTGTCCCGACGCGAGGGCCAGGCTCGCGCTGATCCGGCCGGCGATCTCGACCGGGGTGAGACCGATGTCGGCGAGCACCTCGGCGCGTTTGGCGTGCGCGAGGAACTGCTCCGGGATGCCGAACCGCCTTACCGGTACGTCGACTTCGGCGTCCCCGAGGGCCAGCGCGACCGCGGAACCGACCCCGGCGGCGCGGCTGTTGTCCTCGACGACGGCGACCAGGCGGTGCCGTGCGGCCAGCGGCGCCAGGGCGGGGTCGACGGGCTTGACCCAGCGGGGGTCCACGACGGTGCAGGCGATGCCCCGGGCTTCGAGCAGTTCGGCCGCCTGGAGGCAGACGGGCGCCAGCACGCCGACGGACACGAGCAGCACCTCGGGCTCGTCCGCGGCGTGCAGCACGTCGAGGCCGCCGATGCGGTCCACCGCCGGTACGACGGGGCCCACGGACTCCTTGGGGAAGCGCAGCACCGTCGGCGCGTCGTCCACGGCGACCGCCTCGCGCAGTTGGGCGCGCAGCTGGTCGGCGTCGCGCGGGGCGGCGATGCGCAGGCCGGGGACGACCTGAAGGACCGACATGTCCCACATGCCGTTGTGGGAGGCGCCGTCGGCACCGGTGACGCCGGCCCGGTCCAGTACGAAGGTCACCCCGCAGCGGTGCAGGGCCACGTCCATCAGCACCTGGTCGAAGGCGCGGTTGAGGAAGGTGGCGTAGACGGCGACGACCGGGTGGACGCCACCGGTGGCGAGGCCGGCCGCGGAGACGGCGGCGTGCTGCTCGGCGATGCCGACGTCCCAGACCCGGTCGGGGAACTTCTCGGCGAACGCGCCGAGGCCCACCGGGTGCAGCATGGCCGCCGTGATCGCGACGACGTCCTCGCGCTCCTCCCCGATCCGGACGATCTCGTCGCCGAACACGGAGGTCCACGACGGTCCGCCGGCCGGGCTGAGCGGCTCGCAGGTCAGCGGGTCCATCGCGCCGACGGCGTGGAAGTGGTCCTCCTCGTGGGCGAGGGCCGGTTCGTAGCCGCGGCCCTTCTCCGTGAGGCAGTGCACCAGCACGGGCCCGTGGAAGCGTTTCGCGCGCCGGAGCGCCGACTCGACGGCGCCGATGTCGTGTCCGTCGATCGGGCCCACGTACTTCAGCCCGAGGTCCTCGAAGAGCCCCTGCGGGGCGAACGCGTCCTTGAACCCCTTCTTCGCGCCGTGCAGTGCCTCGTAGACGGTGTTGCCGACCACCGGTGTGCGCTGGAGTACGTCCTTGCCCCAGGCGAGCATCTTCTCGTAACCGTCGGTGGTGCGCAGGGTGGCGAGGTGGTTGGCGAGGCCGCCGATGGTGGGGGCGTAGGAGCGCTCGTTGTCGTTGACGACGATGATCAGCGGCCGGTCCTTGGCGGCGGCGATGTTGTTCAGCGCCTCCCAGGCCATGCCGCCGGTGAGGGCGCCGTCGCCGATGACGGCGACCACGTGCCCGCGTTCCCCTTGTACGTCACGGGCTTTGGCGAGTCCGTCGGCCCAGCCGAGCGCGGTGGAGGCGTGGCTGTTCTCGATGACGTCGTGCTCGGACTCCTCCCGGGAGGGATAGCCGGACAGGCCGCCCTTGCCGCGCAGTTTGGAGAAGTCCTGACGCCCGGTCAGCAGCTTGTGCACGTAGCTCTGGTGGCCGGTGTCCCACAGGATGCGGTCGACCGGTGACTCGAAGACCCGGTGCAGGGCTACGGTGAGTTCGACCACCCCCAGATTGGGCCCGAGGTGACCGCCGGTCCTGGCCACTGCGTGCACCAGGAACTCGCGTATCTCCTCGGACAGTTCGCCGAGTTCGGCCTCGGACAGCGCCTTCAGGTCGCGTGGTCCCCGGATGTTCTCCAGAATCGTCACGCTCGGGCCCCCTTCGGTCCGTGCTGTTCAGCTCACGGTGACGGCGGGCTCCCCCGACGCGCCGTCCTTCTCCATCTGCTCGGCGATCTTCATCGCCTCGTCGATCAGCGTCTCCACGATCCTGGACTCGGGGACGGTCTTGATGACCTCGCCCCTGACGAAGATCTGCCCCTTGCCGTTGCCGGAGGCGACGCCGAGGTCGGCCTCGCGGGCCTCGCCGGGGCCGTTGACGACACAGCCCATGACGGCGACGCGCAGCGGGACCTCCATGCCCTCCAGGCCGGCGGTGACCTCTTCGGCCAGCTTGTAGACGTCGACCTGGGCGCGTCCGCAGGACGGGCACGACACGATCTCCAGGCGGCGCTCCTTGAGCCCCAGCGACTGGAGGATCTGGATGCCGACCTTGACCTCCTCGACCGGCGGGGCGGACAGGGAGACCCGGATGGTGTCGCCGATGCCCTGGGAGAGCAGGGCACCGAAGGCGACGGCCGACTTGACCGTGCCCTGGAAGGCGGGGCCGGCCTCCGTCACTCCCAGGTGCAGCGGGTAGTCGCACTGGGCGGCGAGCTGCCGGTAGGCCTCGATCATCACGACCGGGTCGTTGTGCTTCACGGAGATCTTGATGTCCCGGAAGCCGTGCTCCTCGAAGAGGGACGCCTCCCACAGCGCGCTCTCGACCAGCGCCTCGGGCGTCGCCTTCCCGTACTTCTGGAGCAGCCGCTTGTCCAGCGACCCGGCGTTGACCCCGATCCGGATGGGGGTCCCGTGGTCCCGGGCCGCCCGGGCGATCTCCCTGACCTTGTCGTCGAACTGCTTGATGTTGCCCGGGTTGACCCGGACCGCCGCGCACCCGGCCTCGATGGCGGCGAAGACGTACTTCGGCTGGAAGTGAATGTCCGCGATCACCGGGATCTGCGACTTCTCCGCGATGACCGGGAGCGCGTCGGCGTCGTCCTGCGTCGGACAGGCCACCCGCACGATCTGGCAGCCGGACGCGGTCAGCTCGGCGATCTGCTGAAGGGTCGCGCCGATGTCCGAGGTGCGCGTCGTCGTCATCGACTGCACCGACACCGGGGCGCCGCCCCCGACCGCCACCGGCCCGACCTGGATCCGCCGCGACGGTCGCCGCGCGGCGACCGGCCGGACCGGCACTTCGGGAAGCCCCAGGGAAACGGCGGTCATGACATCACGCCCGGTTCCCGGAAACCGTCTCGCGCAGGGCGCGCAGGGACTCCTTCAGGGACCCCATGGTGGCCAGCACGGCGGTGGGTTCGTAGCCGCAGTGCGCCATGCAGTTGTCGCAGCGCGGATCCTTGCCCCGGCCGTACTTGTCCCAGTCGGTCTCCTCGATCAGCTCCCGGTACGTCGGCACGTACCCGTCGCTCATCAGGTAGCAGGGGCGCTGCCAGCCGAAGAGGGAGTAGTTGGGGATCGCCCACGCGGTGCACGGGAAGTCGACCTTGCCCTCCAGGAAGTCCAGGAAGAGCGGGGAGTGGTTGAGCCGCCAGCGCAGCCGGTTGCCGCCCGCGAACGCCTTCCTGAACAGTTCCCGGGTCTGGGTGACGCCGAGGAAGTGGTCCTGGTCGGGCGCCTTCTCGTAGGCGTAGGCGGGCGAGACCATCATCTCGTCGACCTTGAGGTCGTCGTTGAGGTAGTCGAGGACCTCGATGATCGTCTGCGGGGTGTCGGTGTTGAAGAACGTCGAGTTGGTGGTGACCCGGAAGCCGCGCCGCTTGGCCTCCTTGATCGCCGCCACGGCCTCGTCGAAGACGCCCTCCTTCGCCACCGACTCGTCGTGCCGCTCCTTCAGACCGTCGATGTGCACCGTGAAGGCGAAGTACGGAGAGGGCGTGAACTTGTCCATCTTCTTGCGCAGCAGCATGGCGTTGGTGCACAGGAAGACGTACTTCCGCTTGGCCACCAGCTGGCGCACGATCTCGTCGATCTGCGGGTGCATCAACGGCTCGCCGCCGGCGATGGAGACCATCGGCGCACCGGACTCCAGCACCGCGCCCACGGCCTGGGCGACCGGCATGCGCTGCTTGAGCACGCCCGCCGGGTGCTGGATCTTGCCGCATCCCTCACATTTCAGATTGCAGGCGAAAAGCGGTTCCAATTCGACGATGAGCGGAAACTTGGTCCGCCTGCGAAGCTTCTGTTCTGCCAGATATGTAGCGACCTTGATGGACTGACGAAGCGGCATTGCCATCTGGCTCACCTCCGGGGGAGCAACAAAGAACGGTGCCATTCATAGAAAGCAGGAAGAACGGAACGAAGGACACGGAAAGCCGATATTCCACCGCGGACCGTGCCGATCCGGACGAGTTCATGTTCTGGAGCGTCCACGACCACCCGTACGGCCGCAACCGGGCGCGCGGCCGTACGGACGGCGCTCAGAAGCGTGGCGGCGGACTCCATGTCCACCGCGATCGCGCCGGTCGCCCCCAGCTCGGCGCGCTCGGAGCCCCGGACCACGTGGTCGGAACCGGTCAGCGGCCCGGTGTGCACGGTGCGGCCGGGCACGGCCCGGGTCAGCGCCTTGACCAGCAGCTCCGTCCCCACGCAGCCTACGGTGCCGCGCGGGGCCCGGGTCTCCTCGGCGACGACCAGGTCACCGGGGTGCATCCCCGGGGCGAGCCCCGCGCAGAAGCCGGTGGCCAGCACGGCGGCGCCGGCCAGCGCCGGGTCGGCCAGGACCCGGGTGACCGACCGCTCGGCCGCCTTGGGACCCATGCCCGTCCGCAGGACGGTGACCGGCCCGTCCGCGCCGCCCCGGCCGCCCGAGCGCAGGGCGAGGTGCTCGATGCCGAGCGCACAGGCGATCAGCAGCGGTGCCGGAACGGGCGGGCGGCTCATCAGCCCGCCTTCGCCTCGGCGAGGCGCGCGCCGCCGCCGGTCTTCGGCCGGGTGACGGCGGGTTCGCCGTGCACGTACCGGCCGAGCGCGGTGAGCGGGAAGACCTGTCGGTAGAGGTGGTAGTTGATGGAGAAGTCCCAGGGGAAGCCGGTGCCGGTGAAGTACGGCTCGTCCCAGGAGCCGTCCTCCCGCTGGGTCTCGGCGAGCCACCGCACGCCCCGCTCGACGGCCTTGGAGTCCTTCTCCCCCGCCGCCAGCAGGGCCATCAGCGCCCAGCCGGTCTGCGAGGCGGTCGAGGCGCCCCGGCCGCTCCACTCCCGCACGTACCGGTAGGAGCGCAGGTCCTCGCCCCAGCCGCCGTCGTCGTTCTGCACGGACTCCAGCCAGGCCACCGCGCGGCGGATCGCCGGGTGGGCGGCGGGCAGTCCGGCCGCGACCAGGGCGGGGACGACGGAGCCGGTGCCGTAGACGTAGTTGACGCCCCAGCGGCCGAACCAGGAGCCGTCCGCCTCCTGTTCGGCCAGCAGCCACTCGATGCCGCGCCGGGTGCGCGGGTCGTGGCTGAGGCCCTCGGCGGCGAGCATCTCGACGACGTGCGCGGTGACGTCGGCCGACGGCGGGTCGATGACCTCGCCGAAGTCGCAGAACGGCAGCCGGTTGGGGAAGGGGCTGGTGTTGTCGACGTCGAAGGCGCCCCAGGCACCGTTCTTCGACTGCATGCCGAGGTTCCAGCGCACCCCGCGGCCGATGGCCTTCTCCACCCGCTCGGGGTCGTGGTGCTTCACCCGGCGCAGCGCGAGGACGACCTCGGCGGTGTCGTCGATGTCGGGGTAGTTGTCGTTGTGGAACTCGAACGCCCAGCCGCCGGGCGGCAGTCCGGGCCGCTTCACCGACCAGTCGCCGGGGCGCACGATCTGCTCGCCGAGCATCCAGTCCGCGGCCTTGACGAGCTGCGGGTGGTCGGCGGGCACGCCCGCGTCGGCCAGCGCGATGGTGGCCAGGCAGGTGTCCCACACCGGGGACTGGCAGGCCTCGATCATCCGGGCCCCGTCCTCGCGCCACACGGCGAACCGGTCCAGGGACTCCAGCCCGGCTCGCATGACGGGGTGTTCGAGGTCGTAGCCCAGCAGGTACAAGGCGATGATCGAGTACACGGCAGGCGGCTGGATGCCGCCCCAGCAGCCGTCGTTCTCCTGGCGCTCGATGATCCAGCGGGCGGCGGCGTTCATCGCGGCGCGGCGCATGCGGCGCGGGGCGACCTTGCGGAAGGCGTGCAGCGCCCGGTCGGCGCGCTGGAAGGCGCCGTCCCAGGTGACGGCCGGTGCGAGGGGCCGGTGCGGGTTGGGGTCGGCCGGGTCGGTGTGCAGTTCGTCCAGCGGGAAGGGCGCGGGCCTGACCGGACGCTTGGCCGACACGATGGTCAGCGGCACGATCGTCTGCCGGGCCCAGCAGCCGAAGTCGTAGATGTTGAGCGGCATCCAGGCCGGGAACCAGATGAGTTCCGGCGGGAGTTCGGGCAGGTCCTCCCACTTCCACCAGCCGAACAGTGCCAGCCAGATCCGGGTGAAGACCCGGGCGGCGGCGATGCCGCCCCGGCCGCGGATCCACTCGGCGGCCTTCGCCATGTGCGGGGCGTCCGGCGCGTCGCCGGCCAGGCGGAGGGCGACGTACGCCTCGATGGTGGTGGACAGTTCGCCGGGGCCGCCGTAGAAGGAGGCCCAGGTGCCGTCCTCGCGCTGCTCGCCGCGGATGAACAGGGCGGCGGCTCGGGTGGTGTCCCCGTCGAGGATGCCGAGGAACTGGCGGAGCAGCAGGTCTTCGGCGTCCATGGTGACGTTGGTCTCCAGGTCGCCCTTCCACCAGCCCTCCGCGTCCTGCCGCGCGAGCAGGAAGTCGGTGGCGCGCCGGGTGGCGCGGGCGGCGGCTTCTTGTACCCCGGCCGCCTCGGGGAGGGAGTTGTCGGTGTGGCTGGCCGCGGCTGCGCGGGGCGGCAGAGCGGCCCCGGTGCTTCCGTCGGTCGTCGCTGTCATGGCTTCCCCTTCGTGCAGTGTGCGTGTGCTGTCTGCTGCGGGTCCGCCGTCGACCGGTGCACGGGCACCGGCCGGCGACTAGGCGAGGACTATTCGACCGATACTGATCATCTCTTTCGTACGACGACGAAGTCGGCGAGCGCCGCGAACCGGTCCCGTACCTCCACGGGCATGTCGACGGCGTCCAGCGCTTCGATGGCGATGGTGTGCTGGCGGCGCGCCTCCTCGGCGCACCACTCGCGCCCGCCCGCCTCCTCGATGAGGGCGGCGCGGGCCGCGAACTCCTCCTCGGAGAAGTTCGCGAAGTCACTGCTCTTGGCGTCGGCTGCGAGGATCTCGCCGAGCCGCTCGGAGGCGGGGCCGCCGGCCGCGAGGGCGGCGACGACCGGGAGGGACTTCTTGCGCTGGCGCAGGTCGCTCCAGGTCTGCTTGCCGGTGGCGTCCGGGTCGCCCCAGATGCCGAGGAGGTCGTCGACGGCCTGGAAGGCGAGGCCCAGGTGGTAGCCGTACTTCTCCAGGATGTCGGCGGTCTGCTCGTCGGCGCCGCCGAGGACCGCGCCGATGGAGGAGGCGCAGGCGAGCAGGGCGCCGGTCTTGTTGCCCTCCATCTCCAGGCACTCCTCGACGCTGACGCGGTCGCGGTGCTCGTAGGAGATGTCCTGGGCCTGACCGTCGATCAGGGCGCGGGAGGCGGCGGTCAGCCGGCGCGTGGCCCGGCCCGCCTCGACCGTGCCGATCTCCAGGAGCACCTCGTTGGCCAGGGCGAACAGGGCGTCGCCGACCAGGATGGCCTGGGCGGGGCCGTGCACCTTCCAGACCGTGTCGCGGTGGCGGCGCTGTACGTCGCCGTCCATCAGGTCGTCGTGGAGCAGGGAGAAGTTGTGGACCAGTTCGACGGCGACCGCGCCGGGGACGCCGGTGCGCGGGTCCGCTCCGGTGACCTCGGCGGAGAGCATCGCCAGCGCGGGCCGGACGGCCTTGCCGCCGTCGCCGTCGGCCGGCCTGCCCTGGGCGTCGATCCAGCCGAAGTGGTAGGCGGCGACGGTGTCCATGGGAGGCGCCAGACGGTCTACGGACGCCCGCAGCACCGGCGTGGCCAGGGTCCGGCCGCGCTCAAGGAGCGCGGTCACGTCCACCGTGGTCCGTCGGTCGGCCGCCGGGGCCGGGGGCACAGTGGGCACAGTCTCTCCTCCAGTTGCGGTACCGGGGGTGCGGTCGGTGCCACGCGGATCGGTCCTCATGCCGCCTCCTCGAAGGAGTCTCCGAAGAAGTCGGGGAGGACGTCGCGGGACCGGCCCAGGGCGCCGAGCGCGGCGCCCGCCGCGCCGACACCGCTGCGGACCGCACTCTCCATGGTCGCGGGCCACCCGGTGGCGGTCCACGCTCCGGCCAGGTACAGGCCGGGTGCCTTGGTGCGGGCGCCGGGCCTGAGCCGCCCGACGCCGGGGGCGGGGGCGAACGTCGCGGTGCGCTCCCTGGTCACGAAGAAGTCCTTCACCTCGGCGCCCCGGGCACGGGGCAGCAGCCGCTCCAGTTCGGGCAGGTACCGCTCCCGCAGCACGGCCACGGGGGCGTCGATCTCGTCCTGCGCGGCCGACTGCGACACCGCCAGGTACTGGCCGTCCGTCAGGCCGGAGGCGTCGGTGCGGTCGAACACCCACTGCAGCGGGGAGCCGAGGGCCGTGAGGAACGGGGCGTTCAGCACCTTGCGGTCGTAGACGACGTGGACGTTGAGGATCGGCGCGGTGCCGATCTCCAGGAGCCGTTCGGGGGCGTCGAGCGCGCCGGCGGGCAGCAGGCCGTGCGCCTCGCGCTGCGGTACGGCGAGGACGACCGCGTCCGCTTCGAGCGTCTCGCCGGGAACCTGAACGCTCCACCGTCCGTTTTCGTCCGTGGAGACGGAGGTGACGCGTGTACGGACCTCGGTACGGACGCCCGCGGAGTCGAGCGCCTTGCGGGCCAGCCGGTCGTGCAGTTCTCCCAGCGGGACGCGGGCCCACCCGATGTCGGCCGCGCCCGGGTCGGACAGCAGACCGGTCTTGAACACCATCGCGGCGAGCCCCAGGGAGCAGTCGCCCGCGACCGCGTTGAGGGTGGCGACCCCGACCAGGTCCCACAGGGCCTCGACGGCACGCGGTGACTGGCCGTGCGCGGCCAGCCAGCTGCCGAAGTCCTGGGTGTCCAGGGCCGGATCGGCGAGGTCGAGCCGGCCCAGCGCGAGCGCGGCGCGGACCGCCCCGGCCCGGTCGGCGAGCGGGAGGTGCGGATACGTGGCGAGGCTGCGCGCCAGGTGCAGGGGTACGGGCAGCGCGTCGCGCCGGATCCTGCCGAGCCGCCGTCCCTCGGGTCTGGCCACGTCGACGACGGGTACGTCGAGGCGTTCCTGCAGCGGCGCCAGCGCGGTCCCCTCGATGCGGTCGAGGAACCAGCGGTAGGCCGTGCAGCAGCGCAGATAGACGTGCTGGCCGTTGTCGACGGTGAGGCCGCCGCGCTGGAAGGAGAACGCGAGCCCGCCCAGCCGCGGCCTGCCCTCCAGGAGGGTGACGCGGACACCGGCGTCGGCGAGCGCGAGCGCGGCGGTCACGCCGGCGAGCCCGCCGCCGACCACGACGGTGTGTCCCTTGGGGGTGTGCGGTGCGTCGTCGCCGTGGGTCATCGTGCGCCCTCCCCCGTCGGGCCTGCCGTCGCCGTCAGGGACGCGGCGCGACGGCGGAGGGTTGCCCGCCGTTTCTCCCCGGCCTCCTCGCCCTGGACCGTGGTGCCCATCAGGCGCGCCTCCTGACGGTGCGGCGCGTGACGTGCCGGGCGTCCAGACCGGACAGGCCGCGCACGGCGACGTACGCCTTCTCGCGTCCGGGCAGCGAGACCCGGCCGCGCAGCACGGCCTCGGGATCGCGTTCGATGCGGTCGAGCAGGCGGCGGTAGATGCCGGCCATGGCCGCGACGCAGGCGCCGCTGCGCCGGTCGAGCATGGGGAGCAGCCGGTAGCCCTCGGCGAAAAGGGCGCGGGCCCGACGCACTTCGAAGTGCACGAGGCCCGCGAAGTCGGAGCCCTCCGGTGGTTTCGGCCCCTTGAACCCGGCCGAGCAGCCGAACTTGGCGAGGTCGTCGGCGGGCAGATAGGTCCGCCCGTCCTCGGCGTCCTCGCGGACGTCCCTGAGGATGTTGGTGAGCTGGAGGGCGAGCCCGAGGGTGTCGGCGTACTCGGGTGCGCGCTCGGCGCCGCGCGCGCCCGGTTCGGTGCCGAAGACGCCGAGCGAGAGCCGCCCGATGGCGCCGGCCACGCACCGGCAGTAGACCTTCAGGTCGTCCCAGGTCTCGTAGGTCTCGCCGCGCAGGTCCATCCGGACGCCGTCGATCAGCTCGTCGAGCCCGCCGAGCGGGATCGGGAAACGCCGCGCGGCGTGCGCGAGGGCGACCGCGACCGGGTCGGTGTCGTCCTCGTCGACGGCGCCCTCGCGGATCCGGGCGAGCAGCGCCCGGGTGTCGTCGAGCCTGGCCACCTTGACGTCGGGGGCGAGTACGCCGTCACCGATGTCGTCGACGCGCCGCGAGAACGCGTACAGCGCCGACATCGCGCGCCGCTGGGGCGTGGGCAGCAGTCGGATGCCGTACGCGAAGTTACGGGCCTGCTGTCCGGTGACGGCCTCGCAGTAGCTGTACGCGGCGAGTACCGGTGCGGACACGGGTGCTGACTCCACCGTCCGGATCACCCCTCTCCTCGCAGAGTCGCGCCCGCCTCGCGCAGCACCTGCACCTTGCCGGGCTTGGGCGGGCCGGGAAGTACGTCGAATTCGGCGGCGGCGATCGCCCGGAGCGCCGCCCTTCCTCCCGCCACGAAGCCCGCCAGCAGCAGTCTGAGCCTGCCGTGGACGCTACCCACCAGTGGGGCGCCTTCATCCAGGAGGTCACGGGCGCGTTGTGCTTCGTAGGCAATCAGCGCGCGCACCGATGCGCCAGCGGTTTTCGCGGCGAGGTCGGCTTCCTGGACGTGGAAGCGTTTCATGTCCTCGGCGGGCAGGTAGATCCGGTCCCGGGCCAGGTCCTCGGCGACGTCCTGGAGGTGCTCGACGATCTGCAGGGCCGTGCAGATCGCGTCGGAGCGGCGGACTCGCTCGGGTGTGGAGGTGCCGGTGACGGCGAGGACCAGGCGGCCGACCGGGTTGGCCGACAGCTCGCAGTAGGCGAGGAGGTCGTCGTAGGTCTCGTAGCGGGAGACCAGCTGGTCCTGGCGGTTGGCGGCGATCAGGCCGAGGAAAGGTTCAGGCGTCAGCGCGCGGCGGCGCACGGTCGGCTGGAGGCGGCGCAGGATGGGGTGGTGCGGGGTGCCGTCGAAGACCCGGCGCAGGTCGGTCTCGTAGGCGTCGAGCATGACGGTCCGGTCACCGGCCCGCTGCGGCGGGACGCCGAGGAGGCGGGCGTCGGCGCCGCCGGGGGCCAGGTCGCCGTCGCCGATGTCGTCGACCAGGCGGGCGAAGCCGTAGACGGCCATGAGGTCGGCGCGCCACTCGCGGGGCAGGAAAAAGGGGGCCACGGGGAAGTTCTCCCCCGCGGCCTTGTCTAGCGTGCCGCGCTCCGGGTCCACGGCTGGTGCCGTCCCGGTGGCCGTCATCGCCGGCCGCCGGGGGCGGGGACGGCGCACGCCTCGCGGCGATGGGGAGTCTCCGTAGCCATTGCCGTCACATCTCCCGTTCTACACTGCCTACGCAATACACACTATTTCGGACACGCCGCCCGG
This sequence comes from Streptomyces sp. ISL-12, assembly GCF_018614415.1. GTDB lineage: Bacteria > Actinomycetota > Actinomycetes > Streptomycetales > Streptomycetaceae > Streptomyces. The sequence goes on from NZ_JAGGOO010000139.1 coordinate 13,772, forward strand.
TTGCCCGTGCGGCAGCCCCGACAGAGGGTGCCGGGCATTATCGCCCCATGTGCCGCGTTTCGGGACCGGTACAGCTTACGTTGTACAACTCATCGAGCTGCGCGGGGGCCGTCCGCACATCACAACAACACACCGATTGGCTTCAAGATTCCTAAGGCCGACCGGAGTTGACGTTTCCTTTGCGGACGCGAGACCCCGTCGGAACAGTTCCGGCGGGGTCCGGGAGCCGTACGGTCACTTGCCGACGAACTTCTCGTACTCCTTGAGCACCTCGTCCGTCGGGCCGTCCATGCGCAGCTCGCCGCGCTCCAGCCACAGAACGCGGTCGCAGGTGTCGCGGATGGACTTGTTGTTGTGGCTGACCAGGAACACCGTGCCGGCTTCCTTGCGCAGCTCGCGGATGCGGGCCTCGGAGCGCTTCTGGAACTTGCGGTCTCCGGTGGCCAGGGCCTCGTCGATCATCAGGACGTCATGGTCCTTGGCGGCGGCGATGGAGAAACGCAACCGGGCGGCCATGCCGGAGGAGTACGTGCGCATGGGGAGGGTGATGAAGTCGCCCTTCTCGTTGATGCCGGAGAAGTCGACGATGTCCTGGTAGCGCTCCTTGATCTGCTCCCGGGACATGCCCATCGCGAGGCCGCCGAGGATGACGTTGCGCTCGCCGGTCAGGTCGTTCATCAGGGCCGCGTTCACGCCGAGCAGGGAGGGCTGGCCGTCGGTGTAGACCTTGCCCCGCTCGGCGGGGAGCAGGCCGGCGATGGCGCGCAGCAGGGTGGACTTGCCGGAGCCGTTGGAGCCGATCAGGCCGATGGCCTCGCCCCGGTAGGCGACGAAGGAGACGCCCCGTACGGCGTGCACCTTGCGCACGCCGCGTTCCTCGCCGCGCTTGAGTATCCGGCTCAGGGCGGCGGTGGCGCTGCCCTTGCCGCCGCGGGCGCCGTTGACGCGGTAGACGATGTGCAGGTCGTCGGCGATGACGGTGGGGATCCGTGCGCCCTCGTGCGGTTCAGCCACGGCCGTACCTCTCCTCGGCCTTCCAGAAGTAGACGAAGCCGACGGCACCGGCCAGCACCGCCCAGCCCAGAGCGAAGGCCCAGACGTGCGGCGGCAGGTAGGAGGAGCCGTAGCCGTCGATCAGCGCGAAGCGGATCAGGTCCATGTAGACGGCGGCCGGGTTCCACTGGAGGACGTCGCTGAGCCAGCCCGGCACGTCCTTGTCGGCGAGCATCGCCGGGATGGAGAACATCACGCCGGACGCGTACATCCAGGTGCGCATCACGAACGGCATCAGCTGGGCCAGGTCGGGGGTCTTGCTGCCCATCCGGGCGAAGATCAGCGCGAGGCCGGTGTTGAAGACGAACTGGAGCGCCAGCGCGGGCACCACCAGCAGCCAGCCGAGGCTCGGGTAGCTGCCGAAGCCGATCATGACGATGACCAGCACGATCATCGAGTACAGCAGTTGCTGGAGCTGCTGGAACGCGAAGGAGACGGGCAGCGAGGCCCGGGGGAAGTGCAGCGCGCGGACCAGGCCCAGGTTGCCGGAGATGGCGCGGACGCCCGCGAGCACCGAGGACTGTGTGAAGGTGAAGACGAACACGCCGGTGACCAGGAACGGCACGTAGATGTCGTGCGGGATGCCCCGGCGGGCGCCGAGCAGCAGGCCGAAGATGAAGAAGTAGACGGCGGCGTTCAGCAGCGGGGTGGCCACCTGCCAGAGCTGGCCGAGTCTGGCCTGGCTGTACTGGGCGGTCAGCTTCGCCCGTGAGAAGGCGAGGATGAAGTGCCGCCGGTCCCAGAGCTGGCGGACGTACTCGACGAGTGAGGGCCGGGCGCCGCTCACGGACAGGCCGTACTTCTCGGCGAGCTGTGCCGCCGTGAGGCCCTCGTCGGATGGCACGGGCTTGGTCGTCGCGACCGTGCCGTCGTGCGTTGTCTCACTCACTAGTGGAAACTTTCGTCTTCGGAGATGCGCGGCCGGTACCGGCCTGACGCATCCCGCGGTTCTCGAACCGCGGGATGCCCCGGGGTACGAGCTTCTCAGATCACGGGGGGCCGGCCCAGCCGGGTCAGCCGCCACACCGTACGCCACTGCATGGGCCGGCGGGGACCGCAGGGAGTGGTCCAGCCTTCCCGGAAGCCGCCGAACCACGCCTTCAGCGCGGGGCGCGAGGGGCGGCGGGCGAGCGTGAGCAGCATCCAGACGCCGAGGTAGACCGGGACCAGGGGGGCGGGCAGGTTGCGGCGGGCCAGCCAGACCCGGTTGCGGGCGACCATGCGGTGGTAGACCGCGTGCCGCGAGGGCGCGGTCGTGGGGTGGTACAGCACCATGTCGGACCGGTAGTCGATCATCCAGCCCGCGTCCAGGGCCCGCCAGGCCAGGTCGGTCTCCTCATGGGCGTAGAAGAACGCGTCCGGCAGGCCGCCGACCTCCTTCAGGACCGCGGTACGTACGGCGTTGGCGCCGCCGAGGAAGGTGGTGACCCGGGAGGAGCGCATCGGGTCGGCGGCGCGCAGCCGGGGGACGTGGCGGCGCTGGGTCTCGCCGGTGGCCGGGTCGGCGATGCGGAAGCTGACGATGCCGAGCTTCTCGTCGGCCGCGAACGCCTTCCGGCACAGTTCGGCGGTGTCGGTACGGGCCAGCAGGCCGTCGTCGTCGAGGAACAGCAGGATGTCGACCTCGCTGCCGCCGGGGCCGAACGCCTCGATGCCGACGTTGCGTCCGCCGGGGATGCCGAGGTTCTCCGGCAGTTCGACGGTGCGCACGCCGTCGGGTACGTCCGGCACGGGGGAGCCGTTGCCGACGACCACGACCTGGACCGGCTCGCCGTCCTGCTTGGCGACCGAGTCGATCAGGGCACGCAGTTCGTCGGGGCGGTTGCCCATCGTGATGATGACGGCGCCGACCTTCATGGGGCTGCTCACTTCAGCCTGCTGGAGGCCAGGACGGACACCAGGTGCAGCAGGGTCTGGAGGAGGGCGATGCCGGCCAGGACGGCGGTGCCGAGGCGGGTGAAGAACAGGTCGCCTCGGACGTGGTCCACGATGGCCAGGACCAGGATGAGCAGGGACGCCTCGATGCCGAGGACGAGGCGGTGGAACTTGAGCATGGCGGCGGCCCGGCGGGCCAGGGCCATGCCGGAGGAGCGCATCTCGGCGGCGGCCTCCTTGACCGGGGGCATCCCGTTCTGGTGGCGGGCGACGCCGACCAGGTCGGTCTCGGCCTTGATCAGGATGGCGCCGAGCGCGGCCAGGGTGCCGAGGAAGGCCCACAGCCAGTCGATCCGCCCGGTGCCGAACAGGTCGGCGGCGCGCAGGCCGAGGCCGACCAGGACGGCGGCGTCGGTGAGGTAGGCACCGACGCGGTCCAGGTACACGCCGCCCAGCGAGTACTGCTTGCGCCAGCGGGCGATCTCGCCGTCGACGCAGTCCAGCAGCAGGTAGAGCTGGACCGCGACGACGCCGAGCACGGCGCCCCAGATGCCCGGCACCAGCAGGGCCGGGGCGGCGAGCACGCCGCAGACGGTCATCAGGTACGTGAGCTGGTTGGGCGTGACCCTGGTGTTCACCAGGTAGCGGTCGACCCGCAGGGACACCTCACGCATGTAGAGGCGTCCCATCCAGTGCTCACCGCTGCGCCGGTCCTTGACCCCCGCGGGGTGCACGACCGGACGTAGTTCAGCTACCGATGGCCTTGACATAGTCGGTGTAGACGTCCTTGATCTGGTCGGTTTTCAGGTCGAGGTGTTCGAGGATGGTGTAGCGCCCGGGCCGGGTCTCGGGAGCGAACTCCACGGCGCGGACGAACTCCTCGGGGGTGAAGCCGATCTCCTCCGGCAGTACCGGCAGTCCGTGCCGGCGCAGCACCTCGGCCATGTACACCGACTCCTCGTGCGCCCCGCGCAGATACATCGCGAAGGCCGCGCCCAGGCCGCACTGCTCGCCGTGGGCGGCGGCACGCTTGGGGAAGAGCAGGTCGAAGGCGTGGTTGATCTCGTGGCAGGCCCCGGAGGACGGCCGTGAGTCGCCGGAGACGGACATGGCGATGCCGCTGAGCACCAGCGCCTCGCTCAGCACCTGGAGGAAGTCGTTGTCGCCGATGCCGCCGGGGTGGCGCAGCACGGCCTCGCCGGCCTGGCGGGCCATGGCGGCGGCCAGGCCGTCGATCCGCTCGCCCTTGACCCGGTTGGCCAGCTCCCAGTCCGCGATCGCGGAGATGTTGGAGACGGCGTCGCCGATGCCGGCCCGTACGTAGCGCACCGGGGCCTCGCGGATGACGTCGAGGTCGATGACGACGGCGATCGGGTTCGGCACGCCGTAGGAGCCGCGGCCCGCGTCGTTGTCGAGGGTGGCCACGGGTGAGCACAGGCCGTCGTGGGCGAGATTGGTCGGCACGGCCACCAGGGGCAGACCGACGCGCGCCGCGGCGAACTTGGCGCAGTCGATGATCTTGCCGCCGCCGAGTCCGACGACGGCGTCGTAGTGGCCGGCCTTTATGTCGCCGGCCAGCCGGACCGCGTCGTCCAGGGTGCCGCCGCCGACCTCGTACCAGGTGGCGCCGGGCAGGGACGGGGCGATGCGCTCGCGCAGCCTGGCGCCGGAGCCGCCGCTGACGGCGACGGCGAGGCGGCCGGAGTGCGAGATGCGCTCGTCGGCGAGGACACAGCCGAGGTCGTCGAGGGCACCCGGGCGGATGTCGACGACCAGCGGCGAGGGGATCAGCCGGGTCAGTACTGGCATGCGATCTCCCGTCCACGGGCGAGATCGTCGTGGTTGTCGATCTCGACCCAGCTGACGTCGCCGATGGGAGCCACGTCGACGCGGAAGCCGCGGTCGACCAGCTCCTGGTAGCCGTGCTCGTAGAACTGCTGGGGGTCGGTCTCCCAGACCGTCTTCAGCGCGTCGGCCAGGTCGGGGGCGGCGTCGCCCTCGATGAGGGTGACGCCGATGTACTCGCCGGTCGCCTCGGCCGGGTTCATCAGCTTGGTGATCTTCGTCATGTTCCCCTCGGCGGGGTCGACGACGACCTTCATCTCCTCGTCGGCCAGCGACTTCACCGTGTCCAGGGCGAGGATGATCCGCTTGCCCTCGCCGCGGGCGGCGAGCAGCGTCTTCTCGACGGAGACCGGGTGCACGGTGTCGCCGTTGGCGAGGATCACGCCGTCCTTGAGGGCGTCACGCCCGCACCACAGTGAGTAGGCGTTGTTCCACTCCTCGGCCTTGTCGTTGTCGATGAGGGTCAGCTTGAGGCCGTACTTCGCCTCCAGGGCCGCCTTGCGCGCGTAGACGGCCTCCTTGCGGTAGCCGACGATGACCGCGACCTCGGTCAGGCCGATCTCGGCGAAGTTGCCGAGGGTGAGGTCGAGAACCGTGGGTTCGCCTTCTATGCCCGCGGGCCCCACCGGCACCAGCGCCTTCGGCAGGCTGTCGGTGTAGGGGCGCAGACGCCGTCCGGCGCCGGCCGCGAGCACGAGGCCGATCATGCGGTTTCTCCTTCGTCGTGTACGGCGGGTGAGCCGGCCCGGTGGGCGGACACCCAGTAGCGGATGCTCTCGACGAGCACCAGCAGAGCCACGGCCACGGCGAGGACCGTGAGCGCGACGGTGAACTGTGCGGCGGTGAGCAGCGCGGCCAGCAGGGCGACCAGCAGCGTGCGGCCCTCGTGCCCCCCGACGGCCCGCCGCAGCCAGTTCGGGGGCGCGCCCGCGCCGCCGCGGATGCGGTAGACCGTGTCGTAGTGATGGTAGGCGACCGCCGCCACCAGTCCGAAAGCCGCCGGTAGGGCTCCGTTCACGTCCGCTCGGGCCGCCAGCAGCAGGACGGTGCCGTACTCGGCGGCGCGGAAGAAGGGGGGGACGAGCCAGTCGAGGGCGCCCTTGAGGGGACGCGCGACAGCGAGGGCCGAGGTCAGGGCGTACACGACGGCGGCGACCAGGGGCCAGGGGGTGCCGAAGCCGGCCAGTGCGGCCGTGGCGGTGACGGCGGCGCCGCCGATCAGGGCGGCGGCCGGGGCGAGGCCGCCGGGCAGCCCGCGCGCCACCCGGGTCAGCGCCTCGGCGACGGGCCCGCTGTCCGCGAGGTCGGCCAGCGCCGTCGCGGCGCGGTCGGTGCGGCGGGCCTTGCGGGTCAGCGAGCGCAGGACGCGGCCGGCCGTGGTGTACGTGGCGGCGAAGGCGCAGCCGATCAGCAGGACGCAGAAGGTGATCCGGGGGGTGGTGGCGGCCGTGAGGACGGCGATCATCGCCCAGCGCTCGCCGATCGGCAGCACGATCATGCGGCGGACCCAGACCGTCCAGCCGACGCTGTCGAGCTTGCCGGAGAGGGCGGCGGTGGGGCTGGTGTTGGCGGTGGCGTCAGTGCCTACGACGTGCGCCTCGTTGAAGGAGAAGTCGACCACGTGCCGGCAGGTCTGGAGGACCATCGCGCCGAGGGCCAGGGCCCATACGTCGTCGCCGCCGCGGGCGGCGCCGAGGGCGAGGCCGGCGTAGTAGGCGTACTCCTTGGCCCGGTCGAAGGTGGCGTCGAGCCAGGCGCCGAGGGTGGAGTACTGGAGGGAGTAGCGGGCGAGCTGGCCGTCGGTGCAGTCCAGCACGAAGGAGAAGAGGAGCAGGAGGCCGGCGGCGACGAAGCCGCCGCGGGTGCCGGTGGCCGCGCAGGCCGCCGCTATGAGCGCGGTGAGCAGGGAGGCGGTGGTGACCTGGTTGGGGGTCAGGCCGCGGCGGGCGCACCAGCGGGCGAGGTAGCGGGAGTAGGGGCTGACGCAGAAGGTGGTGAAGAAGCCGTCGCGGGCCTTGACCGCCGACTTCAGGCGGACCGCCTCGTCGTCGACGGCGGCGACCGCCTGCCGGGCCTCGTTGCGGGCCTGCGGGTCGGCGGGCACCGCGGCGACCAGGCTGCCCAGCTCGGGCCGGTGCACCTCGGTGCCGTCCTCGTCGTCGAGGGCGGTGACGATCCGGTCGGCGAGGCTGTCGACCAGGGTGGTACCACCGGCGGTGGAGGTCTGGCGGGCCATCGCGCGGGTCAGGGCCTGGCGCCCGGCCGGCTGGGCCGTCACGGCGCCCGGAACGGCGGCGAGCGGGAAGCGGGGGTCGGTGAGGCCGAGGCGCAGGGTGTGCAGGTGACCGACGAAGCGGGCGTCGACCACGGCGACCCGTTCCCCGCCGGGCACCCGGGCCAGCTGGGTCTCGGCGTCGGCGGCGTCGGCCGCGAGGCGGACCTCGAAGCCCAGCTCCCGCAGATCCGTCTCGATCGACGAACCGGGAACCGGCTGACCGGTGAGGATGGCGGTCGACAACCGAACTCACTCCCTGGATGCCGACGCCGTGCGCCGGGCCTGTGCATGGTGGGGGCGCCTGTGTCCACAGCCCCCGGGCGGCATGTCGGCAGAGGTTATCGGATGACCGGAACGCCGTGTTCACCGGCCGTTTCACGGACGGTCGACACGACGTGCCCACGCCTTTGCCGCGATCATCATCGGGGATGCGGGGCCCGGCCCACAAACCGCGCCCCCGCCCGCACCGGACGGCGGCGGGCCGCGGAGCCCGGGTGGAGGGTGCGGCCGGGGGTACGCGAGGGGTGGGCCGACCGGGGCGACCGCCCCTTCTCCCGCGCTGACCTGCGCAACGTTTACGCAGGTCAGGGCACATGACAACGGTGTTCAGTGCCGCGTTGCCGGATGGTGTCGGCCCGTAGTTCACTGTGCTCCCGGCGGACGACAGGGAGGCGGCTTTCATGGGGGCTGGGCACGATCACGGGCATGCCCACGGCCACGGGCACGGCGCGCCCGCCGGCGGTACGGCGACCGCGGCGTACCGGGGCAGGCTGCGGGTGGCCCTGGCGATCACGCTCACCGTGATGGTCGTGGAGATCGTCGGCGGCGTACTGGCCGACTCGCTCGCGCTGGTCGCCGACGCGGCGCACATGGCGACGGACGCGGTGGGGCTGGGCATGGCCCTGCTGGCGGTCCACTTCGCCGGCCGGCCGCCCAGCGACCGGCGCACCTTCGGGCTGGCCCGGGCCGAGATCCTGGCCGCGCTGGCCAACTGTCTGCTGCTGCTCGGGGTGGGCGGATACGTCCTGTACGAGGCGGTCGAGCGGTTCGTCTCGCCGGCCGGGACCTCGGGCGGGCTGACCGTCGTCTTCGGTGTGATCGGCCTGGTGGCGAACTCGGTGTCGCTGGCGCTGCTGATGCGGGGCCAGGCGGAGAGCCTGAACGTGCGCGGCGCGTTCCTGGAGGTGGCGGCGGACGCGCTGGGGTCGGTCGCGGTGATCGTGTCCGCCCTGGTGATCGTCACCACCGGCTGGCAGGCCGCCGACCCGATCGCCTCGCTCGTCATCGGCGTGATGATCGTGCCGCGGACGGTGAAGCTGTTGCGCGAGACGCTGGACGTCCTGCTGGAGGCGGCACCGAAGGACGTCGACATCGCCGAGGTACGGGCCCACATCCTGGCCCTCGACGGGGTGGAGGACATCCACGACCTGCACGCGTGGACGATCACGTCCGGCATGCCGGTGCTCTCCGCGCACGTGGTGGTCGGCTCGGAGACGCTGAGCGCGACCGGCCACGAGAAGATGCTCCACGAGCTCCAGGGCTGCCTGGGCGACCACTTCGACGTGGAACACTGCACCTTCCAGCTGGAGCCGGGCGGGCACGCGGAGCACGAGGCGCGGCTGTGCCACTGAGGCGACGGGGGCGCACGGGTATCGGGACGGGGCGCGTCTTCCGGGGAAGGCGCCCGGGAACGCAGCCGTCCGCCGGTCCGCGGGCGTCCTGATCCCCGCCAGGTCCGGCGCGGGCGGTTCCCCGTCCGGCGACCGGGCACGATCACCTGCCGGGCCCGTCCCGGCGCCCGGCCGTACGTGACGGCCTCCCGCGCGGCGGTGCGGGACATGCGGGCGGGGAAGTGCGGGCAGCGCCGGCCGCGTACGGCACACTTGGGGCGCGAGGACCGATGCGAAGGATGGGTATGCCGATCACTCCTGCCACCGCGGCGAACAGTTCGTCGAGCGGCACCGCGGACGCGATTCTGCTGGAACTCGTCGACGAGGACGGCGTCACGATCGGCACCGCGGAGAAGCTCGCCGCGCACCAGCCGCCCGGGCAGCTGCACCGCGCCTTCTCGGTGTTCCTCTTCGACGAGCGCGGCCGGCTGCTGCTCCAGCAGCGGGCGCTCGGCAAGTACCACTCCCCCGGGGTGTGGTCCAACACCTGCTGCGGCCACCCCTACCCCGGCGAGTCGCCCTTCGCGGCGGCGGCCCGGCGGACCTTCGAGGAGCTGGGGGTCTCCCCGTCGCTGCTCGCCGAGGCGGGCACGGTGCGCTACAACCACCCGGACCCGGCCTCGGGCCTGGTGGAGCAGGAGTACAACCACCTCTTCGTGGGTCTGGTGCAGGCGGCGCCGCGGCCCGATCCTGCGGAGGTCGCCGAGACGGTCTTCGTCTCCCCGGCCGAGCTGGCCGAGCGGCACGCGCGGGACACCTTCTCGGCGTGGTTCATGACGGTGCTGGACGCGGCGCGTCCGGCCGTCCGCGAGCTGACGGGCCCGTCCGCCGGCTGGTGAGCCCCAGTACGTGAAGCCGCGCGGACGCCCTACGGGAGGGCGGGCCCGAGCGGCAGGGCCACCCAGACCACCTTGCCGCCGCTGGCCGTGTGGGCGACGTCGCAGGCCCCGCCGGCCTCCCGGGTGATCTCCCGGACCAGCAGCAGGCCCCGGCCACCGGTCCGGCCGTGGTCGGTCTCCAGGGCGGTCGGGCGGTAGGGGTGGTTGTCCTCCACGGACAGCCGGAGCCAGCCGGAGCCGACGGCGACCTCCACGGAGAGCGTCGGCGAGAGCACCGCCGCGTGCCGGACGGCGTTGGTGACCAGTTCGGAGACGATCAGCAGCAGCCCGTCCGCCACGTCCTGCGAGACCGGTACGCCCTGGTGGGTCAGGAGGTCGCGGACGGCGTGCCGCGCCTGCGGGACCGACGCCTCGACGGAGGGGGCGGTGAACCGCCAGACGCCTTCGTACGGCAAGGGATCCGCGCGGTCCGCGGGTCTTCCCGCCTCCGGATGCGGCTGGGGCCCCGGAACCGGAACCGCGCCGTCCTCCCGCTCGTGGTCGTCCATCGTCGGGTCGCCACCCTTGCGCTCGATTGTCACCACACCCCTGAGTGTTGGTAACGAGTCGCTCCGCCCCGAGGTACTGAATGGAAGTCAGCGCGTATCGAACGGTTCTGACCGTTGGCGTATGACACAGTCAGTTGTGGGACTGATCCTGTCCCGGTTGCGCCATCTCGGCGAACTATTCCGGTTGTACTGGTTTGACCGTCGGACGGACGGGACAGCGGGAGACTCGGACCGACGGTTCCAACCGGCCGGTAACATCCGGCGCATGGAGCCCCAGTTGCTGCATCGCGTCACGGACGCGGTGGCCACCGTCGTCGTCCACCACCCGGCCAAGCGCAACGCCATGACGGCCGCGATGTGGCGGGCGCTGCCCCCGCTGCTCGACGCCCTCGCCGCGGACCGGGCGGTCCGGGCGCTGGTGCTCACCGGCGCGGACGGCACCTTCTGCGCCGGGGCCGACATCTCCACGCTGGCCGACGGGCCGCGCGAGGCGCAGCGGCTGGCCGTGGAGGCCGAGGAAGCCCTGGCGGCCTTCCCGAAGCCGACGCTGGCGGCGGTCCGCGGGCACTGCGTGGGCGGCGGGGTGCAGCTGGCCGCCGCCTGCGACCTGCGGTTCGCCGAGGAGGGGGCGCTGTTCGGGGTGACCCCGGCCCGGCTGGGGGTGGTCTACCCGGCGTCCGCCACCCGGCGGCTGACGTCGCTGGTGGGCCCGGCCGGCGCGAAGTACCTGCTGTTCTCGGGCGAGCTGATCGGGACCGGGCGGGCGCTGCGCACGGGCCTGGTCGACGAGGTACTGCCGGCCGGCGGGCTGGACGGGCGGGTCGCGGAGTTCACCCGGGTCCTGGCGGCCCGGTCGGGGCTGACCCAGGCGGCGGCGAAGGAGTTCGTGGACGGGCGCACCGGCCGGGAGGCGTACTGGGCGGCGCAGGCCGACGGCAGCGGCGACACGACGGAGGGCGTCGCCGCGTTCCTGGAGCGCCGTCCGCCCCGGTTCACCTGGCACGCCCCCGCGTCGGGTTGAACCGGCCGCACGGCCGTTCCCCACATACTGACCGGTTGGTAACGTGCCCGGCATGACGACTGCCGCCATCGACCGGCGCCCTGGCCGCCGCTGCCACAACGTGCTCAACTCGCTGCACTCGACGCACTACTTCTCGCCCGACCTGGGCCGGGAACTGGGCGCCCTCGGGGTCACCGACCCCCGGGCCGTCAACTTCGCCGTACGGGCCGCCGCGCTGGGTCCGGTCGGCGCCGGCGCGGTCACCGCCGCCTTCTACAACTACAAGCACGAGCTGGTCGCCCGGCACCTCCCGGCCGTCTGGACGACGGTGACCCCGGAGCAGGCCCTCGCGGCACGCGCGCGTGCCGTCGACGCCACCCTGCGCCGGCTGCTGGGCGAGGACGCCCTGGTGTCGGCCGAGATGACGGAGGCCGCCGGGCTGGCACTGCGCGCCGCCGAGGGGTGTTCGCGCGCCGCCCGGCCGCTGTACTCCGCCCACGCCGACCTGCCGGTGCCCGACGCGCCGCACCTGGCGTACTGGCACGCCGCGACCCTGCTGCGCGAGCACCGCGGCGACGGGCACCTGGCCGTGCTCATGGCCGCGGGTCTGGACGGCCTGGAGGCGCTGGTGACGCACACCGCGACCGGCAAGGGGCTGGCTCCGAAGTGGGTGTTCGGCACGCGCGGCTGGTCCCAGGAGGAGTGGGACGCGGCGGTCACCCGGCTGCGGGACCGCGGGCTGCTCGACCCCGCCGGGGAGCTGACCGAGGAGGGCGCGGCGCTGCGCGCGGAGATCGAGCGGGAGACGGACCGACTGGACGCCGGTCCCTACGAGCACCTCGGCGCGGCGGGCGTCGCTCGGCTGACCGAGCTGGGGTCGGCCTTCGCCCGCACCGCGCTGGGCGCGGGCGCCTTTCCCACGGACCTGCTCGGGAAGGCGTGAGGGGCGGTGGGAGGAGGGCCGGTGCGGGAGACGGGACACGGAACATCGTGCAGGCGGTGCGGGCCCAGAAAGCGTCCCGGTTCATCGGGCTGGCCACCCCCTCGGTGGCCGACAGCCGCGACGGCCGGCACTGGAAGCTCAAGGTGCTGCCCGTCATGGCCCGCCTGACCATGCCCAACGCGCTGAAGGAACTCAACGGCATGCCCGAGGCCGTCACCTCGTCCGGCCTCGGCCACACCATCGCCCGCGTCACCAACCCACCGACAAGCCCGCGACCGGCCGGATCCGCACCGGCTGAGGGCGGCAGGCGGGCCCGTCTGGAGGTCGGAGTGAAGGCCGTCGCGAGGCCCTGGAAAGGCCGAGCCTGCGGGGGCGGCAGGAGCGCCGTCGCGGGGCCATAGGAAGGCTGGGCGGGCCACGGGCAGGCGCGAGGGCCGCTGCAGGACCGTAGGAACGCCGAGCAGGCACGAGGGCCGTCGCAGGGCCATATGAAGGCGGAGCAGGCACGAGAGCCGCCGCAAAGGCCGGGCGGGCCGCGGCCGGCACGAGGGCCGTCGCAAGGCCATACGAAGGCCGTGCACACCGGTCGGCACGAGAGCCCGGCGCAAGGCCGATGTGCGGGCCGGGAGGCGGGCCCTCGCGCGTCGGCCCCGCTGGTGGTGGCCACCACCCCGGCCGGCACCACCGACACCCCGGCTACCGCCGTGCCCGAGATGCCTGCGGCCCTCTGCGACGCGCTCTTTGAGCTCTGGCCCGTTCGACGTGCTCCACGAGCCCTGGCCCACCGCGCTGGCCGCCCGTCGGCCGACCGCGGCGTGAGGATCGTCGCAGGGCCGACGCGAGGCCGTCGGCGGGGCCGCCGTACGGGCCGACGGCCGGGTCGGCATGCGGCCCGGCCGGGTCCGCATGCGGGCCGACTGCGGGGCCGCCGTGCCGGCCGTGGGCGGGGCCGGTGTGAGAGCGACAGGAAGGCCGGCATGGCGCGCTGATCGGCTCGGCAGGCATGGCGGGGCCGCTGCGAGGTACCCGTTCTCCACCCGGTCGGACCGGCCGGGTGGACAGAGGGAGGCTCTTGTGTTCCGTGCCATCGCAGACGTGCTGCGCCAGATCGGCGGCGCCATCGCGACCGTCGTGACGCTGCCCTTCCGGGCCCTGGCCCGGCTCTTCGGCGGGGCGTCGAGCTCGACCCGCAGCCGCCGGGCCTGAGCACGCCGCCTCCGACCTGCCCGGACGCCCGCCCTGATCCCCGAGTGTCGGTGCGGCCTGCCACAATTGCCGCGCAACCTCAGTGAGAAGGCGGTACGGGATCGTGACGACACCCGAGTCGATCGACGTTGGGTCCATCGAAGGCAGGATCGCCGAGGAGCTCGGCGTACGGGAGCGGCAGGTGAAGGCCGCGGTGGAACTGCTCGACGGCGGTTCGACCGTGCCCTTCATCGCCCGCTACCGCAAGGAAGCGACCGAGATGCTCGACGACGCGCAGCTGCGCACGCTCGAGGAGCGGCTGCGCTATCTGCGGGAGCTGGAGGAGCGGCGGGCCGCGATCCTCGACTCGGTGCGTGAGCAGGGCAAGCTCACCGAGGAGCTGGAGGCGCGCATCCGGGGTGCCGAGACCAAGGCGCGCCTGGAGGACGTCTACCTGCCGTACAAGCCCAAGCGGCGCACCAAGGCGCAGATCGCCCGCGAGGCCGGTCTGGAGCCGCTGGCCGAGGGCCTGCTGGCCGACCCGGGTGTCGAGCCCCTCGCGGCCGCCGCCGCGTTCGTCGACGCGGACAAGGGCGTGGCCGATCCGCAGGCCGCCCTGGACGGGGCGCGGGCCATCCTCACCGAGAAGTTCTCCGAGGACGCCGACCTGATCGGCGAGCTGCGCGAGCGGATGTGGACGCGGGGGCGGCTGGCCGCCAAGGTGAAGGACGGAAAGGAGGAGGCGGGCGCCAAGTTCGCCGACTACTTCGACTTCGCCGAGCCGTTCACCGAACTGCCCTCGCACCGGATCCTGGCGATGCTGCGCGGCGAGAAGGAGGACGTCCTCGACCTGGTGCTGGAGCCCGAGGAGCCGACGGACGGGCCGTCGTCGTACGAGGGGATCGTCGCGTCGCGGTTCGGGATCGCCGACCGGGGGCGCCCCGGAGACAAGTGGCTGACGGACACGGTCCGCTGGGCCTGGCGCACCCGCATCCTCGTCCACCTGGGCATCGACCTCAGGCTGCGGCTGCGCACGGCCGCCGAGGACGAGGCGGTGAACGTGTTCGCGGCCAACCTGCGCGACCTGCTGCTGGCCGCCCCGGCGGGGACGCGGGCGACGCTCGGCCTGGACCCCGGGTTCCGTACGGGCGTGAAGGTCGCCGTGGTCGACGCCACGGGCAAGGTCGTGGCGACCGACGTCATCCACCCGCACGTCCCGGCCAACAAGTGGGACGAGGCGATCGCGAAGCTGGCGCGGCTGGCGAAGGAGCACGCGGTCGAGCTGATCGCAATCGGCAACGGCACGGCGTCCCGCGAGACCGACAAGCTCGCCGGGGAACTGATCACCAAGCACCCCGAGCTGAAGCTCACCAAGGTGATGGTCTCCGAGGCGGGCGCCTCGGTGTACTCGGCCTCCGCGTTCGCCTCGCAGGAGCTGCCGGACATGGACGTCTCGCTGCGCGGCGCGGTCTCCATCGCCCGCCGGCTCCAGGACCCGCTGGCCGAGCTGGTGAAGATCGACCCGAAGTCGATCGGCGTCGGCCAGTACCAGCACGACCTGTCCGAGGTGAAGCTGTCGCGCTCCCTGGACGCGGTGGTCGAGGACTGTGTGAACGGTGTCGGGGTGGACGTCAACACCGCCTCCGCACCGCTGCTCGCCCGCGTCTCCGGCATCACGTCGGGCCTCGCGGAGAACATCGTGGCGCACCGCGACGCCAACGGGCCGTTCAAGGCGCGGGGCGAGCTGAAGAAGGTCGCGCGGCTGGGCCCGAAGGCGTACGAGCAGTGCGCGGGCTTCCTGCGGATCCGCGGCGGCGACGACCCGCTGGACGCGTCCAGCGTGCACCCGGAGGCGTACCCGGTGGTGCGCCGGATGGTGAAGACCGCCGGGCAGGAGGTGGCCTCGCTGATCGGGAACACCTCGGTGCTGCGGTCCCTGCGGGCGACCGACTTCGTGGACGAGACGTTCGGTCTGCCGACCGTGTCGGACATCCTGAAGGAACTGGAGAAGCCGGGCCGTGACCCGCGCCCCGCCTTCAGGACGGCCACCTTCAAGGAGGGCGTGGAGAAGATCTCCGACCTGTCCCCCGGGATGGTCCTGGAGGGTGTCGTGACGAATGTGGCGGCCTTCGGGGCGTTCATCGACGTCGGTGTGCACCAGGACGGGCTCGCGCACGTCTCCGCGCTGTCGAAGACGTTCGTGAAGGACCCCCGTGACGTGGTCAAGCCCGGGGACATCGTCAAGGTGAAGGTGCTGGACGTCGACATCCCGCGCAAGCGGATCTCGCTGACGCTGCGCCTGGACGACGAGGCGGCACCCAAGGGCGAGCAGCAGCCGCGCCGGCAGCAGCGGGGCCAGGGCGGCGGACGGCCGCCGAAGCAGCGGCAGCAGCCCTCCGGCGGGAAGGCCGGCGACAAGGGCAAGGGGCGGTCGGCGCCGCCGCCCGCCAACAGCGCGATGGCCGACGCCCTGAAGCGGGCGGGGCTGGCGTAAGCGGGCCGGGCGGCGGGGGGCGGGGCGCGGCTAGCGTTCCGTCACCTTGCCGTCGGCCACCTCCAGGCGGCGGGTCACCCGCAGGGCGTCCAGCATGCGGCGGTCGTGGGTGACCAGCAGCAGGGTGCCCTCGTAGGAGTCGAGGGCCGACTCCAGCTGCTCGATGGCCGGCAGGTCGAGGTGGTTCGTGGGCTCGTCCAGGACCAGGAGGTTGACGCCGCGGCCCTGGAGCAGGGCGAGGGCGGCCCGGGTGCGCTCGCCCGGGGAGAGGGTGGCCGCCGGACGCAGCACGTGGTCCGCCTTGAGGCCGAACTTGGCCAGCAGGGTGCGGACCTCGGCCGGTTCCGTGTCGGGGACGGCCGTCTGGAAGGCGTCGAGCAGCGGCTCGGTGCCGTGGAACAGCTTGCGGGCCTGGTCGACCTCGCCGAGCAGGACGCCCGAGCCGAGGGCCGCGTGCCCGCCGTCCAGCGGGACCCGGCCCAGCAGGGCGCCGAGCAGCGTGGACTTGCCCGCGCCGTTGGCGCCGGTCACCGCGACCCGGTCGGCCCAGTCGATCTGGAGGGTGACCGGACCGAGCGTGAACCCGCCGCGCCGCACCTCGGCGTCGCGCAGTGCGGCGACGACCGCGCCGGAGCGCGGGGCTGACGCGATCTCCATGCGCAGCTCCCACTCCTTGCGGGGCTCCTCGACGACCTCCAGGCGTTCGATCATGCGCTGGGTCTGGCGGGCCTTGGCGGCCTGCTTCTCGCTGGCCTCGCTGCGGAACTTGCGGCCGATCTTGTCGTTGTCGCTGCCCGCCTTGCGCCGGGCGTTCTTGACGCCCTTGTCCATCCAGGAGCGCTGCGTCTGGGCCCGGTCCTGGAGGGCGGCCCGCTTGTCGGCGTACTCCTCGTACTCGTCGCGGGCGTGCCGGCGGGCCACCTCGCGCTCGTCCAGGTAGGCGTCGTAGCCGCCGCCGTAGAGGTTGATCCGCTGCTGGGCGAGGTCGAGTTCGAGGACCTTGGTGACGGTGCGGGCGAGGAACTCGCGGTCGTGGCTGACGACGACGGTGCCGGCGCGCAGGCCGGTGACGAAGCGTTCGAGGCGTTCCAGGCCGTCCAGGTCGAGGTCGTTGGTCGGCTCGTCGAGGAGGAAGAGGTCGTAGCGGGACAGCAGGAGGGAGGCGAGGCCGGCGCGGGCGGCCTGGCCGCCGGAGAGGGAGGTCATCGGCTGGTCGAGGTCCACGGCCAGACCCAGGGTGCCGGCCACCTCCTCGGCGCGGTCGTCGAGGTCGGCGCCGCCGAGGGCGAGCCAGCGTTCCAGGCTGGTGGCGTAGGCGTCGTCGGCGCCGGGCGCGCCGTCGACCAGGCCCTGGGTGGCCTCGTCCATGGTCCGCTGGGCCTCGGTGACGCCGGTGCGCCGGGCCAGGAAGGCGCGTACCGTCTCCCCGGGCCTGCGCTCGGGTTCCTGCGGGAGGTGGCCGACGGTGGCGCTGGGCGGGGACAGCCGCAGCTCGCCCTGTTCGGGGGCGGTGAGGCCGGCGAGCATCCGCAGCAGCGTGGACTTGCCGGCGCCGTTGGGCCCGACGAGGCCGATCACGTCGCCGGGGGCGACGACGAGGTCGAGCCCGGTGAACAGGGAGCGGTCGCCGTGGCCGGCGGCGAGGTTCTTGGCGACGAGGGTGGCAGTCATCAGGGCGCCGATTTTAGCGGCCGGTACGGGGCGGACTCAGCCGGGTTTCCCGTGCGCGACCGCTGCCACCAGCACGCTTTCCGATGCCCGGGCCACGAGGCAGGAACGGCCCTTGACCGCCGCGGTGTCCAGGAAGACGCGGTGGGCGCCGGGCTCCAGGACGCCGTCGAAGACCTCGCGGGTGTGGGTGCGGTGCAGCCGGTCCAGACGGTACGCGGTGAGCCGTACCCGGCAGGGCGAGGTGACCTCGATGTCCGCCGCCTCGCCGGTCGCGGTGAGGCGGGTCAGCCGGCGCCGTTCGGCGGGGGTGCGGTCGAGGGCGTGTTCGATCTGGGCGACCAGGACGGGGACGATCGGGGCGAGGATGTCGACGTAGGCGACGTCGGCACCGGCCTCGGTGAACGCCGCGCGGACGGCGGCGCGGTCCTGCTCGGGCACCGCGGCGCCGAAGGCGACGGCGCCGTACTCGCGCAGTTCCTCGGCGGAGGCGCCTGCGAGGTCGGGGGTGATGTCGGCGCCGATGTCGATGGTGCGCAGGGCGGCGGCGAGCTTGGCCAGTACGGCGACCCGGGCGCCGATCAGCAGGACACGGCGGCGCGGCGTGCCGGGGCCTTGCCGGAGCAGGGCGGAGAGCGCCGCGCGGTACTCGGCGCCGGGGAAGCGGAACGGGCCGATGCCCTGGTAGCCGTTGAGCCGGAGGTCGGCGTGCGGATCGGTCTGCCAGGCGAAGTCCTGCCAGACGTAGTCGTCGCCGTCCCGCCGGATCACGGCGGTCACCGCGCCGCACGCCAGGTCCTCGCACTCGGGGCAGCCGTAGATGATGTACCGGCCGCCGGGCAGCGGCGGTTCGGCCTCCAGCAACAGGCCGCGGACCTGCGCGGTGAAGATGGCGGGCGGGACGTCCGAGGCGAGCGGGGAGACGGCGTCGAGGTCGCTGAGGCGGAACAGCAGCGGCCGGCCGTCCACGATGAAGTCGAGGAAGTCGCGGTGGACCTGGTACGCACCCCCGGCGAGGACTCCCCCGGTCCGGGTGGCGGGGGCCAGGCCGAAGGTCGTGTACTCGGCAGACATGCGGTGAGTATTCCCGCTGTCGCGGCGTTGTGCGCATGGCCGGGCGGGTTCCGCTACCGTCCGCCTGTGGAAACCGAACTGGAGGGCGAAGTCGTCGTGGTGGGCGGCGGCGTGATCGGGCTGACGACCGCCGTCGTCCTGGCCGAGCGCGGCAGCCGGGTACGGGTGTGGACCCGGGAGCCCCTGGAGCGGACCACCTCGGCGGTGGCGGGGGCGCTGTGGTGGCCGTACCGGATCGCACCGGCCGCGGCGGCGCGCGCGTGGGCGCTGCGCTCCCTGGACGTGTACGAGGAGTTGGCGGCCCGCCCCGAGCGGACCGGCGTACGTATGGCCGAAGGCGTCCTGGGTGAGACGGAGCGGCACGAGGTCGACGGGTGGGCGGCCGATCGGCTGCCCGGGCTGCGGGCGGCGACGGCGGCGGAGTACCGGGGCTCCGGGCTGTGGGCCCGGCTGCCGCTCATCGACATGTCGGTTCATCTGCCCTGGCTGCGCGAGCGGTTGCTGGCGGCGGGCGGTTCGGTCGAGACGCGGGCGGTGACCGGTCTGCGGGAGGCCGGGGCGCCGGTAGTGGTCAACTGCGCGGGCCTCGGGGCCCGGACGCTGGTGCCGGACCCGTCGGTGCGGCCGGTGCGCGGGCAGTTGGTCGTCGTCGAGAACCCGGGCATCCGCACCTGGGCGGTGTCCACCGATCCGGAGTCCGGGGAGATGGCGTACTTCTTCCCGCACGCGGGCCGGCTGGTGCTGGGCGGTACGGCGGAGGAGGACGCCTGGTCGGCGGAGCCGGACCCGGCGGTGGCGGCCGCGATCGTCCGGCGGTGCGCGGCACTGCGGCCGGAGATCGCCGGGGCACGGGTCCTGGAACACCGGGTGGGGCTGCGGCCCGCCCGGGACGCGGTACGGCTGGAGCGCGAGGTCCTGCCGGACGGGCGGCTCCTGGTGCACAACTACGGCCACGGCGGCGCGGGCGTCACCGTGGCCTGGGGGTGCGCACGGGAGGCGGCGGGGCTGGCGGGCCGCTGAACGGGGGCGGCGGCCGGTGGCCTGACCGCCGCGCACCGGGTACGGGACGGGCGGGGGCCGGATTGCGGGGCGGGCGGGTGCGGGGGACGGGACGGCGGAGGCTGGAACACGGGGCGGGCGGACCCCGGGAGCCGGACAGCGGCGGCCAGAACACGGGACGGGCGGGGCCGGGGACGGGACGGCGGCAGCCGGGGACGGGACGGCGACAGCCGGGGACGGGACGGCGACAGCCGGGGACGGGACGGCGACAGCCGGAACACAGGACAGGCGGACCCCCGGCACCGGACGGCGACGGCCGGAACACAGGACAGGCGGACCCCCGGCACCGGACAGCGACGGCCGGAACACAGGACAGGCGGACCC
>NZ_JAGGOO010000140.1 GCF_018614415.1 Streptomyces sp. ISL-12
GGGCGGGGGCGGATACGGGGGCGGGCCGGGGGCTCGGCTCCTCGGCGTCGAGCAGGAGCGCCGAGGACGGCGCCGGCAGCCGGCCCGCCTGCGAGGTGAGCGTGACCACGGTCGCGGCGCCGGAGTCCCGGAGCATGTGGGCGACCCGGTCGGGCGGATAGTCCAGGTCGACGGGCAGATAGGCGGCGCCCGACTTGAGTACGCCGAGCAGCGCGACCACCAGCTCCGCCGACCGGGGCACCGCCACCGCGACGAACTCCCCCGGCCGCGCGCCCAGCCGGGCGGCGAGCGCCTCGGCGCGGGCGTCGAGTTCCGCGTACGTGAGCCGGGTGTCCTCGAAGACGACCGCCGTCGCCTCCGGGGTACGGGCGACCTGCGCGGCGAACGCCGCCGCGAGGGTGGTCTCCGCGACGGGCCGGTCCGGGCCGGCCGGGTGGGCGCGCAGGGCCTCGTCGGGCGAGAGGAGCTCGACGGAGGCCGCGGCCCGGCCGGGGTCGTCGGCGATGGCCTCCAGGACGCGGACCAGGCGGTCGCCGAGGGCACGTACGGTGCCGGTGCCGATCCGGTCGGCGTGGTGCTTGAGCCGGAGGTCGAGCCGGGCGCCCGGCTTGACGACGAGGGCGAGCGGGTAGTGCACGGTGTCGTGGAAGGCGTCGCCCGTGATCCGTACCCGGCCGGAGGCGTCGCGGAGGCCGGTCGCGGCGGGGTAGTTCTCGAACACGACGAGGGTGTCGAAGAGTTCCCCCTCCCCCGCGTGCCCCGCCAGCCGCTGGATCTCGGCGAGCCCCAGGTGCTGGTGGCCGAGGAGGCGGGCCTGTTCGTCCTGGAGGCGGGTGAGCAGACCGGCGAGGGCGGCACCGGGTGTCCAGCGGAAGCGGGTCGGCACGGTGTTGATGAACAGGCCGACCATGGACGCGATGCCGTCGACCTCGCTGTCCCGGCCGGAGACCGTGGTGCCGAAGACGACGTCGTCGCGGCCGGTCAGCCTGCCCAGGAGCAGTCCCCAGGCCGCCTGGACCACCGTACCGAGGGTGACACCGTGTTCCCGCGCGCGGTCGGTGAGGCGCTCGGTGGTCTCCTCGGGGAGTTCCACCCGGACGTGCGCGGGGAGTACGGGGGCGGTGGAGGCCGGGGCGGTCACCAGGCGGGTGGGTTCGTCCAGGCCGGTGAGGGCGGTGCGCCAGGCGGCGCGGGCGGCCTCCTGGTCCTGGGCGGCCAAGCGGCGCAGGAAGGCGCGGTAGGGGGTGACGTCGGGGAGCGGCGGGGCGTCGGTGCCGTAGTACGCCATCAGTTCGCGGTGCAGGACGGGCAGCGACCAGCCGTCGGCGATGATGTGGTGGAACGTCAGGACCAGGTGGGCGCGGTGGTCGTCGAGGCGGACGAAGGCGCAGCGCAGCAGCGGCGGCGTGGCGAGGTCGAAGCCGGCGGCGCGTTCCTCGGCGGCCGTCCGCTCGACCGGTGCGGGGTCGCTGTGGGGAGCGGGGCCGGTCTCCCGCCAGGGCAGTACGGCCCGTTCGGCGATGATCTGTACGGGGGTGCCGTCCGGGCGGCCGCGGAAGGCGGCGCGCAGGGGGGCGTGGCGGTCCAGGAGACGCTGGGCGGCGCGGCGCAGGGCGGCGGCGTCGACCGGTCCGGCCAGGTCGAGGACCTGCTGCACCACATACGTGTCCCGGCCCGCCCCGCCGGTCAGGGCGTGGAAGAAGAAGCCCTGCTGGAGCGGTGCGAGGGGGAGCAGTTCCCCGACGGGCAGCGGGTGCGTGCCCTGGACGGCGGCGAGTTCGGCGGCGTCCAGGGGGAGGAGCGGGGTGCCGGCGTCGTCCGTGTCCTCGGTGCGGGCGGCGGCGGCGCGGGCGAGGGCCTCGGCCGTGCGGTGCCGGAACACGTCGCGGGTGGTCAGCGTCAGCCCGGATTCGCGGGCGGCGACGAGGAGTTGGATGGCGCTGATGCTGTCGCCGCCGACGGCGAGGAAGTCGTCCTCGGCGGTCACCGAGTCCAGGCCGAGCACTTCGGCGAAGAGCCGGCACAGCAGCCGTTCGCGCGGGGTCTCGGGCGGGCGGCCGGAACTCGTCGCCGCGTGGTCCGGGGCGGGCAGCGCCCGGACGTCGAGCTTGCCGCTGGGGGTGACCGGCAGGGCGTGCAGGGGCACGAACGCCGACGGGACCATGTAGTCGGGCAGCCACTGGGCGGCGTACCCGCGCAGGGCCCGCATCAGTGCCGTCACGTCCCGGAAGGGGGCGGGACGGTTGGCGTGGGGCCGGGTGCCTGAGGGGCGGTAGCGGCCGGTGACCGGGCCGTCGAGGGCGAGGACGGCGTCGAAGGCACCGTCCTCGGCGGTGGCGTTCCAGGTGAGGGCGGCCCGGTAGCCGTGCGCGGCGGCGAGGGCGTGGAGGTCCTCGGGGTCGGCTCCGGTGCCGGCCGCGCCGCTGCTGTCGTCGAGCCGGCGCAGGTCGGCCAGGTCGTCGGCGAGCCGGGTGTTGGGAATGCCGGTGATCCGCAGCCGGGGCGGGCGCTCGGCCAGCAGCGCCCGCAGCGGGCCCGTCCCGGTCCAGGGCACCTCGTGCTCGTCGGGTCCGGTGGACGGCGTGGCCGCCGGAACGGGGCGCAGGACGACGTCGTACCGGTACCGGCTCAGCTCGTTGTGGTGGGCGCCGCGCTTGAGGCGGATGTCGGCGTCGAAGCCGTCGAGGGCGGCGAAGTAGTCGGGGTCCAGGAGGAGTTCGCCCTCCCAGCGCACCGATCGCTCGACGGCCTCGCGCAGCGCGTCCTTGTCCGCCTCCTGGCCGGGACCGGCCCGGCGGGTCTCCACGGCGGCGCGCAGGGTGCGCAGCAGCCGCAGGTTGCGGACGTCGCCGACGAAGATCCGGCCGCCGGGGGCGAGCAGCGCGGCGGCCCGGCGCAGGACGTCGGTGAGGTGACCGGCTCCGGGGAAGTACTGGACGACGGAGTTGAGGACGATCGTGTCGAAGTGCCCGGCGGGCAGGCCGTCGGTGTCGTGGGCGGGCCGCGCGGACAGCCGGACCCGGCCGGCCAGGCGCGGGTCCGCGGCGACCTGGCCGCGCAGCGCCTCGACCGCCCGCTCCGAGAGGTCGGTGCCCCAGTAGCTCTCGCAGTCGGGTGCGATCCGGGACAGGATCAGGCCGGAGCCGACACCGATCTCCAGGACGCGGCGCGGCCCGAGTTCGCGGATGCGGTCGACGGTCGCGTCCCGCCAGGCGCGCATCTCCCGCACGGGGATCGGACGGCCGTCGTACATGCTGTTCCAGCCCGCGAAGTTCTCCCGGAGCCCGGCGGTACGCGCTCCCTCCGCACCGGCCGCTCCGTACAGGAGGTCGTGCAGCTCGCGCCACTCCTCGACCCGCGCCCGGTCGTCGGACGGCGCGTCCAGGGCGGGTACGACGTAGGCGGCGAGCCGCCGGTCGCCGGGGCGGTCCTCGCGGGCGACCACCGTGACCTGGTCGACGGCCGGGTGGCCGCGCAGTACGGACTCGATCTCGCCGGGCTCGATCCGGAACCCGCGGATCTTGATCTGGGTGTCGGCGCGGCCCAGGAACTCCAGCCGGCCGTCACCGCGCAGCCTCACCAGGTCGCCGGTGCGGTAGAGCCGTTCGCCGGGGGCGCCGAACGGGTCGGCGACGAACCGTTCGGCGGTCAGGCCGGGCCGGTCCAGGTAGCCGCGGGCCAGGCCCTCCCCGCCCAGGTACAGCTCCCCGGTGACCCCGGCGGGCACGGGGCTCAGCCAGGCGTCGAGGACGTAGGCCCGGGTGCCCGGGTCGGGGACGCCGATGGGGACTAGGGAGCCGGGCGGGACGTCCGGGTCGCACAGGCCGAGCGTGGAGTTGGTGGTGGCCTCGGTCGGGCCGTAGGCGTTGAACATCATCCGGCCGCGGGCGTAGCGGGCGACCAGCTCCGGCGAGACCCGCTCGGTGCCCGCCAGCAGGGTGGCCGTCGGCGGGAGGGTCACGTCGTCGGGGAGGGCGGCCAGCAGCGCGGGCGGCAGGATCATGAAGGTGACGCCGTGGGCGTGGGCGTAGTCGGCGAGCGGCGCTGCGGGCACGCGGCGTTCGGCGGGCACGACGACCAGGCGGCCGCCGGAGAGCAGACCGAGGCACAGGTCCCAGAAGGCGACGTCGAAGCTGGGCGAGGCGAACTGGAGCACCCGGCTGTGCGGGCCGATACCGAACCGCTCGCTCTGGGTCGCGACCAGCTTGGCCACCCCGCTGTGCGCGAGGACGACGCCCTTGGGCCTGCCGGTGGAGCCGGAGGTGTAGATGACGTAGGCGGCGTTGAGGACGGTGAGCGGAGCGCTCCGGTCGGCGTCGGTGGGGTCGTGGGCCGGGCGGGCGGCCAGTTCCGCCGCCGTGACGGGGGCGTCGAGGGCCAGCGGCGTCATGCCGCCGCGGGCGGGCAGGTCGCGGGCACCGTCCTCGGTGGTGACCAGGCAGACGGGGGCCGCGTCGCCGAGCATGTAGGCGATCCGGTCGGCGGGGTAGTCGGGGTCGACCGGGAGGTAGGCGGCGCCGGACTTCAGGACGGCGACCTCGGCCACGATCAGGTCGGCGGAGCGGGGCAGGGCGATGGCTACGACGCGTTCGGGGCCGGCGCCGCGGGCGATCAGGGCGTGCGCCAGCCGGTTGGCGCGGGCGTCGAGTCCGGCGTACGTGAGCCGTTCGTCCTCGAAGACCAGGGCGACGGCGTCGGGGCGGCGCCGGACCTGCTCGGCGAACATCGCGGGCCAGGTGTCCGGGGGCACGCCGTGTCCGGTGGCGTTCCGGTCGACGACGATCCGGCGGTACTCGTCGGCGTCCAGCAGCGCGAGCCGGGCGACGGATGCGTCGGGGCGGGCGAGGGCGTCGGTGAGCAGGGTGCGGTAATGGCGGAGGACGCGGTCGGCGGTGGCCTCGTCGAAGAGGCCGGGGTGGTAGGTGGCGCGGGCTTCGCCGCCCTGTACGTCCAGGAGCAGGTCGAGGGGGGCGGGCAGGCCGGTGGCGGGCCGGCCGGCGGTGGCGAAGGCCGTGTTGAAGAACAGGCCGCCGCCGCGCGTCGGCCGGGGGTGTATTTCGTCGGCCAGCATCTCCAGCGGCAGTCGCTGACTCTCGGCCTCCTGCCAGGCGTGGGTCACCCGCCGTACCAACTCCCGGAACACCGGCTCGTGTTGGAGGCTGACCCGGACGGGCAGTCCGTCGTGGCCGACGGTCAGGTCGGTCGCGCCGCTGTAGCGGTGCAGCAGGGCGAAGAAGGCGGCCAGGAGGACGAGGTCCGGGGCGTCCGGCACCTCGGTGAGGGTGCGGGCGGACCGGTCCGGGTACGGATCCGGAGGGTGTGGCCGGTCGGTGGGCAGGGCAGTCTCGGGAGGCGGTGGGGTGAGCAACGTCCGCCAGTGGACCAGGGATTCGTCGGAACCGCACACGACAGCGCGCCTCCCGGCAGGTCGGTCCCGGCCCTGGGCCGGGGGTCGGCGCCATAGTAAGGTAAGGGTTACCTAAATCACAGGGTGCGCACAGCTTCCAGGCCATTCCAGGCAGACCTGACCGAAGGAAAACGGACGTGGGGACCTTGGCGGTCCGGGTGGCGAAAGGCCCCCGCGCGGCACTCCTGCTCATCCTCTCCGGCGCGGCACTGCTCGCCCTGTGCGGGATGTCGATGGCGTTCGGGGCGCTGAGCGTGCCCCCCGGCCAGGTCTGGGACACCCTGCTCGGCCACCCGCCCGGCTCCCGTGTCGACAACGTCATCTGGTCGGTACGGCTCCCCCGCACCGCGCTCGGTCTCGCCACCGGCGCCGCGCTCGGCCTGTCCGGCGCCCTCATGCAGGCGCTGACCCGCAACCCGCTGGCCGACCCCGGCATCCTGGGGGTGAGCGCGGGCGCCGCCTTCGCCGTCGTCCTCGCCGTGGGGGTCCTCGGCATCGGCTCGGTCCACGGCTACATCTGGTTCGCCTTCGCGGGGGCGGCGGTGGCCAGTGCGCTGGTCTACGGGCTCGGCGGACTCGGCCGCTCGGGCAGTACCCCGGTGAAGCTGGCCCTGGCCGGCGTCGCCGTGACCTCGCTCTTGTTCTCGCTGACCAGCGCGGTCGCCCTCACCGACCCGGACGCCCTGAACCGGTACCGCTTCTGGTCCGCGGGCTCGCTGGCCAACCAGGACCAGGGGGTGCTGCTGCGGGTGCTGCCCTTCCTCGCCGTCGGCGCGGTGCTGGCCCTGGCCTGCGCGCCCGCGCTGAACAGCCTCGCGCTCGGCGACGACGTGGCCAAGTCCCTCGGCCTCAGGCTCGGCGTGGTGCGCGTCCAGGGCGTGGTGGCGGTGACGCTGCTCACCGGCGGCGCGGTCGCCGTCATCGGGCCGGTCGTCTTCGTCGGGCTGGTGGTGCCGCACATCGTCCGCGTCCTGACCCAGGCGGCCGGCATCGGCCCGGACCACCGCTGGCTGCTCCCCCTGTCGGCGGTGCTCGCCCCCTGTCTGCTGCTCGCCGCCGACATCGCCGGACGGCTGATCGCCCGGCCGGCCGAGGTGCAGGCCGGCATCCTGGTCGCCTTCGTCGGCGGCCCGTTCTTCATCGCGCTGGTCCGCCGTCGACGCCTCGCGGAGCTGTGACCCATGACGACCGAACTCGCCCCCGTGCCGGAGCACCAGGACGCCGCGCGCCGCCGCACGGCCGGCCGCGTCCCCTTCCGGTTCGCGCTGCCGCCCGTCTCCGGGGTGCTGCGGCCCCGGCTGCTGGGTGTGTGCCTGGTCCTCGCGGCCGTCGCGTTCCTGGCGTTCAGCGTGGAGACGGCGACCGGGGACATCTCGCTGCCGCTGGCCGACGTGGTGCGCGCCCTGGTGGGCGCGGGCGACCCCGGCACCCGGCTCATCGTCCACGAACTGCGGCTGCCGCGCTCCCTGGCCGGGCTGCTGGTCGGCATCGCGTTCGGGGTCTCGGGCGCCCTGCTCCAGACGATGACGCACAACCCCCTGGCCAGTCCCGACATGATGGGCATCACCCAGGGCGCCGGGACCGCGGTGGTGGCCGGCATCGTGCTGGGCTGGGACGCGGGGGTCGGCACCCAGACGCTGGGGCTGCTCGGCGCGCTCGCCGCCGCGCTGCTCGTGTACGTCCTGGCGTGGCAGCGGGGCACCACCGGGTACCGCATCGTCCTGGTCGGCGTGGGCGTGGCCTGGCTGTGCACCAGCGCCACCGACTACCTGATGGCCCGAGGGCAGCGTTTCCAGGCCCAGGCGTCCCTGGGCTGGCTGGTCGGCAACCTCAACGGCCGCACCTGGGACCAGATCCGCCCGCTCGCCGTGACGATGGCCGTCCTGGTGCCGGTGGCGCTGCTGCTCGGGCGGCAGCTGCGGACCCTGGAACTGGGCGACGACGTCGCCCGGGGCCTGGGCACCCGGGTGCAGACCGTGCGGGTCGCGGTGCTGCTGGCCTGTGTGGGCCTGGTGGCGTTCGGGACGGCGACCGCCGGGCCGGTGGCGTTCGTGGCGCTCGCGGCGCCCCAGATCGCCCAGCGGCTGGCCGGCACCGCCCACCCGCCGCCGGTGGCCGCGGGGCTGACCGGCGCCGTCATGGTGCTCGTCTCCGACCTGGCCGCGCGGAAGCTCGTTCCGGGCACCGAGCTTCCGGTCGGCATCGTCACGGGCGTGCTCGGCGCCCCCGTCCTGCTGTGGCTGCTGGTCCGCGCCAACCGCGCCGGTTCTGGAGGGTGAGGAAGTGTCTGCGAAGTCTTCTGGATCCGAGGCGGTACGACAGACGCCGCACGAACCGGCCCACGGCGCTCCCGGCGCCGGACCGGACCTGCGGGCCGAGGGGCTGCGGCTGGCGTACGGCGACCGGGTCGTCGTCGACGGGCTCGACCTGGCCGTGCCCTCCGGCCGGATCACGGTGATCGTCGGGGCGAACGCGTGCGGCAAGTCCACCCTGCTGCGCGCCCTGGCCCGGCTGCTGAACCCGGGCGCGGGCACCGTCCAGCTGGACGGGCGCTCGATCCACTCGATACCGACCCGGGCGCTGGCCCAGCGGCTCGGCATCCTTCCGCAGGCGCCGGTCGCGCCGGAGGGGCTGACCGTCATCGACCTGGTGGGGCGCGGGCGTTCACCGCACCAGACCTGGTGGCGGCAGTGGTCGGCCGCCGACGAACAGGCGGTGCACGAGGCGCTGCGGGCCACCGCGATGACCGAGCTGGCCCAGCGCGCCGTCGACGAACTCTCCGGCGGCCAGCGGCAGCGCGCCTGGATCGCCATGGCGGTCGCGCAGGGCACCCCGGTGATGCTGCTGGACGAGCCGACGACGTACCTCGACCTCGCCCACCAGATCGACGTCCTGGACCTGATCACCGACCTGAACCGGCATCAGGGCCGCACGGTCGTGATGGTCCTGCACGACCTCAACCAGGCCTGCCGCTACGCCGACCACATCGTCGCCATGAAAGCGGGCCGGATCGTGGCCGAGGGCGCGCCGTCCGAGGTGGTCACGGCGCGGACCGTGGAGGAGGTCTTCGGCCTGCGCTGCGTGGTCGGCCGCGATCCGGTCAGCGGTACGCCGATGGTGGTGCCGATGGGCCGTCACCACGAACCGGCCGACACCGACGCCCCATTGTCAGGTAAGGCTAACCTTATTTAGCATGAGCCTGCTGGAAGCGGCCCGCAACGGGAGGCGATGAAGCGGTGACGACACTGCACAGTGGGCCGGATTCCGTCTACGACGTGCTGGGCGTCGGATTCGGCCCGGCCAACCTGGCCCTGGCGATCGCCCTCCACGAACACGGCGTCACCGCGGGCCCCGAGGCCCCGTTCCGCGCCGGATTCCTGGAACGCCAGCCGCGCTTCGGCTGGCACCGGGGCATGCTGATCGACGACGCCACCATGCAGGTGTCCTTCCTCAAGGACCTGGTGACGATGCGCGACCCCACCAGCGACTTCAGCTTCCTGTGCTACCTGCGCGAACGCGGCCGGCTGGTCGACTTCCTGAACCAGAAGACACTGTTCCCGCTGCGGGTGGAGTTCCACGACTACTTCGAGTGGGCCGCCGCCCGCCTCGGCCATCTCGTCGCGTACGGCGCCGAGGTCGTCGCGGTCCGGCCGGTCACCGAGGACGGCGAGGTCCGCTGGTTCGACGTGGTCAGCCGGGACCCGGCCGCGCCCGACCGGCACACCGTCCGCCGCGCCCGCGCCCTGTGCGTGGCCACCGGCCTGGAGCCCCGGCTGCCGCCCGGCGCCGTCCTGTCCGACCTGGTCTGGCACAACAGCGAACTGCTGCCGCGGGTCGACGAGTTGGTGCGCTCCGGCCGGCCGGTGCGCCGCGCGGTGGTGCTCGGCGCCGGACAGAGCGCCGCCGAGGCCGTCGACTACCTCCACCGCAGGCTGCCGGAGGCGGAGATCTGCTCGGTGTTCGCCAAGTACGGGTACACGCCCGCCGACGACAGCCCGTTCGCCAACCGCATCTTCGACCCCGAGGCCGTGGACGTCTTCTACGGCGCCCCCGCCGAGGTCAAGCAGTCCCTGTTCGACTACCACCGCTCCACCAACTACTCGGTGGTCGACACCGAGTTGATCGAGTCGTTGTCCCGGACCATGTACCAGGAGCGGGTGCAGGGCAGGCAGCGGCTGCGGATGCTCAACGTCTCCCGCATCCGCGAGGTCGAGACCCGCGCCCACGATGTCCGGGTGACGGTCGAGTACCTGCCGACCGGCGAGCGCGAACTCCTCACCTCCGACGTCCTCGTCTACGCCACCGGCTACCGTCCGCAGAGCATCGGGGACAGCCTCGGCGAGATCGCCAAGCTCTGTCTGCGCGACGACGAGGACGCCCTGCGCGTCGGCCGCGACCACCGGGTGGAGACCGCGCCCAACGTCACCGCCGACGTCTACCTCCAGGGCGGCACCGAACACACCCACGGCCTCACCTCGACCCTGCTGTCCACCACCGCCGTACGCGCCGGGGAGATCTGTTCCGCCCTGCTCGCGCGCCTCCGTGCCGATGTGCCGCGCGGGTGACCCGGACCGGCCGCGCCCGAGCCGGTACGGCAGGATGGGGGCCATGAGCGTAGTCAAGATCAACGTACTGACGGTCCCCGCCGAGCAGCGCGAGACGCTGGAGAAGCGCTTCGCCTCCCGGGCGCACGCCGTGGAGAACTCCGACGGCTTCGAGTGGTTCGAACTCCTGCGCCCGGTCGAGGGCACCGACACCTACCTGGTCTACACCCGGTGGCGTGACGAGGAGTCCTTCCAGGCGTGGATGGAGGGCCCGATGAAGTCGGCCCACCAGGGCGGCGGCGCCCCCGAGGGCGAGCGCCCGAAGCCGGCGGCGAGCGGCTCCACCCTGTGGTCCTTCGAGGTCGTGCAGCAGGCGGGCCCGGCCGCCGGCGCCTAGGGCCTGTCGTTTGGATCACGCCGCAGACGCGGGGTCTGGCACGCGCATCTGCGGCGTTGTCGTCACTCGCCGAC
>NZ_JAGGOO010000141.1 GCF_018614415.1 Streptomyces sp. ISL-12
TCGGGGAGGGGGTCGGCGGGGGCTTCGGCGGAGGGCTTGTCGGAGGGTGGCTCGTCGGCGGCGGTGGGGAACTGCTCGGCGGTGGGGGGTTCGGCGGTGGGGGGCTCGGTGGCCGACGGCTCGACGGCCGGGGGCTCGGCGGCGGGCGGCTCGGCGGCCGGGGACTCGGCGGCCGGGGACTCGACGGCCGGGGACTCGACGGCCGGCGGCTCAACGGCAGGCGGCTCGGCGGCCGGGGACTCGACGGCCGGGGACTCGACGACCGGCGGCTCGGCGGCCGGCGGCTCGGCGGCCGGCGGCTCAACGGCAGGCGGCTCAACGGCCGGGGGCTCGGTGGCGGGAGGGCGGTCGGCGGTCCGCTGCTGGACCTTCCCCTCCCCCTCGGGTTCCGGGGAGACCTCGGTCCCGGAGGCGGAAGGGGGCGTCTCCGCCCCGGCCGCCCCGGCCGGGTCGTCCCGCTGTGCCGCCTGGCCCAGGTTCTCCCCGAACCGGGTCAGCAGCCGCGTCACCGCCGCGGTCACCGCGTCCGGCGGCAGTTCGGTGAGGCGCCCGGTCACCGTCGCCGTCCCGGCGAACGTCAGCGTGGCGCCACCATCCGCACCGCCGTCCGCACCGCCGTCCGCACCGCCGACCCGCACCGTCAGCGCCAGCGCCAGCGCCACCGTGCCCGTGCCGCGCGCCTCGACGGCCTCGCCCTCGGCTGCGTACGTGCCGTCGTCCCGCGCGGTGAGCCGCACGGTGCCGCGGTAGGTGACGGAGTGGCTGCCGACGCGGATCTTCAGCCGGCCCGTGACGGGCTCGGCGCCGGCCTCCTGCTGGAGCCCGGGCACCGCGCCGGCGACCCGGGCGGGGTCGGCCAGCGCCTCCCTGAGCCGCTCGGCCGGAACCGGAACGAACACCTCATGCTCCATGTCAGCCGAGCCTACCCAGCGGACGGCGGGAACACGCCCGGCCGGCGGGAACTCACCCGCTGCCTGGGCCCGCCCGGCCGGCCCGAGCTCGGCCATCGCCCGGTTGAGTGACCGTGGCCTCGCCGATGAACAGCCGGGCGGCGGACCCGCGTACGCCGACGCCGCGTACGCCGTACGAGTGAACGCCTCCACCAGGCGCCGGGTCAGTACCGCGGATGCACCAGCGTCGACGGCGGCGGCAGCTCCGGCGGTACGGGGGTACCGGCCTCGGCGCGGGCGGCGCGGGCCAGCGAGCCGGGGGTCAGGGTGACCGGCCGCGGACCGTGCGGGTCGAGACGGAGGACCGGCGGCGTGCGCGCGGCGAGGAGGAAGCCCCAGTCACCGGCGGGGGAACCGGTCACCCGGTAGGCGGCGGTCCGCAGGCCGGCCGCGCGCAGGGTCGACTCCACGGTACGGAACACCCGCGTGCGCGCGGCGGACGGCCCGGCGTGCACCACCAGCCGCCCGCCGGGCGCCAGCACCCTGCGGGCGAGGCCGTAGAACTCCTGCGAGTACAGCTTGGTGCCCGCGGTGACGCCCGGGTCGGGCAGGTCCGAGATCACCACGTCGTACGCGGCGACGGGCACCCGGCGCAGCCGGTGGAAGGCGTCGTCCGTCGTCACGCGCACGCGGGGGTCGGCGTAGGAGTGCTCGTTGAGCGCGGACAGGCCGGGGTCGCGGCGGGCCAGCCGGGTCAGCTCCGCGTCCACCTCGACGATCTCCACCCGCCGCACCCCCGGGTGGCGCAGCACCTCCCGGGCGGCGAGCCCGTCACCGCCGCCGAGGATCAGCACGCGGGCGTGCGGGCCGGTCATGGCGGGGTGGACCAGCGCCTCGTGGTAGCGGCGCTCGTCCCCGCCGGTGACCCTGAGCCGGCCGTCCAGGAAGAGGTCGAGGGGGTGGCCGTCGGCGTCGCCGAGGAGGACGACCTCCTGGACGTCGGTCCGCACGGCCACCCGGATGTCCTGGCCGTACATGGCACGCCGGGCGGCCCGTTCGAAGTCGTCGACGAGGACGGCGGCGGTGGCGAGGAGGGCGATGACGACGATGTTGGCGGTCAGCAGCAGCCGGCGGGCCCGGCCGGTCAGGTCGCGCCGGAACAGCCCGAGCACCAGCGCGGCGCCGACCACGGCGTTGACGGTCCCGGTGACCAGGGCGCCCGTCAACTGGCCGAGGAACGGCAGGAGGAGGAAGGGGAAGGCCAGCCCTCCGATGAGCGACCCGGTGTAGTCCGCGGCGAACAGGTCGGCGACGGCGCCGCCCACGTCCTGGCGGCGGATGCGCTGGATCAGCTCCATCAGCAGCGGCACCTCGGCGCCGATCAGCAGGCCGATGGTGAGCGAGAAGGCGACCAGCAGGACGCGGGGCGCGTCGGCCCACAGGCCGCCCCAGTCGCCGGTCCAGGCGAACACGGCGTACAGCATCATGGCGCTGCAGCCACCGACGAGGGCGAGGGCGGCCTCGACGGCGCCGAAGCCGGCCGCGCCCAGCCGGCGCAGCCGCTTGGCGACGAGCGAGCCGATGCCCATGGCGAACACCATGACCGACAGGACGATGGACGCCTGGGTGACCGAGTCCCCGGTCAAGTAGGAGGCGATGGCGACCAGTTCGAGTTCGTACACCAGCCCGCAGGCGGCGCAGACGAAAACGCCGGCCAGGACCAGGAACCGCCCGGTCCCCGGCCGCACGGGCAGGGGCGGCGCGGGGGCGGGCGGCGCGTCGACGGGCGGCGCGGCGGCGCGGTGGCGGCCCCGGCCGCCCGGGCCGCCCCAGGGCGGCGGGGAGCCGGGCGGAGCGGGCACGTGCGGTTCGATCACGGTTGTGACGTTACGTTACTTCAACACTACGCTTCGTCACCCACACGTGTGGAACTGCCCCTCCTGACGGGGATCCCGGGTTTATCCGGCGCGGACACCGGAACGGCCGGACAGCAGCACGAGCCGGGGCGCCCGCCCCCGCCCGGGCGTCCGGGCCGGGTTGCCTCGGCGCAGACCCCGACCCTGGTCCGGGTGGCCACCAGACGGCCCTCCTGCGGATAGGCGTGCCAGGTACGCCAGGACACCTGGCCCACGCGCCCCTGCACCAGCAGCGCCGTGAACGCGTAGGGGCTGCCCGGGAAGACGCCGACGAGTCCGTGCGGATGGTCGGAGACCAGGGCGAGCAACTCCTGGGCGCGGCCCGCGAACGCGTCGGGCGACAGCAGCTCCACATGGGCCGCGAACTCGTACTCCCAGTCACCCACGCGCTTGGCGACGCCCAGCGGCAGCGGGGTCCTGCTGCCGGGGATGCACGCGACCGTCTCCGAGCAGATGCCCCGCTCCTCCTCCAGGAGTACCTGGTGGGAGGCGCCGAGAAGTCTCAACTCGACATTGCTGTCCGCCAGTTCGACTTCGAGGGTGGCCAGGGCCGGCAGCGGTTCCCGCCCGAGGGCCCAGGCGAGGTCGGCCGCGCGTGTGTCGGTGTAGGCGGTGTTCAGGGTCGTGAGCATGGATGGGCTCCGCAAGCACACAGGGGAAGAAGGGGCAGGGTCCCGCGTATCCCGGCCGCGCCGGGGGTGCGGCCCTGTCACCGCCCGGTCGACCGGTCAGGAGGGGGCCGCAGGACGCCCGAGAGGCTGCTTGGGCGAATGAGAGAGAATCATGGACAGTGGCGGCGCCACAGCGTTTTTACCCAAGTTCGTGGTATTTCCATCCCTCAGGGGGCTCACCAGCTCACCTGTTCAACCCCCGCGTGCGCCCCGCCCCGTGCGGCGCACGCCGGTATGCGAAAGCGTCCGCCGGGTGTGCTGCCCGGCGGACGCTCGGTACGGGACCCCTGTGCGGGCCCCTGGGGACGAGACGCGGTTCCCCTTCTCCGGAGGCTCGGCTGCCCCGTGTCAGCCGCCGCCACCACCGCATCCGCCGCCCCCGCCACCGCCACAGGACGACCCGCCCCCGCAGGAATGACCCCCCGAGTGACCACCGGAGTCACCCCCCGAGTGACTCCCCGAGTGACCGCCGGAATGACCGCCGGAATGACCGCCGTCGGACGACGGACCGCCGTCCGAGCCGCCCACCCACCAGCTGACGTCACCGCCGCCACCGCCACCGCCGTCGGCCCCGCCGACGGCCACGCCCCCACTGCCGTACGTGTACCCGCGCCCGCGCGCGCGACCGGAGCGCGCGCTCCGGCGCGAGGTGGACACGACCCGCGCGACGACCACGATCACGACCACTGCCAGGATGATGCCGACGAGCATGGCGTCACCCTCCTTCCGTTGAGCAACCCCGTTGAGCGACCCCCCGTGGGTGCCCCGCTCGTTGCGTGCACCGGAGATGCCCGGGGCCGCCGCACCCCAAAGCAGAGTTGAGCAACTTCTGAGGGTCGACGCGCGGCCGGCGTTCCCGGCCCGCGCGGACACCGGGAGACGGGACCCGCGGGCGTGGCCGTGACGGCCCCGGCGCGCTCGGCTCACCCGTTCGGCCCAATGGCCGGCACGGGCGGGCCGACCCGGACAGCGGGCCCGGCCGCGCTCCCCGAGGGCCGACCGCGCCCTCCGGAGTTGCGCGATGCCCCGGTTTCACCCGAGATGGGTAGCAGGACCCCGTCAGGACCCCCGTCCACGGGTCGTGCAAGGAGGAACTATGCGTCGCATGACTATCGGTGCTCTTCTGACCGCCGCTCTCCTCGCGGGACCCGCCGCGGTCACCGCGGAAGCGCAGGCGCCGGTGGCGTCCCAGACGACCACCGTGCAAGCCGCCCAGATCCAGCCGCAGGCGCAGGAGGACGACAACGACGATGACAGCGGAGGCGGCTGGGGCCTGTGGGGCCTCCTCGGTCTCCTGGGCCTGCTCGGCCTCATGCCGCGCCGGCAGAAGACGCGCCACAACCCGGGAACCCATCGCGGCCCGGGAACCGGCGCGCACCCCGACGACCGCATCTGAGCCGACGGCCCGGACCGGCCCGGCGTGGCGCCCCCTCGGCCGAAGGGCGGCGCCACGCCGGCCGCGGACGTACGTCCGGTGAGTTGAGGACCCCGGGACTTCGGCGCAGGATGGCCGGATGACCTCCCACGCACGCCCCCTGCTCAACCGCCGGCTCGCCGAGTTCGGGACGACGATCTTCGCCGAGATGTCCGCCCTGGCCGTACGGACCGGCGCGATCAACCTCGGGCAGGGCTTCCCGGACACGGACGGCCCCGAGGAGGTCAGGGAGGCGGCGGTACGGGCGCTGCGCGACGGACGCGGCAACCAGTACCCGCCGGGCCCCGGCGTCCCGGAGCTGCGCGCCGCCGTCGCCGCCCACCAGCACCACTGGTACGGCCTGTCCTACGACCCCGGCACGGAGGTCCTGGTCACCGCCGGCGCCACCGAGGCGATCGCCGCGGCTCTCCTCGCCCTGGTGGAACCCGGCGACGAGGTGATCGCCCTGGAGCCGTACTACGACTCCTACGCGGCCTGCGTCGCGATGGCCGGCGGCACCCGCGTCCCGGTCACCCTGCGCCCGCACGAGGGACGTTTCCGCCTCGACCTCGACGAACTGCGCGACGCGGTCACCGACCGCACCCGCCTCCTCCTGATCAACACCCCGCACAACCCGACGGGCACCGTCCTGACCCGCCCCGAACTGGCGGCCATCGCCGAACTGGCCGTCGAGCGCGACCTCCTGGTCGTCACCGACGAGGTCTACGAACACCTGGTGTACGACGACGCCGAGCACATCCCGCTGGCGTCCTTCCCCGGCATGCGCGAACGCACGGTCACCATCGGCTCGGCCGGCAAGACCTTCTCCTTCACCGGCTGGAAGGTCGGCTGGATCACCGCCGCCCCCGCCCTGCTCACGGCGGTCCGCTCGGCCAAGCAGTACCTGACGTACGTGTCGGCGGGCCCCTTCCAGTACGCGGTCGCCGAGGCACTCGCCCTCCCCGACTCTTACTTCACCGGCTTCCGCGACGACCTCCGCGCCAAGCGGGACCTCCTGTCGGCCGGTCTCGCGGAGGCGGGCTTCGGCGTCCACCGCCCCGCCGGCACGTACTTCGTCACCACCGACATCCGCCCCCTGGGCCACGAGGACGGCTTCGCCTTCTGCCGCGCCCTCCCGGAACGCGCCGGCGTGGTCGCCGTCCCCAACGCGGTCTTCTACGACCACCGCGAGGAGGGCGCCCCGTTCGTCCGCTTCGCGTTCTGCAAGCGGGTGTCCGTCCTGGAGGACGCGGTGCGGCGGCTGAAGGCCCTGCCGCACGTGTAGAGGCCGGCCGAGTACGCCTTGAGCGGCGTACGTCAGAGCCGGTCCAGGAGCCGGTCCAGCGCGCGCCCCAGCACCGGTGTCAGCGCCTCCGCGTACGCCTCGGAGAGGTGGCTGTCGTCCCGGTAGACGGGGGTGTCGGCGACGACCACGGGACAGACACCGGTGCGGGCGGCGCAGAGCCAGGGGGCGGGGTCGACGACCGGGATGCCGACCGCGTCGGCGGCGGCGCGGACGGCGGTGTTCCGGACGGGGTCGCGGACGGCGTCCGGCAGCCGGGCGGCGCAGGCGTGCAGCTGCCCGGAGTTGGCGGCGGCGCAGTCGACCGGGTCGCCCTGCGGCCACGGCGTGTCCAGCAGCGCGACGACGCGGGCGCCGGAGGCACCGAGCCGCCGGAAGGTGTCCGCGTGGCCGGTGGTCCACTGCCGCGCCAGGTCGGCCGCGGGCCGGACGGGGTCGCCCGCCTCCGAGGAGGAGACGACGACCAGGTCCGGACGGAGCGCGCCGATCCGCGCGACGGCGTCGGCCCGCCAGGTGTCGCAGGCGGTGTACGGCTCACCGCGGCGCACGATGGTCACCTCGGCGGCCTTGCAGGACGCCTTGGTCAGCGAGACCAGCCGCCACCCGCGCGCGGTCGCGAGCCGGTCGAGGGCCGGGAACCACTGCGCCGCGTGGGAGTCGCCGAAGAGCACGACCGTGCGGGAGGCGGTGCGGTCGCCGTAGACGCAGGGCGTGGCCCGGGTGGTGCCGTGGTCGACGTGGCAGCCGTCCCGGTAGACCGCGGAGCGGTTGGTCTTCACCTCGGGCAGCGCCGGGGAGAGGTTGCCCGGCAGGACGCCGGGGGACGCCGTCAGCAGGCCGGTCAGCCGGGCCCCGGGGTCCGCGGCGGCGGCCAGTTCCCGCGCGAGCGGGGGCGCGGGCGGGCCGGTCGCGATGGCCGGCGGGACGGCCGTCGCCGTCAGGGCCAGCGCCGCGGTCCCCGCCGACAGTCCGGCGCCGAGCGCCAGGCCGCGCCCGGGGCGTCCGGCCAGCGCCCGGTGGAAGCGCACCGGGTCCTCCACCAGGCGCAGCGTCAGCCAGGCCGGCCCCAGCGCCGCCGCGCACAGCCCGAGCGCGAGGGGCACCCCGGCGGTGCCGTCCGTGCGGCCCAGCGCCGCCGGGGCTATGACCAGCAGCGGCCAGTGCCACAGGTACCAGCCGTAGGAGAGCCCGCCGAGCCGGACCAGGGGCCGCCGCCCGAGCAGCCGGCCCACACCGTAGCGGGCGGGCGCGCAGCCGCCGGCCAGCACCAGCACCGCGCCCAGCACCGGCAGCAGGGCGTACGGTCCCGGGAACGGCGTCCCGTCGTCGTACGCCACCGCCGCCAGGGCTATGCAGGCCAGGCCGAGCCAGCTCAGCGGGCCCGCGACGGCGCCGGGCAGCTTCCGCAGCCGGGCCGCGCACAGCGCGAGCAGGGCACCGGCGCCCAGTTCCCAGGCCCGGGTGAGGGAGGAGAAGTACGCCCAGGGCGCCGAGAGGTCCGTCATCCGCACGCCGAACGCGAACGACCCCAGGCACAGCACCCCGAGCCCCGCCGCCAGCAGCCGGCGCCGCCCGCGTACCAGGCGCGTGCCGAGCAGCAGGAGCAGCGGCCACACCAGGTAGAACTGCTCCTCCACCGCCAGCGACCAGAAGTGCTGGAACGGCGAGGGCGGGGCGGTCTGCGCGAGGTAGTCGGTGCCGGCCGCCGCCAGCCGGAAGTTGACCGTGTACAGCGCGCTGCCGAGGGCGTCGCCCGCGTACTCGGCGAACCGCGCCGGCGACAGGAACAGCCACGCGCCCGCCAGGGTGGTGACGATCACCAGTGCCGACGCGGGCAGCAGCCGCAGGGCCCGGCGGGCGTAGAAGGCGCGCAGCGAGACACGGCCGGTGGCGGTCAGCTCGCGCAGCAGCAGGGACGTGATGAGGAAGCCGGAGATCACGAAGAAGACGTCGACGCCGACGTACCCGCCCGTGGCCCCCGCCACCCCGGCGTGGGAGAGCACCACGAGCCCGACGGCCACCGCGCGCAGTCCCTGGATGTCCGGGCGCGGGGCGGGGTGCCGCCGCGGTGGCGCGGCGGTGCCGCCCGTCGGGGCGGTACGGACCTCGGCGGAGGTGGCGCAGGTCATCGCGGGGACGGCTCCTCACGGACGGGGCGGACAGGGTTCTCCCCCTGTACTGTCCGGCTGTCCGGGGGCGTTCCGGGTGAACGCCGCCTCAACATCGGGAACAGCGGAGACATCGGCGGCATCCGCCGACGTCCGGCGGCAACCGGCGGCAACCGGCGACGTCCGGCAGCCCGACGCACGGGAGCCCGGCCCGGGGGCACGCCCCGGACCGGGCTCCCGCCCGTGCGACAGGTCTACTCGTCGTCGTCCTCGGGCTTCTCCGCCCCGTCGACCTCCTGCTCCAGGCCGAGCTGCTCCACCAGCCACCGGTCGAACTCGATGGCGGCGCGCACCCAGCTGACCGTGGAGGAGACGAAGTGCTCCAGGCTCACGCCCGTGCCGATCAGCATCTGGGCCTCGCCGATCAGGCGGACCGTGCCGTCGTCGTGGGTGTGGGAGTACACCTTGGGCCACAGGGTGCGCCGGTTCCAGTCGTCGGCGGACTCCAGCAGCTGCGCCTTGGTCTCGATGTCGTGCGGGCGGTCGTAGAACGTCCGCACCGAGAAGACCTGCTGGTCGCCCTCGCCGCGGAACATGAAGTACGTGCGGAACTGCTCCCACGGCGCCGCGAGGTCACCCTCGTCGTCGACGACGTACTTCAGCTCCATCTGGTCGAGAAGCTGCTTCACGAGGTCCTGATCCGGGACCACGGGGCCCGCCGGGCCCTGGGGCTGCGGCTCGGGCTTGCCCCCGAAGTTCGGAATCGAGGACGGGTCGATGCTCACCGTGATTTTCCCTTCGTACGGATTCCGCCATCCTCTCCCATGCGGGGAGGGGGGTGGCAACCCTCCGCGGGGCCTGTCAGCCTAGGGCTGACATGATCCGGCCGGTCGGGGGGGCGCGGTGGGGACGGGGACGACGGCGGGGCGGACCCGGTGGTGGCTGGTCGCGGCGATCGCCGCGGTGCCCGCGCTGGCCCTGCTGCCGATCCTCGTCGGCTTGCTGTGGTTCGCCCTGTCCGACGACGACGACCGGCAGGACCGGGGCGCGATGCGGGAGACCGGCTGCGCCCGGGCCCTGGCCTTCGGCGGGGCGGCGCTGCCGTCCGGCGCCCGGACCGTCGGGGCCTGCGAGGAGTTCGTCGGGCTGGACCTGGCCTACCGCGCCGAGTTCCGGATGCCGCGTGCGGACGTGCGCGGCTGGCTCGCGCACACCTACCCGGCCGCTCCGGCGCCCGGGACGGAGTCCTGCCCGGCCTACGCCGCGGACCAGGGCACGGAGCGGGAGGCGGATCTGTGTCTGGATCTGGGCCCCGGGCGGGGGCTGCCGGACGGCGTGGAGGCCGACGCCGTGCAGATCGGCGTGGTGGCCGGGGACGACGCCGGTACCGCGCTGGTGCGCTTCTCGGCGTTCACGGTGTGAGGGCCCTCCCCGAGGCGCGGGGAGGGCCCTGCCCGGCGCCGTCCGTCAGAGCGTCTTGCCCGACGCCGGTCCCACGATCAGGTCGTCGCCGAACCGGTCCACCCGTACCGCGTCCCCGTCCTTGATCTCCCCGGACAGGATCTCCCGGGCCAGCCGGTCGCCGATGGCCGTCTGGACCAGGCGCCGCAGCGGGCGCGCGCCGTAGGCCGGGTCGTTGCCCTCGTCCGCGAGCCACTCCAGGGCCTCTTCGGTGATCTCCAGGGTGAGCCGCCGCTCGGCCAGGCGCCGCGACAGCGCGCCGATCTGGAGGCGGGCGATGCGGCTCAGTTCCTCCTTGGTGAGCGCCGAGAAGACGACCAGGTCGTCGA
This sequence comes from Streptomyces sp. ISL-12, assembly GCF_018614415.1. Classification (GTDB taxonomy): domain Bacteria; phylum Actinomycetota; class Actinomycetes; order Streptomycetales; family Streptomycetaceae; genus Streptomyces. Next base: position 10,093 of record NZ_JAGGOO010000141.1, read on the forward strand.
GGCGGTTGAGGAACTCCGGCTTGAAGGAGGCCCGGACGACCTCCAGGACCTGTTCCTTCTTCTCCGCCTCGGTGGTGACCGGGTCGACCAGGAACTGGCTGCCCAGGTTGGAGGTGAGCACCAGGATGGTGTTGCGGAAGTCGACGGTCCGGCCCTGGCCGTCGGTCAGCCGTCCGTCGTCCAGTACCTGGAGCAGGATGTCGAAGACCTCGGGGTGGGCCTTCTCCACCTCGTCCAGCAGGACCACGCTGTACGGGCGGCGGCGGACCGCCTCGGTGAGCTGGCCGCCCTCCTCGTAGCCGACGTAGCCGGGGGGCGCGCCGACCAGGCGGGCCACGCTGTGCTTCTCGCTGTACTCCGACATGTCGATGCGGACCATCGCCCGCTCGTCGTCGAAGAGGAAGTCCGCGAGCGCCTTGGCCAGTTCGGTCTTGCCGACGCCGGTCGGGCCGAGGAAGAGGAAGGAGCCGGTGGGACGGTCGGGGTCGGCGATGCCGGCCCGGGAGCGCCGTACCGCGTCCGAGACCGCGCGGACCGCCTCCGTCTGGCCGATCAGGCGCTTGCCCAGCTCGTCCTCCATGCGCAGCAGCTTCTGCGTCTCGCCCTCCAGCAGGCGCCCGGCGGGGATGCCGGTCCAGGCGGCGACGACGTCGGCGATGTCGTCGGCGCCGACCTCCTCCTTGACCATGGTGTCCTGCGCGACCTCCTCCTCGGCCTCGGAGGCGGCCTCCAGGTCCCGTTCCACGTTGGGGATCTCGCCGTACAGCAGCTTGGACGCGGTGTCGAAGTCGCCGTCGCGCTGGGCCCGTTCGGCCTGCCCGCGCAGTTCGTCGAGCTTCTCCTTCAGCTCACCGACCCGGTTGAGGGACTGCTTCTCCTTCTCCCAGCGGGCGTTGAGGCCGCGCAGCTCCTCCTCCTTGTCGGCGAGGTCGCGGCGGAGCTTCTCCAGCCGCTGCAGGGAGGCGGCGTCGGTCTCCTTGCCGATCGCCAGCTCCTCCATCTTCAACCGGTCGACGGAGCGCTGGAGTTCGTCGATCTCCACGGGGGACGAGTCGATCTCCATGCGGAGGCGGGAGGCCGCCTCGTCGACCAGGTCGATGGCCTTGTCGGGGAGGAAGCGGGAGGTGATGTAACGGTCGGAGAGGGTGGCCGCGGCCACCAGCGCGCTGTCGGCGATCTGGACCTTGTGGTGGGCCTCGTAGCGGCCCTTGAGTCCGCGCAGGATCGCGATGGAGTCCTCGACGGACGGTTCGGCCACCAGGACCTGCTGGAAGCGGCGTTCCAGCGCGGGGTCCTTCTCGATGCGCTCGCGGTACTCGTCGAGCGTGGTCGCGCCGACCATGCGCAGTTCGCCGCGGGCCAGCATCGGCTTGAGCATGTTGCCCGCGTCCATCGCGGAGTCGCCGCCGGCGCCCGCGCCGACGACCGTGTGCAGCTCGTCGATGAAGGTGATGATCTGGCCGTCGGAGTCCTTGATCTCGGCCAGGACGGTCTTGAGCCGCTCCTCGAACTCGCCGCGGTACTTGGCGCCCGCCACCATCGCGCCGAGGTCGAGGGCGACCAGGCGCTTGTTCTTCAGCGACTCGGGCACGTCCCCCTTGACGATGCGCTGGGCGAGCCCCTCGACGACGGCTGTCTTGCCGACGCCCGGCTCACCGATCAGCACCGGGTTGTTCTTCGTACGGCGGGACAGCACCTGCACCACCCGCCGGATCTCGGTGTCCCGGCCGATGACCGGGTCCAGCTTGCCGTCCCGTGCGGCGGCCGTGAAGTCCGTGCCGAACTTCTCCAGCGCCTTGTACTGGCCCTCCGGGTCCGCGGTGGTCACCCGGCGCCCTCCCCTCGCCTTCTGGAAGGCCTCCTGCAGCTTCTTGGCGGTGGCCCCCTGCCCCTGGAGCACCTCACCGGCCGCCCCGCCCTTGGCGGCGATGCCGATCAGGAGGTGCTCGGTGGAGAGGTACTCGTCGCCGAGGTCCTTGGCCCGTGTCTGGGCGTCGGCGACGACCGCGAGCATCTCACGGCTGGGCTGGGGCGGGGCGACCGTGGACCCGGTCACGCTGGGCAGCCCGGCGAGCACCCGCTCGGCGCCGGTGCGGACGGCGGCCTGGTCGGCCTCGACGGCCGCCAGCAGGTCGGTGATGTTCTCGTTGTCCTGGCGTCCTTGGCCCTGGAGCAGGGCGAGGAGCAAGTGGGCGGGGGTGAGGTCCGGGTGTCCCTCGGTCACGGCCCGGTTGCTGGCCGCGTTGATCGCGTCCCGGCTCCGGTTGGTCAGCTCGGCGTCCACGTTCGGGTTCTCCTCCTGGTGCCAGTCTCAAGCCTTGTCGACGGCGGTGGTGCTGACTCAAGCAACGTACACAAAGTTGAGTCTACTCCACTCAAGTCGCGTGAGGGAGCACCACGGGGAACGAGTGCCCGACACCCCGGACAGGTTCCCGTCCATGGACCTCTCCATCGACCTCGCGTTCTGGCGGGAACGGCACCTGTGCACCCTGACCACGCTGCGCCCGGACGGCTCCCCGCACGTCGTCCCGGTCGGGGCGACCTACGACCCGCGGGCGCGCGTGGTGCGGGTGATCACGGACCGGGCGAGCGCGAAGGCGCGGTACGTGCTGGCCGCGGGGGCGGAGGGGGCCCGCGCCGCGGTGTGCCAGGTGGACGGCCGGCGGTGGTCCACGCTGGAGGGCCGGGCCTTCGTGCGGACCGGGCCGGAGGCGGTCGCCGAGGCCGAGCGGCGCTACACGGAGCGGTACCGGCCGCCCCGGCCGAATCCGGCCCGGGTGGTGATCGAGATCGCGGTGGAGCGCGCGCTGGGGAACGGGTGAGGCCGGGCGGCCTGGGACACGTACCCGTAAAACACGAAAAACTGCAGCGGCGTCACCGTGTTCAGGTCACGGTGACGCCGCTGCGGGGGGAAGCGCCTGAGCGATCTTTTACGACGGGGGAATCGCGTCAGGCACTGCGGGGGGTGGCTGAGATGGTCCGTGAGGTGGGGGATTCCGGTTCCACCAGCCGATGGTCTCGTTGGTCCAGGTTCACAAAGATCATTCCGTACCGGATGGCACACCGCACGGGCTGCGGCGCCCCCCGGGGCCGCCGCAGACACCGGTACGCCCGGACGTCGTCGTCATCGTCCCGGGTGACGACGACCGGTTCGCCGAACACGGTCACCATCAGGGAGTCACCGCTGTGGGGGATGGCGGTGACCAGGTCGATGAAGTGCCAGCCGGAGCGGTAGGCGGTCGCCATCTCGCGCCGGAAGGAGCGGTCGTCGGGTGGGGTGGACATGCGTATCAGTCCCACTTGCTGTCCGCCGGGAGGTACGAAGGCACCTCGTCGCCGACGGCCACGGCGGCAACGGTCCTTTCGCCGCCCGTCTCGTGCGTGTCGCCCTGCACGCCGAAGAGGCCGGCCACTGTTCCCAAGGCCGCAACGGCGGAGAAGGCGGCAACAAGCACCGAGCGAAGCATTCTCTTACGCATAGTTGGCTTCGTCCTCACTTGAAGGTCCCCTCACTCCCCCGTCGGATAAGACGATGGCTCATTCAGGTACGTCGTGGCCACACAAACGGTGCATCATGTTCCTGCACGTTCATGACCCTGGGGGGTGGAGTTATGGGTAAAAAAGGCACAAGGGCGACGCATCCCCATGCGGTCACGGAGCTGTGCGACGCAGGGAGCCGTTTGTACGCGAATGCCCTGCGCAGCGGGCGCATCCTGCGAGCGGACGCGGAGCCCGCGCCCTGCCTCACGGAGTTCGCCCTTCTCCACCCGGACCCGGACGATCCCGACTGGCTGCGTCCCGTGCCCCCGTCGGTCGCCCTGGCCCAGCGGCTGACCCCCATCGAACGCGAGATCTCCGAGCACCGGCGTGCGTCGATCGCCCTCACCGAGGCCTTCGAGCCGTTCCTGACCCTCAGCGCCCAGGACACCTCCTCCGGCCACTCCATCACCGTGCTGGAGGGACTGGACCGTATCAACGCGGCCCTCGACCTCGCGACCGCCGAGTGCGCCTCCGAGATGCTCACCGTCCAGCCGAGCGGCCCCCGCAGCACGGAGAAGAGGCTGCTGGAGGCACTGGAGCGGGACAAGCCCCTGATCGAACGCGGGGTGCGGATCCGCACCCTCTACCAGCACACCGCCCGCTACAACTCCGAGCGGCTGGCCTACGTGGAGCAGTTCGCCAACGGCAAGGCCGAGTACCGCACCATCGACGAGCTGGTCGAGCGGCTCATCATCCTCGACGAGACGGTCGCCTTCCTGCCGATCCGCGACGACCGGCAGACCGCGCTGGAACTGCGGCACACCGGACTGGTCCGCTACCTCATCAAGGTCTTCGAGTTCATGTGGAGCCGGGCCGTCCCGCTCACCGCCGGCGTCCCCTACGAGACCGCCCCCGACGGCATCACCGAGGTCCAGCACTCCATCGCCAAGCTCCTGGTGGAGGGCCACGTCGACGAGGCCATCGCCCGCCGCCTGGGCATGAACGTACGCACCTGCCGGGCCCACATCGCCAAGCTGGCCGCCGCCCTCGGCAGCGGCAGCCGGGCCCAGCTCGGCTACCTCATCGCGCAGTCCGGGATACTGAACCAGGACCACTGACGCCAAGGGGGCAGTCACGCGTGACCGCGACGGCACACGAGGACCACGCGGGCGAGGAGGTGTGCCCGGTGGGACTGGAGCTGTACAGCCGCGCGCTGCGCGACGGCCCCCTCCCGGCCGCGGCGGCCGACGCGGCGCCGTGTCTGCTCGACGCCGGCCTGCTGTGTCCCGCCGTCGCCGCCCCGGACCGGCTGGAGCCGGTGGCCCCGGCCGTCGCCCTGCACCGTCTGCTGCGCGCCTCCGAGGAGCGCGTCGCCGGTGAACGGCGGCGCGGCGAGCGGCTCGCGGAGACCTTCGCCCCGCTGCTGCGGCTCGGCGGCCCGGACGCGTCGGCCGACGACTCCCCGGCGCTGCGGCTGCTCAGCGGCAAGGACCGGATCAGCCGGGCCATCGCCGAGGTCATGACCGAGGCCACCGCCGAGGTGCTGACCATCCAGCCGCACAGCGCCCACATCGGCCCCCCGCCCCAGGTCCACGAACCCGTCCTCGAACGCGACCAGGCATTCCTCGCCCGCGGCGGCCGCATCCGCGCCCTGTACCAGCACACCCTGCGGTACGCGCCCACCGTCCTGGCCCGCTACGAGCGGCTCACCGGCGACGTGCAGGCCCGCACCCTGGACGAGGTCACCGAACGGCTGATCATCGTGGACCGCACGGTGGCCTACATCCCCGCCAACGGGGACCGCACCCTCGCCCTGGAGATCCGCCACCCGGCGCTGGTGGAGTACCTGGTCACCGTCTTCGACCGCCTGTGGCGGCTGGCCGTCCCCATGTATCCGCAGGCCGAGGAGGTGCCCACCCTGGACGGCATCACCCCGCGCCAGCGCGCCGTCGCCGCCCTGCTGGTGGAGGGGCACACCGACGCCGTCATCGCCGACCGCCTCGGCATGAACGTCCGCACCGCCCGCGTCCACATCGCCAAGCTCGCCGCCACCCTCGGCAGCGACAGCCGCGCCCAGCTCGGCTACCTCATCGCCCGCTCGGGAATCCTCGACCGGGCACCCTGACCGGGGGCTGCGGCCGTACCGGTGCGGCGGGTACGGGGCGCACTCACCGAGGGCTGCGGCCGTACCGGTGCGGCGGGTACGGGGCGCACTCACCGAGGGCTGCGGCTGTACC
>NZ_JAGGOO010000142.1 GCF_018614415.1 Streptomyces sp. ISL-12
GAGCCGGCCAGCCGGGCCAGACCGTCCGTCAGGGCCGGCTCCCCCTCGCCGGTCGCCACGACCACCACCGTGTGTCCGCCCGCGCAGGCGTCGACCAGCTCCTCGGCGGTGGGGGCCGACTCGTCGACCCGTATCCCCGCCTCCCGCAGATACGGGAGCTGCGGGTGCGCGCCGTCCGCGCACAGCACGCGGTCGGCGGTGCGCAGCGCCTGCCAGGCCGGCCAGGACAGCAGGCCGGGGGCGACGCGGTGGCTGGTGGTGAGCAGGACGACGCGGCCGGGGGCGGGGGCCTGGCCGGCGACGGCTTCGGGACTCGTGGCGTTCACACCTCGAACGTAACGCACGGCGCCGGACGCCCCAGGAGTTGTCCACAGGGGCGGCTTACGGCTGTCCCGTCACGTCGCCTGGGGCACTCCCGCCGGCGCGACCTCCCGTACCCAGGGCGTCTTCGCGTCGGCGCGGCTGCTCTTCTCGACGTCCCAGGTGCCGTAGCGCGGGTTGAGGTCGATGTCGAGCTTCTCCGACGTCTGCGACAGGGCCTTCCAGAAGGCGGGCTGGCCGGTGTCGGTGCCGAGGTGCTCGGCGAGCTTCTGGGCCTCCAGCTGGAGGCGGAGGTTGTCGTCGACGCGCCCCGGGGCGATGCCGTACTGCTGGAGCCAGACCGTCTCCAGCGCCTTGGCTCCCCCGGCCTGCTGCTCCAGCCCGGTGCGCATCCGCTGGACCTCCTTGCGGGTGACGGTGACGCCCGCGTCCTGGGCGGCGCGGTGCAGTACCCGGTCGAGGACCATGCTCTGGAGGGTGTCGCGGGTGAGGCTGCCGGTCCTGGAGATGGCCTGCGCGTACTGCGCCTCGTCGGGCACGGCCGCGCGCTGGGCCGCGCGTACCTCGCTGACCCGGTCCTCCAGTTGCGCGACGGTGATCCGCCGGCCGTCGACGACGGCCGCCGCGCCGGGGTGCGCGTCGTTCCCGCAGGCGGTGAGGAGCGGTGCCGCCGCGGCGATCGCGGCGGTGAGGACGAGCGCGGTGCGACGGCGGCGGTGCAAGGGGACCTCCCGTTGGAGATTGTGCGACGGTGCACAAGGTCTTGCGGTGATCGATGGTAGGCAGTGGGCGGGCTCCGGCCAACCCATTCGACCAACGATTCACCGGGACATCGGGCACCGCCGCACCGCACCGGCCGGTGCTGGCGGGTGCCGGACTAGCGGGACCGCTCGTCCGTGGGCGCCGGGAGTTCGTGGGCGGTGAAGACGGGCGCCGGCGGGGCCGTGGCCGCGGTGGTGCGGGCGGCGGCGGAGGCGGTGGCGCTGGATGCCTCGTAGACGCGGGTCTGGTTGGTGCCGGTGCGGTAGGAGAAGGCCCAGGTGGGGCCGGAGGTGTTGGTGTAGGTGAAGGCGGTGGGGTCGGTGGCCGCCGCCTCGTGGGTCTCCTGCTTCCAGGTGCGCCAGGTGCCGGAGCCCTGGGTCTGCTCGCCGGTGTTGTAGAGGTAGCCGTCGTCGGCGCGGGCCATGATCTCGGTGATGCCGGTCAGCGGGCTGATGACGACGGACGGGGAACCGGCGAAGGTCTTGTCGCCGACCTGGGACCAGGTGCCGGGGAAGGCGCCGCCCTCGGACGACTGGGCCAGGGTGACGATGTGCCCGTCGGCGTCACGGGCGAAGACGGCGAGCCGGTAGCCCGGGTAGACCACGACGGCCGGCGTGCCGGTGAAGCCCGTACCGGCGAGGTTGGTCCAGGCCGAGAGGGTGCCGTCGCTGAAGTGGGCGGTGGTCAGGGTGCCGGAGGCGTTGACGCCGAACAGCTGGATGCCGTCGCGGACCGTGACGGCGGTCAGCGGCTGGGTGTGGCTGCCGCCGCTCAGCGGCAGCCAGCTCATGAAGTAACCGTTGGCCTCCTGCTCGGCGCGGTACCAGGGCCTGCCCTGCGCGTCGACGGAGAACTGGACCAGACGGCCGTCGGGCAGCTTCGCGGTGGTGGCGTGCTGGGCCATCCGACCGGCCAGGTCGGTCCAGTTCGACCAGTCGGCGCCGGCCGGGGCGGCCTGGTCGCGCGTCCAGATGTCGCCGTTCAGGTTGTGGGCGGTCAGCACCACGCGGCCGTCGGGGTGCTCGGCGAGCGACGGACGGCCGGTGAATCCCTCCTGGTCGTCGACGACGGTCCACTGGACGCTGTTGAAGTCGGAGGGGTCGGACTGGCGTCCGTGCACGAGCCGGCCGATGCCGTCCGTGTAGGCGTACTCCACGGTGCCGGCGGAGGCCTGGAGGACGCTGGTGGTGCTGTGGGGCTCCACCGTGATCTGCGGGGCCGGCGGGGTGTGGTCGGCGGTGATGGAGCAGGTGTCGGGGGCGGCGGTCACGTTGCGGTAGCCGGCCCAGCGGTCGGAGCCGATGACCTTGGCGGCGACGGCCCAGGCGTCGGTGTCCTCGTCGTAGCGGTAGTAGCGGAGGTTGCCGTCCGGCATCACGCGCAGCAGGGTGTCGCCGCCCAGGGAGGCCAGGTCGCCCTCGGTGTTCCAGCCGGAGTAGGACACCCGTATGTGCCGCTCGGTCCAGCGCTGGCTGGTGAAGTCGTAGCGGGAGCGGTACAGGGACCCGGTCGCGGTCTCCCGGCCGTAGATCACCCCTTCGTCACCGGCGACGATGGCGTCGTAGCGGCTCCAGTCCGCGTCCACGATCTTGTCGCCGCCGGGGTACCAGGAGCTGCTGTCCGCGTAGTACTTGTGCCAGCGCAGGGCGCCGTTCTCGTCGAGCCGCCAGATGTGGCCGGCGCGGTCGACGGTGATCTTGTCGCGGTCGGCGGCCTGCTGGTACTGGCCGAAGTTGTTGCTGATCTTCTTGTGGTGGATGTCCCAGGTGCCGGAGCCGGTGCGCCGGCTCAGGTAGAGGCCGTCGGACTTGACCCCGTACAGCTCCTGGTCCGGGCCGGCCATGACCTGGCCGTAGCCGGACCAGCCGGTGTCGATCGTGCTCGGCGACGGCATCGTGCCGCCGGTGAGGGGGGTGGGCATGGCCTGGCGCAGCAGGTTCCCGGCCGTGTCGACGGCGTACGTCGGTCCCGTACTGGCACAGGTGACCGCGGCGGCGGCCTGTGCGGGGGTCGGGGCGAGCGCCACGACGGGCAGCGCGGCGGCGGCGGTCACGAACACGGCCAGCCGGCGACCGGCCCGGCCTCGCGTCGTCTCTCTCATCGATGTCCTTCCCTCACGGAGCCGATGCTTTTGATCACGGGACGTTAGGAACGGATGGTGAACGAGGCAGTGTCGGACGGGGAACAGTTCGTTTTTCACTGTGTGGATCCGCTGAACGGAGGCCCACCAGCTTTCCGGCTGATGGGCCTCCTGAGGCTATGGCCTCATTTCTTGTCCCTGTACGCCTCGACCTGTTCGGCGATCTCCTCCAGCGCTTCCGCCCCGATAACGCGTTCGAGGGAGTCCCCCACGAATTCGCGGGCTTGAGCAAGTCGCGATGGGAGGCCGTACTCCACTACGTACTCGAGGAGTATGCGCGGATCCTCTCCCGCCCCGATGCGTGACAATACCCGATCCAGAGACACCACATACTCCTCCAGATCTCGGAACAAACCAGTGAATCCTGCGAGTTCCACCGAAATAGTTCGAGCCACGCCCGTCACCTTTTTACTCGAATGTTCTTGACCGGAAGATCACCGTCTGCGACCCATTCGGTGATACCCATCGTCGCATTGTATCGCGACTTCACCCGACCGGCCGGGACATCGAATTCCAGAACATGGTTACCTCTGCCACGCCCGATTCCCAGCTTGGCCTCGGCGTCACGGGGACTCATCGGCTTTCCCTTGGCCGGGACGAGGAAGACCTTATTCTGGTCACTGGCCCTGATAACGCCGCTCTGCTTGATTCCCGCCTTACCCTTGGCATTCGTGTAGTGCCGCATCCGAATCATCTCTTCAGCGGCGTCATCACCACCTGCGGGACAGTTGTGGACGAGGACCGAAGTCCCGCTCGCCGCCACGAAGAACGTGTGCGCCCGGTCCACCGTCAGGTTGTGGACCGTCGTGCTCTGCGTCCACGCCCGTACCGCCGTCAGTTCGACCTTCGTGCCCGAGCCCGTGCTCAGCCACTGGCCCGGCTTCAGGTCGCCGGCGTCCAGCCATTCCCTCAGGTCGGGGACCCAGAAGGGGTGGCCCTCCGTGGCGGTCAGGACGGCTGTCGCGTCGCCGGCGGCGCCGTCCGTGTCGATCGTCAGGGCGACCAGGTGCTTCTCGCCCTTGCCGGTGATCGTGTCGGTGACCTTCTCCGACGACGGGGACTCGTCCGTCGTCGGGTCGGTGGCCTTGACCTCGTCGCCGACGTCCACGTCCTCGATGGGTTTGCGGCTGCCGTCGGCCATGAGGACGAGCGTGCCCTCGGTGAAGCTGTTGGCCGAGGCCGCGACCCCGGCGAGGTCCGCGGCGCAGGACGTGTACTCCACCGCCGTGTCCAGCTTGTCCGCGGCCTCGGAGATGTCGTCCGCGTACTTCGCCGCCTTGGTCGCCATGCGGCCCGCCTTGGCCGCGCGGACCACGCCGGCTCCCGCGCCGCCCGCCAGGGCTCCGGCGACCGTGGCCGCCGCCCAGGCGCAGGCCTCCATGTCGCCCTTGGTGAGGCAGTTCTTGAAGTCGTTGAAGCCGGAGGCCTCGGCCGCGAACTCCAGGCCCGCCTTCAGGCCGTCCCTGATGTAGGGGGCCGCCGCGCGGGCGAACTCGGTGGCGGCCTGGACCGCGGTGGAGACCGTCTCCACGACCTCACCGGCCGCCGCGACCACCGCGTCCCGCAGGTCGGTCGCGGCCTGCGCCGCGTCCGCGATGACGTTGCGGGCGGTGTCCACCACCGCGGCGGGCAGGTTCGCAGCGGCGGAGACGATGTCCTTCGTCACCGAGATGAGGGGTTTCACCGCCGCCGCTATCTCCGGCAGCGGGCTGTGCTGGATGGCGTAGGAGACGGCTGCCTTGGCCTTCTTGGTGATGGCCTTCGCGCGGGCCACCGCGGCCCGTTTCGCCGCCGCCGCTTTCTCGCGGGCCCAGGCCGCCGCCGATTTCGCCGCCGACGTCGCCTTGCTCGCCACCCAGCTGACCGCCGAGGACACCTTCTGCGCGACCCAGCTGACGGCCGACTTGGCCTTGTTGTAGACCCACTTGGCCGCGTTGCTGATGGCCCGGCCGACCGCCTTCACCGCGGAGACCGCGGCCCGCCACGCCTTCTTGACGACCTTCTTGACCGCCCTCGCGGCCTTCTTGACGCCGCTCTTGATGGCGCTGCCGACCTTCTTCACCCCGGAGGCGACCTTCTTGCACCAGCCGCAGCTCGGCCAGTGGCCGTCGGGGTCGACGTAGTCCAGCGGTGCGCCGGCGCCGTAGGTGTAGCGGTTGGCGAGGATGGAGGCGCCGCCCGCGTAGTCCACCGAGTCGCGGGAGTCGAAGGTGCCGGTGTCGGAGTTGTACCAGCGGGCCCCCATGTTCACCTGGTCGGTGTCGGGGTCCGTGTAGTCGCCCTGGTAGCCGAGTTCGCCCGCGACCTCGCCGTCGCCCTGCGACTCGACCTCCTCGCCGAACGGGCTGTACGTCGTCGAGTCCGCCAGCTCCGTCAGGTCCGAGTCCGTCGCGTCGAAGTCGCCGACCACGTCGCCGTGGGAGTCGGTCACGACCAGCTGCGCGGTGCCGTTCTCGGAGACCGACATCAGCTCGTCCATCGGGCCGCGGCCGTAGGAGGAGGCGCCGTCGCCGACCGGGTCGGGGCTGAGGCCCGCGTAGGAGAAGTCGGTGCCGTTGCGGGAGTCGACGCGGTCCAGGGAGTCGTAGTCGTAGGAGACGTCCCCGGCCTGGAGGAGCCGGTCGAAGGCGTCGAAGGCGAAGTCCTCGGTCAGCCCTGAGCTGGTGCGGGAGGACAGGGTGCCGCGCGGGCTGTACGTGTAGGTGTAGTCGCCGTCGGACCGGACGCGGTTGCGCTCGTCGTAGACGGCGGTCTTGTCGCCCTCCCGGGTGCGGTTGCCGGAGGCGTCCCACCCGTACTCCGTGGTGTCGCCGTCGGCGGTCCAGGAGGTGAGGCGGCCGGCCTGGTCGTAGCCGTAGGTGTTGTCGGCCGCGTTGCTGCCGGTGACCTTCTTCGAGGTCAGGTGGTCGTTGTCGTCGTAGCCGTAGTCGATGGAGGTGACGGCCTGGCCGGTGCTGTTGGTCAGGGTGTCGGTGTCGATGCGGCCCAGGTCGTCGTAGCCGTAGCTGCGGCTCTGTCCGGCGCCGTAGGAGACCTGGCGGAGCATGCCGGAGGTGTCGTAGGCGTAGCTCTGGCTGGTGCCGGTCAGGGAGTCCTTGGCGGTGGACAGCTGCTGCTCGGTGTACGTGAACAGGGACGTGCCGGTGGCGTCGGTGCGGCTGGTCAGCAGGCCGTCGTCGTCGTAGGCGTAGCTCGCCTCGCCGGACGGGCCCTCGGCCGACAGCAGCAGGCCGCGGTCGTTGTAGGTGTAGGTGTTGTCGCCGTCGGGGGTGGCGGCGGAGGTCAGGCGGCCCGCCGCGTCGTAGCCGTAGCTGCGGTCGGCGGTGGCGGCCTCGGCGCCGGTGCCGGTCTCCTTGATCAACTGGCCGGTGTTGTCGTAGACGCGGGTCTGGGTGACGCCGCCGGGGGCGGTGGCGCGTACCGCCTGGCCGGCCGCGTCGTAGGCCGTGGTCCAGGTGCGGTCGGCGGCGTCGGGGTCGGCCTCGGTGGCCGGTTCGATCACCGACTCGGCGAGTCCGAGGGTGTTGAAGGTGTAGTAGGTGGAGTTGCCGCGGCCGTCGGTGTAGCGGGTGCGGTGGCCGGCCGCGTCGTAGCCGAAGGACGTGGTGATGGACTCGGTGTCGGTGACCGGCTCGGTCTGCTTGGTGAGCCTGCCCAGCGCGTCGTAGGCGTAGCTGGTGGTGTGGCCGAGCGGGTCGGTCGACCTCACCAGGTTGCCCGCGTCGTCGTAGGCGTAGCCGATGGTCCGGAGGGAGTTGCTGTTCGGGGCCAGGTCGGACTCGGAGACGAGGCGTCCGGCCTGGTCGTAGAGCAGGGACGAGGTGCGGCCGAGGCCGTCGGAGCGGCGGACCTCGCGGCCGGCCAGGTCGTAGCCGAACTCGGTGACCGTGCCGCTGGGTTCGGTCAGGCGGACGATCTGGCCGAGGCTGTCGTAGGTGAACGACGTCTTCGCGCCGCTGGGGTCGGTCTGCTCGGTGACGTTGCCCGCGTCGTCGTAGGTGTAGCGGGTGGTGAACGCGTCCTCGTACGGCTCGCGGTCGATCTGCGTCTGGGTGACCGGGCGGTCCAGGTCGTCGTAGGTCGTCTCGGCGCGGGCGCCGGTCGGGCCGGTGACGGAGAGGACCTCGCCGGTGCGGGTGTAGGTGTACTTCCACTGGGCTCGGTCGTCGCCGGTACCGGTGGGTTCGTCGCGGACGGTGACCCGGTTCAGCCGGTCGTAGCTGTAGCGGGTGACCTGGTCGAGGGGGTCGGTCGCCTCGACCACGTTGCCCAGCGCGTCGTAGCGGTACTGGGCGGTCGGAGTGACCGGCGTGCTGGTGCCGGGCGCGGTGTACGCGGCGCCCGTGGTGCTGATCTGCCGGCCCAGCCGGTCGTACTCGGTGCGGGTGACGTTGCCCAGGGGGTCCTGGACGGAGGTGGCGGCGCCGTAGGTGTCCAGGCCGACGATGGTCAGCGGACGGGTGTGCTGCGCGGCGGCGCCGGCCTGTTCGGTGTCGACGGCGGGCGCCAGCGTGGAGATCTGGCGGCCCAGCGCGTCGTAGCCGTAGTCGGTGACGTTCCCGGCGGGATCGGTCACGGTCTTGGTCAGGCCGCGCTGGTCGTAGGCGTACGTCGTGGTCAGCGTCCCGGAGCCGTTGTGGGTGATCTCCTTGGTGGCGTTGCCCGCGAGGTCGTAGACGTAGTCGACCTGCTCGGGGGTGGCGCTCACCGGCCACGGCACGTGGGACGGGTTGCCGCCGTTCTTCGTCGTGGTGACGTTGCCGGCCAGGTCGTAGGTGTAGCTGGTGGAGCGGGCCAGGCCGCCGGGGTCGGTCACGGTGGAGGCGACCCGGCCGACGGCGTCGTAGGTCGTCCGGGTGACCGTCCGCCCGTTGTCGGTGGTCTCCTGGGTGACGTTGCCGGCGCCGTCGTACTCGTTGGCCTCCACGACGATGTCGCGGGTGGTGCCGTCGGGGTTGTGGAAGCCCTTGAGGGTGATCGACTTGACCAGGTCGTCGCCGTAGTACTGGTACTCCAGGGTGCGGCCCATGGCGTCGGTGTGCTGGGCGAGGCGGCCGGCCATGTCGTAGGCGTAGGACTGCATGACCAGGTCCTCGCCGGACCCGTCGGCGCCGTCGGGGTCGCCGTCCCAGTCGGTCAGGCGCACCTCGGCGATCATGTTGCGCGCGGTGTAGGCGTACTCGAAGCGGTTGCCGTTGCCGTCGACCATGAAGGTCTGGTTGCCGAACGGGTCGTAGCCGTAGGAGGTCTCGTTGCCCTCGGCGTCGGTGACGCGCACCGGGCGGCCGTGGTCGTCGAGTTCGTACGTCATCGAGCGCGGCAGGTCCGCGCCGACGATGTCGTCGATCTCGGTGGCCGTCACCACGCCGTCCGGGTCGTACGTCGTCGTGGTGCGCTGCTGGTGCTGCGCCCCGGTGACGGCGTCGCCGACCTGCGGGTCCGTGGAGGACACCAGACGAGACAGTTTGTCGTACTGGTAGGTGGTGGTGACGCCGTTCGGCTGGCTGTCGGAGATCTCGGTCTCGCTGGTGCGGCGGCCGAGGGCGTCGTAGGTGTAGCGGGTGATGAGGCCGGACGGTTCGACGACCTCGGCGATGTCACCGCTGTTGAAGTAGGCGTAGCGGGTGACGGCGCCGCGCGGGTCGGTGCTGGTCCGCAGCAGGCCGGTGGGGGTGTTGCCGCCGTCGCGGGCCGGTTCCACACCGGTGGTGTAGGTGTTGACGACCGAGCCGCCGTCGGGGTTCTTCTGGGAGAGCAGATTGCCGTTGTCGTCGTACTTGTACGTCGTCAGGTAGCGGTTGTCGGTGGCGCTGCTGGAGCGGGCGTCGCGGGTCTCGGTGGGCAGGTCGATCCGCAGGTCCAGCTCGTCCAGGCCGGCCGGGTAGGTGGTGTACGAGGTGTGGCAGTCGCCCTTGGCCCGGCAGGTGGTCTGGCTGTTGACGTTGCCCCGGTCGTCGTAGCCGAGGGTGACGGTGTCGCCGGTCTCGCTGGTGGTGACGGTCTGGTAGCCGCGGTCGTCGTAGGTGTAGCTGCGGATCGCGACGCCGTCGACGGGGTGCCGGATGAAGTCGGGGCTGCCGTCGTCGTTGCCCGGCGGGGTGGTGCAGAACATCGGGTCGCCGGGGTCGGGCTCCGAGCACACCTCGGTCGGCGGGGAGGTGGAGGGGGACGGCTCGGGGGTTCCGTCGTACTCGCGGGTGCCCAGGCCCAGCGGTTCGCCGTAGCGCAGCAGCTGGGAGGTCATGCCGTCGTACTCGTAGAAGTACGGCTGGCCGACCGGGTCGTGCACCTCGACGGTGCGGCGCAGGTCGTCCTCGTCGCCGAAGACGGCGGGGGCGCCCACCGCCCAGGTGCCGCCGTTGGCGTCGGTGTACTCGCTGACCCGGTCGCGGGCGGTGTCGTAGGACACCTCGGCGGCGGTCCGGCCGCTGGGCAGCGTGGTCCTGGTGAGCAGGTCGGCGGCCTTGGTGCCCAGGGCGTAGTGGGTGGAGACGGCCTGGGAGCCCAGCGGGTGGTGGTAGACGGCGACCTCGTCGATCGAGCCCGCGAAGGAGCGGGCCTGGGCGCCGCCCCAGCCGGGCCAGCTCGCCGGGGAGCTGGGCCGGGCCGCGCCGATCTGGTTGTGGGTGAGGTTCTGCGCCTGGATCTGGCCGCCGGCCAGGGTGGCGGCCTGCTTGCCGTCCAGGTAGAGGGTCTGGGTGGCGCCGGAGACGGAGAGCACGGCGTGGTGCCACTTGCCGTCGTTGACGTTGGTGGTGGTGGCGGTCATGGGGTGGGCGGTGCCGTCCCAGAACTGGCCGCGCAGCTTGCCGTCGGTGCCGACGTACAGGGTGGGTACGCCGGTGCCGGGGGCGGTGCCCCACGCCTTGTCCTGGTAGCCGATCAGCGGACCGCCGACGCCGGTGGCGATGGTCTTGAACCACACCTCGACGGCCGCGTCCCGGCTCGCCTTCAGGGTGCCGCCGGGCAGGGTGACCCGGGAGGTGGTGCCGTTGAAGCCGGCGGCGGTGGAGGGGTCGCCGGTGACCGCGCCGGCGCCGCCGAGGGTGACGTCGCCGTACGTGCCGCGGTCCTTGCCGAGGTTGACCTCGATGGCGCTCTCGGCGGAGGTGCCCTCCTCCTCACCGAGCCGCCAGTAGGACTCGGGGCGCGAGTCGCGCACCCCCGCCGCGTAGTGGCTGCCGGCGGTGTAGGTGTAGGCGGTGCAGCCGCCCGTGGGATCGCAGACCTGGTCCAGGACGTCACCGGTGTAGGTGTACGTCCAGGCCAGTGCGGCCCCGTCGACCGCGTTGGTGGCGACCCGGGTGACGTGGGAGCCGGTCCAGGTGAAGGTCAGGGAGCGTTTGCTGCGCGGGTTCTCGGCCTTGACGAGCTTGCCGCCCGAGTAGGTGTAGGTGACGACGTTGGAGGTGGCGTCGGTGATCTTGACCAGCAGGCCGGTGTTGCTGAAGGAGTACGTCGTGCCCGACTTGTCCTGGAGGGTCCAGGTGCCGGCGGTGGTGTCCTGGGTCAGCTTGGCGAACCGGCCGGGCGGCGGCGCGTAGGAGCCGTCGGGGTTCTTGCCGAAGCGGACGTCGCGGCCGTCCGGGTAGCGGATGACGACGTTGCCGGTGCCGTCGTTGTCGGGGGTGAGGCGGATGTCGTAGCGGGTGGTCCAGCCGGTGCCGAAGGCGAGGTCGCGGCGTGGGTCGAGGCTGTTGTAGGTCCGCACCAGCGTCATGTCCGGGCCGACGCCGGCCAGGGAGGCGTCGATCGCCGAGGTCGCGTAGTTGCCGACCTGCGGGTCGAACTCCAGGTCCTGCCCCTCGCTCAGCCGGGAGGTGATCTCCGGCTGCGGGACCGAGGTGAGCAGGGCGATCTGGGCGGTGGGCACCTCGTTGCTCGCGTCCTTGGCGAAGCCGCGCCACAGGTACGTCTTGTTCCAGGACAGCCGGCCGGCCGGGACGGAATAGGCGGGGCTGGACTGGTAGGCGGAGGTGACGCAGTCGACGGGCTTGTCGTCGTCGCCCTGCTCACAGACCTCGAACTTGTACTGGAGCGTCTGCCCGGCGGGCGCGTCGATGTCCACGGCGCTGGCCCACAGCTGCGGGCTGAGCGTCTGCGCCTGGTAGCCGTTGGGCGGGTACTGCTCCTGCACCACGGGCGCGATGTCGAAGACCTGGAGGGAGAGCCGTCCGGGGGCGACCTGCTCGTCGGTGAAGACCGGGCCGCCGGACCTGACCATGCTGAAGTCCAGCAGGTAGGCGCCCGGCGGCAGCGCCTTGATGGTCGCGGTGAAGGTGGTCTTGGCGCCGTGGGCGACATTGGTCGTCAGGTTGGCGGCGCGCTGCTGGGTGACCAGCTTGCCGTCCTTGTCGTACGCCCGGTAGGCCAGGTAGTAGGCGCCGGGCGTCCAGGTCTGCGCGCCCTTGTTGGTGACGGCGACCTTGACCTGGCCGGCCTGGTTCTGCAGGACCGGCGGGTCGGGGACGGGCTGGGTGAAGGAGTAGCTCGCGTTGTACGGGGAGTGGGTGACGTACAGCTTGGGCGGGTTGGCCGTGCCGTGCCCGGCGAACTTCTTCCAGCCCAGGGAGTCGGTGGCCGAGGCCCGCACCGACAGGCCGTAGTTGGCCTGGTCACCGTCGACCCAGCGCTGGACGAGGTCGCGGCCGGACTTGCCGAGGTCGAACAGCTCGGAGGCGGCGGGGCAGGCGGACTTGGACTTGCCGGTGGCGATGTAGCCGTAGGCGAAGGACTTCGACGCGAGGCTGCCGCCGACCGAGGGGCCGGGGTAGCTGAGGCCGGTGCCGGCGGACCAGGACTCCGTGACCGGGTGGACCGACACCGGGCGGGCCCTGCAGGAGGCGGAGTCGTAGTTGGTGAGCTGGAGCTGGGCGCCGAAGATCTTGTGGTGCTTCAGCTCCTCGTCCAGCGACGGGAAGCCCAGGTAGGTGGCGGTCGCGCCGTCGGCGCCCTTGCCGACCTGGAGTTCGCTGGTGCCGACGACGGAGCCGCCGCTCTTGACGTAGACGCTGGTCTCGGCGGACGAGGTGTCCACGGAGGGGTCGACCTTGACCGGGAAGACCCGCTCCGGGGCCCGCAGCCAGTCCGCGTCGACGGTGATCCGCAGGGCCTGGCCGCCGCCGGCCCGCTCGACGAGGTCGTAGGCGACGTCCTCGGAGCGGGCGGGGGCGCCCTGCTCACCGCCGTGCCCCGAGTCCTCCATGAACCCGGCGGGGATGACACCGGCGACGCGGCCCCTGGCGTCGGTCAGCTCCACGGCGCCGTCCGCGATCCGCGCCGTCAGCCCGTCCAGGGCGAGGGGGAAGTCGAAGGTCGTCGGGGCGTCGGCCGAGTGCAGGACGAGGGTCTCCTTGACGCCGCCGGCCTGGGACTCCAGCGTCAGGTCGGTGTCCGCGAGGACACCCTCGTAGGTGACGGCGCTGCCCTCGGCGCTGCCCTCGACGCCGGCGGCGCCGCTCAGGCCGTACGACAGGCTGCGGCCGCCGGGGAGTTCGACGGTGGCCAGGCGCGCGGAGTCGGCCCGCTCGTCGATGCGTACGCCGACCGAGTCGGCGGTGTTGCGCCAGCCGCCGCCGTCCGCCCGCAGTTCCGTGTCGATGGGCTGCCAGTCACCGTCCGCGTCGCGGTAGTTGACCGGCGTCGGCGACATCTCGGTGGTCCGGGTGCCGTCCTCGTTGGCGTAGGTACGGCTGAACCCGTCGCGCTCGGCGGGCAGTTCCCTGCTGCGGTCGGCGTCGAAGCCGGTGACCTCGGTGGCCGGCGGGGCGACGGCCTCGGCCTTGTTGCGGGCCTTCTTCTCGGCGGCGGCGACACTGCCCTTCTTCACCGTCGTCGGGTACTTCGACCGCAGGGTCCGCGGGGCCTTGGTGTTGGCGTCCCGCTCGCCGACCAGGTGGTCCTTGCCGTCGGCGGACGCCCACCGCTGGTCGGGGGCGTCGCGGCCCTGGGGGTCCTCGGGGAACAGCGGGATGCCGGTGCCGGACAGGGCCAGGGAACTGGCCGTGATCACCGACGCCAGGAGGATGCCGAGGGCCATGCCCCAGCGACTGCGGCGCAGCCGACGGGACAGCAGTCTTCGGGCGACTCTCCGGTAGTCAGGCACAGCTCCCCCTCAGCACCACACGTGGGTCATGAATCGACTTATGGATCCTGAGAGTTGTATGAAGATTCTGTCCAGACGATCACCAACTGTCCATCTGCTTGTCATGTACACGCGTCAGTTGTTCATCTCCGCGCCACTGCATCGTTAACCCAAAGCTGCTTACCGTCCCCCTGCCAGGGGGTGCGCAATCATGTCGAACCGCTGCTTCCCTGCTCGGAATCACCGCACTGAGCTGGAAGGACGTCCATGAGATCCGCATCGGGCAGACGGTTCGGCCGTCGCGTGGTCACGTCGACCGCGCCGACAGCCGCCGCGCCTCCCGTCATCCACATGTCGACACAACGCCCGTACGCCACGGACGACGTCATGTGCGGCGCCCGCACCGGGCCGGCGGAGGCGATGACCCGGTCCGCCCGCGGCAGGGACACCCTCCGCGGCGCCGGTGGACGGACACGGGGTTCCGGCGTCCGGCGCACCCGGGAGCGACGGACCTCCGGGACCCCGGCCGGCCCCGCCGCCTCCCGCCCCACCACCGGCGACGGCGCCCCCGTCGCCGACGCCGGACCCCGCGCGGTCGCGGCTCGCGGCCGTGCTGCCCGCGGACCCGCGCCGGTCCGTGCGGAGCACGGCCTGTCCGCGCCGTCGGACAGGTAGCGCCGGGCCCACGAATGTCCCACTCGGGGGGAGCCGTCACCGCAGACGCGCCGCCCCCTCCTCCCGCCGTCCCGTGACCCGGGGCGACCAGATCACACGAAGTCCGGAAGGATGCCGATGAGACCCCTGTCACCCCTGTCCCGTGGACGGCTCAGCCGTCGGATGATCGCGATCACCACCGCGGCCGCCGCGCTGCCCATAGCCATGACCACCACCTCGGGCACCGCCCAGGCCGCGGACGAGATCACCTGCACGTCGACCGGCGCCCTCTACTCGGTCACCACCGAGGGAAGCCTGCTGCGGCGCAACGTCGCCGACCCGGCCGGCGCGACGGGCTCGCTCCCCGAGGCCGGCACCATCGACTCCGGCTGGGACCAGTACCCGCGCGTACTGACCGCCAACGGAGCGACCTTCTACGGCATCAAGTCGGACGGCCTGTACTTCAGCCACCGGGACGGGTCGACCGGCACCTGGGACATCCACCACCGCAAGATCAGCGACTCGTACGGCAGCTACCGCCTGGACGCCAACCGCAACAAGATCAGCGCGGACCGGGGCGGCAACCTCTGGTTCGTCGACGGCGACGGCGACCTGCGCTACGCCCGCTACACCAGCTCCACCAACACGTGGAGCGCGGACAGCAACAAGAAGATCGCCTCGGGCTGGGGCCGTTACAGCTTCATCGTCGCCACCGAGCTGGGCGTGGTCTACGGAGTCGACTCGGCCACCGGCGATCTGACGCGCTCACGCTACGACTTCACCAGCCAGCGGTGGATCGAGCAGCACCGCACGGTCAGCTGGGCGGACTGGCGCGACACCGAGGACCTCACCTCCTTCGGCGGCGACACCATCCTCCGCGTCAAGCCCAACGGAGAGGTACGCCAGTACCGCTACCGGGAGGACGCGGGCAACTTCGACCCCTACAACGTGCTCCTCGGCAGCGGCACCTGGTGGTCCGGCTACACCAGCGTGACCGGCGCGCCCGACGCCTGCCGCCTGACCGCGAACCACACGCCGGCGAAGCCCTCGATCAGCGTCGAGTCCGCCACCCCGACCAGCGTGCTCCAGGCGTCCAGCGGGGAGGTCGAGTACGCCTACACCGACAACATCGGGCGTCTGGTCCACGGCCGGCAGACCGACCCGTCGGACTTCAACTCCGTGCAGTGGACGACGGTCTCGGGCAACGAGGCGTTCTCGGGACAGCCGACGCTCACCGAACAGCCGGACGGCCGGACGGCGCTGACCGCGCAGAACGTCAGCAGCGACATCTGGTGGCGGCGGCACGCCGCGAGCAGCCCGGACTGGGGCGACTGGATCAACCTCGCCGGCGCGATGGCGGAGCACCCGACGACCGGGAAGACGGCGGACGGAGTGCTCGCGCAGTTCGCCGTGGACGCCGACGGCAAGCCCTGGTACCGCGTCCAGCAGCGGGCCAACGTGGACTTCATGGGCTGGATGCCGCTGAGCGGCGAGGGCTTCTCCGGTCCGCTCACCGCTGTCACCGTCCGCAACGGCATCCAGCTCTTCGGCACCGACGCGAACGGCACGCTCCGGACCGCGACGTTCAGCAACGGCGCCGTCGGCACCTGGACCACCCTGGGCGACCGGACCATCACCGGCACCCCGTCCGTCATCGTCTACCCCGGCTACCGCCTCGGGGTCTTCGCCCGCGACGCCGACGGCCACATCGTCCACCTCACCCAGTCCGCCGAGGGCGCCGCCTTCCCCGCCGCCTTCAGCCAGGTCGGCGACAAGACCTTCGCCGGCTCCCCGTCCGTCGTCATCAGCCCCCTCACCGGCATCACCGAGATCATGGCCCGCGCCGACGACGGCTTCCTCTACAACACCGGCGAGCAGACCCAGGGCTCCGGCACCTGGCGCACCTGGAACCAGGAGACCTTCGAAGCGGCGGCCACCGACCCCACCGCCTTCACCTACACCAACACCTCCGGCCCCACCTGGGCCTTCTCCTACCGCACCAGCAGCAACCAGACCCGCGTCTACCGGGCCTCCAGCGCCGTCACCGCCTTCCGCAGCGACAGCAGCGGCAGCGGCGACAGCAAGGCCGAGCCCGCCCCCGTCTTCGAGCAGAACGAGCTGCCCGCACCTCCCGCCCCGTAACCACGCCCGACATCACGACCGACGTCACGACCGGGACCGGCGCCGCCAGCGGGCCGGTCCCGGTCTGTCGTCCGGAGGGTGCCGCGCGGGTTCAGGCCCCGCACTGCTTGAGCAGCGCGTCCCGGTCCGACGTGGTCACCGCCAGCTCGTACTCGACGGCGACCTGGGCGAACCGGACGGCGTACGCGCACCGGATCTTCTTGTTCGGCGGCAGCCAGGACGCCGGCCCGGAGTCGCCCTTGGACGAGTTGGCGGGGCCGTCGACCGGCATGAGGTTGAGGGGGTCGTTGGCCAGTTGCCGCCGCTTCTTCTCCGCCCAGCGCGAGGAGCCCATCTGCCAGCTGTAGGAGAGCGGGACGACGTGGTCGATCTGCACCTCGGCGGCGTCCTGCTTGCGCCACTCGATGGTCTTGGCGGTGTACGGGTCGTCCAGCGTCATGGAGACGACCACGCAGTCGGAGCCGGACTTGAACTCCAGCTCCTGGCCGTCGCGCTGGAGGATGTCGTTGCGGGTGTCGCAGCCGTTGCGGGCCAGCGGGACGCCGTCGGCGGTGTCCATCCAGGCGTAGCCGAACTCGTCCCGGTCGTAGCCGGTCTTCGGGCCGCGGCCCTTGGTGTCCAGTTGCTCGATGAGTTCCCGGGCGGAGGCCCGGCCGGCGTCGCCGGTGACCGCCGCGAGGCCGGGCTTGGTCCCGTCCGGGTTGCTCAGCGGGCTCACGGCGTGCCCGGCGGCGGGTTCCGCTTCCGCTCCGCTGCCGCCACTCCCCGAGGACGCGGTCCCGCCGTCCTCCAGACTGTCGCACCCGGTGACCAGGGCCAGAGCCAGTGCCGCGCACGCGGCCCATCCGGTTCGCATCCTGCTGTGCCGCGTCACACGCGCCTCCCCTTGCTGTTCCTCGCCGTACCACCGTAGCGATCGAGAGGTCCAGACCATATAGGGCCTTAATGGGCGTACGAGGCATATGGGGCGTACGGTCGGAAAAGAGTCTCGTCTCGGAAGGAGTTCCTGCATGGGCTTCCTCGACAAGGTCAAGAGCATGGCCGGCAAGGACAAGGACAGGTCACGGAAGATGTCCGACGCCGCCGAGAAGCAGGTCAACAAGCGGACCGGCGGCAAGTACGGGAAGCAGGTCGACGCCGCCCAGCGGCAGGCCGAGAGCCGGCTCGGCATGGGCAGGCGGGGCGGCGGCAAGCCGGACCAGCACTGACCCACAGGGGCGTGAGGCCGTCCGCGGTGCCACCGGGCACCACGGACGGCCTCACGCCCCACCGGGCCGCTACGACCCCAGCACAGAGGTGAGGAACTCCCCGACCCAGCCCAGCAGCTCCCGCCCGACCAGCGGTTTCCCGCCGACCTTCGCGGTCTTCGGACGCGGTACGAGCACCTGGTGGGCGGTGGCCTTGATGACCGTTCCCGGGTACAGGCGCTTGAGCCGCAGCTCCTGCGACTCCCGCAGCTCGACCGGCGCGAACCGGATGTTGTTGCCCTGGAGCACGATCTCGCCGACGGCGCACGCCCGCGCGAGCATCCGCAGCCCCGCCACCAGCAGCAGGTTCTCCACGGGCTCGGGGAGTTTGCCGTACCGGTCGACCAGTTCCTCCCGTACGGCCCTTATGTCCTCCTCGTTGTTGGCGGAGGCGATGGAGCGGTATGCCGCCAGGCGCAGCCCCTCGCCGGGGGCGTAGTCGTGCGGGACGTGCGCGTCGACCGGCAGCTCGATCTTGACCTCCAGCGGCGGCTCCTCCTCCAGGCCGCCTTCCAGCGCGGCCCGGTAATCGGCCACCGCCTCGCCGACCATCCGCACGTACAGGTCGAAGCCGACGCCGGCGATGTGCCCGGACTGCTCGCCGCCGAGCAGGTTGCCCGCGCCGCGGATCTCCAGGTCCTTCATGGCCACGTACATGCCCGCGCCCATCTCGGTGTGCTGGGCGATGGTGGCGAGCCGCTCGTGTGCGGTCTCCGTCAGGGGCTTCTCCGGCGGGTAGAGGAAGTACGCGTACCCGCGCTCCCGGCCGCGGCCCACCCGGCCGCGCAGCTGGTGGAGCTGGCTGAGCCCGAAGTTGTCGCCGCGCTCGACGATGAGCGTGTTGGCGTTGGAGATGTCGATGCCGGACTCGACGATCGTGGTCGACACGAGCACGTCGAACCGCTTCTCCCAGAAGTCGACCACGACCTGTTCCAGGGCCTGCTCGGACATCTGGCCGTGGGCGGTGGCGATCCGCGCCTCGGGCACGATCTCGCGCAGCCGCGCCGCCGCCCGGTCGATGGACTCGACCCGGTTGTGGATGTAGAAGACCTGGCCCTCGCGCAGCAGTTCACGGCGGATGGCGGCGCCGATCTGCTTCTGCTCGTAGGGACCGACGAAGGTCAGCACCGGGTGCCGTTCCTCCGGCGGGGTGGTGATCGTCGACATCTCGCGGATGCCGGTGACCGCCATCTCCAGGGTGCGGGGGATGGGGGTGGCGGACATCGTCAGCACGTCCACGTTGGCCCGCAGCTTCTTCAGCTGCTCCTTGTGCTCGACGCCGAAGCGCTGCTCCTCGTCGACGATGACCAGCCCGAGGTCCTTGAACTTGGTCTCGGAGGAGAAGAGCCGGTGGGTGCCGATGACGACGTCCACCGAACCCTCCCGCAGCCCCTCCAGGGTCGCCTTCGCCTCGGTGTCGGTCTGGAACCGCGACAGCGCCCGCACCTTCACCGGGAACTGCGCGTACCGCTCGCTGAACGTCCCGAAGTGCTGCTGCACCAGCAGGGTGGTGGGGACCAGCACGGCGACCTGCTTGCCGTCCTGCACGGCCTTGAAGGCGGCGCGCACCGCGATCTCCGTCTTGCCGTACCCCACATCACCGCAGATCAGACGGTCCATCGGGACCGTCTTCTCCATGTCCTCCTTGACCTCGGCGATGGTGGTGAGCTGGTCGGGGGTCTCCGCGTAGGGGAAGGCGTCCTCCAGCTCCCGCTGCCACGGCGTGTCGGCCCCGAAGGCGTGCCCCGGCGCCGCCATCCGAGCGCTGTAGAGCTTGATGAGATCGGCGGCGATCTCCTTGACCGCCTTCTTCGCCCGCGCCTTGGTCTTGGTCCAGTCGGCGCCGCCGAGCCGGTGCAGCGTGGGCGCCTCGCCACCGACGTACTTGGTGATCTGCTCCAGCTGGTCGGTGGGGATGTAGAGGCGGTCGCCGGGCTGGCCGCGCTTGGCGGGCGCGTACTCCACCACCAGGTACTCCCTGGTCGCTCCCTGCACGGTGCGCTGCACCATCTCGATGTACCGGCCCACGCCGTGCTGCTCGTGGACGATGTAGTCGCCCGCCTCCAGGGTGAGCGGGTCGATGGTCTTGCGGCGCCGGGCCGGCATCCGCGCGCCCTCGCGCCCGGCGGCCTTCTGCCCGGAGAGATCGGTCTCGGTGAGCACGGCGAGCTTGAGCCCCGGCTCCACGAACCCGTGGTCGATCGACCCGCAGGCCACGTGCACGACGGACGGACTCAGCTCACCGAGCCCGGCCGACTTGGCACCGGGTACGTCGAGGCGGGCCGCGATCCCCTCGCCGCCCAGCACCTCCACCGTACGGGCGGCGGTGCCGTGCCCCTCGGTCACGTACGCCACCCGCCAGCCGTCGGCGAGCCAGCCCTTGGTGTCGGCGAGCGCCTTGGCGGTGTCACCGCGGTAGGTCTCGGGGGCGTGCATGCCGAGCTTGAGGGTGCCGCCCGCCGCGTCAGCGGCCGATGTCTCCGTGAGTTCCTCGTCGGCGGCGAACGGCGACACCGACCACCACATCATCCCCAGCTCACGGGCCCGCTCCCGGACGTCCGCGAGGGACCACAGGGAGGCCGCGCCGACGTCGATCGGCGCCTCGCCGCCCCCGGCGGTGGCCGCCCAGGACGCCTGGAGGAACTCCTGGCTGGTCGCCACCAGGTCGGCGGCCCGCGTCCGCACCCGTTCGGGGTCGCACACGACGGTCATGGCGCCGCCGGGCCCCTGCGGCAGTACGTCGAGCAGCAGCTCCATGTCGTCGACGAGCACCGGCGCGAGGGACTCCATGCCCTCGACGGCGATCCCCTCGGCGATCTTCCCGAGCAGCTCCCCCAGCTCCGGGTGCTCCTCGGCGAGGGCGGCGGCCCGCTCCCGCACCTCGTCCGTGAGCAGCAGCTCCCGGCAGGGCGGCGCCCACAGTCCGTGTTCGGCGACCTCCAGGGAGCGCTGGTCGGCGACCTTGAAGTAGCGGATCTCCTCGACGTCGTCGCCCCAGAACTCGATCCGCAGGGGGTGTTCCTCGGTCGGCGGGAACACGTCGAGGATCCCGCCGCGCACGGCGAACTCGCCCCGCTTCTCCACCAGCTCCACCCGGGCGTACGCGGCGGCGGCGAGGGCCTGCACGACCTCTTCGAGGTCAGCGCTCTGCCCGCTCCTCAGCGCCACCGGCTCCAGGTCCCCCAGCCCCTTGACCTGCGGCTGGAGCACAGACCGTACCGGCGCCACGACGACGGAGACGGGCCCGGTCTCGGGGTCGTCGGCGCGGGGGTGGACCAACCGCCGCAGCACCGCCAGCCGCCGCCCCACGGTGTCGCTGCGCGGGCTGAGCCGCTCGTGCGGCAGCGTCTCCCAGGACGGGTACTCGACCACGCCCTCGGGCGGCAGCAGCGAGCGCAGGGCCGCGACCAGGTCCTCCGCCTCCCGCCCGGTCGCCGTGACGGCGAGGACCGGCCTGCCCGTCTCACGGGCCAGCGCGGCCACCGAGAAGGGCCGGGCGGCGGGCGGGCCGACCAGATCGACATGCATGCGGTTGCCGTCGCCGGCCGCCGCGATCGCTTCCGCGAGGGCGGTGTCCTTGACGACGGCGTCGAGCAGACCGTGCAGGCTCATGAAAAGCTTTCCGTCCGGAACTGCGGATCCCGAGGTGGATCCTGTGGTGGACAACACGAAGGGCCCGACACGCGGTGCGGGCCGGGGGTGTCCAGGGTACGTCGCCTCGGGGACGTTCACCCGTTGGAACGATCCGCTACGCCGGGTGGCCCAGACCGGCGCAAACAGCCCGGACTCCCTTCGACGGAGTCCGGGCTGCACGACTGAGGTGGCCATCTGGTGCTGATGCGGCCCGAGACCGACGCTCGGAGCCGCTGACGACGACACCTACTGTCCGGCCGGCGCAGATGAAGGCCGGGGAACCCGTCAACGGGAGCGCTCAGCCTCGGCGGGTGGCGCCGTCCGGCCACACCACGTCCACGGGGACACCCGCGGCCCGCGCTTCCAGGACGGTGTCGGCCGTCCCGCCGCCCTTGCCAGTGGGCGGTTCGCCGTTCCATACGGCGACCAGTCGGTCGGCGCGTTCTATGAGCACGGCGTTGGCGGCCTCGTACGCCTGCCGGTCGGCTGTGCCGTTCGGGAGGACGAGGACTTCCTCCGCGGCTTCGACGAGGTGGTCGAAGAGTACGGCGTGGTCGGGTTTGACCTTGTTCTGGCGGTAGTCCTGGGAGGGGATGACGACGATGAGACGTCCGCCGGCGGCGAGGACGGCCTCGGCGAAGAGGGAATCGGCGCCCTTGGCGATGCAGGAGACACCGACGAGGTCGCCGTCGTCGACGTACTGCTTGAGCAGGTCGTCCAAGGCGGAACGGACCAGAGACACGCTGTCCTCTGCCAAGTCCATGTGCCCGGTCACCGCGATGGTCGTCACGGTCGCGTACTCCTTTCAGGTCGACAGCAGGTCGCGGATCCTGTCGCGGGCCTCCCGCACGGGTGCCGCGCTGTTGCGCGGTGGGTCTCTTCGACCGCGCCATTCAGGTCGCCGAGCAAAAAAGTGGCACTGGGCCGGGCCCATGCGGTCCAGTGCGTGGCTGCGGTCGGCCTCGGGTGCGGCGACGCCCGGCAGCGAGGGCTGACCCAGTTCAGCGGCGCCCGAGATCAACGCGACGGCCTCTGCGGCCTTGTCCGTCATGCCCTCATGGTGCGGCAGACAGCTGCCTACACAGGCACGATCAGACAGGGTTTCCCCGCATCATGCGCGTAGGTCAACGTCTGCCACGTTCCTGACCGCCTCTGCCCGGCTCGGGGGAAGCCGATCGTCATCGTGCTGTGGTCGACCATCCACTGATTCCGCGCGTGGTACGAGGCCGCGTTCAGCTCTGAGGCTCTCAGTTGTACGACCTCTGTGACGCGGTCACGTACACGGGCGATGGCCTGCCGCGCCTCCTCCGGCTGCTGGTCGACGGTCCCCGGAACGACCACAGTCAGGCCGGCCTCCGTAGCACGGGCCAGCCAGAGGAGAGCGAGGGAATCAATGCCCTTGGCGCCGCCGACGTAGCAATGGGCACCCTCCACGAAGGGCCCGAGGTACTCGCCGAACAGTGCGGCGTACTCGGTCAGGCTGCGATGCCCGACGCTGCGCGTGCCGGAAACGGTGATCGAACGTTTTGACACAGCGACTCCGTCCCCCACGATTTCGCACAGTCGGGCAGCGGTTCCGGACCAACGACGCCTGTCGTCACTCCTCCGGGAGGTCAGGCACCGACAGCACGCAAGCCCTCGTATGCCTCACGCAGATCGGACGCTTCCGGAAGCTGCTTCGCCTCGACGGCGTGGACCACTTCCAAAGCCCTCCAGTGATTGGACGGCACGACACGCCCGCTCAGTATCGCCTTCTGCGCCGCGTCGCACGCCTCGTCGAGGCGGTTGCCCGCGAGGAGGACCAACCCCAGGTCGAGGTTGGCGGAAGCTACTCGCCGTGGCCATGTACTGATGTCGTTGCCGGGGCTCAGTCGTCTGATGACCTCGCGCGCGTACGGCTCTGCCGCCGCGTCCCCCAGCCACGCCAGCGTGGTCGCCGTGTACGCGAGGCACTTGGCCGGGTCGTATTGATAGTGGTGCTCTTTCGGACGCTCCGGGTTCGGCAGGGCGGCTGCCATCTTCTGTACCCGGTCGACAGCCGTGTAGGTCTCTTTGGCCTCCCCCAGCCGCGCGCGTGCCCGGCCTTCTTGAGCGGTGGCCTGAATCAAGGCGGAGGAGCCCTTCGGGGCAACGCTCTGAGCGGCCAGGGACAGCTCCGCCGCGCGCGCATAGTCACCGTCCGTGAGAACACGCCATGCTTCGGTCTCGAAGCACCAGGCCTCGATCTCGGACTGGTCCGCCTGTCGCGCCAGAGTGATCGCGGCTTGCAGTCCAGCCGTCGCCGCATGCTCCTGTTCGAGGTCGATGTGGAGGGTGGCACCGAGCAGGGACAGCCAGCCTCCGACGACCAGCAGTCGCCGATGCTCCGAAAGCGTCTTACGTGCGTCGAACAGACGCACCACGTACGCGGAGTGCTTACGCACCCTTTCCAGCAGCTCGGCCGGAGGAGTCACCGGATAGGCCATCGCCAAGTCATCGAAGGCGCGTTCCAGACGGCAAAGCGTCTCCGAGCCGACATCACTTGCCTGTACGCGTCGCGCCAGTTCCCAGGCGGCCGATTCGTCATCGTCGGCGGGCTCACCATGGTGGAGCCAGTCAGTAGTGACAGCGGTGGGCAGAACATCTCCCGCCAGCAATTCGTCCAGTTCTCTGGACGTCAACCGCAAGAGCTTCGCCATCTTCGGGCGTTGGTGCGGCTGGGGATCCACTTCTCCCCGTTCCCACCGCTGGACCGTGGTGCGGTCTACACGCAGGGCTTCCGCGAACTCTTCCTGTGTGTATCCGCTGGCCTTTCGGTGCCGCGCCAGACGTTGCCGTTTCACTGCCATGCCCGCACTCCGTCCGGGATGCCGTCCGCCCTGGTCAGCGTAGCGCGTACCGCCTTTCTGCCGCCGGGATGCCGCATTTCTGCCGTGGTGGGGTCTGAGCCCGGTCCAGCAACCTGACTCGCACGAAGACCCCCGCGACCGCGTGAACGGTCCGGGGGCGTGGCCGACGCTTCGAAGGAGCGACGACATGACAGACCTTATCCACGCGGCTCGGCGGTGGCTGAGGAGCGCCCTGCTCCTGCCGTCCGCCCAGGGCG
Source organism: Streptomyces sp. ISL-12 (assembly GCF_018614415.1). Lineage (GTDB taxonomy): Bacteria > Actinomycetota > Actinomycetes > Streptomycetales > Streptomycetaceae > Streptomyces. The sequence continues at coordinate 24,069 of NZ_JAGGOO010000142.1, forward strand.
GGCCGGAGAGTGCGGCTGATGCCCCGGTCCGGGAGGTGCCGATGCCGGTGCCCTACGGCCCGGCTTGGGTCCTGCCGCCCGCCGACCGGTCATCGCTGCACGCCGCGGGAGTCGGCCGGTGAGCGCTCCTGAAACCGACTGGCAGCGCACCTACCGCCAGTGGTTCGAGCACGCCCGTGGGTGTGAGGTGTGCGGGCGGGTCGCCACCGTCGCCGAGGGGTGTGACACGGGGCGGGAGTTGTGGGGCGCGTACCGGCTCGCGCGGGTCGGTGGGGGCGCGTAGTGGCCATGACCATCGAGGTCTACCGGATCGACCCGCGGACCGGCGCGCGGACCCAGGTGCGGGAGAAGCGGACGGTCACCCCGGACTCGGTTCCGGAACTCTTCGGCCGGTTTCCGCCCTGTGCCTGTCCGCGCTGTCGCTGACGCACGCGGCGCCGGGGAGTCCCCGTGACTCCCCGGCGCCGTCCCCCGTGTCCCCCGTGTCCCCCGTCCACGGTGGTTCTTCGGTGGTTGCCCGGTGGCTACTCCGTCGCGATCGCGTTCAGGACGTTCATGCGGCCCGCGCGGAACGCCGGGATCAGTGCGGCGAACAGGCCCACGAAGGCGGAGGCGATGAAGACGCCGGTGATGGTCGGCCAGGGGATGTCCAGGACGTTCAGGCCCTCCAGGGCGAGGAGTTGCTGGGCGGTGGTGCCCCAGCCCATGCCGAGGCCGAGGCCGAGCAGGGCGCCGAAGAGGGCGATGACCACGGACTCCAGGCGGATCATGCGGCGCAGCTGGCGGCGGGAGAGGCCGATGGCGCGCAGCAGGCCGATCTCGCGGGTGCGTTCGACGACCGAGAGGGCCAGGGTGTTCACCACGCCGAGGACCGCGACGATGATCGCCAGAGCGAGGAGGCCGTAGACCATGTTCAGGAGCTGGCCTATCTGGTCCTTCAGTTCCTGCTTGTAGTCGGTCTGGTCGCGGACCTGGTACTGCGGGTAGGGGTCGAGGGACTTCTTCAGCGCCGCGTACGCCTGGTCCGTCCGGCCATCCGCCGCCTTGGCGAACATGATCGTGTTCGGGGGGATCGCGGAGGCCGGGAGGTACTTCCGCATCGTGTCGATGCTGATGTACCGGGCGCCCTGGTCGATCGCCGTGTCGTCGTCCGTGATGGCGGCGACCTTGAGCTTGGCCGTCCTGCCGCCCTCAAAGGCGACGGAGATCGTGTCGCCGATGCCGACTCCGTGCTTCTTCGCGTAGTCCGAGCCGACCGACATCGCGTCCGCGCCGTACGCGTCCGACAGGTCGCCGGCCGTGGTCGGGCGGCGCAGGTCCTCGGCGTAGGTGGCGTCGGCGGCCGTGAGACCGCTGTCGTCCTTCTTGCCGTCGGGCGAGGTCAGCGTGGCGTCGAGGACCTTGTAACGGGTGACGTGATCGAGGCCCGGCGTGTCCAGCATCGCCTGCTCGGCCTGCGGGACGATCCGCTGGTTGCCCTGGACGATGAAGTCCGCGCCGACCGACTTGTCCAGCTCGCTGGTGGCCGAGGCGACCATCGATGAGCCGACCACCGACAGGCAGGCCACCAGGGCCAGGCCGATCATCAGGGCCGCGCCGGTCGCGCCGGTGCGGCGCGGGTTGCGCAGGGCGTTGCGCTCGGCCATGCGGCCCACCGGTCCGAAGGCCCGCAGCAGCACCGTACTGATCACGCGGACGACCACACCGGCCAGCAGCGGGCCGATGACGACGAAACCGATCAGCGACAGGACCACGCCCGCGCCGAGCATCAGCGCGCCGTCGCTCGCCTTGTCCGCCGTACCGGCCAGGTACAGCGCCGCGCCGCCCGCGCCCGTGAGGACGAGGCCGATCACTGCGCGCAGCACGCCCGCCCTGCCGTCGGCCGGAGTTCCGGCGTCGCGCAGCGCGGCCATCGGAGAGACCTTGCCGGCGCGGCGGGCCGGCAGATAGGCGGCGAGGACGGTGACCACGACACCGAGGACCAGGCCGACGACCGGAGTGGCCGCCTTCACGGTCAGGTCATCGGTGGACAGGTTCATGCCCGCCGCCGACATCAGCTGCATCAGACCGACCGCGATGCCGACCCCCGCCGCGACACCGAGGACCGACCCGACGACACCGAGGAACAGCGCCTCGATCAGCACCGAACGGTTGACCTGGCGGCGGGAGGAGCCGATGGCCCGCAGCAGGCCGATCTCGCGGGTGCGCTGGGCGACCAGCATCGAGAAGGTGTTGATGATCAGGAAGATGCCGACCAGGAACGCGATCCCGGCGAAGCCGAGCATGGCGTACTTGATGACGTCCATGAACTCGCCGACGTCCGAACGGGCCTCGTCGGACGCCTCCTTCGCCGTCTGGATCTTGTAGCCGGCGCCGCCGTCCAGGGCCCGGGAGACGTCCCGCTTGAGGGTCTCGTCGGAGACACCGGCCGCCGCCGTCACGTTGAGCTGACTGAACCGGTCGGCGCCGCCGAGCAGTTGGCGCTGGGCGGTGGCGGTGTCGAAGTAGACCACCGCGGCGCCGGGGTTGGTGACGGTGAAGGAGGCGATACCGACGATCCGCGCCTTGAAGTCACCGGTCTGCGCGATGGTGCGCAGCTCGTCGCCGATCTTCAGGTCGTGCTTGTCGGCGGTGTCGGAGTCGACCATCGTCTCGGTGGGGCCGCGCGGCGCGTGCCCCTCGGTGATCTCCATCGACCGCAGGTCGTTCCTGGTCCAGTTTCCGGCGATGGTCGGGGCGCCGCTGGTGGCTCCCACATTGTCGTTGGCGTCGTCGACGACCGTCACGTTCATCGAGACGACCGCGCCCTCGACCGCCCGCACGCCTTCCACCGAGCGGACCTTCTCCAGCTCGGACGCCGCCAGTGAGAGCGGCACCCCGCTCTGGGGCGTGTCCTCGGCCTCGGCGTCCTTCGGGGCGACCGTCACGTCCGAGGAGGTGACCGCGAAGAGCTTGTCGAACGTCGTGTTCATCGTGTCGGTGAACACCAGCGTGCCGCAGACGAACGCCACCGACAGCAGCACCGCCACCGCCGACAGCGCCATCCGGCCCTTGTGCGCGAAGAAATTGCGCATCGAGGTCTTCAGCACGGTCATGACGTACGCCCCCGGGCGTCGAAGTCCTTCATCCGGTCCAGGACGGCGTCGGCGGTGGGGTTGCGCATCTCGTCGACGATGCGGCCGTCCGCCAGGTACAGCACCCGGTCCGCGTAGCTCGCGGCCACCGGGTCGTGGGTGACCATCACGATGGTCTGGCCCAGCTCGTCCACCGACTTGCGCAGGAAGCCCAGTACCTCCGCGCCCGCGCGGGAGTCCAGGTTGCCGGTCGGCTCGTCACCGAAGATGATCTCCGGCCGGGCGGCGAGCGCCCGCGCCACCGCCACCCGCTGCTGCTGACCGCCGGAGAGCTGGGTCGGCCGGTGCTTGAGCCGCCCGGCCAGCCCCACGGTGTCCACGACCTGGCCGAGCCACGCCTTGTCGGGCTTGCGGCCGGCTATGTCCATCGGCAGCGTGATGTTCTCCAGCGCGTTCAGCGTCGGCAGCAGGTTGAACGCCTGGAAGATGAAACCGATCCGGTCCCGGCGCAGCTGCGTGAGCTTCTTGTCCTTCAGGCCGGTGATCTCGGTCTCGTCCAGGTGGATCTGCCCGGACGTCACCGTGTCGAGCCCGGCGAGGCAGTGCATCAGCGTCGACTTGCCGGAACCCGACGGCCCCATGATCGCGGTGAACTCCCCCCGCGCGATGTCCACGTCGACCTGGTCCAGGGCGACGACGCGGGTCTCCCCCGACCCGTACGCCTTCACGACCTGCCGCGCCCGCGCGGCGACGGCCGTACGTCCTCCAGTACTCCCGTGCCTGGGAATGGTCACGGCCGATGTCATGGCAAGTCTCCTATGTCGGTCATCAAGTGAGCCGCCGGTACCCCGGCGTACGTAACGTGTGAGAAGGCCGGGCGGCCGACGTGACCGCCCCGCGAAGAAGTCTGGCCGCCCGCGGTACCCGCCCGCGATGGTGTTCAGCGCAGTCTTCTCCTGAGGAAAACCCCACCCCCGCAGGTCCGGTTCACCGCCCCCCAGCGGCGTAAGGCAAGGTTAAGGACGGGGCCGAGCCCCTCTCGTCCTCCGTCGGTACGAACCCTCCCCGGGCCGTAGTACGGAGGTACCCCTAGGGGCAGTCCACCGAACGGTGGAGAACGTCTCAGGGTCGGTCTCCACCCTCGGGCCCACCCGGCCTGCACCCGACCTGCCCCAGCCTGCACCCGACCTGCCCCAGCCTGCACCCGGCCTGCCCCAGCCTGCACCCGGCCTGCACCAGCCTGCCCCCGGCCGCGCGCTCCTGGCCTCCCGGCCCGCGCTCTCCCGCCGCGTCCACATCAAGTGCGAAGCTGATGTCCCCAGTTGAGGAGGTCCGCACAGTGGACGGCGCGGTGGACGGCACGGTAGGCGGTTCGGCGGACGGCACCAAGGACGCGGTACTGGACACCGCTCGGGCCGGCGGCGGCGGACAGCGGGGCGCGGTCGTCGCCGCGCTCATGCTGGCGATGGCGCTGGCGGCCCTGGACGCCACCATCGTCTCCACCGCCGTCCCGCAGATCGTCGGCGACCTCGGCGGCTTCTCCGTCTTCTCCTGGCTCTTCTCCGGCTACCTGCTGGCCGTCACCGTCACCCTCCCCGTGTACGGCAAGCTCTCCGACACCTTCGGCCGCAAACCCGTCCTGGTCGCGGGCGCCGCCCTGTTCCTGCTGGGCTCACTGCTGTGCGCGCTCGCCTGGAACATGGCGGCCCTGATCGCCTTCCGCGTCGTGCAGGGCCTGGGCGGCGGCGCGCTCCAGGGCACCGTGCAGACCCTCGCCGCCGACCTGTACCCACTCAAGGACCGCCCGAAGATACAAGCGCGCCTGTCCACGGTGTGGGCGGTCTCCGCGGTCGCCGGGCCCGGCCTGGGCGGGGTCCTGGCCGCGTACGCCGACTGGCGGTGGATCTTCCTCGTCAACCTGCCGGTCGGCGCGGTCGCCCTGTGGCTCATCGTCCGCCACCTGCACGAGCCCGAGCGGAAGAACGACGGCACACGCGCGCGTGTCGACTGGGCGGGCGCGCTCACGGTGTTCGCGTGCGGCGGCGTCCTGCTCACCGCGCTGGTGCAGGGCGGAGTGGCCTGGCCGTGGCTGTCCGCGCCGTCGCTCGCCCTGTTCGGAACGGGACTGGTCCTGCTGGCGGCCGTCGTCGTGATCGAACGCCGGGCGGCCGACCCGATCATGCCCGGCTGGGTGTGGCGGCGCCGTACGATCGCCGCCGTCAACCTGGCGCTCGGCGCGCTCGGCCTGCTGATGGTGGCGCCCACGGTGTTCCTGCCGACGTACGCGCAGTCGGTGCTGGGACTGGCGCCGGTGGCCGCCGGGTTCGTGCTGTCGGTGTGGACGCTGAGCTGGCCGGTGTCGGCGGCGCTCAGCCAGCACGTGTACCGCAGGATCGGCTTCCGCAACACCGCCCTGCTCGGCATCGGCACCGCCTCGCTCATCCTGTTCGCGTTCCCGTTCCTGCCGTATCCCGGCGCGGCCTGGCAGCCGACGCTGCTGATGCTGCTGCTCGGCGCCGCGCTCGGCCTGTTCCAACTCCCGCTGATCGTGGGCGTGCAGTCGACGGTCGGCTGGTCGGAGCGGGGCACCGCGACCGCGTCGATCCTGTTCTGCCGCCAGACCGGGCAGACCGTCGGCGCGGCCGTCTTCGGCGCGATCGCCAACGGGGTGCTGGCCGCGCGGCTCGGCGGCACGAGCGACCTCGACTCGGTGACGCGGGCGCTGGACGGGGGCACGGGAACGGGAGCTGGTACGGGTACGGACGCCGGTACGGGTACGGGTACGGGTGCGGGTACGGGTACAGGCGCGGGCGCGGGCGTGGCGGACGAGGCCGTACGGCACGCCATCGCCGACGCCGTGCACGCCGTCTACCTCGGCGCGGCCGGGGCGGCGGCCCTGGCGTTCCTGGTGCTGCTGACGCTGGCTCCGCGGAAGTTCCCGGTCCTGAAGGACTGACGGGACCGACCGGACCGACCGGACTGACGGGACCGACCGGCCGGGCCCGGCGGAGGCAGAGGCAGAGGCACAGGCACAGGCACAGGCACAGGCGGAAGCAGAGACGCAACCCAGGGTTTTCCACATACCGACCGCTCAGTTTGGGGAAAACCCCACACGTCCCGGAACCGGCCGGTAACGTGCGAGCACCGCACCCCCCTCTCCCTGCGGTCCGTCCACAACGGACCCGAGCCTCGCAAGGAGCACGGGATGTCCCATGACCCGTACACGTCACCATCCGCGCCCACCCGCTCCCCCGCACCCGCACCCGCACCCGCACCCGCACCGGAGGACTCGGCGACACTCCGCCTGCCCCAGGTCCGCGCGCGCGGCGACGTACGCGCGCTGCGCGGCGCCTACCGCGGACTGCGGCGCGTCGCCACGTTCGCCGCGCTCGGTTACTTCCTGGCGTTCCTGTGCCTGGCCGCGTTCGCCCCGACCGCGCTGACCGGTGACGTCACCGCCGGCCTGCCGCTCGGCATGCTCCTCGCACTGCTCCAACTGCCCGTCATCTGGCTGGCGATCGTCCTGTACGAGCGGACCGCGCGGCGCCGCGTCGACCCGCTCGTGGACCGTATGGAGGCGAGACGGTGACCGGCTTCAGCGACAGCGCCCAGGCGATGTCCCTGGTCGGCTTCTCCGCCGTCGCCGCCGTCACGCTGCTGCTGTGCGTGATGACCGGCCCCGACCGCGACGACCTGGACGAGTTCTACACCGGCTACGGCTCGCTGTCCGCGATGCGCAACGGAATGGCGATCGCCGGCGACTACATCTCCGCCGCGACCGTCCTCGGCACCGGCGGCGTGATCGCCCTGTTCGGCTTCGACGGGGTCGTCCTGGCCCTGAGCACCGCGCTCTCCCTGCTCCTGCTGATGGTCCTGATGGCCGAACCCCTGCGCAACGCCGGCCGGTTCACCATGGGGGACGTACTGGCCCGCCGGATGGCCGGCCGGAGCGTGCGCGTCACCGCCTGCGCGGTCACCCTCGCCGCGCTGGTGCCGATGATGCTGGTGCAACTGGCCGGGACCGGGCAGCTGATGGCGTTCCTGCTCGGCTTCAGCAGCGAGTCGTACCAGACCGGCTGCGTCATCGGCGTGGGCGCGCTGATGATCAGTTACGCGGCGATCGGCGGCATGAAGGGCACCGCCCTCATCCAGATACTGAAGATCGTCATGCTGCTCGGCTCGGGCGCCGTGGTCACGCTGCTGCTCCTGCACCGGTTCGACTGGAACCCGGGCGCCCTGTTCGACGCCGCCGCCCGCAACAGCGGCGCGGGACAGGCGTTCCTGCACCCCGGCCTGGAGTACGCCGCCGGACCGCGGCCCGGCCTGGACATGCTCTCCTCCCAGCTCGCCGTGGTCCTCGGCGGCGCCTGCCTGCCACACGTCACCATGCGCATGTACACCGCCTCCAGCGCCCGCCAGGTACGCCGGTCGATGTCCTGGGCGGTCTCCCTGACAGCCCTGTTCGTGGTGGTCGTCACCGTGGTCGGGTTCGGGGCGACGGCGCTGGTCGGGCGGGAGACGGTCGCCGAGACCGACGCGGCCGGCAACTCGGCCTACCTGCTGGGCTCCCGGGCCGCCTTCGGCACCGACGTGACCCTGGTGGAGACCGCCTTGTTCACCACCGTCGGCACCGCCATGTTCCTCACCCTGCTCGCCTCGGTCGCCGGCATGATCCTGGCCTGCGCCAACTCCCTCGCCCACGACGTCTTCGCCACCCGGGCCCGCCCGCTCACGCCCCGCCGGGAGATGACGCTGGCCCGGCTGTCCGCCGTCGCCGTCGGCATCCCCACCATCGCCCTGGCCGTCCTGGTGCAGCACCGCAGCCTCCAGCCGCTGGCCACCCTCTCCTTCTGCCTGGGCGCCTCGGCCCTGTGCCCCGCCCTGGTCTACAGCCTCTTCTGGCGCCGCTACACCCGCGCCGGCCTGCTGTGGACCCTCATCGGCGGCAGCGCCGTCGTGCTCGCCCTCACCCCGGGCACCAGCCTGGTCTCCGGCACCCCCGTCGCCGCCTTCCCCGACGCCGACTTCAACTGGTTCCCGTTCACCACCACCGGCCTGGTCTCCATACCCGCCGGCTTCGCCTTCGGCTGGCTGGGCACGGTGCTCTCCGGCCGGAAACAGGCGGAGGAACAACGAGTACGGTACGAAGCGCTGGAGGCCGGCCTCTACGCGGGCACGGCGCGCGGCGGTTCCTGAGTCAGTCCGCGGCGGTTCCTGAAACACTCCGCGGCGGTTCCTGAGGCACTCGCGGTGGTTCCTGAGGCACTCGCGGTGGTTCCTGAGACACCTCCGCCGGTCACCGCGTGGCCCGCGCCGTCAGCGCGCTCAGGCGGCGGCGGACCCGGTCCGTCTGCGCCTGGACGTCGTCCCACCGCTCCCCGTGCTCGCGCAGCACCCGCTCGGTCTCCCGGGCGACCCGGGCCTCGTACGCCCGGGCCCCGGCGAGCACCTCGGCCGCCCGGGCCCGTGCCTCCTCCGGCAGCCGCCGCGCCGTCTCCTCGGCGTCGGCCAGGTCCCGTCCGGCGTCCGCCAGCAGCCGTTCGGCGCGCGCCAGCAGCTCCGCGTGGTGCGCGTCCACCGCCGCGGCGCGCTCGGCGTCCTCCCGCTCGGCCGCCGCCCACCGCGCCTCGTGCTCCCCGGCCTGCTCGGCGAGGATCCCGGCGCAACGCCGCCGTGCCTCGCGCAGGACGCCCAGTGCCTCGCCGCGCCCCGCCTTCACCTCGCGCCGGGCCCCGATCCGCACCTCGTCGGCCTCGGCCCGCGCCGCGAGCAGCCGCTGCCCGGCCCACGCGTCGGCCTCGGCGCGTACGGCGTCGGCGTGCGCCCGCACGGACTCCGTCACTCCCGCCGCGTACGCCCGCGCCTCCTCCACCAGGCGTTCGCCGTCCGCCCGCGCCCGCTCACGCAGGGCGTCCGCCTCCTCGCGCGCACGCCGGAACAAAGCGTGGGCGCCCCCGCCGAGCGCCTCGTAGGTCTGCGGAGCCAGTCCGGCCACCGTCTCGCGCAGCCCGGCCAGCTCCTCCTCCATCTTCCGGGCCAGCACGGTGAGCCGGGCGGCCCGCTCCCAAGCGGCGTCACGCTCCTGGAAGAGGGCCGCGGCACACACGTCGACCTGCTCGGGCCGGTAGCCGCGTCCTCGTACGGTCCCGAAACCGTGGGCCGGCACCGATGCGCTCGCGCTGCTCATGCGGGAACCCCTGTTCGCCCGACAACACCTACCAAACGGACGAAAAGGACTTTAGGGATTAGACGTAAGTATTCATAATGCGACACTCCGTGGAGGCATCACAGCAGTCACAGCAGTCACAGCAACCCGTCCCACATCTCCTCCAGCAGCACCGACCACCAGCTCTCCGGCGAACCGAGCGCCACCGCGTCCAACGCGGCCAACTGCGCCTGGAAATCGACGGTCCAGCGACCCGCCTGCTCCTGGTTCAACCCGTACCTCAGCCGCCACATCCGCCCCAGCAGCGCCAGACAGCGCGCGAACTCCGGCAGCCCCGTGTTCACGAACTGCGGCGGCACCGGCGCACCACCCGGCCCGGCCTCCACCGGCACCGCCACGATGTTCGCCGTCCCGTACTGCACGCAGATCGCCTTGCCGAAGTCACTGCCCACGACCAGGTACGACCCGGCGTCCGAGGCCGGCTGGACCCCCCGCTCCGCCGCCAGCTCCGCCAGCGTCGGCACCGGACGGCCCGGCTGCGCCTGCGCCCAGAAGAACGGTCCCATGTCCACCGGCAGCCCGGCCACCACCAGCGTGTGCGCCACGACCGGCGGCACCCCCTGCCGGTCCACCGCCGCCTGCTCGAACCGGAACACCCCCGGCCCGAACGCCGCCGCCATCTCCTGCCCGATGCCCTCCGGCGGCAACGGCGGGGCCGGCTGCACCGCCGGCAACGGCGCGCGCACCGGCGCCGGACGCGCCGGACCGTCCGCGACCTGGTGCAACTCGCCCTGGTGACTCAGCAATTGGGCCATACCCTGCTGCCGGCTCGCGTGATCCGTGCCGTACGGCGCGATCGACGTGATCCGCGCCTGCGGCCACTGCTCCCGGATCATCCGCGCACAGTAGGCGCCCGGCAGCTCACAGGACTCCAGCTCCGTGTGCAGCTCCAGCACCTGGTCCGGCGGCACGTTCATGGCCCGCAGCTCGTGGTAGATCTGCCACTCCGGGTGCGGGGTGCCCGGCGCGGACCGTCGGATCAGCTGCTGCTCGGAACCGTCCTGCGCCCGGTAGCGCAGCACCGCCTGGTAACCGGGACCGACGGTCGGCTGCCCGGCGGGCCGCGGCGGATACCCGTACGCCGGCGGCGGCACGGGGGCTTGGGGCACCGGCGGGGGCGAGGTCTGCGGCTGAGGCTGGGGCTGGGGCTGCGGCTGGGGCTGGGGCTGCGGCTG
>NZ_JAGGOO010000143.1 GCF_018614415.1 Streptomyces sp. ISL-12
ACGGCGGACGGGATGGGAGCTCCCTCGCGCACCCCTACGGGCCCGCAGCCGGCGACGGCGCCCTTCCATCCCGGTGCCGACCGATCCCCCGCCGGAGGCATCCGCTCTGACCGCACGCCGCTCTACGCGCTGATCAACTCCCGGTTCTTGGATCATCCGCCTGAGCGCGGCACGGGTACCGGCCGGGCTGGAGCGGGGCGGAGACAGGAGCGCAGGCCCGGCCGGGGGCCGGGTCGCGCGCGGTGAGCGGAGCGAGCCGCCTTGATCAAGTAGGGAAAGTTGTACCGCGCTCCTACAGATCGTTCTGGTAGTCGATGCGCACTGAGAATGCCTACTGGGTAGGCACACGGCGGCTACGCTGGTGTAGCTACACGTACTTCGACCCCGCCGTGACGGCGGCCGGGCTGACTGACGTCACGCCGCACGACCTCCGGGCCTCGCACGGCACGTGGGTCGCTGACCGGTACGGCGTGATGACCGCCGCGCATCGTCTCGGACACTCGAACGCGAGCGTTACCACCCGGCACTACGCCCGGCCCGTCGCCGGTCGTGATGACCAGGTCGCCGAAGCGGCGGACTCTTGGCTCGACGGGCACGACGGGAACGACCTCGCCCCTGGGGCACGTAGCGGGCACGAGGACGATGACGACGGCTCCGCCGGGGCGCTCGCACCCGTCTGACCTGCGGCGGAGTAGCACATCCGCCAAAACCTCGAAAGATCTTGAAAACCGTCGTGGCAGCGATGTCACCGTGGGTTCAAATCCCACACCCACCGCAGAGAGACGGCCCCTGACCAGGCAAGACGGTCGGGGGTCGTCCGTCGTTCGGCGGTGCGGGGACGTCAGGGCCGGTGCCCCGTCATGCGGGCCGCTGAGGTGAGGGTGGCTCGGGCCTCGGGTTCGGTGAGGCCGGTGTGGAGGGCCGCGTCGAGGAGGGCGTCGGTGAGGGTGGGGCCGAGGCCGTTCTCGTAGGCGCGGCAGGCTGCCCAGAACAGGCGGGTGTTGCGCTGGCCCTGGTGGGCGGAGCGGACGAACTGGACGAGGCCCTGGCCGTGGGCGGCGTCGGTGGAGGGCGTGGAGCGGCGGGTGCGGGGCGCGGGGAGCAGGAGGCGCAGGAGGGCGCGCGGGCAGGGTGCGGGCGCCAGGTGTGCGGTCCCGGGGGCGATGGCGTACGCGCCGTGCCGGGTGCGGGAGCCGGGGCCGACGAGGTAGCCGCCGGCGCCGCGGACGTCGATGCCCGGGGCGAGGCGGCCGGCCGAGTTGGGGACGGCGACGTCGGGCGGGCCGGTCAGCCAGAGGTGGCGGCCTCCGCTGGGGGTGAGGACGACCACCGTGGGCGGGATCGTGAACAGGTGCCGCAGGGCCAGTTCGCGCAGGGCGGTCGAGGAGTCCCCGTCCGGTTTCGTGTCCAGGTCTATGCCGATGAGGTGGTGCGGCGGCAGGCCGCAGGCGATGCCGTAGCCCGTGGCCCAGGGGGCGGCCGTGAACAGTTCGCGGATGCGGGCGGGGTCGGTGGAGGCGTCGTGGACCCCGTGGCCCGGACGTCCGCACTCGCCGCGGCAGGGGGCGGGTCCGCCGGGGTCCTCGCGGTGGGGGGAGCGCAGGGCCGGGAGCTTGGTCCGGGAGAGCGGGATGACGGCCAGTCCGCGTTCGGCGGCTGACAGGGCGTGTGCGAGGGCCGGCGTCGTGGCCTGCCGATGGGGGGTGGCCATGACTTTATTTTCGTATACGTGTTCGAGGAAGGGAAGGGGGGTGTGCGGGGCGCGCGGGTGCGGGGTGGCGGGGACGGCGGTGCCGGAACGCTTCACCTCTTGCGGCGTTTGGGGTGTTGCCGTCTCTCGTGTCCTGAGTGCGACGCAAGGGTGCAAAGGGGTTTATCTACTTGTCCTCACGCTTGAGGGCGAATCAGGGCTATGAGGGTGGTTCGCCGGTGATCCGATGGGCAACTCTGATCACGCGACGTCGTGCACGGAACCGGGGCGGATGGCCAACTGCCCTGGTGAAAAGGCTGGTTCAGGTACTTCTCGTGTCGCCGGCAGCGGCCGGTGCGCACCTTCAGGAGGAACAACATGGCAAGCATCCGTACCGCCCGCGTCATCGCCGCCGTCTCCGCCCTGCCGCTCGCCGCCGCCCTCTTCGCCGGCGTGGCCACCGCTGACAACGGCGCCTTCGCGGACGACGGATCGAACGCGACCGCCTCCGAGGCCTACGCCGGCGTCATCGGCAGCGGCGTCGGTGACGACAACAACGGCAACTCGGCGACCACCCAGCAGCAGGCGGTCGGCTCGGGCGCCTCGAACCAGAGCAACACCGCGCAGGTCGACGGCTCCGCGTTCACGGCCATCAACCAGGGCAACGAGAACGTCGCCGTCAACTTCACCCCGCTGTGGTGGTGAGCTGAGGGACCGGTGCGGGTGCGCTCACCGGCACCGGCCCGGTCCCTCCCTCCGAAGTGTGGGTGCTTCATGGGGTCGCAACACGTCGGCGCGGCGGTACTCCGGTACCGTCGCGCAGGCGTTTTCTCTCCGTCCGGCGCCCACTCTCCGGGCCCGTCCTCCGGGCCCACCCCCCAGGGGTGAACCCTCATCCGCCCTCCACCCCTCGTCCACCTACAGGAGGTGCGGCCGGCCCCGCCCCTACAACCTGAGGCGGAGCCCGCTTCGGGACCTGCGGGCGATCCGGGGGCGTACCCGTCGCTCATAGCGTTGAGACATGACCACACCCGTCTGCACCAGGGCTTCGGACGCCGCCAGGCCGGCGACGCAGACCTTGCCGTACCAGCCGTTCTCGTACCCGTCCTTCGCGTCGTACGTGAAGGCCCGGCAGCCGGTGCTGCTGCGCACCGCCCGGTCGCTGACCGCGAACCCCAGCGACGCGGAGGACCTGCTGCAGACCGCGCTCACCAAGACGTACGTCGCCTGGGAGCGGATCGAGGACCACCGCGCGCTGGACGGCTATGTCCGGCGGGCCCTGCTGAACACGCGGACGTCGCAGTGGCGCAAGCGCAAGGTCGACGAGTTCGCCTGCGACGAGTTGCCCGAGCCGGAGCCCGTGCCCGGCGGGAGCGACCCGGCCGAGCAGCAGGCGCTGCACGACGCGATGTGGCGGGCGATCCTGAAGCTGCCCGCCCGCCAGCGGGCGATGGTCGTCCTCAGGTACTACGAGGACCTCAGCGAGGCCCAGACGGCCGAAGTGCTCGGCGTCTCCGTCGGCACGGTGAAGTCGGCGGTCTCCCGCGCCCTGGGCAAGCTCCGCGAGGACCCCGAACTCCACCCTGAGCTGGGCATATCCCGGTGACCCGGGACACCGGAAAGGGCTGCTCCGGATGCCGGTGAGCGGCCGGGCGGGCCGCCCGGACCCGCTCCGCCGGTGATCGATCACCGGTACCTAGTGACATACCGCGCGGTACGTGCGCAGAATCAGCGCACCCCTTACCGCCGCGTAGGCAATGTCGCCCCGGGAGGTCACCGTGCTGAGCACGATGCAGGACGTACCGCTGCTCATTTCCAGGATCCTGACCCACGGGTCGACGGTCCACGGCACCTCTCGGGTGACCACCTGGACAGGCGACGGGGACCCGCACCGCCGTTCCTTCGCCGAGATCGGCGCCCGCGCCGCCCAGCTCGCGCACGCCCTGCGCGAGGACCTGGGGGTCGGCGACGACGACCGCGTCGGAACGCTCATGTGGAACAACTCCGAGCATGTCGAGGCATACTTCGCGATTCCCTCCATGGGTGCGGTCCTGCACACCCTCAATCTCCGCCTTCCGCCCGAACAGCTCGCCTGGATCGTGAACCACGCGGCCGACCGCGTCGTGATCACCAACGGCTCGCTGATCCCCCTGCTCGCCCCGCTGCTGCCGCACCTGAAGACGGTGGAGCACGTCATCGTCTCGGGGGCCGGCGACCGGACCCCGCTCGACGGAGCGTCCGCCCAGGTCCACGAGTACGAGGAGCTGATCGCCGGGAAGCCGGCCGCGTACGACTGGCCGGAGCTGGACGAGCGCGCGGCGGCGGCCATGTGCTACACCTCCGGCACGACCGGCGACCCCAAGGGCGTGGTGTTCAGCCACCGCAGCGTCTACCTGCACTCCATGCAGGTCAACACGGCCGAGTCGATGGGCCTGACCGACCAGGACACCTCCCTGGTGGTCGTACCGCAGTTCCACGTGAACGCGTGGGGGCTGCCGCACGCCACCTTCATGACCGGCGTGAACATGCTGATGCCGGACCGGTTCCTGCAGCCCGCGCCGCTCGCCCGGATGATCGAGGCAGAGCGGCCGACGCACGCCGCCGCCGTCCCCACCATCTGGCAGGGCCTGCTCGCCGAGCTGACCGCCCAGCCCCGGGACGTCTCGTCCCTCACCCAGGTGACCATCGGCGGTTCCGCCTGTCCGCCGTCGCTGATGGAGGCGTTCGACGCGCTGGGCATGCGGGTCTGCCACGCCTGGGGCATGACCGAGACCTCCCCGCTGGGCACGGTGGCCCGGCCGCCGGCCCACGCGATCGGTACGGACGAGGAGTTCGGCTACCGCCTCACCCAGGGCCGGTTCGCGGCCGGCGTCGAGGCCCGCCTCACCGGACCGGGCGGCGAACGCCTGCCCTGGGACGGCGAATCGGCCGGTGAGCTGGAGGTCCGGGGCCCGTGGATCGCCGGCGCCTACTACGGCGGACCGGCCGCCGAACCCCTCCGCCCCGCCGACAAGTTCAGCGCGGACGGCTGGCTGAAGACGGGCGACGTCGGCACCATCTCCCCCGACGGCTACCTCACCCTCACCGACCGCGCCAAGGACGTCATCAAGTCCGGCGGCGAGTGGATCTCGTCCGTCGAGCTGGAGAACGCGCTCATGGCCCATCCCGACGTCGCCGAGGCAGCGGTCGTCGCCGTACCCGACGACAAGTGGGGCGAGCGTCCGCTGGCCACGGTCGTCCTCCGGGAGGGCGCCGCGGCCGACTTCGAGACCCTGCGCGCCTTCCTCGCCGACGAGCGGGGGATCGCCAAGTGGCAGCTCCCGGAGCGCTGGACGGTGATCGAGGCGGTGCCGAAGACGAGCGTCGGCAAGTTCGACAAGAAGGTGCTGCGGCGGCGGTACGCGGCCGGGGAGCTGCCCGTCACGCGCCTGTGATGCCGGTAGGTGGCCGGGGAGCTGCCCGTCACGCGCCTGTGATGCCGGTAGGTGGCCGGGGAGCTGCCCGTCACGCGCCTGTGATGCCGGTAGGTGGCCGGGGAGCTGCCCGTCACCCGCCAGTGATGCCGGTACGCCGCCGGGGAACGGACCGTCACCCGCCAGCGATGTCGGTACGTGGCCGGAGACCGGTCCGTCACCGCCTGTGATGCCGGTACGCCGCCGGGGAACGGACCGTCACCCGCCGGTGACGCCCGTGGCCCGGCGCGGGCGCACCGCCGTCGTCGCCCAGCCCAGCACCAGCCACGCCCCGGCCACCGCGCACACGCCGCCCCAGCCCCAGTGGGTGAAGGCGGAGCCCGCGAGGGCCGAGGCCGTGGCGCCGCCCGCGAAGCCGGCCACGACGTAGGCCGTGTTGGCGGTGGCCGGGGCGGAGGTGGTGGTGAGGGCGAGGGTCTGGTTGGCGACGTGGGAGGCGACCAGGGCCACGTGCACCAGGACCGCCGCCGCGCACAGCGCCGCCATGACGTGACCGCCCAGCCAGAACAGCGGCACCGAGACGGCGGCGACGACGTACGCGGTCCGTACGACCCTGGCGGCGCCGAACCGGTCCACCAGCCCGCCCGCCAGCGGGGCGACGACACTCGCCGCCAGCCCGAAGAGGCCGAACAGCCCGGCCGCGGCGGTGGTCATGCCGTACCCGCCGTCCCCGTCCCCGGTCAGGAGCAGCGCCAGCGAGGTCCACATGGCGCTCCACGCGCCGTACATCCCCGCCTGGCGCACGCACGCGCGCCACAGGTCCGGCGAGCCGCGCAGCACCCCCGGCAGCGCGGCGAGCCCGGCGAACAGCGGTCCGCCGTGCCGGGGCGTCTCCCGGGGCAGGACGGCCGCGGTCGCCACGCCCAGCAGGGCGGTCAGGGCGGCGGCGCCGAGGAAGACCCAGCGCCAGCCGAAGGCCTGCCCGGCCAGCCCGCCGGCGACCCGCGCCGCCACGATGCCGGTGAACAGGCCCGCGATGACGGCCGCGACATGCCGGGCCCGGTGGTGGGCGGGGGCGCGCTGGGCGACCAGCGGGACGAGGAGCTGCGGTACGACGGTGGCGGCCGAGGCGACCAGGACGGCGCCGGCCAGGGCGTACGTCCCGTTGGTCGCCGCGCCGGCGACCAGGGCAGCGGCGGCGGCCAGGGTCAGGACGGCGACCAGCCGGCGCCGGTTGACCCGGTCCCCGAGCGGGGCGAAGAAGAGCAGGCCGGCCGCGTAGCCGAACTGCGCGACCGAGGCGAGCCAGGCCACCGCCGAGGGGGTGGAGCCGAAGTCGCGGGCGATGAGGGGGAGCAGCGGGGCCGCGATGTAGATGTTGGCGGCCGTGGCGGCGGTGCAGACGGCTATCAGGGGGAGGAAGAGGCGGGAGCGGAGGGCGGGCCGCTGCTGTACGGGCGCGTCACGGACCTTGCCGTCGGCCGGGGCCCGGGTTGTCGGTGCTGCTGGTGACGACGACATGGGAGGACGTACTCCTTCACGCACTCGCGACTAACTAACTGGTTGGTTGGAGCCAACCACCGGAGTCTGCGACGCATTCCCGACCGGTGTCAACCAAACAGTTGGTTACCGCGTCCGGCTACCCTGGGCTCATGGCAGCAAGGGACCCCGAGGCCACCAAGGCCCGGATCTTCGAGGCGGCGGTGGCGGAGTTCGCCGCGCACGGTGTCGCGGGCGCCCGCATCGACCGCATCGCGGCCGAGGCCAAGGCCAACAAGCAGCTCATCTACGCCTACTACGGCAACAAGACGGAGCTGTTCGCGACCGTCCTCGAGCACAAGATGGTCGACCTGGCCGGCTCGGTCCCGTTCGACCCGGACGACATCGAGGGCTGGGTCGACCGCCTGATGGACTACCACGCCGCCCACCCCGAACTGCTGCGCCTGCTCTTCTGGGAGGGCCTGGAGTACGGCGCCGCCGAACTCCCCCACGAGGCCGAACGCCAGGAGCACTACGCCCGCAAGGTCGCCGCCGTACGGGACGGCCAGCGGCGCGGGGTGGTCACCGACGCGATCCCCGCCTCCGACCTGCTCTTCCTGCTGGTCGCGATGACCAACTGGGCGATGGTCGTCCCCCAGATGAAACGCATCCTGGTCGGCGGCGAGACCCCCGACGCCGCCCGCCTGCGCGACTCCATCAAGGAGGCGGCGCGCAGGATCGTCGCGGTCGGCGCGGGCGACAGGCCCTAGTTGGTCCCGATCCGGGCGAGCAGTTCCACGATCCGGGCCTGCACCTCGGGGCTGGTGGACCGCTCCGCCAGGAACAGCACCGTCTCGCCCGAGGCCAGCCGCGGCAGGTCGGCCTGGTCGACGGCGGCGGTGTAGACGACGAGCGGGGTGCGGTTGAGCTGCCCGTTCGCCCGCAGCCAGTCGATGATGCCGGCGAATCCGGCGCCCGGCTCCCGGCGCTGGGTGCGCATCAGGTCCATCACGACCAGGTTCGGCCGGAACTGCCCCGCCAGCGCCACCGCGTCCGCGTCGCTCGCGGCCCGCGCCACCTGCATCCCGCGCCGCTCCAGCGTCGCCGTCAGCGCCAGCGCGATCTCCGCGTGCTCCTCGATCAGCAGCACCCGCGGCGGATGCTGCTCACTGTCCCGGGGCGCGAGCGCCTTGAGGAGTACGGCGGGATCGGCACCGTAGGCGGCGTCCCGCGACGCCTGCCCCAGCCCGGCCGTGACCATCACCGGCACCTCGGCCGCGACGGCCGCCTGCCGCAGCGACTGGAGGGCGGTCCGGGTGATCGGCCCGGTCAGCGGGTCCACGAACAGCGCGGCGGGGAACGCCGCGATCTGCGCGTCGACCTCCTCGCGCGAGTGCACGATGACCGGCCGGTAGCCGCGGTCGCTCAGCGCCTGCTGCGTACTGACGTCCGGCGCGGGCCACACCAGCAGCCGGCGCGGGTTGTCCAGCGGCTCCGGGGGCAGCTCGTCGTCCATCGGCTGCGGACGCGGCGGGTCGGCCACCTCCACGGCACCGCCGGGCCCGTCCAGCGGCTCGGGCCCCTCGGCGGCGTTCTTGTCCGGTGCCCCTATGGCGTACGACCGCCCGGTGCCCTCGGTCGGCTGCCCGATCCTGGGCGGCTGCGGGTGCGGCCGGGCCGCCGTCCCCTGCGCTCCCTGCTCCGGGTGTCCGGCGGCCGGGTCGGGCGGCGTACCGAGCTTGCGGCGGCGGCCGGAACCGTTCGGGTGGTGCGGGGCGGGCGTGGCCGTCGGCTGCTGCACCTGGGCGGCCTGCCGGTTGAACGGCACGCCCTGCCCCAGCGTCCGCACGCTGATCGCCCGGCCCTGCGTCGAGTCCGGATCGACCGGGGCGGCGGCCTCGGCGGGCAGCGGCTGCGCCGCCCGGGGCACGTTCTCCGGCGGCAGCGGGGTGCCCCGCCCGGAGGTGACGGAGGACTCCGCGGCGTTCGGGGACGCGGGGGCCTGGTGCGGTACGGGGAGGCCGGCGCCGGACGTGTCACCGACGGCGGGCCACGACTGCGGCCGGCCGGGGCCGTCCTGCTGCGGGACCTGCGTCCGGGCGTGCGCCTGCGCCTGCGCCGGTACGTGCGCTTGCGCCGGAGCGGGCGCGGCGGCCGGCACGGATGCTTGGGGCTGGTGCTGCGGCTGGGGCAGGGGCTGACCGACCCCGGACTGCGCCCCGGCCGGGTCCGCCGCGGCCTCCGCCGGGTCCAACGCCTCCGGCGGCGTCCCGACCGCCCGGCGACGACGGCCCGTCGGCGCGGTGGTGGGGTGCGGCTGCGGCGGGGTGTGGTCCTCGGCCTGATCCTGCGGGACGGCGTCGTGCCGACCACCGTCCACCGGTACGTCGACGGGCCCGGGCGGAGGGGCGACCGGGGCGTGGGCGGGAGCGAGTACGGGGGGCTGGCCAGGGGGCGGTACGGGAGTCTGACCTGAGGCCGGTACGGCGGGCAGGCCCGGGGCCTGGATCGGCATCTGCCCGGGGACCTGAACCGGGATCTGACCGCCCGCGGGCGGGACGGGCGTCCGGGCGGGGGCCGGGGCCTGGGCCGGCGGCTGTCCTGGAATCGGCACCGCGGACCGGCCCGCAGCCGGTACGGGGGTCTGACCGGGGGTCGGTACGGCGGGCCGGCCCGGGGCCTGGGTCGGCATCTGCCCGGGGACCTGAACCGGGGCCGGGGCTTGGGCCGGGACTTGACCGGCGGCCGGTACCGGGGCCTGACCGGCGGCCGGTACCGAGAGCTGCCCCGGAACCTGTTCCGCGGCCGGCACCGGCATGTGGCCCGCAGCCGGCACCGGCACCTGACCCGGCACCTGACCCGGCACCTGACCCGGCACCTGTCCCGCACCCGCACCGGCACCCGATCCCGTACCCGGCATCGAAGCCTGCCCAGCCCCCGGAGCCACAGGAGCCCCCGGAGCCCCTGCCCCAGGAGTCCCCTGAGCCCCTGCCCCAGGAGTCCCCTGAGCCACAGGTGCCCCCAGAGCCACAGGACTCCCCGGAGTCACAGAAACCCCCGAGGCCACAGAAGTGCCGTGAGTCCCCAACGCGCCAGCAACGCCTGATGCACCCGAAGCCCCTGAAGCCCCTGAAGCACCCGGAGCCCCCGAGGCGCCCAGCGCCCCCGCCGCCCCCGAGGCGCCCAGCGCCCCCGCCGCCCCAGGAGCCACAGCCTGCTGTCCGCTCACCGGCGCGGCCGGGCGGTCCGCCTCGGCCGGGGGCAGGGCGAAGACCTGCCGGGGGCCCGCCTCCTGCGCGGCGGCGCGCTCGGCTGCCGAGGCCAGGGCCCGGCGCCGGCGTCCGGTCGGCTGGTCCGCCTCGGCCTGCGCGGCGGCCTCGCCGCCCTGCGCGGGAAGCGCCGGCGGCAGCGCGTGCTGTGCACCGTCGGCGCCCAGGGCGCGTCGGCCGGAAGCCTCGGGGGCGGGAGCCCCCTGCGCCGGCGCGGGAACCCCGCTCGGCGGAACCGTCCCGCCCAGGTTGTTGCCCGTGGCCGCGGTCCCGGCGGCGTGCTCGGCGGCGGTGACGACGGCACCCTCGGAGACCCCGGGAAGCCCGGTGGCCGCCTCCAGGGCGGCCGGACCGCCGCCCGCGTCCTCGGCGGGCCGCCCGCGTCGCCGCCCGGTGCCGCCGGACCCCTCGGCCGGAGCCGGGGCCGGTGCCGGTGCCGGGAGCGGCGCCGGTGCCGCCTCGGGCTCCGCAGCCGCGCGGCGCCTGCGCCGGCCGGTCGGCGTGCCGGCATCCGCCGCCCCGTCGCCCCCGGCGGGACCCCCGACCTCGCTCTCCAGGAAGGCGTCGACCGAGGCCCGCCGGGCCCGTCGCCGCCCGCCGCCGCCCGGTCCCTGCTCACCGGGCACGGTCCCGTCCGACCCAGGAACCGGACCGTCCTGCACCGCTTCCTGCACCGCTTCCTGCGCGGCCTCCGACACCGGCGCCGCTTCCGGCACCGCGACGACCCCGCCAGGAGCCGGAGCGGAGGCCGGAACGGCCCCCGCCCCGCCCCCGATCGGCACTTCGAGGACGTACGCGCTGCCGCTCATCCCCGGCACCTCGTGCGTCTGGAGCACGCCGCCGTGCGCCCGCACGATCCCGCGGACGATCGGCTCGTGCACCGGGTCCCCGCCGGCGTACGGCCCGCGCACCTCGATGCGCACGACCTCGCCGCGCTGGGCGGCGGCCACCACGACCGTGTTGTCCATGTAACCGCCCGCCGAGACGGGCGCGTTGCCGGTCGCGTCGACCCCGGCCACGTCGGCGACGAGGTGGGCGAGCGCGGTGGCGAGCAGCCGGGCGTCGACCTCGGCCTCGATGGGCGGCGCGTGCACGGCGAACTGCACCCGCCCCGGCCCGACCAGCTCCACGGCCCCGTCGACCCCGGCCGCGACGACCGCGTCGAGCATGACCTTCGTACGGGTCACCCCGCCGCCCCCGCCGCCCTCGGCGTCGAGCCGCTGGTACCCCAGTACGTTGTCGATGAGGGTGGTGATTCGGGAGTAGCCCGCCGAGAGGTGGTGCAGCACCTGGTTGGCCTCGGGCCACAGCTGGCCGGCGTCGTCGGAGGCGAGGGCGCCCAGCTCCCGCCGCAGCTCCTCCAGCGGGCCGCGCAGGGACGTGCCGAGCAGCGTCAGGAGCTGTTCGTGCCGGGCGGAGAGGGCCTCGTAGCGGTCCTTCTCGCGCTCGCCGAGGGCGGCGTACCGCTCCTCGTTGGCGGCCAGCGCCTCCTCGTGCTTCTCGGTCAGCTCCTCCAGCTCGGCCACGTGCCGCTGGCGCAGCGCGGTCAGCTCGGAGGCGTGCTCCTCGGCGAGCCGCTCCAGCTCCTCGGCGTGGCGCCGGTCCGCCTCCTCCTTCTCCTGCACCAGCGCGTCGAGGGGCCGCCGGTCGGTGAAGGTCATCACGGCGCCGACGAGCTGGTCGCCGTCCCGGACGGGGGCGGTGGTGAGGTCGACCGGCAACGGGTCGCCGCTCTTGGTGAACACCACCTGCCCGCGCACCCGGTGCTTGCGCCCGGAGCGCAGGGTGTCGGCGAGCGGCGACTCGTCGTACGGGAAGGGGGAACCGTCGGCGCGGGAGTGCAGGACGAGGGTGTGCAGCTCGCGTCCGCCGAGGTCGCTGGCGCGGTAGCCGAGGGTCTGGGCGGCGGCCGGGTTGACGAGGACGATCCGCCCGTCGGTGTCCGTGCCGACGACGCCCTCGGACGCGGCCCGCAGGATCATCTCGGTCTGCCGCTGCGAGCGGGCCAGCTCCGCCTCGGTGTCGACGGTGCCGGACAGGTCGCGGACGACGAGCATCAGAAGTTCGTCGCCGGGATAGCCGTAGGCGTCGTACGCCTGCTGGCCGGAGTCGAGGTTGGCGCTGGCGACCTCGACGGGGAACTCGGAGCCGTCCGTCCGTCGCGCCACCATGCGGGTCGGCTTGGTCCGTGCCCGGGGATCTACGTGGTCGGGGCGCCGCATGGAGCCGGGGATGAGCTTGGAGTCGAACTCCGGGAGCAGGTCCAGCAGCCCGCGTCCGACCAGCGCGGTGCCGGGCGCCTCGAAGGCCTCCAGCGCGATGGTGTTCGCGTTGACGACGGTTCCGTTGGCGTTGACCAGGACCAACGCGTCCGGCAGCGCGTCCAGTATGGCTGCGAGGCGAGCAGCGCCCCGGGATGGCCTGCCGCTCACGAAACGCCTTCCTCCCTGTTACCGCACCTTGCCGACCGCTCGGGCCATCTTGCCAACCGGCCCGCGGCGTGTCACCCGAGGGAGTCTAAGGGCTGAGGTCCCGCCCGCGGCGCCGGATGCGAGGGACGCCGTACGTCGAAGTGACGGAGAACGCGTGTCCGTACGCCCTGACGTCGCGGGACCTTTGCGAGACCTTCGCGGAACCGTTCCGCTCCCTGTCCCCGGCCTGTACCGGCGCTCCGGGCGTGTCCCGGAGCGCGCTCGGGAGACGGGTGTCAGGAGGCGGCCGGTCCCAGGTCGGGCAGGAGCGGGACCAGCCGGTTCCAGCGGGCGATCCGGCAGCCGTCGCGCCGGTCGTACGTGGCGTCGACGCGCTGCCCGGCCCAGACGCCGGTGACGTGGGCGGTGGCCGGGCCGCCGTACTGCATGGTGCAGAAACTGCCCTCGGGGACGGGGGCGAAGGCGTCCTGGCCCGCCCGGGTGCTCCGGTCGACGGCGGCGCAGGCGCCGGCCGGGTCGGGGTGGCTGCCGCGGCCGGGACGGCAGTACAGCTCGTACGTCCCGTCCTTGCCCGCGCCCGCGTCCCGGACGGTGATCGTCAGGTGGTGGGCGCGGTCCTCGTCCCGGACCGGCGGCGGGGCGAAGCGGCCGGCGGGGGAGGCGGGGACGGCGGGGGTGGGGGCGGCGGCCGGGCCGGCCGGAGCGGTGGCCGCGGCGGTGGGCGCGGCGGACAGGGACGCGAGGGCGGCGGCGCAGAGGGCGGTGGCGCCCAGGAAGCGGGTGACCTGGAACATGGCCTGTTCAACGCGTCAACCCGCCGGACGTTGCGCTCCCCCTGCCGACGGTAAGGGCTTTGCCCTGCGGGGCGCCCGCCTAGTACCGTGGGAGCCGATTGGTGACACCGCACTCGGCTGTGTCATCATCGGCAAGCACCGCTCGCGCTCACGCGAGAGGATGTGTTGTCTGGAGGCGTCGCCTAGTCCGGTCTATGGCGCCGCACTGCTAATGCGGTTTGGGTCTTAAAGCCCATCGAGGGTTCAAATCCCTCCGCCTCCGCACAAGAACACGAAGCCCCGGCTCCCGGCCGGGGCTTCGTCGTGTGCCCCGTGCCCTGGTGGTGCGCGTTCTCGCAGGTCACAAGGGGTGGGGGGAACGGATTTCACATGACGGCGGCAGTCATGTAATGTTCTTCCTGTCGCCGCGAGCGGGCCGAAAGGACGAAAGCGGAGACGACAACAGAACAACAGCAAGACAAGCACTCGTAGCTTAACGGATAGAGCATCTGACTACGGATCAGAAGGTTGCAGGTTCGAATCCTGCCGAGTGCACAGCAGATCAGAGGCCCCGTGGATCAGTCCACGGGGCCTCTGGCGTGCGTCCTGCGTCCTACGTCCTACGGAAGGGAATCCGGGCATGGCCGTCATCCACCGCACCGTCCTCAAGCCCACCAAGCTGGAGTTGCTCGGTTCCTGGCTGCCGTCCCGGCCCTGGTACCGCGGCGGCGCGGGCGAACCGGAACTGGCCAAGGCCGGTGGTTTCCGGCTGGACGACCCGCAGGGCGCGGTCGGGATCGAGTTCATGGTGGTCACCGGGGCCTCCGGTCCCGGTCCGGTCACCTACCTGATGCCGCTCACCTATCGCGGCGCCCCGCTCGACGGGGCGGACCACGCCCTCGTCGGCACGGCGGAGCACGGGGTGCTGGGGCGCCGCTGGGTCTACGACGGCTGCCACGATCCGGTGCTGCTCGCTCAGTTGACGGCGCTGATCGAGGGCCGGGTCGGGGCCCAGGACCAGAACATCAGCGACACCCCGGACCTGGAGATCACCCGCTCCTACGCCGGCGCGGGCCTCGCTCCCGCCGACTTCACCGTCGAGGCCGTCAAGGCCGTCGACGACCAGGAGGGCACCGAGCTGTCCACGCCGTACGGCACGACCCTGCGCCTCCACCGGGTGCTGCGCCCCGCCCAGGACGACGCGCCCCTCCTCCCTCCGGACGCGGCCGGTCATGTCGCCGGCTCCTGGCGCCTGCCGGACGGCACGCGTTCCCGGGGGCTGTTCGCCGTCCTGCGCACCGGGCTTCGCGGCTAGCTCCACCCCCGCACCCGGACCCGCCCCCGGACCCGCACCCGCCCCCGGACCCGCACCCGCCCCCGGATCCGGACCCGCACCCGCACCCGCCCCCGGACCCGGAGTCCGAGGTCGGCGGCGTTGTCAGTGGTGCCCTCTACTCTCGTCAGAGATGGCACGGATGTGGCGGTGCACAGGGCTCCGGTGGTCGGCGCAGGGGCCCGTGCTGGGCTGGGACGGTGGGCGGCGCACCGCGCTGACCTGGGGGAAACGGGTGGCCTTCAAGGTCGCGGAAGGGGAAGGGGGTGGGCGGACGTGTGGCGGAGCGCGGGGGAACGCCTGCCCGCTGGGGGCGGCCGTACCGGGGCGGAGTACGGGGGGCCGGTGCGAGGAGTGCGCGCGGCTGGACCGGGCGCACTCCGTGGCCGCCGACACGGTCGCGGACGATCCGCGTCCGTACCGGGTGTACCTGGCGTGGTTCGGGCCGGGGCTCGTGAAGGTGGGGATCACCGCGCAGGAGCGCGGACCGGCCCGGTTGCTGGAACAGGGGGCGGTCTGCTTCAGCTGGCTGGGCAGCGGGCCGCTGATGGCCGCCCGGCGCAGTGAAGAGCTGCTGCGGACCGCCCTGCGGGTGCCCGACCGGATTCCGTACGCCCACAAGCGCGCCGTGCGGGCGGTGCTGCCGGGGACGGAGGCGGAGCGCGCGGCGGAGATCGAGGAGCTGCACGGGCGGGCGGTGGGGCTGGGCGGCTGGCCCGAGTCGTTGACGCCGGAGCCGTTCCGGGCTGTGGATCATGTACGGGTGTTCGGGCTGGGGGGAGAGTCCGGCGCGGCGGCTGTGGCCGGGACGTCCGGTGCGGCGGCGATGGCGTCCGGTGTCGCGGCTGGGGCGAGGGCGTCCGGTGTCGCGGCCGGGGTGGGGGAGCCGGGTGCCGAGGCTGGGGCGGGGGCATCCGGTGCCGGAAGCGGGGCCGGGGCGGCGGCGTCCCGTGCCGGGGTCGTCGGAGAGGTGACCGAACTGGTCGGGGGAGGGACGGTCAGTGGTGAGCTGGTGGCGGCCGCCGGGCCGGATCTGCATCTGGCGACGGAGCGCGGGGTCGTCGTACTGGATACCCGGCTGATGACCGGCTGGGGGCTGGGGCCGGCCGGCGGCGACGAGCGGTTCGACGTACCGGTGCGGGCGCTGCGGGCGCTGCGGGCGTTGCCGTCCTCGCGGGCGGTGGCGGGCGGGGTACGGCAGGACGGGCTGTTCTGACCCGCGTGACCCGTGTGCCGGGAGCTTGTGCGGCTTCCTGAGAGGTGTCTGTGTTTCTCAGAGAAATCACAGGTTGGGGAAAGCATGTTCTCAGAGGCTCCCGACATGGTGTGAAGCATGACCACGACCTCGCCCCAGGGGCGCACCGAACTGCTGAGGCCGGACGGGAGCCCCGTCCGAGTGCTTGTGGTGGACGACGAGTTGTCGATCACCGAGCTGTTGTCCATGGCCCTGCGTTATGAAGGCTGGCAGATCCGCAGTGCCGGGGACGGGCAGGGCGCGATCCAGATCGCGCGCGAGTTCCGTCCCGACGCCGTGGTGCTGGACATGATGCTGCCGGACATGGACGGGCTGAGCGTGCTCGGCCGGCTGCGCCGCGAGCTGCCCGACGTGCCGGTGCTGTTCCTGACCGCGAAGGACGCGGTCGAGGACCGTATCGCCGGGCTGACGGCTGGCGGGGACGACTACGTCACCAAGCCGTTCAGCCTGGAGGAGGTCGTCGCACGGCTGCGCGGGCTGATCCGGCGCTCCGGTGCGGCCGACCGCCGGTCCGACTCCGTGCTCGTGGTCGGTGACCTCACCCTGGACGAGGACAGCCACGAGGTGACGCGGGGCGGGGACAACATCCACCTCACCGCCACCGAGTTCGAGCTGCTGCGCTTCCTCATGCGCAACCCGCGGCGCGTGCTCAGCAAGGCGCAGATCCTCGACCGGGTGTGGTCCTACGACTTCGGCGGCCAGGCCAACGTCGTCGAGCTGTACATCTCCTACCTGCGGCGCAAGATCGACGCCGGCCGCGAGCCGATGATCCACACGCGGCGCGGCGCCGGTTACCTGATCAAGCCCGCGGTGTCATGACGGGCCGGCGACCGCGCCGGCGCCCGCGTCGCCCGCGTCCGCGCACCCTGCGGACGCGGCTCGTCGTCGCGTCGGTGGCGCTGATCGCGGTCGTGTGCGCGGTGATCGGCAGTGTGACCACGCTGGCGCTGCGGTCGCACCTGTACGAGCAGCTGGACGGACAGCTCAGCGAGGTCGCCATGCGGGCCTCGGGCGACTTCACACCGCCGGGCGGCCCGAAGGACGGGGACAAGGGCGGCGTCACCGGCGGCGGCATCGGCGGCGGCAACCAGAAGCTCGATGAGCAGCCCGATGTCACCGAGTTCGTCTCCGAGGGCCCGCAGCCCTCCGGAACCATCGCGGGCAAGGTCGTCGACGGCGAGATCACGGAGGCCGCGTACGGCAAGAAGTCCGACGAGGACCTGTCGCTGAACGGCAAGGAGCTGGACAGCGCGCAGATCGCCGCGCTCGCCTCGGTCGCCCAGGACAACAACAAGCACACCGTGGAGATCCCCGGCCTCGGCGACTACCGCGTCACCTACAAGTCGGGTCCCAGCGGCGCGTACTACGTCGCCATCCCGACCGCCGAAGTCGACAACACCATCAACACCCTGATCCTCGTCGAGGTGAGCGTCACCGTCGCCGGCCTGATCGCCGCCTCGCTCGCCGGCCTGATCATCGTCGGCGTCGCCACCCGCCCCCTGCGCAAGGTCGCCGCCACCGCCACCCGCGTCTCCGAACTCCCCCTGCACACCGGCGAGGTCAACCTCAACGAGCGGGTCCCGGAGTCCGAGTGCGACCCGCACAGCGAGGTCGGCCGGGTCGGTGCCGCGCTCAACCGGATGCTCGACCATGTGCACGGCGCCCTGCACGCCCGCCAGGAGAGCGAGACGCGGGTGCGGCAGTTCGTCGCGGACGCCAGCCATGAGCTGCGTACCCCGCTCGCCTCCATCCGCGGGTACGCCGAACTCACCCGCCGGGGACGCGAACAGGTCGGCCCCGACACCCGGCACGCGCTGGGCCGGATCGAGTCCGAGGCCGGGCGGATGACCCTGCTCGTCGAGGACCTCCTCCTCCTGGCCCGGCTGGACGCGGGACGGCCCCTGCAGTTCGAGCAGACCGACCTCGTCCCCCTCGTCGTGGACACCGTCAGCGACGCCCGCGCGGCCGGCATGGACCACAACTGGCGCCTCGAACTGCCCGACGAACCGGCCCTGGTCTCGGCGGACGCCGCCCGGCTCCAGCAGGTGCTGGTCAACCTGCTCGGCAACGCCCGCAACCACACCCCGCCCGGTACGACGGTCACCGCCCGGGTGCGCCGGCAAGGACCGTGGCTGTGCCTGGACATCGAGGACAACGGGCAGGGCATCCCGCCCGAGTTGCTGCCGCACGTCTTCGAACGGTTCGCACGCGGCGACTCCACCCGCTCCCGGTCCACCGGTTCGACCGGCCTGGGCCTGGCCATCGTGCAGGCCGTGTCGACCGCGCACGGCGGCGCGGTGACCGTGGACAGCGTGCCCGGACGGACGGTGTTCACCGTCTATCTGCCCGCGCTTCCCGTCCCGGCCGCCCCCGTTGCCGCCCGGCCCGACCCCCGGACAAACTGGGCATCGCACTCACAGGTGTAACACAGCGCCACCACACGGGCGCGACAGGGCAGTTGAGAAGAGTCGGTGCCATGCGAACCGACTCTTCTCCGGGCACCCTGCCGGCGCGGGAGCACCTCCCGGCCGCGGGGGCCGGTACGCCTGTCCTGGACGTAGTGATCCCCGTCTACAACGAGGAGAAGGACCTCCAGCCCTGCGTGCGCAGACTGCACGAGCACCTCGCGCGCACCTTCCCCTACGCCTTCCGCATCACCATCGCGGACAACGCGTCCACGGACACCACCCCGCAGGTCGCCGCGCGGCTGGAGGCGGAGCTGGCGGAGGTACGGTCCTTCCGGCTGGAGCAGAAGGGCCGCGGCCGGGCCCTCAGGACCGTCTGGTCGGCGTCCGACGCCCCGGTCCTCGCCTACATGGACGTCGACCTGTCCACCGACCTCAACGCGCTGCTGCCGCTGGTGGCCCCGCTGATCTCCGGTCACTCGGACCTGGCGATCGGCTCCCGGCTGGCCCGTTCCTCCCGGGTGGTGCGCGGCGCCAAGCGGGAGTTCATCTCCCGCTCCTACAACCTCATCCTGCGCGGTTCGCTCCAGGCCCGCTTCTCCGACGCGCAGTGCGGGTTCAAGGCCATCCGCCGGGACGTCGCCCAGGTGCTGCTGCCGCTGGTGGAGGACACCGGCTGGTTCTTCGACACCGAGATGCTGGTGCTCGCCGAGCGGGCGGGGCTGCGCATCCACGAGGTCCCGGTCGACTGGGTCGACGACCCCGACTCCACCGTGCACATCGTCAAGACGGCGACCGACGACCTCAAGGGCGTCTGGCGGGTGGGGCGGGCGCTGGCCACCGGTTCGCTGCCGCTGGACCGGCTGGCCCGGCCGTTCGGGGACGACCCGCGCGACCGCGACCTGGCCGGCGTACCGCGCGGACTGGCCCGCCAGCTCGTCGGGTTCTGCGTCGTCGGCGCCCTGTCCACCCTCTTCTACCTGCTGCTCTACAGCGGCTTCCGGACCTTCTGCGGCTCGCAGATCGCCAACGCCCTCGCCCTGCTGGTCTCGGCGGTCGCCAACACCGCCGCCAACCGCAGGCTCACCTTCGGGGTGCGCGGCCGGGGCGGTGCCGTACGGCACCAGGCGCAGGGGCTGGTCGTCTTCGGCATCGGCCTGGTTCTCACCAGCGGTTCGCTCGCCGCGCTGAACGCGGCCACGGACGGCGCGGCGCACTCCACCGAGCTGGCGGTGCTCATCGCCGCCAACCTCGCGGCCACGGTGCTGCGGTTCCTGCTCTTCCGGGCATGGGTCTTCCCGGACCGGCAGGACGAGCCCCAGCCCCAGCCCTCCTTCCAGTCCCCGTTCCAGGCCCAGCCGTCCACCGTCGTCGCCGCGCACACGCCGGCCGCCGACGCCTCCGGCCCGTACGGCCACCCGCCCCTGCCGCACCGGCCCACGGCACCGGCCTCGACGGCACCGCAGCCGAC
>NZ_JAGGOO010000144.1 GCF_018614415.1 Streptomyces sp. ISL-12
TGATCCAAACGACAGGCCCTGGCGCACCCGGCCGGACCGGGTCGGGCGGGCCGCCCACCCGGCCCGGTCAGCGGTGGCCAGGACGGCGAGCAGGACGGCGACGGCCGGTACGAGTCCGACCCCCTGCGGCACGCGCTCATACGCGTTGCCGCACCGCCGCGGCCTCAGGCTCCTTGTGCCGCGCCTCCGGGAACCCGGAGCTCCGGCTCCGCCCGCAGACCGTCGACGTCCACCCCGCTCTCCGCCAGCACACGCGCGACCTCCGCCGCGGACTCCGGGTCCGTCCCGGTCTCGTCCAGCAGGGCCGCCAGCAGATGCGTCGTGCCGACCGTCGGCGAGCCCTGAGCGGAAGCGGTGAACTGCGTGACGTGCAGGAGCCGTCGCTCGAAGTCGGCGGAGCCCTCGACCTCCGGGGGCACCTCCTGCGCGACCCCGGTGGAGGGCAGCAGCACTCGGGCGACCGCGCCCTGCCGTGCGCCGTGCCGGCGCAGGAGTTCCGCCCCCTGGTTGGCTCCCGCCAGCTCCTCGGGCAGCGCACGCTCCGCGACGGTCAACGACCGGTCCAGGGCCAGAATCCCCAGCAGCGCATCGACCGGTTCCGTCTCCGGCGCCCCGCGCCGCACCGCACTCCGGTGTGCCTCCGAGCGCACCGCGCTGACGACCGCGGAACCGAACCCGGCGCCGCCCCCGGACACCCAGGAGATGAACTTCCGGGTCAGTGGATTACCGCTCTTCCCGAACGTCCCCGCCTTGCGCATCAACACCACCGGTCCGGGTTCCGGCACTTCGTCGCTCCCCCGCAGCGCGTGCAGCGCGGTCGAGGCGGCCGAGACGTCCAGCTTCTCCACCACCATGGCCTCACGGGCACGCGTATCGGGCAGCTCGACCAGCGCCCGCGCCACGTGGCGGACGCGTACGGAAACGGTGCCCTCTTCCCGTGCCGCCTCCAGCGCCTTGCGCAGACAGGTGCGCAACGCGGGTGTCATCGGCGGGAGTCCGATGTTCTGCGGCTCCTCCTCCTTCCGGTTCTTCCAGCGCAGCCTCTTGGCCTCCTCGTGCCGGACCTCCCGCCAGAAGGCGTCGATCTCCCGCTCGTCGTCCGGGCTCCCCACCTCGCCGTCACCAGCGTCCCCGCTGATCCACACCGATGTCCCCCGGGCCGCGATCGAGCCGCCGAGTGTGCCCGAGGCCTTCATTCCGGGGGCGATCGCCGAACCGGCGGCCCATTCACCCGACACGAGCGCGTACAGCAGGCCTTCCGTACCGACATCCGTACGCTCCTGCTTGGCCACCGCGCGCATCGTCTCCAGCAGCAGCTTGACGACGTCCCTCTCGAACTCGGTGGTCACGTCGGCTCTGCGGTCGGACGTTCGCTGATCCATCGGGTTACCCCTCCATGGCGGTTACTTGCTACCAAGGACGCCGGTACACGCTCTCCGGATGCGCGGTCGGCCGGGCTTCCGGTCCTACCCGCGTCCGCGGGAAAGGAACAGCACACTGCTGAACGACGACGATCCTGTACTCGACGACCCGTAGGCCGGTCGCTCGCCGGTCGGCACGCGCCTCTCGCACGCCGCCTCGGCCGGGCCGCCACCTACCTCGACGAGGTGGCGACCTTCTCCGCCGTGCCCACCGGTCCGGACGCGAGGGATCGGGCCGGCCTCGCCGAGTTGCTCGGTCCCGGCGCGTTCGCCGACAGGCTCGGCTGCCCTGCCGTCCCGCCGTCGAACTGGGAGCCGGTCCGGGAGAGTTCCGGTGGCGCCTGCCCCAGTCGCTGGACGAGTTGCACGGCCGGTTCCTCGAGCCAGGCCATGGCCCGTGTCCAGCCGGTCTCCACTGCCGCTGGAGTGGCAGCCCGGACACTCGCGGCGGCATCTCGGAAAGGGGCACTGCATGTCGGACTCAGGCGTCGTCAGGACGCGTCACGCGATCGATGTGGCGGCCGAACCCAAGGCCGTGTACGAGCTGATCGTGGCGGCGGACAACTGGCCGCATATCTTTCCTCCCACCGTGCACGTGGAGAAGCTCGAGGGGGACGGCCGGTCGGAGCGGCTGCGGATCTGGGCGTTCGCGAACCGGGAGGTGCGGTCGTGGACCTCCCGACGGGAACTGGATCCGAGCGCGCTGCGGGTGAGGTTCCGCCAGGAGGTCTCGTCTGCGCCGGTCGCGTCGATGGGCGGCGAGTGGATCATCGAGGCCGCACCGGGCGGAAGCAGCGTCGTACTGCTGCACGACTTCACCGTGGTCGACGACGATCCGGTGGCCCGCGAGTGGGTGGAGCGCGCCGTCGACACCAACAGCGGCTCCGAACTGGCCGCGCTGAAAGCGACGGCCGAGTCCCTGGCGGCGGAGCCGAGAGCGCTGCTGTCGTTCGCCGACCACGTCGACATCTCAGGCCCGCAGCAGGAGGTGTACGACTTCCTCTGGCGGGCCGACCTCTGGGAAGAGCGGCTTCCGCACGTGAGCCGACTCGTGCTGACCGAGCCCGGCGAGGACCTGCAGACGGTGGAGATGGACACCCGCGCCGCCGACGGTTCCGTGCACACGACAAAGTCGGTACGGGTCGGTTTCGCGCCGGACCGGCTCGTGTACAAGCAGACCCAGGTGCCGCAGCTGATGGCCGCGCACTCGGGCCGCTGGACCATCGAGGCGACCGAGCACGGGGTGCGCGCCACCTCGCACCACACGGTCCTCCTGCGCCCCGAGCGGGTGCAGGAGCTGCTGGGCCCGGACGCCACTCTCGACACGGCCCGCGACCTCGTCCGCAAGGCCCTCGGCAAGAACAGCACGGCCACTCTCACCCTGGCCAAGGAGACCGCGGAGCGAGCCGCGTCCCGCTGACGTCCGGGCGAACGAAAAGGGCGGGGCCCCGCGGATCCGGGGCCCCGCCCTCCGTGTACGCGCTCAGCTCCCTGACAGGGCCGAGTTGACCAGGTCGACGAAGGCCCGCGGGGTCTCGGCGCCGTCGAGGTCCTCGTCGGGGATGACGACCCCGTAGTCACGGGTGATGCGGCCTGCCACTTCCAGCAGAGCGAGGGAGTCGTAGCCGAGGTCCGTGAACAGTATGTCGGCGATGTCCCCGCTCAGGTCGACAGCCTCGTCCTCGCCCGCCGACTCACGCAGGATGTGGGTGAAGTCGTCAATGCTCAGTGCCGTGACCCCGTTCGCGCTCATGGTGGGTTCCTTCCCGTTGGTTCGTACTCGGTGATGGGATGTGCCGGCCGTGCCGGTTGTTCGAGTGGTCCCGTGCCGCCGGTGCTGCGGTGGTTCAGTCGGTGGCCGTGACGACCGCTGCCGCGTTGAAGCCGCCCTCGCCGCGAGCCAGGACCAGCGCCGCGTCGCCGGTGAGCGGGCGGGCCTCACCCGTCACCAGGTCCACGGGGCAGTCCGCGGCGACCGATGTGACGTTCACGGTCGGCGGGACACGGCGGTCGCGCAGGGCGAGCAGCGCGGAGACCAGGTCGAGGGCCGCGCCGCCCGCGTACAGGCGGCCGGTCTGCGCCTTCGGTACGGCGACCTGCACCCGGCGGGCACCGAACACGGCGGCGAGCGCGGCCGCTTCGGCTCGATCGGCCTCGGGCACGCCGGCCGCGTCCGCGAAGACGACGGCGACGGCGTCGGGAGCGCAGCCCGCGTCCTTGAGGGCAGCGCGGATCGCACGCTCCAGGCCGTCGGCCTCCGGGTCCAGCGGGTCCGGGTCGAACGTGGCGGCGTACCCGGCCAGTTCGCCGTACACGCGGGCGCCGCGCTCCTCGGCGGATGCCGGGTCCTCCAGGACCACGTATGCGCCGCCCTCGCCCGGGACATGGCCCGAGGCGGCCTCGTCGAAGGGCAGGTACGCGCGGTCGGGGCGGGCCTCGGTGCTGAGACGCCCGGAGGCGAGCTGTCCCGCGAGGCCGAGCGGGCACAGCGCACCGTCGACGCCGCCCGCGAGCATCACCTTCGTGCCCTTGCGGATCTGCCGCCGCGCGTGCCCGATCGCGTCGAGCCCTCCGGCCTGGTCGGTGACGACGGCGCTGCTCGGGCCCTTCAGCCCGTGCCGGATGGAGATCTGGCCGGTGTTGACGGCGTAGAACCAGGCGAAGGACTGATACGCGCTGACGAACTGGCCGCCCTTGCTCCACAGGTTCTGCAGCTCGCGCTGGCCGAACTCGAAGCCACCCATCGACGAGGCCGAGGACACGCCCGCCTCGTACGGGGCCAGGGCGGCGAGGTCGAGGCCGCTGTCCTTCAGGGCCTCGTCGGCCGCGTACAGGGCAAGCCGGGTCATGTGGTCGGTCTGGGGCAGCAGCCGGCTCGGGATGTGCTCGGCGGCCTCGAAACCGGGCACCTCGCCGGCGAGCCGCACCGGGTAGCCGGAGGCGTCGAAACGGGTGATCTCCGCGATGCCGTTCGCACCCTCGACGATGGCCGCCCAGTGAGCGTCGGCGCCAAGCCCGGTGGGGGCGGCGACGCCGATGCCGGTGATCACGGGACGGGTGGCGGTTGCCGTCACGCGGCACTCCTTTCGGGACGGGCGAGGACGACGGCGCTCTGGAAGCCGCCGAAGCCGCTGCCAACGCTGAGTACGGAGTCGACCCGGGCCTCGCGCGCGCGCAGGGGGACGTAGTCGAGATCGCACAGCGGGTCGGGCTCGTGCAGGTTCGCCGTCGGCGGGATCAGGCCGTGCTCCATCGCAAGGACGCACGCGACGAGTTCGAGCGCGCCGATCGCTCCGAGCGAGTGTCCGATCATCGACTTGATGGAGCTGACCGGCACTTGGTAGGCGTGCTCGCCGAGCGAGGTCTTGAACGCGGCCGTCTCGTGCCGGTCGTTCTGCTTGGTGCTGGATCCGTGCGCGTTGACGTAGTCGACCTGCTCGGGCGCGAGCCGCGCCTCCGCGAGCGCGATCCGGATCGCCTCGGCCATCTCCGTACCGTCCGGGCGCAGGCCGGTCATGTGGTACGCGTTGCTGCGCGTGCCGAACCCGGCGACCTCGGCGTAGATCCGGGCGCCGCGGGCCCGCGCGTGGCCCAGCTCCTCCAGGATCAGCACGGCCGCGCCTTCGCCGAGGACGAGCCCGTTGCGGGTGTTGTCGAAGGGCCGGGAGGCGTGCTCCGGATCGTCGTTGCGGGGCGTGGTCGCCTTGATGGCGTCGAAGCAGGCCAGTGTGATCGGGGAGATCGGCGCGTCGGTGCCGCCCGCGACGATGACGTCGGCGCTTCCCTCGCGGATCAGGTCGGCGCCGTGGCCGATGGCGTCGAGACCCGAGGTGCAGCCGTCGGAGACGAGCGACACCGGGCCCATCGCGCCGACCTCGCGGGCCAGTTCGGCGGCCAGCGAGCTCGGGACGAAGTGGTCGTAGAGCCGGGGCACCGCGTACTCCTGGTCGACGAGCCAGTGGGCACCGCCGTCACTCAGGACGACGTACTCGTTCTCCATCGACGTGGTGCAGCCCACCGCGCAGCCGAGCGACACGCCCGTGCCCACGGCCTGGGAGGTGGCGAGGTCCAGGCCGGAGTCGGCGACCGCCTCCCGGGCGGCGACCAGCGCGAACTGACCCGCGCGGTCGAGCCTGCGCTCCTCCTGCGGCGACAGTCCGGCCGCCGCGGACTGGAAGTCGACCTCGGCCGCGACCTGGGAGCGGTACGGGGAGGCATCGAAGAGGGAGATCGTGCGGGTGGCCGTCCGCCCGGTCGACAGCAGATCCCAGTACCGCTTGATCCCTGTTCCCCCGGGCGCCACCGCACCGATTCCGGTTATGACGACGCGTCGTTCCATGGGCATCCTCACTCGCTGTCGGCGGGAACCGGCGCTCCGGCCCCTGGGCGTGACCGTGTCAAGTCGGTCTGGAGACCCGCTCGAACCGGCCTGGACGTCTGCGCGGTCGAACCGGTTGCCGGTGCGGCGGCGCTTCCGGCGGGCGATGCGCCAGCCGGGCCGGCGGGCGCGGGCCTTGGGGAGCCGGCCGGCTTGCCGGAGGCGGCGGGCGCGCCCGCGAGTTCGGCGAGGGCCTGCTCGAAAGCCGCCCTCTCGGCGCTCGGTTCGCCGGGCCGCGCGGGAAGGAGACCGATCGCCCGGGAGCCCCCCTTCGCGACCCGCGGATGGCGGCGCGCGAGCGCGGTGAGCCCCTGCCCGGGACCCGCCTCCGCGAGTACCACGTCCTGGTCGGCGAGCACGATGTCGAGCGCCGGCCCGAACAGCACCGGACGCGCGGGCTGCAGCGCCCAGAACCGCGGGTCCCGGGCCAGTTCGTACGTCAACGGCCCGGGCTCGTACGCGGAGTGCAGCGGCAGCCGGGGAGGACGGACACGCACAGCGGCGAGCAGCGGCAGCGCGCGCAGGGCCGCCGCTGTGAGCACGGGGCTGTGGAACGGGTTGAGCGCACGGGCCCTGCGGCATGTGAAGCCGTCGGCGCGCAGTTTCTCCTCGGCGGTGCGCAGGCCGGCCTCGGGGCCGGCGAGCAGCACCTGGCGGGGCGCGTTGACGGCGCCGACGACGACCTCTTCCGTCGTGTACGGGGCGACCTCGTCGGGGCCCGCCTGCACGGCGAGCATGCCGCCCGGCGGGGTGCCCTGGAGCTGGGCGATCCGGTCCGCCATGACGGACACGGCGTCCGCCGGGTCGAAGACGCCGGCGAGCGTGGCCGCGGCGACCTCGCCGACACTGTGCCCGAGCAGGGCCGCAGGCCGCACCCCGGCGTCGAGGACCGTCCGTCCGACGGCCCAGTTCAGCGAGAACAGCAGCGGCTGCGCGGTGCGCAGACTGTCGGCCTCCGGGCCGCGGCGGGCGGCGAGCCAGTCGGCACGCAGGTCGAACCCGTGTGCGCTCCACAGCCCAAGGACCTCGTCCATACAGGTCCGGAAGCCCAGGTGGGCGTGGTACAGGCCGACGCCCATACCAGGCTGCTGCGCGCCCTGTCCGGGAAACAGCAGCACGGCCGGCGGCGGTTCGGTCACGGCGGATCTCCTCTCCTCGGTGTCCCGGCATGGTGGGGACGCCGTCTGGAGCCTCGGTCGACACCGGGCACAACGGCCGCGCCGTACGCACGGCCGGGCGGCACGGCGTGGCTCCCGGCCGACCCGCGCGCCGTCTCGTAGCCGCCCCGAACAGGGCCGCTCCAGTCGTTCTGGACCGCTCGTCCACCGGTCGCCCGGAGTGTTGTCCCCAGCCGGAGGCACGCGACCCGTTGCCCCGGTGCGCCGCGGTCGGTACGAGGGCCGCCGGGCCGGGCACCACCTGGACCGGCGGCCGTCGGCGTCTGCGAGGTTCCCTTCTGGACAGCCTGTGAAAGGGCATCGGGACATGAGGTTCGACGACCTGTACATCGCCGGGGCGGCCGTGCACCTGGAGGGCAGGAGCACCGTGGAGGAGGCGCTACGGGACGGGCGGTGCGACGAGCGCACCGCGATCCGCAGCGGGATCGCCTCCGTCGCGGTGTCGACGGGCGCCTCCGCGCCCGAGCTCGCGGTGGCCGCGGCACGGCAGGTGTTGAAGCGTACGGCTACGCATCCCACCGACATCGATCTGCTGCTGCACGCGACCGTGCAGCACCAGGGGCACGACCTGTGGGCCCCTGCCTCGTACATCCAGCGGTACGCGGTCGGCAACCGGTGCCCCGCGATCGAGATCAAGCAGCTCTCCAACGGGGGCATGGCCGCGCTGGAACTCGCCTCCGGCTATCTCGCCGGCGCGCCCGGCCGTACGGCCGCGTTGCTGACCACGGGCGACGTGTTCGGCGAGCCCGGCTTCGACCGCTGGCGCAGCGACCCCGGCACTGTGTACGGCGACGCGGGCACCGGGCTCGTCCTCCGCCGGGGGCGTACGGGCTTCGTGCGGCTGCGCAGTCTCGTGACCGTGTCGGACGCCGATCTGGAGCAGATGCACCGGGGGCGGGACCCGTTCTCCCGGGTGCCGTTCGCGGTACGGCAGCCGATCGATCTGGGGCTGCTCCAAAGGGCGTTCATCGAGGAGACCGGGCGGTCGTACAGCGTCGCCCGGATCACGGCGGGCCAGGACGAGACGCTGAAGCGGGCGCTGGCCGAGGCGGACTGCACGCTCGCCGACATCTCATGGTTCGTGCTGCCGAATTTCGGGCGTGGCCGGCTGAACTCGACGTTCCTGCGCCGCTGGAGCGTTCCGGAGGAGCGGACCACCTGGCAGTGGGGCCGTTCGATGGGTCACCTCGGGGCCGGCGACCAATTTGCGGGCCTCGCCCTCCTCGCCGAGTCGGGCCGGGCGCGCTCCGGTGAGCTGGGCCTGCTGTTCGGGGTCGGCGCCGGGTTCACCTGGAGCTGCGCGGTCGTCGAATTCACGGGTGCGGACCCGGGGGCGGCGGGCGTGTGAGCCCCGGGGTACGGATGACGGTACGGGCGGGACCGGGTCGCGGACGACGGACGGCCCGGTCCCTCGCTGCTCTCCCCGGCCGAACTGCTCCGGACGCGCCGTAGCCGGTGGCCGCTCGCCGCGCGCCGCTGAGCCGCCGCGCGTACGGGCGCCGCGGCGCGTCCTCGCCGAGCGGGTCGGGGCGGCTCCCGAACGCCTGCGCACCGGCCGGGTGCCGGGCCCGCATCGCGGCACCCGGGACCACCGCCCGCCCTGCCGGACTCCCCCGCCTGCGCGAACGCCGGTCCCCGTTCGGGGCCGCACTGACCGGCGACGGTGGCGCCAGGTTTTCGGGCGGGTCCCGGGGACCCGCACCCGCTGTTCCGCTGCTGGACCCGCAAGGGCGCGCACCACCGGCGGACGCGTCGGCACCTTCCCGGCTCCAGCCGGCGTCCATGCGGACCTTGCGGTACCGGGTGTCGCCCCGATCGCCTGAGGCGACCACGAAGCCTGGGCGGGCCGCTCATCCGGAGCGGCCCGCACCTCGTCCTCGCTGCCCGGTTTCCCTCGTCGCCCGGTGTCAGGGCCTCGTCGGCGGGTTCACGACGGACTTCTCGACGGCCGCCGGCTCCAGCTGCCACTTCTTGAGGATCCTGGCGTACGTGCCGTCCTTGATGAGCTGGTTCACCGCGTCCTTGAGGGGTTCGGCGAGCGGGGAGCCCTTCATGACGGCGAGACCGATGTTCTTGCGCTCGATCTCGTTGAGGTAGCGGAGGTCCGGCTGCTGGGTGGCCGCGTAACGCAGCACGCTGGACGTCGTCATCAGCACGTCCACACGGCCCTGGCGCAGTGCGAGGAAGTGCGCGGCGGCGTCCGGGTAGGTACTGATCGTGATCGGCTTCCTGTCGTCGGCCACGCACTCCTTGCTCGCCGCTTCGAGGTCCGCCTCGAAGGTCGTGCCCGTACCGGTGCCTACGCGCAGCCCGCAGAGCCGCTTGAGATCGTCGACCTCCTTCAGCTCGCTGTCGTCCCGTACGGCGAACCCGGTGCCGTCGGTGATGTAGAGGACGAAGTCGAGGGCCTGCTTGCGCTCCTCGGTCACGGAGAGGTTCGCGGTGCCGAGGTCGTAGCGGCCGGCGTTCAGGCCGGTGATGAGGGACGCGCCGCTGACGTGCTTGCGCTCCACCTTCAGTCCGAGGACGCGGGCCGCTGCCTCGGAGACGTCGATGTCGACGCCGCGCGGCGGGCCGCCGTCCTCGGGGCTGAACGCGACGGGGGGCACGCCGATGCCGGACCCGATGCGCAGCTTCCCGGACTCGCGCAGCTTCGCGGGCAGCGCCGCGGAGATGGCGGGGTCCTCGTGGACTGCGGAGACCACG
The DNA here is from genome assembly GCF_018614415.1 of Streptomyces sp. ISL-12. GTDB lineage: Bacteria > Actinomycetota > Actinomycetes > Streptomycetales > Streptomycetaceae > Streptomyces. Next base: position 9,684 of record NZ_JAGGOO010000144.1, read on the forward strand.
TCCTGGCGGCCGAGGTCGGCGGCCCGGGTGTCCTCGGGGATCTCACCCGTACCCGAGCCACAGGCCGCGAGGAGCAGGGTGATCAGGGCCGCCGCGGCGAAGAACTGAGTGGTGCGCGGGCGGCGGGGGCGGCGTCCGCGCACGCGCCTGGGGCGCGCGGCCGGGATCGGGGACATGGTGCCTCCTCTACAGGGCTGGGCTCTGTTCTGGGACGGGCGGGGAACGGTGCTGGGTGGGACTGGAAGCGGGGCCCGCACGCACGGCGCCCGCGTCAGTCACGGGCCAGGAAGCGGACCGTGCGGTCGTTTCGCGGGGCGTCGAAGACCGATTCCGGCGGGCCCGTCTCGACGATCCGGCCCTTGTCCATGAAGACGACCTGGTCGGCGATCTCCCGGGCGAACCGCATCTCGTGCGTGACAACGATCATCGTCATCCCGCCGTCGGCGAGTTCCCGAATCACCGTCAGCACCTCCCGGGTGAGTTCGGGGTCGAGCGCGCTGGTCGGCTCGTCGAACAGCATCGCCCCCGGTTCCATGGCGAGGGCTCGCGCGATCGCGGCCCGCTGCTGCTCGCCGCCGGAGAGCTGGTAGGGGCGCGAGGTCTCCTTCCCGGCGAGGCCGACCCGGGCGAGCAGGTGGCGGGCCCGCTCCTCGGCTGCGGCCCGCCTCAGCCTGAGCAGGGCACGCGGGGCCTCGGTGACGTTGTCGAGGACCGTCATGTGCGGGAAGAGCCGGAAGTTCTGGAAGACCATGCCGGTACGCGTGCGCTGACGGGCGACGGCGCGGCGCGGCCGCTCCCGGAGCCGGTCGCCGCGCCACTCGTAGCCGACGAGTTCGCCGTCGACGACGATGCGCCCCGCGTCGATGCGTTCCAGTCGGTTGACGCACCGCAGGAGGGTGCTCTTGCCGGAGCCGGACGGGCCGATGACACAGGTGACGGTGGACTCGGGAACGGTGAGCGAGACGTCGTCCAGCACGGTCAGCGCGCCGAAGGACTTGCGGACACCGACTGCCTCGATCATCCTCGGTCCTCCGTGGCGTAGCGGCGTTCGACGAAGTGCTGGACGACGCTGAGCAGCGTGGTCAGCAGCAGGTACCAGAGCGTGGCCACCAGCAGCAGCGGGATGACCAGGTAGTTGCGGTTGTAGATCAGCTGGGTCGCGTACAGCAGGTCCTGCACGGCGATGACGCTGACGATGGACGTGCCTTTCAGCAGGCCGATGACCTGGCTGCCGGCGGGCGGCAGGATCGCAGGCATGGCCTGCGGCAGCACGATCCGGCGGAAGGTCCGCCAGCCGCCGAGGCCGAGGGCCTCCGCGGCCTCGGTCTGGTCGCGGCTGACGGACAGAATGCCTGCCCGGACGATCTCGGCGAGCTGCCCGGCCTCGTGCAGGACGAGCCCGATGACGGCGGCCGTGAGACTGCTGATCATCCGCTCGGTGGAGAACTCGGCGAACGCGGGCCCGAACGGAATGCCGAGCGACAGCTCGGGGTACAGCAGCGAGATGTTGTACCAGAACAGCAGTTGCACGAGCATCGGAACGGAACGGAACAGCCAGGTGTAGCCGAAGCTCAGCGTCACAAGGACCGGGTTGCGGGACAGCCGCATCACGGCGAGCGCGGTGCCGAGGACGAAGCCGCCGGCGAAGGCGACCGCGGTCAGCCACAAAGTGGTGACGAGTCCGGCGAGCACAGTGTCCGCGGTGACGTACTTGGTGACGACGTCCCAGCGGAACGCGTCGTTCGTGACCAGGGCGTTGAGGGCCATCGCCAGCAGGACGAGGCCCGCCGCGGCCGCCACCCAGCGAAGCGGGCGCGGGCGGGGCCGCGCGAACGCCGCGTCGGCCTCGTCCGCCGTCTTCCGGCCCGGCCCGCCGGTGCGGGCGGCCTTGCGGGCACGGGGCGTACGGCCCTCGCCGCCGGTGCCGCTGCCCGGGCCGGTGCCGCCGTGCTCGGTGCGCAGGGAAACCATCGGCGGTCCGTCCTCAGTCGTTCGCCGCGTAGTGCGGCAGGACGTGCTCGGCGAACAGGCGCATGGTGCGGGCCGACTCCTCGAACGGCATGGCGCCGGAGATGACCTGCAGGCTGATCGTGAAGTCGCCGAACCAGCCACGGATGTCGTCGATCGCGGCCCGTACCTCGTCGGGGGTGCCGACGAGCGCCTTGCGTTCGGCGACGGCACGGCCGAAATCTCCGCGGCCCGCCTTCTCGACGATCTTCTCGTAGCCGGGGTAGTCCGCGCTGCGGGTCTCGCGCCAAGCGGACACCGCGGACGCGAGGGCCTGGTTGGCCCGCTCGGATGCCTGCTTGCCCTTCTCGCGGGCCTCCTGTCCGTCCTCGGCGATGTAGCAGCTGTAGCTCATGTGGACGTCCTCCTCGGTGGGCTTGAAGCCCGCGGCGGAGGCGGCGTCGCGGTACAGCGCGAGCGTCTTCTGCACTTGTTCGCGGGGGTTGATGGACGGGACGAGCATCACTCCGTGCCCGGCGCGGCCCGCGGCCTCCGCGGACGCGGGCGTCTTCGCGGTGGCGACGAGGATGCGCGGGTGCGGGCGCTGCCAGGTGCGCGGAAGCATGGTGACCGGGCCGAAGCGGTGGAAGGTGCCCTCCCAGACGACGTCCTCCTCCGCCCACAGCCGGCGGACGGCCTCGACGCCCTCGTCGAAGCGGGCCCGGCTCTCGTCCATCGAGACCTCGAACGCGGTGAACTCGTCCGGCAGGAACGCCCGTCCGAAGCCCACGTCCAGGCGGCCCTGGGAGATGTTGTCGAGCATGGCCAGCTTGCCGGCGAGCTTCAGCGGGTGCGTGAAGGCGGGCAGTACCGCGCCGGTGACGAGACGGACGCGGCGGGTGCGGGCCGCGGCGGCGGCGAGGAAGGTCACCGGGTCGGGGCTGTAGCCGCCGTACTCGTGGAAGTAGTGTTCGACGGTCTTGACGTGGTGGAAGCCGAGTTCGTCGGCGAGCTCGGCCAGCCGCAGCGACTCCTCGAAGTGCTGTCCGGCGGACTTCTCCGCGGGTCCCACGGTGGGGAAGAGGTTGATGCCGAACTTCATGGAGTCCCCTCGATGTGATGGCTGGACGGACGATGCGCGCGGTTCGGGTGACGGCCGGCGGCGGCGCACCGGGCCTCCGGGGCCGCGAGGCCCGGTACGGGCCACGGATGACGGTCGGCCGCGTTCGTCACGGTCCGTCGACCCGTCGCGGTTGGCGAACCGTGGCGGCTAAGGGGCCGTCGCGGGCCCGGACAGGGCGGGTACGGGCAGGTTGATGTAGGCGCGTTCGTGGTAGAGCATCGGCGCGCGGCCGTGTACGGCGGCGCCCTCGATCCGGCCCAGGAACACGCTGTGGTCGCCGGCCGGGATCTCCTGGTGCACGAGACACTCGGCGACGGCGCTGAGGTGGTGCGCCGGCAGCAGGGGGGCGCCGGCTGCACGTTCGGAGGGGCGCCAGCCGAGCCCGGCGAACTTCTGCGTGCTCTTGCCGGCAAAGCGCTCCGAGAGCCGCTCGTTGTGCACGGCGAGGAAGTTGATCGCGAAGCCGCCCGAGTGCCGGATCGCCGCGAGAGTCCGCGATTCGGTGCCCACGCACACGAGCAGCAGCGGCGGTTCCATCGACACGGAGGCGACGGCGCTGGTCGTCAGACCACTCGGCCGGTCTTCGGGGCCCGCGGCGGTGACGACGCAGACCGCGGCCGGGTGCGCGCTGAACACCGCGCGGAACAGTTCGTCATCGATCGCCATGGTCCGTAGCTCCTCCCTTGTGCCCGATCAGGCTGTCCGCGGGCGCTGGAGGGCGGGTCCATGCCCTCTGGAAGACGCTCGCGAGCCGTTCTCCTCCAGCACTTTCACCAGCAGCGCCGTCGCGTTGCGGTGCAGCGGGAAGTCCGTGCCGGGGGGCAGGATGCCGCTCTCGTCGAGCAGCCGGGCGACCCGCGCGGTGACGACGCAGAACCGGTACGCGGCGAACACCTCGTGGTACGGAAGGTTCCGCACCGTGCGCCCGGTGCGCTTCTCCCAGCGGGCCACGGTCTCGGCCCGGCCGGGCAGCCCGGCGAGCCGGGGCGCGCCGATACCCTCGCTGAGATGCCGGTCCATGTGCAGGTACCAGGCGAGATCGGCCTCGGCGGGCCCCAGTGCGGCCATCTCCCAGTCGAGCAGCGCGGCAGGCCGCGTCCCCGTGTAGACGATGTTGCCGATCCGGGCGTCGCCCCAGAGCAGTGACGCCGGGCCCTCGTCGTCGGGCACGTGGGCGCACAGCCAGTCGAGCGCGGCGGCCGCGGTCGTGTTGTCGTCGGCGACCCCGTAGAAGTCGAGGTGGTGAGTGAAGTGCCGTAGCAGTTGCCCCGAGCCGGTGGGGCCGAACGCGGGCCGGTCCAGGAAGTCGACGCCGATCTCCTTCGGATCGAGGCGGTGGACGGCGGCGAGCGCGTCCACGCCCCCGTTCCACACCGCGGCCCGGTCCGCGGGCGGCAGCTGGGCGAGCCAGCCCTGCCGGTGGTAGGAGGGCAGATCGGCGGGAACCTGGCCGTCGACGCGTTCCATGACGAGGAACGGCGCGCCCAGATACTCCGCGGACGGCTCGTCCCACAGCACCTTCGGCACGGGCAGGCCGGTGTCGCCGAGCAGCTTCAGCAGCCGTACCTGGCCGTCCCAGAAGTCCTCGGGGAAGACGCGGTGCCCGGTCGGGGCAACCCGGATGGCGAGCGCCTGCCGCCGGCGGGTGCCGGTCTCGGTCCACTCGGCGTCGAACAGCAGGATCTCGCCGGAAAAGCCGGCCTCCTTCGGCACGGTCACGGGTCCGAGCTCGACCGCGCCGATCTCGTCGGAGCGGGTGCCGAACCAGTGGGTGAGCACGGCGCGGGTCAGGTCGGGGTCGCGTTGCAGGGGTACGGGCACGGGGGTCTCCTCACACCCGGCGCTGGCCGGGTACGGACGGAAGGGCGGGCGGGAAGGGGAAGACGACGCTGTCGCCGCGTCGGATCGCGGACTGCAGCCGCCCGATCGCGGGACCCGGGGCGACGCCCAGGTCGCGGGCGAGCCGGCGGGTGAGCCGGGAGGCGACGTCGAGCGCGTCACCGGTCCGTCCCGTCTGGTACAGCGCGGTCATGTAGCGGACGTGCAGGGCTTCGTGGGTGGGGTGGCGTCGGGTGAGGACGGCGAGTTCGGCGAGCATGTCGCGGTACCGTCCGAGCCGGAGCCGCGCGTCGAGGTACGTCTCGTGGACCACCAGGCGGCGCCGCTCCCAATGAGTGACGGCGGACTGGAGCACCGGTCCCGTACGCACATCGGCGAGGACGGGGCGGTCCCACAGGGCGAGCGCCCCGCGCAGCAGCCGCGCCACGGTGGCGTCGTCGCCGGCGGCCCGGTCCGCCTGCTCGACGAGCTGCTCGAACCTGAGCAGGTCCAGCTCCTCGGGCCGCACGGCGATGAGATAGCCCTGCCCGGTCGTCCTGAGCCGGTCGTGGGCGGCCTCGCGGGAGCCGACGGACGGCATCCGGGCGAGCAGCCGGCGCAGATGCATCACGTACGTCTGCAGGGTGGTGGCCGCGCTGGGCGGCGGATGCCCGCCCCATATCTCGGTCACACAGGTACGGACGGGCATGACCTCGCCCGCGTGGAGCAACAGCAGTCCGAGCAGCTGGCGCTGTTTGGGCGCGGTGGGCATATGGCGACCATCGCTGTCCTCGACGGACAGTCCCCCGAGCACGCCGAATTCCATCGTGGTTCCTCTCGTCTCGTAGCCCTGTGCGGTGGGTCAGGGGCGGTTTCCGCGGCTCCTCCAGCGGTGCTCCACCGGTTGGCGGCCCAATGGACGCGCAGGGAGCCCAATGCGTCCGGGACAGCTGGAGGAGTCATGCCGGGGACAGTGGTGACGGTGGCCGACGGGGTCCACGCGTATGTGCAGGCACCGGGCGGCTGGTGCGTGAACAACGCGGGAGTCGTCGTGGGCGGGGACACCGTCCTCGTCGTCGACACGGCGGCCACCGAGAGGCGGGCGCTCGCGCTGCGGGGCGCCGTGGACGCACTCGCGTCGGGTCCGCGCCGGATCGTGGTGAGCACCCACCACCACGGCGACCACACCTTCGGCAACCATGTGTTCTCCGGCCCGCACACGCTGCTGGTCAGCCATGAAGCCGGTCCCGCCGAACTGGTGCGCAAAGGCACGGCGCTGCAGTCGATGTGGCCGCACGTCGAGTGGGGCCACACCCCGACCGTGCTGCCGACGCTGACCGTGCGCGAGGGAGCCACACTGCGTCTCGGCGGCATCACCGCGGAGCTGATCCACCCTGGTGTCGCGCACACGCCGGACGACCTGGTGGTGTGGCTGCCCGAACAACGGGTGCTGTTCGCGGGCGATCTGGTGTTCTCCGGGGCCGCCCCGTTCGTGTTGATGGGTTCGCTCGCCGGGTCCCTCGCGGCGCTCGCACGGCTGCGGGAGCTCGATCCGCTGGTCGTCGTCGGTGGGCACGGCCCGGTCGGCGGACCCGAACTGCTCGCGTTCACCGAGGAGTACCTGCGCTGGGTCGCGACGCTCGCCGAGAAGGGCCTGGCGGACGGGCTGACTCCGTTGGAGACGGCGAGGCGCGCCGACGAGGGCGCGTTCGCGACGCTGCTGGACCGCGAGCGGCTGGTCGGCAACCTCCACCGCGCCTACCACGAGGCGGCCGGCGGCGCGCCCGGCACCCGTGTCGAGTCGGCGCCGGCGATGCGCGAGATGGTCGCCTTCAACGGCGGCCGCCCTCTGCGTTGCCTGGCCTGACGGCCGGTATGCCCCCGGGCGCCGCGGTACGGAGGTGCACATGCCCAGCAGCGTTTCCGCGCCCGCTGGAGCAGGACTCCAGGCGCGCTGGACAGTGCCCCCGGGCGGCTCCCCGCACGTCGGCGTCTCCAGCTCCCCTCCGCCGAGGCGCGAGCCGCGCCGCCCAGGCTCGGCGGAGTCCCGAAGCCGAAGCTGTGGAGGAGAGATGAAACTGCGTGGCAGGACTGCGGTCGTCACCGGGGGAACCCGGGGGCTCGGCCGGGACGTGGCGCTCGCGCTCGCCGGTGCGGGCGCCACCGTCGTCGTGGCCGCCCGCGAGGTCGCGGACGACCCGGGCGACGGACTGATCGCGCTGAAGGCGGACGTGACGGCACCGGATTCGGTGGCGTCGCTGATGGACACGGTCCACGAGCGGTACGGGGGTCCGCACATCGTGGTCGCGAACGCGGGCGTGAGCCGCCCGGGCCCGGTCGCCGCGCTGTCCGTGGAGCACTGGAGCGAGGTCGTCGACACCAACCTGCACGGCGTGTTCCACACCGTGCGGGCGGCCCTGCCGTACGTGCGTGAGACACCGGGCGGCCGGGTCATCACGATGTCCTCCCTCCTGGGTTCGCGGGCCATGCCGGGCGCCGCGGCGTACTGCGCGACGAAGGCGGCCGTCGAGGCGTTCACCGCCGTCGCCGCCCTGGAGACGGCCGCGGACGGGGTGACCGTGAACTGTGTGGCGCCGGGCTACATCGACTCCGGCATGGGCAAGGCGCTCATCGGCAACGAGGCGTTGTGGCCGAAGCTCGCCCCGTCCCTGGCGGCCGGGCGCCCCGGTACGGGAAACGAGGTGGCCCAGGCGGTGCTGTTCCTGGCCTCGCCGGAGAGCAGTTACGTCAACGGTCAGGTGTTGCGCGTGGACGGCGGGGTGCGCTGAGCGCTTCCCGCCGGGGCGGGGCCACGGAGCCTGCGGTGCGCTCCGGGCCCCGCCCCTTTCCGCACCGCGGGCCGGCGCGTGGCGTACGCGCCGGCCCGCGGTCCCGTGCGGCTCAGACCTGCGCGGCCTGGCCCTGCCGCACCGGCACGCTCAGGTGCGGCTCGCCCTTGATGAGCCCGGTGAGCGCGTCGAGACGGCGGCGGAACTCCGGCTCCGCGAGGGCCTCGCGGAAGGTGGCCTCGTCCTCCCACTCGGCGATGTTGAAGTAGACGGAGTCGTCCTTGGAGGACCGCACGAGGGAGTAGCGGATGAGGCCCGGCTGGGTCTCCATGAAGGCGCCGACGGCCTCGTAGCGGTTCTCGAACTCCTCGGCGTCGCCGATCAGGGTGAGCTTGTTGACGAACACGACGGCCATGGTGGTCTCCTCGGGTGGATGGTCGTGGGCGGGTGATCGTGAGGCGCCCGGCCGACGCGGTGCCGTACGGACGGAACCGTGCGGCGGGCGCCGGGTCAGCCTGCGGTGCCCGCCGGGCTCGCGGCGAGGACCGGGTAGTCGGTGTAGCCCTGGCTGCCGCCCTCGTAGAAGAACCGCGGGTTCCAGGCGTTGAGTGGGGCGCGCGTGCGCAGCCGCTCGGGCAGGTCGGGGTTGGCGAGGAACTGCCGGCCGAAGGACAGCAGATCGGCCCCGTCGGCGAGGGCCTTGTCGGCTGCGGCGAGCGTGGTGTCGGTGTCGAGCGGCCCGGTGCCCGCGTTGACGACGACGGTGCGCCGCCACCGCCGGCTCAACTCGTGGACGAGGTCCAGGTCGCTGCCCGCGACGAAGTGGACGTGGCCAAGGCCGAGCGCGTCGAGCGCGTCGAGCAGCGCCGGGTACACCTCGGCCCGGTCCGGCTCGGACATGTCGTTGAGCGGGAAGCCCGGGGAGAGCCGGATGCCGGTGCGTTCCGGCCCGGCCGCCGCGGCAACGGCCCGGGCGACCTCGACGGGGAACCGGATGCGGTCCTCGGCGCCGCCTCCGTACTCGTCCGCGCGCACGTTGGTCACCGGCGAAAGGAACTGGTGCAGCAGATAGCCGTTGGCACCGTGGATCTCGACGCCGTCGAAGCCGATGTCGGTGGCGGTACGGGCGCAGCGCGCGAAGTCCTCGATCGTGGCGGCGATGTCTTCGGCGGTCAGGGGCCGCGGCACCGGGTAGGCGGGCTTGCCGCGGAAGACCCGGGCGACGCCGTCGGCCTGGACGGCGGACGGCGCGACGGGGGTCTCACCGTGCAGGTCGGGGTGGCTGATCCGGCCCGCGTGCATGATCTGGAGATACATCCGCCCGCCCGCTCCGTGCACGGCGTCGACGATCTCGGCCCAGGCACGGGTTTGTTCGGCGGTGTGCAGCCGGACGCTGTGGGCGTGGCCGACGGCGACCGGGCTCGGGTGAGTGGCCTCGCTGATGACGAGTCCGGCAGCGGCGCGCTGCGCGTAGTACTCGGCCATGACCGGCAGCGGTGTGCCGTCGGGCGTGGTGCGGCCGCGGCCCATCGGGGACATCACGAGCCGGTTCGGCAGGCTGATACCGCCGAACGGGACCGGGTCGAACAGGCCGCTCATGCCCCGGCTCCGGCGACGGCTTCCATGCCGGTGATCGTCTCGGCGCCGTCGTGGCTGATGTAGCGGCTGCGCACCGACCAGGTCCCGTCCCGGCGCTCCAGGACGTCCTCGGCGGTCGTGCTCAGGTACAGCCGGGGCTCGCCGCCCTTCGGGGTCTCGAACACGACGGCGTAGTAGCGGGTGCGCACGACGTCGGGCTCGACGGGCGCCGCGGCGACCATGCCGAACCAGTGACGGCGGGTCAGACCGCGCGCGGCGAGCGCGTCGATGCCCTTGCGCATGCCCGCGGCGATGTCGGCCCGGCCGCGCTTGACGCCGGGCTTGACGTTCTGGGCGAACGTGCCCTCCTCGGTGAACTGCTCGGCCCACTCCTCGGCCCGGCCGGCGTCCAGCAGCTGCGCGTGCCCGGCGTAGAACTGGATGATGGCCGCGTAGTCCAGGGCGGACACGGTCTCGGTGTCCGGCGGTGCGGTCCGCGTCACGGTCTTCCTCCTGTGCTTCGTGGGCGCCGGTCGGGCGCTGGGGTCCGGGCCAGGTTCTCCGGTTCCGGTGGAGCGGGCGTGGAGTCCTGCTCCACGCGGGCGGCGCCGCGCTGCGGGATCAGCCGGCGGGACGCAGCGGTACGGGCGCGCTGTCCGGCCCCGGCAGGTACACGGACTCGGTGACGGGCGCGGAGTTGAGCAGATCGGCGTGCAGGTCCCGCATCCGGGCCGAGGGCTCCAGTCCGAGCTCGGTGCTGAAGGTGCGGCGGAGCCGGGCGAACACCTCCAGGGCGTCGGCGGTGCGCCCGGACCGGTACAGGGCGATCATCAGCTGCGCGTGCAGGTTCTCGTACGTGGGGTACTGGCGGGTGAGCACGCTCAGTTCGCCGATGAGCTGGTGGTGGCGGCCGATCCGCAGGTCGGCGTCGATGCGCTGTTCGAGGGCGCCGAGCCAGTTCTCGCGCAGTCCGCTGAGCCGGGTGCGCAGCAACGGTCCACAGGTGACGTCGGCGAGCGCCTTGCCGGTCCACAGGCCGAGGGCGCGGTGCAGCAGTTCGGACTCGTGGGCGTGGTCGTCGGCGGTCCGGGCGAGGGACGCCTGCTCGACGAGCTTCTCGAACTGGTGCAGGTCCAGCCGGCCGGGGCCGACGGCGAGGAGGTAGCCGCGGTCGCGGGTCTCCAGGTGCATCTCCGCGGGGGCACCGGTGGCGGACGCGGCGGTTCTGAGCGTCTTGCGTATCTGCATCACATACGTCTGAAGCGTGGAGTGGGCGCTGTGCGGGGGTGAGTCCGCCCACAGCTCGTCCACGCATTCGTCGACGGTCACGACCTGCCCGGCGTGGAGCAGCAGCAGGGACAGCAACTGACGCTGCTTCGGGGCCCGCGGGGTGACGGTCCGCAGACCGTCGGTGAGGGTGAGCGGGCCGAGAATCCGTGCGTACATCTCGCCTCCAGGATTGGCCGTGTGGGGTACGGGCACCATCGTGTTCCCCGCACCTTGCGCCTCACCTTCGGCGGCCTTTCATCCCGGCGGGCGTTCCCTTTCGTACGTCGTCGCAGGCCACGGCCGTCATGAGGCCGTGACACGCCATTGCCGAACGCCGCCCACAAGGACCAGGGGCGCCCTCCGTGGAGAGCGCCCCCGTCACTCCTTTCACCGGCTGCGCACCGGAACGGACTCGTGCACCGCGCTCGGGAGCACCCACGCACCGGGCTCCGGGCACAGTTCAGGCATTGCACTCCGGGAACAGCGCGCGGAGGTCGTCGGAGACCTCCGGCACGTCCGTGCCGCCGCCGTCGGCGGGCCTTTCACCGGCAGGCGCCGGGCGTTCCCGGGCGGGAACCTGGCCGGTGCGCCGGCACAGTTCCTCGGCCTGGGCCCGCAGGAGCAGCAGCCCGGACTTGTCGGCCACGGCGGCCGCGCGCCTGCCGAGCTCGTACGCCTCGGCAGGCCGCCCGCCCGCGAGTTCGAGCCGGCCGAGGCCGATGAGCGCGAGGGTCTCGGACTGGGGGTGGCCGATGCTTTCCGCGATGCCGAGGGTGCACAGGAACTCCTCGCGGGCATCGGCGGACCGGCCCCGGATGAGGTGCAGTCCGCCGAGTATGTTGCGGGCGTTGGCCTCCAGGGCGACGTAGCCGTGGTCGCGGGCGATGACGACGGCGGTCTCGGCGTGCTGGTAGGCGAGGTCGACTTGCCTGTTGCAGGCGTAGACCTGGGCGATCCCGTAGGAGGCGAGGACCGTGGAGTGCGGGGTGTTGAACTCCTTGCTCAGTGACAGCGCCAGGCTGAGGCCGGCCATGGCCGCGTCCCATTCGCGCAGGTCGGCGTGGACGGAACCGAGCCGGGCCAGCACCTCTGGACGGGAGCGCTGGACACCGTCCTCGTCGAGGATGGCGGCGGCACGGCTGAAGTGGGCCTCGGCCGCGTGCAGCCGGCCCTGGCTGTGCCGGGCCATGCCGAGGTAGATCAGCCCGCGGGCCTCGACGTGCCGCAGCTCCAGTTGCCGACTGATCTCCAGGCCGCGTTCCAGCAGGGTGATGGCGCTGTCGATGTGCTTGGTGGGCCGCTGGAGCTGGTTCATCGCGATGGCGTTGACGGTGACGGCCTCGAAGTCGCGTACACCGAGCCGAGTGAACTCGTGGTGCGCGGTGCCCAGTTCCTGGGCCGCCTCCGGGAGCCGGTGGAGCCCCTGGAGGGCGAGTCCGACGCTGAGCCGCATCACGGCGGTGACACGCTGGTCGCCCAGCGAGGTCGCGGCACGCAACCCTGCCTGGGCGACGGTGAGCCAGTCGGTCTGGAGCCGGCCGAGGGTGAAGTAGCCGCGCAGCATGTCGACGAGGCGGACGCACATCTCGTCCAGTTTCTCGTCGGCGGCGCGGACGACGAGGGCGACGAGGTTGGACTGCTCGGCGCGCAGCCACGCCTGGGCGGCCCGGGGGTCGATCCCGGGTCCCGGCATGTGGGGGTCGGGCTGGAACACCCGCAGGAAGCCCGGGTAGCAGGACTGCACGGCCTCGTCGGTACGGCGCAGGTACCAGTGGCACAGCCGGTTCAGGGCCTGGCGCCGGTCCGCGGGCCCGTCCTCCTCGACGCCACGCTCAGCCGCGTACCGGGCGATGAGGCTGTGGAAGCGGTACGTGTCCTGGGACTGGACCTCGATGAGCTGGGCTGCGGCGAGCTTGTCGAGGAGCTGGTCGGCCACCTGGGGTTCACAGCCGGCGAGCTGTGCGGCGGTACGGGCGGTGAAGGCCATGTCGCCGACGACGCCGAGGTGCCGGAAGAACCGGCGGGACAGCGCCGGCAGCGCCTTGTAGGCGACGCTGAACGCGGCCCGCACGGCGGTCGACGGGCTGTCGCCGAGGGCCAGGAGTTCCAGTGGATCGCCCTCTCGCAACGCCTCGACGAAGGACTCGACAGACCGCCAGGGCCGTCCGGCCAGGTGTCCGGCGGCGATGCGCAGGGCGAGCGGGAGTCGGCCGCACAGTTCCGCGAGTTCGGCGACGGCCGTGCTGCACAGGGTCTCCGGGGACCGGCCGAGGACGGCGGTGATGACCTCCTCGCTCTCCTTCTGCGACAGCAGGTTGAGGAGGAAGCTGCGGGCGCCGTAGACGGCGACGAGGTCGGGCCGGTACTCGCGGTGCAGGGCCAGCACGGCACAGCTCGGCGAGCCGGGCAGCAGGTCGGGTACCTGCTCGCTGTCGTTGACGTCGTCGATGACGATGAGCACGCGTCGGCCGGCGAGCCGGCTGCGGAGCACGCCGGTGAGCTGATGCCGTTCGGTGGGCAGTCCGGAGACGTCGGCGCCGGAGGAGCGCAGCAGTTCGGCGATCACGTCGTGCAAGGGCCGGGCCCGGCCGCGGGCGTCCTGGAGGCGTACGTACCACTGCCCGTCGGGGTAGGCGGAGCTGAGCCGGTGCGCGGCGCGCAGCGCGAGCGCGGTTTTGCCGATGCCGGGCGGGCCGACGAGGCTGACGAGCGGTACGGCCGCGCGCTGGCGTGGGGTGAGCCCGGCGACGAGCTCCTCCAGCAGCTCCTCCCGGCCGACGAAGTGGGTGGCCTCGGGCGGGAGTTGGCGCTGCACCACCCAGGGTGCGCTGGGATTGGTGGGCTGGACCCCGGCGGGCCAGTGGACCTCGTGCGCCGCGTCTGCACCGCGAGCGCCCGAGGGTCCGGCCTGGGGGGTGTGGAGTTCACCGGTCTCGGCCAGCAACTGCCGGTGCAGCTCCTGGAGTTCCTGCCCGGGCACCAGTCCGAGCTCCCGGTCGAGCATCCGGTAGTAGTCGCGGTACTCCTCCAGGGCCGCGGCGACCTGTCCGGTACGGTGCAGCGCCCGCATGAGGTACTCGCGCAGCCGTTCCCGTACGGGGTGTTCCGCGACGAGGGCGCGCAGCTGCGGAAGGATGTCGGCACTGCCGCCGAGGTCGAGGAGGAGCGCGAAACGCCGTTCGACGAGGGCGAGACGTTCCTCGGCGAGCTGCGGTACGACCTCCGTCTGGAGCGAGGCGGAGGGCACGGTCTCGAAGGGATCGCCGCGCCATTCGCCGAGCGCCCGGTCCAGGGCGGCCAGTTCACGGGCGGTGTCTCCCTTGCTGCGGGCGGCGCGGGCATCGCCGACCGCGCGCCGGTAGCGGGTCAGGTCGAGGGCGGCCGGATCGATCGCGAGCCGGTAGCCGCCCGGATGGGTCTCGATGACCGGGCGGTCGCCGAGGTCGAGTGACTCGCGCAGCAGCGCCCGCAGCCGGGTGGTGTGGACGTGCAGCGCGGCGCGGGTGTCGCGCGGCGGCTGGTCGTCCCAGAGTCTTCGGATGAGGTCGTCGGAAGTGACCACCTGGTCAGCCCGCAGCAGCAGCGATGCGAGGAGCACCCGCTGCTTGGGGGACGAAACCGTCAGTTCCCTTCCCCCCGCGCGGACCGCCAAGGGCCCCAATATTCGAAAGTCGTAGGTCGAAGCGTGTTCCCCATTCAAACGCACACCTGCCTGGTCGGTCCCCCTGTGCACGGTCAGCCGTGCCCTGCGACACAGTAGAACGCAGTTGCGGACGAGAACGCTGGTATGTGATCCAGGTCACATCCGACCGAGTGGGCTCCCTCGTGGTTCAGGACATTTTTGTCTGACCGGCCGTCACATTGTTTGCTGCGATCCTGCCCTGCCGGCCTCCGCAGTCAGCCCGAAGCGCTGCGCGAGCAGTTCATAGGACCGCATACGGTCGTGGGGCGCGTGGATCGTGGAGAGCACCATGAACTCGTCCACCTCCAGCGCCTCGGCCATGGACGTGAGCACCTTGTGCACCTGGTCGGGGTCGCCGACCACGCACCTCGGCCACTCGGCCACTTCGTCCGCGAGCGGTTCCACCTCGCCGCGCAGCCCGTCGATCGCGGCCTCCGGGGACGGCAGCGGCAGCAGCAGCCCGCGGCCCATGCGCAGCCGGAACAGCCGCTGACTGGCGAAGACCCGCTGGGCCTCCTCGTCCGTGGGCCCGCAGTACACGCCGATGCCGATCTGGACGCGCGGCCGGGACCCGTCGCGGCTGTCGAAGGCGGTGCGATAGGCCTCGACGACGGAGCGGGTGACCTGCGGCCGGCCGAAGTGGGCTATGGACACCGGAAGCCCGAGCCGGGCGGCGAGTTCGGCGCTCTGCGGGCTCGCGACCAGCAGCCACACCTCGGGCGCCCCGGCGGTGGGCATCAGTTGGATGCGCTCGTAGGGGTGCCCGTCGGGGAAGCCGCCATGCAGAAAGGCAAGGAGTTCGGCGAGCTTGCCAGGGAAGTCCCCGTCGTCCTTGCCGCCGGAGGAGCCGGGGGCCAGGGCGTGCGCCTCGATGCTCCCGGCGCCGATCCCGCGGCCGATACCGAGATCGATCCGGTCGGGCGAGAGCGCGCCGAGCACCCGGAACACCTCGGCGACCTTCAGCGGGCTGTAGTGCGGCAGCAGCACCCCGCCGGAGCCGACGCGGATGCGGTGGGTCTCGGCCGCGACCCTGGCGACCATGATCTCCGGGGCGGGGCCCGCGAAGGAGGGCGTGGCGTGGTGCTCGGCCAGCCAGTAGCGGTGGTAGCCGAGGCGGTCCGCGAGACGCGCCAGGTCCAGGGAGTTGTGCAGGGCGGTGGCCGGGGTGGATCCCTCCGGCACGACGGACTGGTCCAGGACGGACAGTTTCACGCTGGTCTCCTTCACGGTCGGGGCCGAAAGGAGAGGTGACGCGATCAAGGGGTGACGGCTCCGGCCGCGGTGTGCCGGAAGCGGGCGACGAGCGATGCCCAGCGGTCGTCGAACGAGGCGACGTCGAGCAGTCCCGTCAGCTCCTCACGGCAGCGGGCCTCGGCCCGCTCACCGCGCTCGACCCCCGCGGGCGTCAGCGTGCAGTACACACCGCGGCGGTCGTGTTCGCAGGAGACCCGGGCCGTGAGGCCCTTGTTCTCCAGCCGGGTCACGAGCCGACTCATGGACGACTGATCGAGCCCCACCGCGGCGGACAACTCCTGGACGCGGGTGCCGCGCTCATGGCCGTGCCGCAGTTCGATCAACACCATCAGCTCAGGCAGCGAGATCTGGTACTCGCTCGCGAGCACCCTCTCCAGCGACTGGTTGAGCTGGCCGACCATCAGCGTCAGCCGACGCCACAGGTCGAACTCACCGGGACGCCCGGCGCGGTCATCGGCCGACATGTTCGCCTCCCCTTCGTTCGCTCCCCCTCCACTATAGCCGCCTGTATGCACGATCCATGTCTACGCAGGCATTTTTCGTGCGCATCCATTCCACAGCCTGCCTCAATAACCTGACTTCCAGCAAGACAAGCACAGATCTGTCTGAAAAATCGATGCAGGCGCCTGCATCTAGCTCTACTGTGGGAGGCACAGAGAGCGCGGCGTTGTTCCGCTCCGGTCCTCGGCATGCCCGGCACCCGCCGGGCTGCGCCGACCGGTGCGGCGCGCATCCGCGCCCGTCCCCGACTGCATCGACCCCAGGCGGTACGCATGACACGCGGAACTCCCGAATCCTCCACGGCACCCGATACGACAACGGAGCCCTCGCAGACCGCTCCAACGGCAGCGGAGACGGCCGCCGCGACGAGCGACAAACTCGACCCGGCATTCCTGCGCATGGCCGGTGTCCTGCTGCTCGCCCTGCTGATGGCGCTGCTCGACGAGACGATCGTCAACGTCGGCGTCAAGACGCTCAGTGGCGAGTTCGGCTCGCCGCTCGCGACGGTCCAGTGGGTCACCGCCGGCTATCTGCTCGCCGTCGCCGTCGCCACGCCGTTCGCGGGCTGGGCTGTCGACCGCTTCGGCGGCCGCACGATGTGGATCGCAGCCGTCTCCCTGTTCGTGTTCGGCTCGCTGCTGTCCGGCTTCGCCTGGTCGATCGAGTCACTGATCGTGTTCCGGGTGATCCAGGGCCTCGGCGGCGGCATGATCGTGCCTGTCGTGCAGAGCGTCCTCGCGACGACCGCGGGCCCCGCGCGGGTCGCCAAGGCCATGGCTCTGATCTCGCTGCCGCTGACCCTCGGCCCGATCCTCGGCCCCATCCTCGGCGGTGTCCTCGTGGACGCGGTGAGCTGGCGCTGGATGTTCCTGATCAACCTGCCCATCGGTCTGATCGCCCTGCTGCTCGCACTCCGCACCCTGCCCGCCGACCAACACGCCGGCCGCCCCGAGGAGCGCCTGGACGTCCTCGGCCTGGTGCTGCTCTCGCCCGGCTTCGCCGCGCTGGTCTACGGCTTCACGACGGCCGCGCACTCCGGTGACGCCTCGTCCCCGAAGGTGCTCGTCGCCTTCGTCGGCGGTGCGCTGCTGCTCGTCGGATACGTGGTGCACGCGCTGCGCACCTCGGTCACGCCGCTCATCGACCTGCGGATGTTCAGCAAGCGCGGCTTCACGATGGCCGTCATCACGATGTTCTTCGTCGGCGCCGTCGCCAACACCCTGCTGTTCCTGACCCCGCTGTACTACCAGCAGTCCCGTGACTTCAGCGCCCTGCACGCCGGTCTGCTGCTGATCCCCTCCGGGTTCCTCGGCGCCGCCGGCGCGATCACCTCCGGCAAGACAGGGAACAAGGTCACCGCTCGGCTCACCTCCACGGTCGGCATGCTGGTCACCGCGCTCGGTGCGCTCGCCTTCTCGCAGATCGGCTCCGACACGAACACCGCGTTGCTGTCCGTCGCGCTCGGTCTCACCGGCTACGGCATCGGTCTGACCGCGCCCGGCACGATGGCGTTCATGTACAAGGCCGTCGGCGAGGCCAGCGCGCCGCGGGCCACCAGCGCGCTGTTCATCTTCAACCAGATCGGCGGCGCGCTCGGCATCGCGGCCATCGCCATCACCCTGCAGGAGCGGCTCGGCAGCGCGGACGACCACCCCGCCGCCGCGTACGGCGGCTCGTACTGGGTCATCATCGCCTTCAGTGTGATCGCGGCCCTTTCGGCCCTGGTCCTCCCCGGCTCCTTCCGCGCGGAGGCACCCACGGAGCGGCCCACCGGGGAAAAGGACCCCTTCCCGGAATCCACCCGGGCTTGAACCGGCCCCTCCCTCGACCCCGGCCCGCCCAGCCCCTCCTGGGCGGGCCGGTTCTGTTCACCACACCGCCCCATGGCCACTCGACCAGGAATCCAGCGCCCCCGCCTACACCTGAGGAGAAACCACCACATCCCCTGCCGCGAGGAAAATGTGAAGGCACTGGTCACCACCACCCTGGACCCGCTCGCCCTTGAGCTGCGCTCCGTATCCGACCCCCGTCCCCGCCCGGACGAGGCCCTCGTCGAGGTCCACGCGACGGCCCTGAACAGGGCCGACCTCCTCCTCGCGGTGCGCCGCCCGGCCGGCTCCCCCCTCGGCCTGGACATCGTCGGCACGGTCCTGCGCCCCGCTGCGGACGGCAGCGGCCCACCCGCGGGCGCCCGTGTCACCGGCCTCGCCGCGAACAACGCGTGGGCGGAGCTCGCCGCGGTCCGCGCCGACCGCCTGGCGGTCATCCCGGACGGCGTCACCGACACCGACGCCGCCACCCTCCCCGTCGCCGGGCTCACGGCCCTGTACGCGCTCCAGAAGGCCGGCTGGCTCCTCGGCAAGCACACCCTGGTCACCGGCGCGAGCGGCGGCGTCGGCCGTGTGGCCGTGCAACTGGCCCGCGCGGGAGGCAGCGAGGTGACCGCCTGGGTCGGCTCCGAGGCCCGCGGCGCGGGGCTCGCCGGCTTCGGAGCGAAGGTCGTCGCCGGCTACGACGAGCCGCCCGCCTCCCCCATCGACATCCTCGTCGACAGCGTCGGCGGCGAGGTGTTCAGCACCGGCTACAAGCTGCTGAGCCGCGGCGGCGTGGCGGCCGTGTTCGGCAACACGGTCCGCGCCGAACTGCGGCTGCCCGCCGACTGGGGCCATGCCCGCCCCGGCGTCCGCATCGAGTACCTGTTCCTGCTCGACGAGGTCACCCGGCGCGACGTACCGGCCGACCTCGCCCTGCTGCTCGACCTGGTCGCCTCCGGAAAGCTCGTGGCCGAACCGGGCCTGCTCACGCCCTGGACCGACCCGCAGCGCGCCATCGCCGCCCTGTACTCCCGCGAGGTCAACGGCAAGGTCGTCCTGTCCATGTGACCGCGGATTCCCGTACGCGCCACCGGTCCGCGCGCCGCTGCACCGCGAGCGCACTTCCGTCACCGCACCGTGAGGTTCCCATGCGACTGATCAGCTACCACGAGCACGGCTCCCCCGACGTCCTGTGCGTCGAAGACGTTCCGGTGCCCACGCCGGGCCCGGGCCGGCTCCTCCTGCGCACCGAGGCCGTCGGCGTCAACTTCATCGAGACGCAGCTGCGCGGCAACACCGCCCCGTTCCCGTCCCCGCTGCCCGGCCGTCCAGGCGGTGACGTGGTGGGCCGGGTCGAGGCGCTCGGCCCGGACATCGACGGGCCCGCGCCCGGCACCCGTGTCGCGGCGTTCGGCGTGCCCGCCGCGTACGCGGACCAGGTCGTCGTCGACGCCGAACGCGCCCTCGTGGTGCCCGAGGACATCGACGCGGCCACCGCAACCGCGCTCGGCTCCACGGCGCAGACCGCGTGGAGCGTCCTCGATGCGGCCCGGGTCGCCAAGGGCGACACGGTCCTCGTGCACGCGGCGGCCGGCGCGATCGGCCACCTCGTCACCCAGCTCGCGAAGCTGCGCGGCGCGGGCCGGGTCATCGGCACGGTCGGCTCGCCCGCCAAGGGCGACTTCGTCCGCGCGCACGGCGCCGACGACGTCGTCGACTACCGACAGCCGGACTGGGCGGACAAGGTCCGCGAACTCACCCGTGGCCAGGGCGTCGACGTCGTGCTCGACAGCGTCGAGGGTGCCGTGTTCAAGGACGGCCTGAAGCTGCTGAAGCCGTACGGCCGACTCGTCTACTACGGCTTCGCGGGCGCCGACGGCGAGGTCGCCAAGGTCGCGATGACCGAGCTCCTCGGTCTCACCTACGTGGTGGGCACCTCGCTCGACGCATGGGCGAAGGCCGACCCGGCACGGGTGGCGGAGGCGCGCGCGGAACTCGTCCGGCTGGTCGCGTCGGGCGATCTGCGCGTCGCCGTGCACACCACTCTGCCGCTGACCGAGGCGGCCGAGGCCCACCGGGTCATCGAGAGCCGTTCGCAGCTGGGCCGTGTCGTCCTCGTCCCCTGATTCCGGAGCCCCGAGGGAGCCCAAGCCATGACACAGAGAGCGGAACAGTCCGATCCGGCCGGTACACCGTCGCCCGTGCCCCGGCCCGGCCCCACACCCGACGAGACCGTGCCCGTCCTGGTCGCCGGGGCCGGCCCGGGGGGCCTCAGCACAGCCGTCTTCCTCGGCCTGCACGGCGTACCGGCGCTGGTGGTCGAGCGCCACCCGAGCACGTCGACCGCGGTGAAGGCCACCGGCCAGTACCCACACACGATGGAGGCGCTGGCCATGGCGGGCGTCGCCGGGACCGTACGGGAGCGCGGGCGCGCGTACCGCAGCGACTTCCACATGGTCGTCGCGAAGACTCTCGCGGGCCCCGTGCTGCGCACACTGATGAGCGGCGACCAGCTGAGCATGCGGCACGTGTCCCCGGAGGACTGGGGCACCGCGAGCCAGTCCACCGTGGAGGCCGTGCTCGCCGACCGGGCGGCGGAGCTCGGCGCTCGCCTGTGCTTCTCGACCCGGCTGACGTCGCTCGCTCAGGACGCGGACGGGGTCACCGCCGTCACCGAGCACACGGAGACCGGTGAGCGGCGCGTGATCCGGGCTCAGTACCTGGTGGCGGCGGACGGCTGGCGCAGCGGCGTCCGGCAGTCCCTCGGCATCCCGGTTCGCGGCCGGGGCACGGTGGGCAAGGTGCTGCGTGTCCTGTTCGAGGCCGATCTGGGCGAGCCGCTGTCGCACACGGACGGCGCCGCCGACGGCCGCCGCTTCACCGCGCTGCACGTGGGCCGCGCGGTCCTGTTCAACACCGAGGTCCCCGGCCTGTACGGGTACTTCCGCAACCTCACGCCCGAACTGCCGGACGGCTGGTGGACGAGCGAGGACACCGTCGCCGCGCAGATCCGCTCCGACCTCGGCATCCCGGACACCCCGCTGAAGATCGACGAGATCAGCGAGACGGAGATCTCCTGCGGGGTCGCCGAGCGCTTCCGCGAGGGCCGGGTGCTGCTCGTCGGCGACGCCGCGCACGTGATGCCGCCGACCGGCGGCATGGGCGGCAACACCGCCTATCTGGACGGGCTGTACTTGGGCTGGAAGCTCGCGGCCGTGCTGAACGGCACGGCGGGCGAGGCCCTGCTCGACAGCCACGACGCCGAACGCCGGCCGTACGCCGAGGAGCTGGTGGAGCAGCAGTTCGCGAACCTCGTGGACCGGATCTCGCCCGAGCTCGCGGACGAGTCGCTGGCCAGGCCGCTGCCGCCGCCCGTGATCGCCTTCGGCTACCGGTTCCCGAAGGGCGCCGTGCTCACCGAACCCGACGACAGCGGCGAGCTGTTCGAGGATCCGGCCCGGCCCACCGGCCGGCCGGGATCCCACGCCCCGTACGTCCCACTCACCCGCGCGGACGGCTCGGCGACCTCGACGACCGCTCTGTTCGGCCCCGCGTTCGTGCTGCTCACCGGGCCGGACGGGGCGGCGTGGGCGGAGGGCGCCGCCACCGCGGCGGACGCGCTCGGCGTCGCCGTCCAGGTGCATCGCGTCGGTCCCGGCACGGGACTGCTCGACGCCGACGGGGCGTTCGCCGCCGCGTACGGCATCGGCGCCGACGGGGCCGTCCTGGTGCGGCCCGACCGGTTCGTGGCGTGGCGCTCCGCCGGGGCGCGCCCGGACCCGGCGGCCGAGATCGAGCGGGCGCTGCGGCACGTACTGCACCGGCCCGCGCCCTGAACCGCCCGCATACCGCACCGAACGTCCGTGAAAGTCGTGGCGAAAGGACCCAGCATGGCAGTGGCAGCAGCCGCTCAGAACGAGAACGCGAAGGCGGAGGACCGGAGGGTCGCGCTGGTCACCGGTGGCACCAGCGGTATCGGCTTCGCCGTCGCCGAACTGCTCGCGGAACAGGGGCACGCGGTGTTCCTGTGCGGGCGGGACGGCGACACGGTCACCGCCGTCGTGGACAAGCTTCGCGGTCGCGGCTTCGAGGCCGACGGCATCGCCGCCGACGTCACGTCGAAGTCGGACATCCAGCACCTGGTCCGCTCCGCCGTGGACCGCTACGGACCGATCCACGTCCTCGTCAACAACGCCGGGCGGGGCGGTGGCGGCGTGACCGCCGAACTCCCGGACGAGCTGTGGGAGGCGGTCATCGAGACCAACCTCAACAGCGTCTTCCGCATCACCCGCGAGGTGCTGTCCCGCGGCGGCATGCTGGAACGCGGCCACGGCCGCATCATCAACATCGCCTCCACGGGTGGCAAGCAGGGCGTCGAACTGGCCGCCCCCTACTCCGCGTCGAAGCACGGCGTCATCGGCTTCACGAAAGCGCTCGGAAAGGAGCTCGCCCGGTCCGGCATCACCGTGAACGCGGTCTGCCCCGGTTATGTGGAGACGCCCATGGCGGCTCGGGTGCGCCAAGGCTACGCGGCGCACTGGGGCACCACGGAGGAGGAGGTGCTGACGAAGTTCCAGGCGAAGATCCCCCTCGGCCGCTACTCGACGGCCGAGGAGGTCGCAGGTCTCGTCGGGTACCTCGCCGGCGACCTGGCCGCGTCCGTCACGGCCCAGGCCCTCAACGTGTGCGGCGGTCTGGGCAACTACTGACGGCGGCGGCTCGGGGGCAGGGC
This sequence comes from Streptomyces sp. ISL-12, assembly GCF_018614415.1. Taxonomy (GTDB): domain Bacteria; phylum Actinomycetota; class Actinomycetes; order Streptomycetales; family Streptomycetaceae; genus Streptomyces. The sequence goes on from NZ_JAGGOO010000144.1 coordinate 32,191, forward strand.
GGTCACTACGGCCCCCCGCCCCCGACCCGTGAGCGCCCGGCTCCGGAATCCCGGGCGCGCCCGCCGACTGCCGGGGGCGCGCCCCCGGCAGAAACGAGAAACCCTGGTGAGGTACTACACGGCGGACCGGCTGATCACCGGCGACCGCGGCAGATGCATCCGGTACGGCGGGGTACTGGTGGACGGAGCGCTCGTCCGGTGGGCGGGGCCCGACCGGGAGGTGCCGCGGCGGCTGCGGCGAAAGAGCGAGCATGTGGAGCTCGGCCCACTGACGCTGCTGCCCGGACTCGTCGACAGCCATGTCCATCTGGCACTGGACGGCGCGCCCGGCGCAATGGACCGGATGCGGGCCGCCTCCGACGACGAGTTGTACGCGCTGATGCTGCGCAACGCAGCCGAGCTGCTGTCCGCCGGCGTGACCACCGCCCGCGACCTCGGCGCGCCCGGCGGTCTCGGGGTGCGCGTCCGCGACGCGATCCGCTCGGGCCTGGCTCCGGGGCCCGAACTGGTCGTGTCGGGGGCGCCGCTGACCAAGCCCGACGGCCACTGCTGGTTCATGGGCGGCGCCCGTGACGGCGAACAGGCGCTGCGGCAGGCCGTACGGGAGCAGGCCCGCGCCGGTGTCGACGTCATCAAGGTCATGGCGACCGGGGGTGCGCTGACGCGGGGTTCGGCCTCGTGGCAGGCGCAGTTCACAGAGCGCGAGCTCGCGGCGATCGTCGACGAGGCGACCCGCGCGGGCCTGCCCGTCGCCGCGCATGCGCACGGCACGGAAGGAATAGCGGCCTGCCTACGGACCGGCGTGCACACCATCGAGCACTGCAGCTTCCTCGACGCGTCCGGCGCGATCATCCCGGATCACGGCCTCATACTCCAGCTCGCCGCGAACGGCGTCCACGTCTGTCCGACGATCAGCGTCCGCTTCACCGAGCGCTGGGACCGAAGCGACCCACGCAGACTGCCTGCTCTGCCGGCCCTGTACCGGCAGGGCGTCCCCGTCGTCGTCGGCACCGACGCGGGTACTGACGGCGCGCCGCACCACGCGTACGTCGAGGGCCTGATCGGCATGGCCTGGCTCGGTCTGCCGCCCGCGGAGATCCTGGAGGCTGCGACGTCCCGCGCGGCCCGGGCCCTGCGCGTCGAGACGCTGACCGGTCGGATCGCAGCCGGCCTGCGCGCCGACTTCATCGCGGTCGGGGGCAACCCGCTGCATGACGTCTCGGCCCTGCGGGCCTTGCGTCTCGTCGTCGCGAGGGGACAGGAAGTCCGCTCACGGTCCGAACCTCCCTGCGCCAACGAGTGGGCGCAGTGAGCGGTACGGGCCGTTCACGAGCGCCATCGCCGAACAGGGCCGCAGGCGGGAGTGGCGTGTGTACGAGCAGGAAGCGTACTGCCGTACAAGCGGTGCCAGGACTTGGAGCCGCGCTCCGCCACCTCTCCACCGACACCGGAGACGCTTCCCTCATGCATGGTGAACCCGAACGACTCACGCCTGCCACATCGTCCCCGTCCCCGTCCCCGGACCTGACCCTCCCACTGGCCTGCGCTCTGTTCACCCGGGACGCCACGTCGGCCGCTGCCCGTCTCCTGGGCCTTCCCCCGGACCCCGCCACCTCACCGTCCACTTCCCATGGCTTCTCCCAGTACGCCCGCGTCCTCGGCGTCTGAGGGGGACCACCTCACCACCCAGCCGACGGAACGAAGGCGTCATCGCAGAGTGCGGCGGGCGGACCGCGAACGTCCGGCTCTCCACTCATCCGACACTCCAACGGAATGAGCTTCACGAGCGGCATTTCAGCGCCACGACATCACCGGCAAGGCCCGCACCGCACATAATGCGCACGGGTGAAGCCGCAGGTCAGGACCCCTTCGCGACCGGTTCAAGGATCGCGACGCACTCCACATGATGCGTCATCGGAAGCATGTCACCCGGGTGAACTCAGAGAAAACCGCAGGTCAGGTCCGTCCCTCGTCTCCGTCTTGGGGCCACCAGGTGCGAAGAGCGTCAAGCGACCGTCACGGCGGACGCCCAGTGATCCCAGCAAGGAGTGCACCAGACGCCGTCCCCGTGGTCAGGTTCAGGCTTCGGCGCTCACACGAGGGAAGCATTGATCCTTATCAGCGTCGATCGTTTGGGACGCCCCATGCGGGCGGCACCTCGCTCAGGAAGCGGAGGACGTACTCCCCGCTGACTTCGTTCCGGCCACCGGAAGCACGTACTCACCGGCGAGACGCGCCCAGTGCAGCGGGAGAGGCCGGGCAAGCGGCGGGTAGTCGTCGTGGTAACGCAGCTGGTGCGTGAGCGTCGCCCACTCCGCCGGCCGGTCGGGCGGGTCACCCGCACGCCCCGAGTCCGTCAGCGCCTTCTCCGACAGACAGCCGAGCACGGTGATCTCCAGTTGCCCGGGGTTCCACGCGGTCTTCCCGGGCGCTGTCCGGCCCTGTGCCGTGGGCACCAGCTTCATGAGCCCCTTCGGCAGTTTCGCCACCGTGTGCGGCTTCGAGGTCGTACTCGCGAAGACACGGCCCTCCGTATCCGCCGTCCCCCACACACCCTCGGCGAAGCCGACCCCGTCCTCGGTGTCGTGGGCGTACCACTCCGCCACTTCACCCCGGGCGTTGGCGTCCCGTACGAGCACCACCCGCAGGTCGTGGCCGTAGAGCGTGTGCCGCTGGGCGGGTTCGGCCCCGAAGCCGAGCGTGTCGCGGTCCAGTGCGCCGTTGCGCAGGCCAGGCCAGCACTGGCGCAGATTGCCGGCGTCCGCCAGCAGCAGCGTCGGGCGGTCGCGGAGCTGGAAGAGCAGTGCCCGGATCTGCCGCTCGGTCTCCCGCTGCCTGTCCTGCTCCACGCCCGGGCGGGCAGCGGGCCGGGATCCTCCCGGGGCTGCCGAGTCATCGACGAGCTTCCCCGTGCCGGTCTCCTTCCCGCCGCTCGCCGCCGGTTCCCGTGCCTGGGAGAGCAGCAGCAACAGCTTCGGATACGGCACCCATTCGGCTCGTTCTGCGTCCCACCCCTCGATGATGCCCGGTCCATCCCCGGGGCGCACCCGCACCGCCACCAGCCGGTGGACGGGGCATCGCGTGGGCCCCTTCCTGGTGTGGCGTACGAGCCAGAGCGCCGCGTACTGAAGGTCGCCCGGAATGCCGGCTCCCACCCGATGGGCGGGCGGGCTGATCGCGCCCAGCTGCCGGAAGGCGTCCAGCCAGGTCCACCTGGCCCGGTGTTCCAGAGCGCTGACGGTGTCGTCGGGCGAGTTCACGAACTGGGTCAGCCGTCCCTGCCGTGCCCAGGCGATGCGCAGCGCGTGCTTGGGGTCGGAGTCCGGGACGGCGGCGAAGCGCTCCTTGCCGGCGATCTCCGTGATCACGACTCCGGCCCCGCCGAGGAGCGGGTCCGCCCGGTCCGCCACGAGCCCGCAGCGCCCTTCGATGGCCTCGGCCAGCCGGACGGCCCTGAGGCGCCCGCGGGCTCGGGGGGTCGGCAGGGCCTCGGCCAAGGGTCCCGCGGGCCGGGCCCGGACGCGGATGTCGACCCCCTCGCACTGCCACTGCCAGGTCTCCCCGTCGGCCGACGGCACTTGCTGCCCGGCGGGAAGACCAATGAGCTTGGGCAGCTCGGCGAGCAGCGCCGCACGGGTTTCCGGGGACTGCCAGAAGACGTCGATCTCCAGAGGGCGACCGTTCAGTGCGCGGGTCAGCGCCGCCCGCCGTTGCAGAGCCAGCTGGGCGTCGCGGACGCCCGGGACGCGTCCGGCGCCGGAACGGGGCAGCAGGGAGGGTGTGTTGCTCCGGGAGACGCGCGTGAGGTCGGGAACCCGGGTCAGCAGGGGGCGCAGCCCTTCCTCGACCCAGGCGTCCAGATCCGCCCGCTCCCGTGGCATCAGCCCGGGTCCGACCTCGTGCGGGCCGATCGACGGGTGGTAGACGATGCCGGCGGCCACGTCCCCGAAACCGTTGATCCAGCGTTCGGGGTCGGAGAGAAGCGCTTCGGGCCGGGGATAGTTGCGCACGATGTCCAGCTCGGGCACGAGCGGTGCGGGGCTGTGCCGGCGCCAGGCCAGTTCCTTCGACCGCCGGTCGTAGCCCAGCGTGTTCACCATCAGCCGGTGGCCCCGGTCCGGCCCTTCCGGCCACGGCAGTGGAGCGTCGAGCAGGACGGTCGTACCGCCGAGCTGGTGGGGGCGGACGTCCAGTCGGGTGGCCCACCGGCGTACCTGGGTGGACACATGGACGCGGAACCGCGGGGCGAACGGCACGGTGTGGACGGTGATGGTGAGGCAGGCCGAGTAGTACCAGGTCTGCCGTCGGCGCTCGTATCGCTGAGGCGGCCAGGAGACAAGTCGCGCGCCGTCACCCGAGCTCTCGACGCGGAAGTGGAGTGTGGTGCCGCCCGTGCGGAACGTCCGGGCGGCCAGCCGGAAGGCGATCCACTCGGGCAGCAGGCTGTAGAGCCGCGCGGCGGGTTCGGCGGTTCCGCCCGCCGAGAGCACGCTCTCGGCGAGGTCGACCGGTTCCGTCTCCCAGTGGGGAAGACGTACCGTCTCGGCCGGGTCACCGGAGCGGAGCCTCTCCTCGAGATCGGCGCCCTCCGAGTCGTCGTCCTCCCGGTGCATGCCCGCCGCCCAAGCTCCTACCACCGGGGCCAGCACGTCCGGCGGGACGGCTTCCCGCGCGTAGAGCCACGGCAGACGGCCATCCGTCCCGGCGTTGCGGCCGGTCGCGATGACGCCTGGCGCCATCGCCTGGAGCAGGGAGTTGAGCCTGCGCACGGGGAGCCGGTGGGGGTGGACGGAGTTCTTGTCCGCCTCGGCATGCATCCCGGTGAGCTCGGCGTGCAGGTCCTCGCCGAGCCGCAGCACTTTCATCTCCTCCCGCCAGGGTCCGTGGAGCGGGTCGGGTTCGTAGGCCGCGACGCGAATGTGGTGGTACACGGAATTACCTCCTGCGACAGGGGTTCGGCGCTTACGGGTGGGCGGGTACGGCGGCGAGCAGGCGGGTGAGCATGCTGCGCAGTGGCGCGTACAGGGCGCGGACGATGAACTGCTCCTCCGCGGTCGTCGTGCCGCCGTCGAAATACGGGTCCAGGACGGCGAGGACGCTGTGCAGCAGACTGGATTCGGGGGTGTCGGGCCGCGCCGGTACGGCGCCGCGGTTGGGGGCGAAGGCGGCGTCGACGAAGACCACCCGGGCCGGTACGCCACCGCGCACCAGTCGCCCGATCACCTGCCACAACAGGACCAGCATGTCCCAGGTGACCTGTTCCCGTACATCGTCGTCGAGACGGCTCCACGCCATCGAACGGGCAAGTACCTGGTACCAGTACGAACGGGCGAGGCGGCGGAACTCCTCCGCTCCTTCCTCGACGGTGGGTTTTCCCTGTACCAGGGTGGCGAAGTCACCGCCGGTGACGGCGCGGACGACCCAGTCGTTGACGGCATTGACGGCCAGGTGGAGGTCCTCTGGGTGCGGATGGGGCCGTGCCAGGAAGTAGACCGTGCCGATGGCCGCCTCGTCGTCCTCGTTGAGGATGTTGTGGCCGCGTTCCAGCGCGAGCAGGGGCGCCACCAGGATGTCCGCCTCGAGGTCCTTCAGGTGCTCGACGTCGCCCCGGCGCAGTGATCGGGCGTGGTAGGCGGACGGCGCCTCGTCCTCCGCGGTGATCTCCTCGTCGTCCGACACCAGGCACAGCACCTTGTTGCGCCAGCGGACGTTGAGGTTGTGCAGTGTGTCGGCCACCACACGTGCCTCGGCATAGCTGCCGACCAGCAGAAGGATCTGGTCGCGCCCTGGAGGAAGAGAGAGCAACTCCTGTTGGAGCGGACCGCCTTCAGTGACCTCGTACTCGTCTCCGCCCTCACCTAGATGGCACGCGATGCGGCGCAACTTCTCCGGGCGGTCGTCCGGATGGGTTCCCGACATGCGCAGTTTCTCGTCGCCGTCGTCGATGAACTCGAAGCGCATGGAGCTCTCGTTGGCGATGCGTTCGGTCACCTCGGCCGGCGGTTCGATGACCACACCGACCGGGACGCAGACGTGGTAGCGGCTGGACGCGCCCGCCCAGCTGCTGCCCGACATGAGCAGCAAGTGGGCACCGGGCCTGCCGTCGACGGAGGTGAGACCGGGGATGGCGCGCAGCAGCTCACGTCCGACGCCGCTGCACCGGAAGAAGGTCAGTTCGCCACTGCGGACTCCGCCCTTGTCCTCACCCGGGACCCGGAACTGGAAGCCGAGCACATTGCCCATCGGGGCCTCGGGCACCATCGGGCCGTAGTCGAGCGGTCGGCGGTACATCGTGTTGAAGCCCAGGCTGAGGGCGGCCTCGACGCGGGGCCACATGGCGTTGATCATGGCGAGCCGTGGTTCCAGGGCGCTGAGCAACAGTGTGAACTCGAAGCGCTCCGCGAGTTGCTTCCGCCATTCCTCGGGAGTCTGGGGCGGAGGCTTGGGCTTCCTGCGGCGTCCGCGCTTCTTCTCCTGTTCCTCCTCCTCGCGCCGCCACTCGTCGTACGCCTCTTGGTACTTCCGCTGCCGGGCAGCCATGTACTTCGGGTCGATGGCGAAGACCTCGTCCATGACCTCGGTGAGGCGGCGCCGGGTGTTCTCCGGGTTGCCGGTGTGGAGCAGTTCGTTGAGGAGTGCGGTCAGCCGGCTGAAGTCCTCCTCCGTCCTACGGTGACGGTCACCGAAGGGGTTGTCCCGGAACGCGTCGAGCAGTTTCCCGAGAGCCTCGCGGGGGGCGTGATGAGGGTGGTTCCGACCGCTGTCGTCGGGGAGTTCGTAGCGTTCGTCGAGGAGCCCCAGCTGGAGCGTCCAGGCGCTGAAGTAGCCCGTCCGCACCCACTTGCGCAGCTCGTACCCGGCGACGAGCATCGCGTACAGCCGGTCGGTGGCCGCGCCCGCGGTGTTGAGGGCGGCGGCGAAGGTCTCGACGTCCCGTTCGGAGAGCTGGGTGCGTCCGCCGGCCGCGAGTTCGCGGATCTTGTGCCGGCTCAGCTGGTCGATGAGGCCCTTGTCCTCGTCGCTGGCGAGGACCACGGCGGGTGCGAAAGTCCGGTCGAGCTGCATCTGGACACGGTCGGCCTCGTCGATGATCACGAGGTCACTACGGCGGCAGGCGAGTTCGAGGAAGCGGATGCGCTCGCCGTTCTGGGCGCGGGGCGGCTCGGCGTCGATCAGCCCGGCCGGCGTGGCCACCCAGATCAGGGCGCCGACCAAGGTGCGAGCTCCGTGATGACGGGGACAGGCGGACCAGTACGGGCAGCTCGTCACCCTCTTCTGCCACGCGGAGTGCCGTCCGTCGCTCGGGTCACGCCGCAGGGCCGAGGGGGGTCGGAGCCGGGAGCAGGGTGCCTCACCGTAGGCGAGTGGTTCGGTCGTCGACGTGGCGCCCTGCCGTCTGACGTTGAGCAGGCAGGACGTGCCGAGGTAGGCGAAGGCGGGGTCGTCGTGGGCGAGCAGTCGGTGCTCGCCCCGGCCCGCCAGCCGACGGTGCAACCGCTGGGCGTGCCGCTCACGGCCCGAGGAGCCGAGCACGGGTGCGGCGGCGCCGTCGGTGTAGAGGTCGTAGAGCCGGACGAGCTTCAGCACCTCCGCGACATCGGTGACGACGATGGTGGTGCGCTTGCCCAGCTTGGCGAGATGGACGGCGATGATGTCGCGCAGTGTGCTCTTGCCGGCGCCGACGATGCCGAGCAGGTGCTGGATGCCATCGACCGTGAAGGCGAAGTCCTCGTCCTTCTTCGCCTTGTGGAAGGTTCCGTTCTCCTTGGTGGACAGGTCGAACGACCGTAGCCGCTCCAGCCACCGTGGTGCCCGGTCCTTGCCGGAGCGAGCGTGCTGGGCGTCCATCTCCGCCGCTGTGCGCTCCAGGTCCTCCCTGGTGAAGACCAAGGGCTCGCCGCCGCCGGCCGGTTCCAGGTCCATGTCGTGGGCGACGAGGGGGATGCGGGGGACCGGCGGCAGGTCGACGACGGCCATGGTGCGACTGACGGGGAAGGCGTGCGGGCCCTGACCTGCGACCGGCAGGCGCCTGCCCGCCAGCGGCGGTGCGGCACGCAGCAGTTGCTCGTAGACGGAGAAACGGTCGCCGGCGACGGAGAGGTCGTGGCGGGCAGCGGGTGTCTCGGCGTCCGGTACGTCGTAGGCGCGCACCCTGGGGTCGAACCTCTGGTAGGTGTCCAGCGCCTCGAGCCAGGTACGGCTCCGGCGCAGCGTCCACAGCGAGTACCTGGCGATACGCAGGGTCTTCGCCGCATCGGATGGCAGCGGTGCCCGGTGCGCCTCGGCGAACCCGTACCCGCTGAACAGCACCCAGGCGCTGCCCGCGGGGCTGCCCGGCATCATCTTCTGCTGGAGGTACAGGCCGAGTTCGACCTGGCAGAGGGCTTCCAGCGCGGGCTGGGGCACGGAGGACCCCAGAAATGCTTTGAGCGCGTTGAACACGTCGGTCAACGGCGGGGTGAGGCTACGCATCGTCCTTCTCCTCTCGCCGGGCCCGTCCCAGGTCGGGCACGAGATCCATGGGGGTGGTGAGCACCAGCCGGTCCCTCAGGAGCGCGGGAAGGGCGTAGGTGCAGGCCTGCCGGTAGCCGTCCCGTCCGGCGAGCGCGTCAGGGACCACGACGAGGGTGCGGTCCGCGAGGGGTGTGTTGTCGGTGAGATGGGCTGCGAGGAGCGCCGGCTGCAAGCGGTCGTACACCTGGATGTCCACGATGCGGGGGCCGGTGTCCCTGAGCCGGTAGGCGGGCAGAAGACCGGCCAGGGTCTCGTACGCGACTCCGGCGCGCTCCAGTGCCTCCCGGGCGGCTTCGTCGGTGCGGTGCGGCAGTACGAGGTACCACCGCAGCGAGCGCTGCAGGATCCACGCCTGGTCCGGCTCACGGATAAGCCGCGGAGGGGCATCGCGCGGGCAGTCCTCCCCCTCGCACCAGACTTCCGCGCCGGTGCCGGACGGTCCGGGTACGGGCACGGCACTGTCCCGGGGCAGCGCGGGGAGCCTGCACGAGGGGCAGTACAGGAAGTCTCCGTCGACGAGCAGGAACTCGGGCAACGGACCGTAGAGGCTCTTGACCCGGCTCCAGACGGCCCTGTTCCAACCCGGCGCGAAGCGGTCCTGCTGGTGGACGACCGGGTGACGCGCCAGGAACGCCCTGCACTGCCGGTAGCGCTCCTCCGTTCCACTCTGCGCGTGCAGGTCCCCGAGGAGCGCGCGGGCGTGGCCCGCCACGCCTCCGTCCGGTCCGTGCGAGGCCACCTCGAGACACGACCGGGTCGGCATCCGGCCGACCCGGTGCACCAGCGTGGTGCCCGGCGAGACCAGGGAGGAGGGGACCGCGAAGAGTGGGTCGTCGGACGGCCTGGTCCGGCACCACTCCCACAGCTCCGGAAGACTTCTCGGCGGCGCCTCCCCCGTATCGAGGCAGCGCATCACCGTGTGATCCAGCGCCCGCTGGGCGAGGCCGGGATAGGGCAGGGTGAAGGAGCGGAGCCCTTGGACCTCGGAGAGAGCCGCCACCATGCGGGCGAGTTCGCCGAAGAGGTCGCTGCCCACGCCCTCGGGCGCCTCGCCGGCGTCCGGCCGATTGGCCCGGCCGGCCGACCCCGCCCTCATGCCGCGGCCGCGCTGACGGACGACGCCGTGCACCAGCGGGCCACTTCGCACCGCTCGCAGGAGCGTCCGGGCCGGGCCGCGTACTGGTCGTCCCCGTGCCAGTCGGCCACCATCGCCCGCAGTACCTTCTCGGCGGTGACCCGATTGGCCGGGGCGAAGGGATCGATGATCTCCAGGTCGGCGCCGCCGGGGCGCAGCACCTCCAGCTCGACCCGCGCGCGGAACGGATCACCGCCCAGGTCACCGCGGGCGATCAGCACGACGGCCAGGGCCAACTGCGGATAACACTCCAGCAGGGGGCGGTCGGACCGCCGATCGGTGACGGAGGTCTTGGTCTCGCGCCACACCCATGACCCGGCATCCCGGTAGAGCAGGTCGGGCGCGGCCAGGACCACCACGTCGGCGGCTGTGTCGTGCCGCACCACCCGGGGCTCGGTCCGCACATCCGTACCGTCCCCGACGTACCGCAGCGGACAGACCGCGGCGTGCCGCCGCAACAGCAGGGCGCCGAGTGCGCGTTCGTGTGCGGGCAGGTCGAATCCCTCCGGTACCCACTCCTCGGGGACCTCGACCGTGCAGGGCCGAGGCGATCCGTGGGCGTGCCGTTCGGCGAGGTAGGCGTGCAGCGCCCGGCCGCGCTCGGCCGTCACCTCGCGTTCGACGGAATCCGCCGTGGGCAGGTGCAGCCGGCGCATATGGTCACGCGCCGGGCAGGCTCGGTAGGCCCGCCCGTTGGTGACCGACCAGGTGCGGCGGGGCCGGTCGTGCGCCTCGATGCCCAGCAGTCCGGGCGCTGTGCGCAGGGCCGGGCACACCGACAGGTAGGGGCATCCGCCACAGGCGGATCCCGGGCGGTATTCCCGTCCGTCCAGTACGCCGGCCAGGGCAGCGGGGCCGTGTTCGCGGTACCGGACGCGCGCCTCTTCCCGGCTTCCCGCGAAGAGTTCCCGCGTACGGCCGTCGAAGAGCGCGAACTCCACGATCCGTACGTGCTCCGGCGGTGGTCCGGGGGCGCCCTCGGCCAGCACCAGGGCGACGGCCGCGGTGAACCCCTCGGGCGGCAGGTCCCGCAGGCGGTGCACGGGCAGACGAAGTTCGCGGTAGGCACCGTCCGGGGAGGCCACGCAGCGGCCCCACACGGTGAGGCGGTACTCCTGGGCGTCGCGCGAGTCGGGACCGGACGGCCGGTAGCGGTACGTCCACGGCTCGGGCACCTCGTGCAGGGGGCGTTCCGGGTCGAGGGGGAAGACCGCCTCGTACATCTTCACGCCGTGCTCCGACCAGGTCCGCAGACCGTCGTGCAGAGGCCCGGTACGTGTCCGGGGCGGGCGGCCGGCAGGCCCCGAACGGATGTCGCAGGCAGCCATGAAGGGACCCAGGGTGAAGTGCTCCAGCCGCTCACGGCGGCGCGGTACGGGGTCGGCGGTGTGGTAACCGCGGGTCTTGAGAGCGTCAGCGGCGGGGCACCGGAACTCTCCCCCCCTGAACATTCCGGCGGATACCGTGATGACTTCGGAGGTGCGGGTCACCCCGTCGGGGGGCAGCCATGGCTGTGACATTTCATGCTCCATTTCCGTACGGAAGAAAGGTGGATGGCCATGAGGGAGATCGAGGAGATCGGCGATGTGGAGAAGCGCTACGAAGTGCTGGACATGGTCGGCGACGGCGGCCAGGGCGACCTTTTCCTCGGGCGTGACCGCAGCAACGGGCAGAAGGTGGCGTTGAAGCTGCAGAAGGCCCGGGACCTCGGCCCCGAAAGCGATTTCCACTGGGCCGGTGATGAACTCCTCGAAGAAGGGTCACGCATGATGATGCTGACGGGAATCCAGGAAATTCCCGAAGTCATCGCCACGGGGACACACCGGCGACGCCGGTGCCTAGTCATGGAGTTCGTCGAAGGGCACCACCTGCGGAAGGTCCTGTCGGCGGCCCTGCCCGTCAAGGATCCTGTAACCGTTGCGGCCGTCATCGGCCAACTGTGCGAAATTCTGGCGGAAGTCCACGACCGGAATCTGGTGCACTGCGACCTCAAGCCCGAGAACGTCATCGTGCAACCGGACGGCAGCCTCCGGCTCATTGACATGGGCCACGCGGTCGTAGCGAATCGAAAGACGGAATACGCACGCGGCACGCGCGGCTGGGCCTCCCCTGAGCAGTCCGACGCGTGCCCGTCAGGTCTGACGCGGCAAGCGGACATCTTCGCACTCGGCTGCATCCTGCTGGAGATGACCGTGATGCGGCTGCCCTACGGCGGACAGGACGAGCGGGCGGAAGAGGGCACCCCGGTACTGCCGGCCGACAAACTCGCCGAGCTACCCCCGGAGTTCGCCTCCCTGGCGCTGTGGATGGTCCGGTGGGAGGCGGCGGAGCGCCCGGCGGACGTCCGTGAGGTGTTCGACCGGCTCCGACCGTATCTGCCCCAGCTTGGCTCGCGACGGCCGCCGAAACGCCTACGCCCGGACCCGACCGAGTACTACCGCACGCATCTGCCCCGGCTATGACGGTGAGCCGACGGCCACCGACCGGTCGGGTCACCTCAGCCCTTCCAGCCGCTCTCGGACCTCCCGCACCCCCTCACCGTCCATCAGCTCGCGCAGCACGATGACTCTCTCCAGCTCCCGCACCGCCGCGTCGGTGTCGCCGGCGGACACCAGGACATCAGCGAAGAGCATCCGTACCTTCTCCTCGTTGGGCCAGTTCTCCTGTTCGCGGTAGATGTCGGAGGCCTGCCGGTACAGGGTGATGGCCTCGTCCCGTTCGGAACGGGCCAGGTGCACCTTGGCCAGGGTGAACAGCACATCGGCCAGGCCGCTGCGCTCCGTCGTGCGCTCCACCACGCCCAGGGCGTCGACGCACCGACGGAGCGCCCGCTCGTGCTCGCCCCGGTCGAGGTGGATCGCGCCGAGGACGTTCAGCACAGCCGCTTCCCCGACCCGGTCGGACACCTCCCGGCACAACGCCAGTGCGCGGCCGAGCGCTTCCTCCGCTCCCGTCCGGTCGCCCTGCTTGCGCAGGGTGAGTCCGAGCCGGTGCAGCGTACGGGCCAGACTCAGCCGGCCTTCCGTGCTGCGGTCCTCCTCGCTGAGCCGGACGGCCCTGCGCAGGTTGCCCACAGCCAAGTCGTACTCACCGAGCCGCCAGTGGGTCCCTGCCAGCGACCGGTAGACCATGGCGCAATCGACCGGGCCGGCGACGGTTTCCGCCGCCTCGGCGGCGTACCGGAGGTTCTGCCGCGCATCATCGAGCAGGCGACGGCGCCACTGGTAGATGACCAGGGCCATCGGAAGCAGCCACACGTACCGGTCGATACGCCGATTGATCGCTAAGCGAATGCCTCGCTGGACGGCGGGGTACTCCTCGTCCAGGAACGCCATCGCCTCCGCGAGGTCCGCGGGGTCGGTGACCCTGACCGCTCCGGGCTCGCCGGTGGGCAGGGTGCGTTCGCGGTCGAGCACCCGGTCGCAGGCGCGGACGTTGTGCAGCTGGTGTTCCAGCACCTGCCGTACGGTCGCCCGCTCGATCTCCGCGTTCTCTCCGTCCGGCACCGGCCGCACGTGCCGAAGGGCGAAGGCCCGCACGAGGTCGTGCAGCCCATAGCGGTCGCCGTGATGTTCCACCAGGTTCGCCACCACGAGGTCCACCAGGGCCCGGTCGGTACGCGTCCCTTCGTCCACTGCCCGTCCCAGATCCATCACCGCCTCCCAGGAAGCGCTGGGCCCGGGGTGGACGGCGAGCTGCCACAGCAGCAGCCGGGCTTCCTCATTCAGCACGCGCACGGAGCAGTTGAGTGCTGCGCGGACCGACAGTTCGTGCTCGGGCAGGTCCAGGGTGTCCAGCTTCGCCCGCTCCAGCTCCTTCTCCATCTCCCGCACCAGGGCAGGGAGGGTGTGCAGCGGACGCGCACCGACCTCCAAGAGCCGGGCCACCACCACGAGGGCCAACGGCAGCCGACCGCAGAGGTGGACCAGCTTGCTGAAGGGCACGGCGTGCTTGGCCCGGTCCTCGGCCGACACTTTCTCGTGGAGTACCTCCAGGGCGTCCGCCTCGTGCAGCGGCTCCATCTTGCGGAACAACACCTTTCTCTCGGACTGTAGCCGCAAGAGGTCGTTACGACTGGTGACGATCACGGCGCAGGTACCGTCTCCGGGAAGCAGCGGCAGCACCTGCTGGGCGCTGAGCGCGTCGTCGAGGACGATGAGCACCGACCGGTGGGCCAGCGCCGACCGCAGCGCGTTGCTCTTGCTCTCCGTTCCGGTCACCGTGGCGTAGGGCGGCAGCGCGGCCAGAAAGCCGTCCAGGACCTCGTCCGGTTCGGCGGGCCGCACGTCTCCGTCGGCGAATCCGTTCAGTTCGCCGCGCAGCACCCCGTCGGGAAACCGCTCCCGCAGCCGACCGGCTAGGTTCTCGGCCACCGTGGTCTTCCCGACACCCGCCATGCCGCTGATCAGGACCAGCGCCAGCTTGCCGGCATCCTGTTCCTCGCACACGGCCTCGAAGAGGTCGCCGATCAGCTCGTCCTGCCCGATCGGCTTGCGCCTGCCGCCGGGCAACTGGTCGGGAACGGGGGGCAGGAGCACCCCGCCCGGACGGCGGCTCTCTCCCCGGACCTGGTCAATGGCGCTCTGTACATCGACATCCGCTTTTCCGTTACGCTTCTCCCACTTCTTGATGAGCCGCTCACGTTGGGACTCCGGCAGGTCTGCGTGGGCGAGCAGGTAAAACCGGAAGATCTGGGGCAATTCCGGCGCGCGCTCGAACCATTTCTCCGTCTCCTCGCGCAGCCATTTGGCCTCCCTGGACTTGTAGGCTGCGTCCAGCCGCGCGTACACGGCGGCCATCAACTCGGCCCGTAGCTCCTCCCGACGCAAGTGGAAGCCGGTCTCGGACAGTCCGTGCAGCGGTTCGTCCTCGCCGTCCCACTCCTCCAAGGCCGCGCCGAGCAGCTCGAACTGCGCTTTGCAGGTCAGTCCCTCAGCCTGCTTCACCTTTTCGCGAAAACGGAGCAGGTCGACGTCTCCCACCGGCACGCGGAGCGTGCAGTAACCCGACTTGCCGCTATGGGGCACGGACTCCTGGCCCAACCGCTTCCGCAGGTCGGCGACGACGCGGTTAACCAGATCGCCGACGTCCTCGACGCCCTCCCAGAGGACTTCGGCTATGTCCTTCCTCTTACATCGGCAGTCTGGCGAGGTCACCAGGAGCGCGAACAGGGCCGCCACCTTCGACCCTTCGACCACCCTCCTGCCACCGTCCCCTTCGGCTCGCACCGGGCCCAGCACGTACCCCTCCATCGCCCTCCCCCTCACCGCGCCGCAGTCAGTGATCCGGCCCCCTCGCCGGCGCTCCTTCATCTGTGCGCCGCGCTGTGCCGCTTCACACGCGCTTGCTTCTTCACGCCCCCCGGGGACTCAGTTATCCCTCAGTTTTCGCTCTGCGGCCCCGCTTCACCCCCGGGCACGATGGCACCAGCCGCTCGCAGAAGCACGAAACGGCGGCTTAGTCATCCATCGACTCATCAGAGAGGAACCGCGAACCCGATGAACAGCCGTCAGCGCAACCGCCGGGCAGCCCGTCTGCGCCAGTCCCCCGACTGGCCGCCGAGCCGCCGCCGGCGGGCGGCCGTCCGGACCGAGGACACCACCCCGGCGACCCCGCCCACCGAGGCGCCGGACACCTCGTCCTCCGAGACCGCCTGAGCGCAACAGTTCGTGGGTGCCCGTTCTGTACGGGCACCCACCAGCCTCGCGAACTTCGTCACCGGCGAGCTCGCGGCCTGGCTGCCGCGCTTGTTACACGCTCGTGGCCAAAGGCGGCGTTACCTGGTCGAGAAGACCACTACCGCATGCTCACGCATCAAAGTGAGGCTGGTGGGGCTCATCTCCGCTTGACGCGGATATGAGCCGGTACGTCCCCACCACAGGACCCACCTCGTCCAGCATCTCGGTATCTCCAGCACCTCCGGACTCAGGTTTCCGCAGTCCGAAGAGAGGACATTTCCTGATGTATCCATCGCACAGCAGTGCGTTCGCCTCGGTGAGGCGGCACTTCGACGATCCCCGGACCAGTGACGCGGTCTTCGTGCTCGTCCCCACGGACGCCGACGAGGCTGATCCGGTCCGGCTGACCGCCGCCGAGACGCACGAGGCCTTGTACGGCCCCGGCTCCGACCCGCAGTTCGCCACCGCGGTCTGGAAGGAGGTCATCCGCACGGCGCAGAGCGACCTGACTCCAGACAGCACGGGGAAACTCCTGGCAATCTGGCTGGCCCTGCCCCGGTTGACCGGGACGGTCCACCGGGTCTGCACGCGCCTGCGGGCCGACCGGTCGGACGTGGAGGCCGAGATGGTCCTGGCTCTCCTGGAGAAGCTGGCGGATCGGGACGGCGCGAGCTGTCTCACCGACTCCTCCCTGCTGCACGCGGCGCGCGCCAGGGCGTGGCATCTCGCCCGGGAAGGGCTGCGGGAGCTTCCCTCCACCCAGATCGAACGCATCACCGAGGAGCACGCTCTCACTGCGTCCGGCGAGGAGGCGAACGCTCCGGCGGCGGAGAGCCTGGACGTACGGGTCGACCGTCCGGACGGTCCGGACGGGCTGTGCGCACCGCTGCGTTTCCAGGTGCGCCCGGAGCATCTGCGCCGACAGGGAATCTTCATCGACACCGACGACGGGTCGCAGGACCGTTCGGCGGGTCACAGCCCCGGCAAGAGGCGACGGCCCGGGCGCCGCGCGGACACCCGGCCGGTCCGCCCTGCGGGGAGGCGAGGGTGAAGGACCCGGCAGAGGGCCGCCTCAGTTTCACGGAGATGTTCGACCTGCCCGTCGCAGTGGACCTGCGCACGGCGGCCCGAGCACTCGGAATCGGCTCGACGACCGCGTACCGGCTGATTCGCGAGCACGAGTTCCCCTGCCCCGTCCTCCGCATCGGACGTAGGTACAGGATTCCGACCAACGAGCTGATGCGCACCCTGGGGATCGAGGACCGCCCGCTGTACAGCGTGGACCCGGAAGAGGACACGGACGATCCGAGCGTCGGCTTCTGACGGTAACCACCGTGCGGCTCCGTGGCATCGGCCACGGAGCCGCACGGCCCTGCCTCCTACGACGGGCCGTTCGCCGCCGACGTGCGCCGCACGGTTCTCCACGGCTGCTCGGCAATCGGAGGGCGAAGGGATGCCCTCCTTCTTCGCCGAGCGGTTCGGTGGCCGACAGCCCGCGCGCGTCGGCCAGTTCGTGACCCCGCCGGCGATCACCGACCCGAGCTACGGCGAGCACGCCCGTCAACCCCGAGCCTGCCGGTGAGCCGTCGACGCACGCTTCGGCGCCCGCGTCATGATCGCCGCGCCCGGCCGGGGCGCGGATCTGAACGGCCCGGCGGCCCAGCCCTACACACCGCTCGCCACGACCGCCTTCGAGGGGATGCCCCCGAAGGTCCTCGTCGTCGTGGGCACGAAGGGCTGGCACCCACCCAATCTTCTCCGACCGGCAGGACTGGGGAAGCGACGCCTACACGGCGTCTCCCGCACCGAAGACCAGGTTGGACAACTTCGACGACGCGGAGCACGGGCTGGGCGGCATCCCGGCCTTCGACGCTGCCGAGGCCACCGACGAGAACCCCGACCGCGTCACCGCCGCACGAGCCCTCGTCCGGGCGCACCTGCGCGCCCGAGTTGTGCCCGCAGGAACCGGACTGCTACCGGGCCACCGCGGTCCGCGCATCAGCTCCCACTGCTCCCGGTCCCGCTTCGTGAAGCCGTCAGGCGTGACGTCGTGCCCTGGCGCCTTCAGTTCCAGGAAGCCGGTGATGCGCCCCGATGTCTCCACCGCGTAGTCCGGACGCACCCGGGCCTCGGGCAAGGGATGCTCAGGATGAAGGCGAGGACTCAGCTTCCAGCGCGCCCCGAATGTCTCCACCAGCTTCGCCACCGGCAGGCTGATGGACGCCTCCGTGTCGCTGCCCCGCAGACGCTCCCTGCACTCGGATCCAGAGTCCGCCACGAGAGCCCGTATCCATTCCTCCGGCACCTTGTCCCCCTCCAAGCTGTGGACGTGGGCGGTGGGTACCGCAGACACAGCTTGTTGGAGGCGAGAGGACCGGCTCAGTGCGCACGGAGGGCGCGCGAGGGGCACGGACAGCGCGTTCCGTGACCGCTGGGAAAGCAGGGGCGGGTGTTGGTTGGGAAGAGACCGCCGTAGCCAATGCGGACCTTGCCTGCCGCCCGAACGGGAAGGCGCGTGGGACGCCATTCTCGCGCCGAGCGGACCCGCTGCCCCATCTCGCGAAAGCAGACGAATCCACCCGCTGAACGAACGGGTCAGTCCCCCGGCGGACTGCCAGAAGCCAGCACCGCTCCCAGAACCTGATTCCGTCCCGTACCCACGACGTCGAATGTCAGGAAACGGGGAACCAGGCCGACAGGCGCTTGGCAATAGCCGGTACATCGATGTTGTCCTGCGCGACTTCCTCGACGAACGGGCCAGCCACGGACACGGGTGGCGGGGCGGTACTGGCGCTGACGCCGTTGAACCGCAGGAAGACACGCATGGCAAGCCAGGCGGTGCGCTTGTTGCCGTCGATCAGCGCGTGATTGCGAGCGACGGAGTGCAGCAGTGCCGCCGCCTTGTCGTGCAGCGTGGGATACAGCTCGGCCCCGAACACGTTCGTCCGGGGCCGTTCGATCGCTGACACCAAAAGTCCCATGTCACGCACGCTGTGCTCGGTATCGTTGACCGTGCGCGCGATGGTCAGGATCTCGTCGATACGGATGTAGCGCACTTGGGTCACTTCAGGTAGTCCAGGATCTCCGCATCGCTGTCCATCAGCTCGGCCAGGACGTCATCGACCTTCAGCTCGGCCCGGTTCTGGGCGTCCCGGATGGCCTCGATGGCAAGTTCCTGCTTGCTGCGACCCTCCCGACGAGCCCGCTCGGTGAGCTTCGCGTCGAGGTCTTCGGGGAGTCGGAGTGTCATCGCCATACAGGAATGATACCGGACTGGTATCTGGGTGCTAGGTGATACCAGCCGGCTCAAGGCCTCGGACCACGACGCCGTCCTTCGTGGCCCGGTCGGGCCGCGGTCTCGGTTCCGAGGTGCGTGCGACGAGGTAGCAGCACGCGCCGCCACTGGCGAGGCCCAGGGCCGGAGAGGTCCGAGGTCGAGGCTTCCGATATTCGAGCGTCATCCGAGCGTCAAAAATTCTGCATTGCGCATCGCCACGTCACCGCGAGACCCACGCCGGCCCTTGAACCTGCAGCTCAGAGCGTTCTGCACAAGCGAACCTCAGTCGACGCATTCCGCGAGCGAAACAGGTCGAGCTGACCACCTGAAATGCAAAACGGCAGGTCAGAGGCCCTTCGCGGCAGGCTCCAGAATCGCCACGCATTCCACATGATGCGTCATCGCGAAACATGTGGAACAAAAACAGGTGAAGAAATCCACTGGTCAGCAACCTGCGCGACAGAATTAGGGCAAATCGGTCCCGTGCATTGTGTGCGCTGTGGGCGTTGCGCGCACGAGCCTGACGCACGCCGCCAAGGGTTCTACCGACCTGCATCAGCCTCCCGCACGACCGACGCCTCAAGGCCCACATCGCTCGCCTTCTGTCTCGTGGCCCCCTTGTTCACGCCGTCATGAGCTTGGAGGAAGGTTGCGGCCCGCGCCTTGCGGCAAGCCCCGCAGGCGATGGCCGCACCCGAGGCTACTGGCGGTCGTGCCGCCTCGGCGACGGCCCGAGGGAGGAGGGGAGTTCTTCAGAAGGTTCATCCCGGTCGAGCGGTCCCCAGCGCCCGGGCTGTTCGGTGACGATGCGGCAGGCGTCCGTGATCACCTGGTCGGCGATCCAGCCGAGGGGTTCGATCTCCGTCACGAGTGGTTCGTTGTCCGGGCCGCGGGCCGTCTCGGAGCCGTGCAGGACCCAGGGGCGGGTGCGGGCGTCCTTGACGTGCGGCAGGTGGCAGTAGTCGTACAGCCGCCGGGCGACCCAGACCCGCACGAGCCGCTCACCCCACCAGTCCTCGAGATCCAGCGGGCTGGCCGACAGGCCCGGCAGCTTGATCCCGGTCAGATCGTCCGTACTGCTCGTCTTCGGCAGGTCGCGTTGCGGCCCGCGGGACCAGCGCACGTAGAGACCGTGGCGGCGGGTGATGAGCCGGATGAGCTCATCGAGGCTGCTGAACGTCGGCAGGTCGATGGTCTTGGTCATGGTGTGGTGGGGCGATACCGAGAACGTCAGTCAGGTGGTCAGAAGGGAGTCGTCTTCGGTACGCGCTCCGGGCAGCCGGTGGCGGGCGGCGACGAGGGCGGCGTCAACGTCGCGGGTCCCGGTCGACACGCACAGCGTGTAAGCGACATCTTCCATACGCCGACGCGCCTGCTCGGTGCCGTCTTCGGCGTGCAGGGCGCGCAGCGTCTCGTACTGCTCGATGAGGTTCTTCAGCACGACGGGGTGTGCCAAGAGCATCGGGAGCCTCCCTCGTCACCATCGCTCACGTGGGTCATACACCGACCCGTGTGCCCCGGGCCCAGGCCGCCAATCCGGTGTGTTCCCGCACTCGGCGGCCAGAAGATCCGGGGGCCAGTGTTGAGCTCAGTCGGTGGACAGGGCCTGGAGCAGGTCGCCGACCTTGGGGTCGGGCAGGGAGCGGGCGACGTCGGCCTGGGCGACCATGCCGACCAGGTCGTGCCCGTCGATCACCGGCAGGCGGCGCACCTTGTGTTCCGTCATGGTGCGCAGGATCTCCTCAACGTCGTCGTCGGCGCCGATGGTCACGGCCTCGCCCTGGGCCAGGTCGCCGGCGGGGCAGGCCGCGGGGTCCTTGCCCGCCCCCAAAACCTTCACGACGACGTCTCGGTCGGTCAGCACGCCCTTGAGCTTGTTGTCCCTGCCGCAGATCGGCAGGGCACCGACGCCGAGATCCTTCATCTTGCGGGCCGCGTCCAGCACCGTCTCCTCAGCACCGATGCACTCGGCCCCGCCCGTCATGATGTCCCGTGCCTTCGTCATCAGATCCACTCCCTGTGGTCGTCGGCCGTCCCTAACCACCGTGTCAGCGGACGGTCGCATTCGGTGGCTGTGGGCGTGGGTTCCCTGAAGCCCCCCGCCGTAACGCTTGCCTCGGCCCTGACCTCACCGTGCTGACAGCGGCACGCCGGCCCGACGGAGCGGTGATCCGCCTCCCTGGGACACGGGGATGCGTGGTCACAGCTTGTGACGTACTCCGGTCGGCTGGATGCTGGTACGGAACGGGGGCAGGCGTAAGGATGCCTCTGCCCGCTGCACACACTGGTGAGCGCCATGACGTCTTTCACGCATCCCAGCCCTCAGTCGCTGCCGACAACGACCGATGAGCTGGTGAAGGAACTGCAGCGGGTGAGGGCGGAGAACAGACAGCTCAAGCAGGCTCTCGCCTCCCACGCCTTGGTCGACCGGGCCATCGGTGTCCTGACCGTCCTGGGCCAGATCAGCCCCAGTGACGGGTTCACGGTCCTGCGGGAAATCTCCCAGCACACCAACGTCAGACTCTCCGTCGTGGCTGAGTACCTCCTCAAACACGCGCAGGGTGCGGCTTTGCCGGGCGTTCTGCTCGGAGAGCTGCACGCGGCCCTGGCCCGCCACGCCGGCCCACGCGCCGACCCCTGAGTGCAGGTGCAGGTGGCCGACTGCTTCCCGTACGAGGGCAGTGTCAGGCGGCAGCGCTTCCGAGGCCGGGTGCGTCCAGCAGCGCTACCCCGAAGCTGATGCGTTTGCCGACCGGCTCGCGCCGCACCTCGAAACTCTGGGCGACGGCCATGACGATCTCCAGACCGTGTTGTCCCACCCGGCCGGCATCCGCGGCGCGGGCCACCGGCAGCACCGGATCGGAGTCCCACACCGAGACCTCCACCGTCTCCCCCGTGATGCGCAGGGACATCAGTATCGGGCCCGGTGCGTACTTACGGGCGTTGGTGACCAGCTCGCTGACCACCAACTGCGTGAGGTCCGTGGCCCGCTGCGACACCGGCAGACCGTGCTCGGCCTGCGCCTGGGCAAGGAAGGCCGCAGCCTTGTGACGGGCTTGGGCGATGCACGGTCCGTCGCCGGCCAGCGTCACGGTGACATGTGCCGGTCGGCCGTCCAGCGCCGTCTCGTCTTCCTCCGCCGAACGTGGTCCTGCTACGGCTGCCCCCATTTGCTCCCCCGTTCACAGTGCTCCCCGCATACCCGGGTTGCCGCATGCCATGCCACACGAGTCCGGTCATCTTCGCCACGCCGCGAAGCGGCTTCTATCGCGCCGGGTGACCCCGGCGGGGTCTGGGTGTGCCAGGATCGCCGGCATGGCGGAGGGGAAGAAGACGGGCGTCGAACGTGCCGAGCAGACTGGCCGGTTGTCGGTCGTGGCTACGGCCACCGGCGGCATCCGCGTGGTGTCACTGGCAGGGGAGATCGATCACGACTCCGGCGACACACTCCGCCGGGCGCTGGACACCCGCGATACGCGCCGCCCCCGGATCGTGGTCGATCTGCGACAGGTCACCTTCATGGATTCCAGCGGCATCAACGTCTTCATTGCCGCTCACCGTACGGTCAGTGAGGCCGGCGGTTGGCTGCGTCTGGCCGCACCCGGCAAGGCGGTGATGCGCACGCTGAGCCTCGTCGGTGTCGACGCCGTGATCGATTGCCGCGAAACACTCCGCCAGGCGCTCAGCGACTGACGTCGTCGGGCTGCGGGAGCATCACGTTCAGCTGGAGGCTGGTGCCCGTATGCCGCGGTGGCGCGGGATGGTCTCAGGCGCCGAGTTTGTCAACGGCGTCCTGCAAAGACGCCGACAGGCGCGTCACGTCCTCCTCGGCGGGCGACGGTGTGCCAAGCCGCTCCACAAGCTCTGCGCGGGAAATCAGTACGGCTGCTCCGTGGTATTGCCCACTGTTGAGGGCAGCCTGCTCGACTACCTGAGCCCGGCCCTCCAGGAGCACCAGGACGGAGTCGTCCGACGGGGCACCAAGGAGCTCCCGGATCAGTGACTCGTCGATCTTCATACGCTCTCTCCTACACGGTGCCGTCTGCGGACCGCTGGCCCCCGGGCCCATGGGCCCGGCCCGGGACGCCGCTGTTCCGGACCTACTTGCCCATGGCTTTGCGGACGGTGTCCTTGGTGCGGTCCATGAGGGCGGCGACCGGGCCGAGGGCCATGTTCTTCGCTCCGGACTCGACGCCCGGGTGGGGTCGGGTGGGTGCCATCGCCTCGGCTGCCTTGATGGCTTTGGCCATCGCCGCGAGGTTGGTGGCGTCGGTGCTGCGGCGGATGTGGGTGAACTCGTAGCGTTCCTCGGCCCGCGCGTGCGCCTGGACGTCCCTGCGCAGCTTCAGCAGCTGGGGCATGAATTTCGGGTCGTCGGTGTCCAGCTCGTCCAGGGCGGCCAGGGTCTCCTTGGCCACCTTCTCCTCGGCGAGACGGTCCTTCACCACCTGCTCGCCACCGGGGAAACCCTTGCGGGCGAAGGGGTGGACGACCTCCTCCTCGGCGGTCTCGTGCACGGCCAGCAGGCGCACCAGACGGCGGAAGGCGTCACGGCGTTCCTCGCCCGTGGCGGCTTCGACCTCGTCGAAGAGGTTGCGGATGTCACCGTGCTGACGCATCAGCAACGCAACGACGTCGTCGTCCTTGGCCTTGTCGTCCCCCGCGTGCGGGGTCTGCAGCTCGGACATGTCGGCCCTTCCCTACTTCTCGCGCTGCGTCGGGTCAGGGTGTTCACCCTCGGACTGGACGCGGTACTCACGGCCGAACATCCCATCGTGCTCGGTCATGACCCGGTCACTCGGCGGTGCCTCGCCGCCGTGGATCTGCTCCTGCATCCGCTCGAACCGCTCGTGCGCCTCACGCACGTAGCCGGCTCCGAGCGTGGTCAGGTCCATCTGGGTGTCGAGCAATTCGCGCAGGTACCCCTTGTTCGGCTCGAACGTGAGCACGTTGGGCAGCTCGGGGGCCAGCACCGAGGCGGGGTCGCGGCCGTCGTGCCGGCGCATCAGGTCGCAGGCGGCGTGCAGGTGCTCCAGCTCCATGTTCAGGTGCAGCTCCCAGATCGCCTTGACCTTGGGGTCGCTCTCCTGCTCCATGAAGGAGTGGTACAGGTAGCACTCGTTGTACTCGTGGTTGACCAGCTGCTCCCACCACGTCTCACCCGGGTCCACGAGGGACTCGTAGTGGGTGACGTGCTCCTCCTCGATCAGTCCGATCTCCTGGTACAGCTGGCGGGCGATCGGCTCCATGTAGGTGGGGCCGGTGTTCATGTAGAAGTTCATGGTCTGCTGCTCCGCCGACATGATCGTCAGCGCGTGCAGCTTCGACAGCGGGTCGGTCTGGTCCTTGGCGTACGGGTCGCGGACGTTGTCGACCGGATCGCGGTGGTGGAACCGGGTGGGCCGTCCGGGCATGACCTCGGTCAGGCCGTCGACGATCGACTCCGCCTTGCGGTGCTCGATCATCTCGTACAGGTTCGCGTACCGGTACAGGTGGTCGAAGTCCTCCAGCACACCGAACTGGTACGCCTGCTTCAGGTACGGGTCCGGCTCCATCCGCGCCACCCACGCCGTCAGGTCCACCGCGACCTGCTCGTACGCGATCGTCGTCTCCAGCACCGACGACACACCCGGGAGCAACCAGTTCACGACCTTCTGCTGCTGCGCCTCGATGTAGCGCACCCGCGCCAGCTGCCGCTTGATCTCCGGATCGACCGTGTTCCGGGCAAGCTGGTGGCTGAACAGGATCGCCTCCACCTCGATCCCGTTCATCGTGATGATCCGGCAGCGGGTGTACGGGTCGCAGTGGTCCGGATCGATCGGATCCACGTTCAGCTCACGCCAGCTGCGCAACTGACGGTCCAACGGGATACCCCGCTGCTCCAGCGGATTGAACGTCATGGGCGGTGCCTCCTGAGGCCGAGGGCGGGCTTGCGCGCCGCCGGGGTACCCCGTTCTCGGGCGACGAGCGCAGACGTCGCTCCCAGTCTGCTCACCATCGCTGTTTTCCAGCCACCGCTCACGCCCACAGGCCGCATGGTTCCCCCTGGTGGGTCAACCGAACGGACCGCCCTCCACGCTATGCACATCAGCACCCCCAGCAAGGCCGATGGGCCTCACTGCGCCCTCTGGCCGCCTTTGTCGGCGGCCGGCTTCGAGCTGATGAAGGAAGCTTCACGAGCAGGGAAGTCTGGCCCGGATGCAATCGGCACGCTGGCAAGCGCCGCGGCTAACACCGCGGACAACATGTGGCTGCCCGACCCAGAGCGGAGACGAACCTGGAGCGCCTGGCGGTCGCCGAGAGGCGGGAGAACGGCAAGCCGGTGCGCGAGACGCTGGCCCGACCCACAAGCGCTCCGGCCACCACCAACCAGTTCCAACCGCCGTCCTCCGAGGATCAGCCGAACGGTTCGGGTCTCGCGCTAACCTCCGGTGCGCTGCTCGACGGTAGGTTGCGTCCTTGGAAGTGGTGTACGGGTTCCCACCTGATCCGGGCGTTTGGCCCGGCGTCGGAGTGAGTGCCCGGATATGAGAACGGCCACCGGCTGATCTTTCGAGATGTCGAAGTCACGAAGGAGATCAGCACGATGACCGCACCCGACAGTCTGCCCCTGCACGCCCTCGCCGAGAACAACCTCGCCGCGGCGAGTCCCGATCTGCTGCGCGCGATGATCAAGACGTTCGCCGACGCCCTCATGTCCGCCGAGGCCGACGCCCTCTGCAACGCCGAATACGGGCAGGTCAGCGACGAAAGGGTCAACCACCGCAACGGCTATCGCCCACGTGAGTGGGACACGAGGGCCGGGACCGTCGAGCTCGCCGTTCCCAAGCTGAGGCAGGGCAGCTACTTCCCGCACTGGCTTCTCGAGCGTCGCCGGCGTGCCGAGCAGGCCCTCATCTCGGTGGTCGCCACCGCCTACCTGCTCGGTGTCAGCACCCGTCGGGTCGAAAAGCTCGCCGAGTCCCTCGGCGTCACCCAGCTGTCGAAGTCCCAGGTCAGCGCGATGGCCAAGCACCTGGACGAACAGGTCGCCGCCTTCCGCAACCGGCCCCTGGACGCCGGCCCGTACTCGTTAGTGTGGGTCGACGCACTGACCCAGAA
This sequence comes from Streptomyces sp. ISL-12, assembly GCF_018614415.1. Lineage (GTDB taxonomy): Bacteria > Actinomycetota > Actinomycetes > Streptomycetales > Streptomycetaceae > Streptomyces. Next base: position 57,896 of record NZ_JAGGOO010000144.1, read on the forward strand.
GGTCCGGGAAGACGGCCGCATCATCAACGTCCACGCGCTGATCGCGGTCGGCGTCAACGCCGACGGACACCGCGAGATCCTCGGCATCGACGTCGCCACCGCCGAGGACGGCGCCGGCTGGCTCGCCTTCCTGCGCTCGCTGATCGCCCGCGGCCTGTCCGGCGTCCAGCTCGTCATCTCCGACGCCCACGCCGGTCTCGTCGACGCGATCGGTGCCGTTCTGCCCGGCTCGTCGTGGCAGCGATGCCGGACCCACTACGCCAGAAACCTGCTGAGCCAGGTCCCCAAATCGGCCCAGCCCTGGGTGGCGACCCTGCTGCGGACCGTCTTCGAACAGCCCGACACCGACGCCGTGAAGGCCCAGATGCGGCATGTCCTGAAAGCGCTGGAGGCCAAGTTCCCCAAGGCCGCAGCCCACTTGGACGCCGCACAGCACGACCTGCTGGCCTTCACCGCCTTCCCGCGCGAGATCTGGCGGCAGATCTGGTCGAACAACCCGCAAGAGCGGCTGAACAAGGAGATCCGCCGCCGCACCGACGTGGTCGGCATCTTCCCCGACCGCACCGCCGTCATCCGGCTCGTCGGCGCGGTCCTGGCCGAGCAGAACGACGAGTGGACCGAGGCCCGCCGCTACATGGGCCGCGAACTCCTCGCCAAGGCCCGCCTCCACCCGATCGAGTCAGAAACCGACGAGACTGCCCTGCCCACCGAACTCACCGCACAGCCTCAAAACGAGATCACCGAGTGGCCGTCGATACACCACTCCAGCGGACGTGACCCGACGGTATTCCGGGGTCTGCGGGCTTCGGCGTGAGTCTGCTCGACGGCGGAGCGGTGAGTCTGGTGACCGTGGCAGCGTGTTACTCGGTCCCCGACGGGCTGTCCAGTGCGGCGCGGATGAAGAAGGCCCGTACGTATTCGGTGTGTGGGGCGCCGCCGGCGTGGCGAGCACCCTTCCGTGGTCCTCGGCTACAGGTGGTCGGCGGCTTCTCCCCTGCGGTGACCGTGGAGGCGGCCGGAGCCATCCTCGCGGTGATCGCCGACACAATGTTCCCGAGGCGTTCTGGGACGCCCACCTGGCTATCGGCCTGACATCGTCAGTGGCTTCCTGGTCTCCTTCGCCTCCTCCCACACCTGACGGCGCCCCCGGAGCCGGCCAAGTCCGCTGCCGGAGGCGACGGACTCGTCGACCTGGAAGCCGGACCCTGTGTCGGCGGGCGAGGTCGCCGAACGTAGACGAGTAGGGCCGTCGACGTTTGTGGTCAGCTCTGGGATTGCTGACGAGATTTGCGCGCGTGCCGGACGAATACCTCACCGAGGCTGCCGACGAACATACCCAGCGAACCCAGCACGAACAGCCACAGGGCCACCCGCTCCAAGCTGGGGAACAGGAAACACACGCTGCCGACCAGGAACGCCGTGTTACCGAACCCACCGATGATCAAGTGAATGAACGGAAAGTCCTGGAGCAGGTACCGCTCGAGTCGGGGCAGCACGCCATCATCCCTTCCAGTGCCGAATCATCCAGTGACTGCATGAGGCTGTGGGGTACGCCCAAAACAGCGCGGCAAACACCCGACACCATGCCGCCCCGGCTTCTGGCGATCACGGTACGTCTTCGCTCGCCAGCGGTTCTGCCCGCGGTCGCAGCATCACCGCCCGCGTCGTACACAAGTCGTATGAGCAATCACGACGAACTCCACCGACCCGGCGAGATCGTGCCGACCTCCGGAATTACGAATGCGACTGCGGACAACACCACGAGTACAGCACCGACGTCAAAGGCCACCGGTTCCCGCCGCTGCACGACGCCTGCACCGGCAGCGGTTGGAAATTGAAGGCCCCTTCCCATCCCAACCCCTGACCTCAGGGCGCCCCGGGGGCTCGCCCGGTCAGATTCCCAACAGCGGCACCGCTCTCGGGTCCACGTCGGGACGTGTAGCTGGTACCAGTACGTATTCGTGGTGGGAGCTATTCCTCGTTACGCGGCAGCGAAGCGGGGCTGTCGGCTCCAGGTGCTGGGTCGCGAACGCTGCCTGGGAGCCCAGGGACGAGGCAAGCAGCCACCACGGCGGCCATGGGCGCGGCTCTCCGGATGTTGAGCAGCCCGATCGTGAGGGAGGCGGATGCGCCAAAGGCGGTGAGGGGCAGTTCAGGCGACGGTACGCAAGCGGCGCGGGCACGAGTGGGCCTGTCACTCTCCGGGAGGCCGGTTGAGGTGCTCCTGTACTGCTCCGATGTACTGGTTGAGTGCATCGCGAGCGGGTTCGAATGCGCTTTCCGGGGGGTCCTGTTGCCATGTACGCGGGGCTTCTTGAGCAACGATTTCAAACGCACGAGGTCGTCGGACTGCAGGAGGTCACTCTCCGCCAGTTCGACCCAAGGGGCCGTATCGAGGACGGAGGCCCCCGGAGCGTGCCTGATGGCATCGATGAACCGCGTCAGGATGTGGTTCCCCGCTGCGGGCCGGTGCGGAATCGTGTGGCTTGGCTCAACGCGTGTTCGGCGTGTCCGACGAACGCGATGGCAGCCTCACGGACGTGGGTCTTCCTCCGCTGCTCGCGGGGAGACGTAGCGGCTACTTCGGCCGCGTGTCGGGCGGCAGGTCGGGTCCGGCCACGGGTGTGGTGAGCATCGGCTCGGGCAGCGGTCCACGTCATGCGATCATGCCTTCCACACGGCGCTCCGGCCGCATGTCCGCCGGCGCGGTACGCCTGCAGGGAGCGTTCAGGTCCGGACTGTCCAGACTTCCGGGCCTCCGCCGCGCCACTCGATCAGTTCCGACGTGTCCACGTCGATGTCCTCCAGCCCCGCCCGCCGCAGGAACTCCGCAACGTCCCGCGGTCCGTAGGCGAGGCCCAGGATCTCACCGTCCGCACGGACCCGGCGGCCGCCGCTCGGCGACGGCCGGCCCACCACCACAGGACGCTTGGCCATTACTCCAGGATCTGCCCGCCCTGGCGTATCCGCACCTCGCTCGAGCAGCACGCTTCCCTGCTGGAGTGGGCCGCTCAGGGACAGCCGCCTGTGCTGGCCGACCGCTGCCATGGGCTGGTGAGCCCGTCCTTACCCGGCACCTGGCGGGCGGATCTCATCGACGACGTCCCTTGATCGAGCCTGCCACTCGTGCGGACCGCACGGTCAGACTGCCATGGGGGGAGCCTCCTGCTCAGCGTCACCGGTCGCGGCCGGCGTCGTCGGCCAGTAGTGGTGAGTGGGCCAACACGACGACGGATGTGGCCACGGCTGCGGCGGCGAGGGCGGCCAGGGCGACGAACAGTCCGCCGTGCACCTCCTCGCCGAAGATCAGGGTGCCCCACAGGATGGAGAGGACCGGGTCGCCGAGGGAAAGCCCGGGCTGGGTGGCCAGCAGAGGGCCCGCGTGAACTGCCGATTGCAGCAGGAACATCGATCCGGCGCCGGCGATGATCATGCCGTAGAACTGCCAGCCGGTGAGCAGGCCGCCGATCCCCTGGGAGGCGGTGTCGGTCATGCCCTTGATCAAGGCGGCGGTCAGGGCGAAGCCGCAGCTCGTGGTCGTGCCCAGGACGGCCGCCTTGCGCGCCGCTCCGGTCGTCAGTCGCGCCCACCACACCCCGGCGGCGATCAGCAGCACGTTGGCTCCCAGGGCGAGTGCCCACAGCAGGCCGGAGACGCCGGTGGTGGATCCCTCGGACGGCGAGAGGCTCAGCAGCATGCCGGCCAGGCCGGCCGCCGTCACCGCGGCGGCCGCCCACTCGCGTTGGGTGGTGCGGCGGGCCCGGGACGCGGTGAGCACGCCACGGAGGGTGGCGGGCACGTCGACTCCTTGATTCGACGCCCGTCAATGCCTCTCTGAGTCTCGGAGCTTGCCACCCGTATCGACGGGTGTCAACATAGACGCATGTCGAAGTCAGAGGTCGTGGACCTGCCCGTCCCGGAGGACAGCGACGTCGTGCCGTGCTGCCCGCCGATCACCGCCGGGGAGCTGTCCCGGGCTGACGCGGAGAAGATGGCCGCCATGTTCAAGGCACTCTCGGACCCGGTGCGCCTGCGGCTGTTCTCCAAGGTCGCCTCCCACCCGGGCGGCGAGGCGTGCGTGTGCGACATCGCCGACGTCGGCGTCTCCCAGCCGACCGTCTCCCACCACCTCAAGAAGCTGCGCGAGGCCGGACTGCTGACCTCCGAGCGGCGCGGCACCTGGGTCTATTACCAGGTCGCCCCGTCCGTGGTAGCGGCCATGGCGGCCATGCTCGACCTCCGCGGCTGACCGCCGCCATGAGTCGGCTCCGCAGTCAGGCGCCGCAGCCGGGCGGGCAGCAGTACAGCAGGTACTCCTTGAGGGTCTCCAGGCGATGGGCCATGGTGGCACCGTCGGCACGGTAGAAGACCTGCTTGCCCTCTTTGCGGGAGAGGACCAGACCGCCACGGCGCAGCAGGTTCAGGTGCTCGGAGGCGGTTGACGGCTTGAGGCCGCATCGCTCGGCGATCTCCCCGACGGCCAACTCTCGGCCCCCCGCGAACTGTCGCATGACCAGTTGGCGGGTCTCGCTCGCCAGAGCCTTGAGGAAGTCGGCCGTCGCCGGGTCGACGTCCTCGCCCGCACCGCCACCTGCCACTTCCTCACCTGATCCGCGACCCATATTTCGTCACTTCCCGAAACGACGACGCTTACAGGAGAAGGTTCTCATGGAGCACCACGCCGACCTCATCGTCCTCGGCGCCGGCCAGTCCGGTCTGGCCACAGCCGCCCTCGCCCCGCGCCACGGCTTCGCCCGCACGCTCGTCCTGGAGGCCGCCGACCAGGCCGGCGGGGCCTGGCCGCGCTACTACGACAGCCTCACCCTGTTCTCCCCCGCCCGGTACTCGTCGCTCCCCGGCATGCGCTTTCCCGGCGACGGCGACCGTTACCCGACGAGGGACGAGGTGGTCGCCTACCTGCGCGCCTACGCCCGCCGGCTCGACGCCGACATCCGCACCTCCACCACTGTCACCTCGGTGCTGCCCCGCGACGGCGCCTGGACGGTGCGGGCGGAGGACGGTGCCGCGTTCACGGCGCGTGCGGTCGTGGCCGCCACCGGCGCCTTCCGCAGCCCGTACACCCCGGACGTGCCCGGGCGTGAGGAGTTCGCCGGGCAGTGGCTGCACGCCGCCGGCTACCGCAGCCCCGAACCGTTCACCGGCGGACGTGTCGTGGTCGTGGGCGGCGGCAACTCGGCCATCCAGATCGCCGCCGAACTCGGCGCGGTCGCCGAGACCACGCTGGTCAGCCGCCGGCCCATCGGCTGGACGCGGCAGCGTCCGCTGGGCCGGGACATCCACTGGTGGCTCCTGCGCACCGGGTTCGACATCGCCCCGCTGAGCCGGATCCTGGAGAAGGCACCGGTGTCCGTCCTCGACGACGGCCGCTACCGCACGGCTCTCGAAGCCCACGGCGTCCAGCGGCGCGAGATGTTCGCTCGCCTGACGCCCGACGGTGTCGTATGGGCCGACGGCACCAAGGAACCGGTCGACACGATCATCTGGGCCACCGGATACCGCCTCGCCTTTCCCTACCTTGACGGCAGCGGCGCCCTGGACGCCGACGGCAGGCCCCGGCACCGCGGCGGCATCGCCACCGTTCCGGGGCTCGGCTTCGTCGGGATCGAGTTCCAGCGCAGCTTCTCCTCCAACACCCTTCGTGGCGTTGGCCGCGACGCCGCGCACGTGCTGTCCCGGCTCAGTCGCTCACGCTGACGACGGCGTTGCGGACACGTGCCGCTCCGGACTGTTGGAGGGGCAGCACAGTCCGACAACCAGCCCCTGGGCGTGCCGTCCGGGCCGGGGCGCGGAGTCAGCTGTCCAGTTGGCGCGCGATCTGGCGGGCGGCCTCGCGGGCCGGGCGGCCCACGCCGATCAGAGTGGCGGAGGCAGGGCCGGTCCAGTCGCCGTAACCGAGCAGGTGCAGGCGGGGTTCGCCGACAGCTCGGGTGCCGGAGGTCGCGACGCGGCCACGCGGGCCGCGCAGTCCCAGCGGGCCGAGGTGGGCCAGGGCGGGCCGGAAGCCGGTGCACCAGATGATCGCGTCCGCCTCCGACCGGCTACCGTCGTCCCACTGGACGCCGGTGGCGGTGAGCCGGCGGAACATCGGGCGGGCCCGCAGGAGTCCGGCGTCGCGAGCGGCACGGACAGGCGGGACGGCGACGACGTCCCCGAGCGAGGCGACCCCGCCTGTGTCGCTGCGGCCTGCGTCGAGGGCGCGATGGGGGTCCCCCCGCTCGAGCGAAGCCGAGAGCGCGGCGGCGGGCGGTGGCGACGTCGAACAGGACGCGGCCGTCGATGTCGTCGGGCAGGAGGCGGGGTGGACGCCGGGTCACCCACGTCGTCTCGACGTGGTCGTCCAGGGCGAGGTCGGCCGCGATCTGGGCGCCGGAGTTTCCTCCGCCGACCACGAGGACGCGCTGTCCGGCGAAGTCGCCTGGGCGGCGGTAGTTCACGGTGTGCGTCTGCCGCCCGGTGAAGTCGCCGCTGCCGGGGACGGCGGGGACGAAGGGCCGCGACCAGGTGCCAGTGGCACTGATGACCGCCCGGGCCCGCCAGGGACCGGAGTCGGTCTCCACCAGGAGCCGGTCGCCGTCGCGGTGCACGGCGTCCACTCGGGTGCCGTGCTGGACGGGCAGGTCATAGCGCTTCTCGTAGTCGGTCAGGTAGTCCACCACATGACCGGTGTCGGGGTAGGTCTCGCCGGGCTGTGTGGGCATGAGCCGGCCGGGCAGGGAGGAGTGGTCGGCCGGGGAGAACAGGTGCAGCGAGTCCCACATGTGCTGCCAGGCCCCGCCCGGCGCCGGTTCGGCGTCGAGGATGGTGAAGTGGATGCCCTGACGACGCAGGTGATAGCCGGCGGCGAGCCCTGCTTGGCCGCCGCCGGCCACCACCACGTCCACGTGCCGCGTCATGGGGTCGTGGTCACCACGTCGGCGGTGAACTTCTTGCGCCAGGCGAGCGCGACGTAGACGAGGCCGATCAGGACCGGTACTTCGATGAGCGGTCCGACGACGCCGGACAGGGCCTGGCCGGAGGTGACGCCGAAGGTGGCGATGGCGACCGCGATGGCCAGCTCGAAGTTGTTGCCCGCCGCGGTGAACGCCAGGGTGGTGGTGCGGTCGTAGGCCAGGCCGAGGCCCTTGCCGAGGAGGAAGGTGCCGAAGAACATGACCGCGAAGTACACCAGCAGCGGCAGCGCGATCCGGGCGACGTCCAGCGGCTGGGAGGTGATGGTCTTCCCCTGGAGGGCGAAGAGGATGACGATCGTGAAGAGCAGCCCGTACAGCGCCCAGGGGCCGATCTTCGGCAGGAAGCGGGACTCGTAGCCCTCGCGGCCCATCTTCTTCTCGCCGATCCGGCGGGTCAGGAAGCCGGCCAGCAGCGGGACGCCCAGGAAGACGACCACGTTAAAGGCGATCTCCCACATCGAGATGTCCAGGTGCTCCCCGTCGCCCAGGCCCAGCCAGCCGGGCAGCAGGTCCAGGTAGAACCAGCCCAGCAGGCCGAACGCGATCACCTGGAAGACGCTGTTGAGGGCGACCAGCACGGCGGCCGCCTCACGGTCGCCGCAGGCGAGGTCGTTCCAGATGATGACCATGGCGATGCAGCGGGCCAGGCCGACGATGATCAGGCCGGTGCGGTACTCGGGCAGGTCCGGCAGGAAGATCCACGCCAGGGCGAACATCACCGCGGGTCCGAGGACCCAGTTGATGACCAAGGAAGAGATCATCAGCCTGCGGTCGCCGGTGACCGCGTCCAGCTTGTCGTAGCGGACCTTGGCCAGGACCGGATACATCATGATCAGCAGACCGAGGGCGATCGGCAGGGAGATCCCGCCGACCTCCACCTTCGCCAGCGCGTCGTTCAGTCCGGGGATCACTCGCCCGAGCCCCAGGCCGACAGCCATGGCGATGAGGATCCACACCGCCAGGTAGCGGTCGAGGGTGGAGAGCTTCTTGACGATCGAGTCGCCCCCGGCCCCGGCCGGAGCGGAGGTGGTGGGCTCGGTGGAGGTCACGGGCAGGCCCTCTTGTTCTCGGCGGCGGTACGGGCGGACTCGGCCAGGTCGGCGAACTGCCCGGCGAGCTGGGCGATGACGTCGGGGCGCAGCTTGTAGTAGGTGAAGCGCCCGCACGGCTCGGTCTCCACGACCCCGGCCTCGCGCAGGACTCTCAGGTGGTTGGAGAGGTTGGTCTGCCGGGCGCCGGTCTCCTCGACGAGGTGCGTGGTGCACAGCGTCTCGCGGGCGAGCAGTGTCACGATCCGGAGCCTGAGCGGGTCGGCCAGCACCCGGATCAGGTCAGTGTCGACTGACGTCATCATGGGCTGATACTCTCACATCACCCGGTGCTGATACCAGCCGGGGCTGACCTATGGGCCCGTCGAGAGGGTCTTCCCATGTCCGTCGTCCCCACTCCCGCCCTGCCCGACGAGCGTCTTGCCGCCGGCGCGGCCCGCCTGGCCGTCCGGCACGCAGGTCGCTTCGCGGTAGAGACCGTGCAGCGCCTGCTTTCCGATTCCTACCAGCGTTTGGCCGCCACCGCGCAGGTCACGACGCACCTGGTGGTTCTGGCCGAGCGTTTTGCCGCCGAGCGCCTCGACGCTCTCGCCCACGCCCAGGGCGCACCGGGTGCCAGGGTGCCCCGGGTGCTGTTCGTGTGCAGCCAGAACGCGGGGCGCTCCCAGCTCGCCGCGGCGCTGCTGCAGCATCGTGCGGCCGGCCGGGTCACCGTCTCATCTGCGGGAACCCGCCCGGGGCCCGAGGTCGAGCCGTACATCGCGCAGGTCCTCGTCGAGGCGGGCGCCGATCCGGCCGGGGCGTTTCCCAAGCCACTGACCGACGAGGTCGTGAGGGCCGCCGACATCGTCATCACCATGGGCTGTGGCGATGCCTGCCCGATCGTCTCCGGCCGCCGCTACCTGGACTGGCCGGTGGCCGACCCCGAGGGCGCCTCGCTCGGAGCCGTCCGTCGAATCCGCGACGACATCGACCATCGGATCACCGACCTGCTCGCCAGTCTGCCGAGCACTTGAACCCCCTGCACCACCGGTCACTCACTCCGTGAAGGAAGAACGCATGCCCTCCGCTCCGCTCGCCTCCGTACTGTTCGTCTGCGTCCACAACGCCGGCCGCTCCCAGATGGCCGCCGGGTTCCTCCAGCACTTCGCGGGCGACCGCGTCGAGGTCCGCTCCGCCGGCTCCGTCCCCGGCGACCAGGTCAACCCGGCCGCCGTCGAGGCGATGAAGGAGGTCGGCGTCGACATCGCCGACGCCACGCCGAAGATCCTGACCACCGAGGCCGTCCAGGCGTCCGACTACGTCATCACCATGGGCTGCGGCGACGCCTGCCCGGTCTTCCCCGGCAAGAAGTACCTCGACTGGGCCCTGGAAGACCCGGCCGGCCAGGGCGTCGAGGCCGTCCGCCCCATCCGCGACGAGATCAAGACCCGCATCGAGGCCCTCATCGCCGAGATCGACGCGAAGCAGGAGGCGTGACCTCAGTGACCGACAACGGAATTCGCGAGGTCATCATCATCGGCTCCGGTCCCGCCGGATACACCGCTGCCCTCTACACGGCCCGCGCCGAACTCGCGCCGGTCGTCTTCGGCGGCTCCGTCTTCGTCGGGGGTGCGCTCACCACGACGACCGAGGTCGAGAACTTCCCCGGCTTCCCCGAGGGCATCGACGGCCCGGACCTGATGGCGAACATGCGCGCGCAGGCCGAGAAGTTCGGCGCGGAGATGATCGACGACGACATCGTCGAGGCGGACCTCACCGGAGACGTCAAGTCGGTCACCGACACCGCGGGCACCGTGCACCGCGCAAAGACGGTGATCGTGGCCACCGGGTCCGGCTACCGCAAGCTCGGCCTTCCCAAGGAGGACGAGCTGTCCGGCAGAGGCGTGTCCTGGTGCGCCACCTGCGACGGCTTCTTCTTCCGCGACCGCGACATCGTGGTGGTCGGCGGCGGCGACACCGCCATGGAGGAGGCCACCTTCCTCACCCGCTTCGCCCGCTCGGTGACCGTCGTCCACCGGCGCTCCACGCTGCGCGCCTCGCAGGTCATGCAGAACCGCGCGTTCTCCGACGACAGGATCTCCTTCGCCTTCGACACCGAGATCGCCGAGATCAAGGAGAGCAACGGCATGCTGGCCGGGCTCGTGCTGCGCGACGTCTTCAGCGGCGCCACCCGCGACCTGGACGCGACCGGCCTGTTCATCGCCATCGGCCACGATCCGCGCACGAAGCTGTTCCAGGTTCAGCTGGACCTGGACGACAACGGCTACATCCGCGTCGCCTCGCCATCGACCCGCACGAACATCCCGGGCGTGTTCGCCGCCGGCGACGTCGTCGACCACACCTACCGACAGGCGATCACCGCCGCCGCGAGCGGCTGCCAGGCTGCGCTCGACGCCGAGCGGCACCTTGCCGCACTCAATGACGACAGAGTCGAGGCCGCGGTGACCGCCGTACCGGCCTGAGACTCGGACTGCGGGGTGGGCCCGCTCACGCAGCGGGCCCACCCCGGTTCCAGGACTTGTCCTGGGCGTGAAGCCTGCCGCGAGCCGGTCTGGGGCCACGCGGTCACCCACAGCACTGATCAGTTGTGCATCGGACCCAGCGCATCTCGGGGTTCGGCCGCCAGCTCAAGGGTTTCAAGCACAGCGAGCAGTTGCCGCTCCTCGTAACGGAAATGGTTCTCCATGATCGCGGCAATGCCTTCGAGGTGGCGGCCAAGCTCCTCGGGCGGCGCAGTCCGGTCGACTGCGGCACGGAGGCCGCCGAGCAGGTGGGCGATCATCGAGTGATCCTGTTCGAGCTGACGCACCACCGGGCGCAGCTCCGGATGTTCAGCTCCGATGGCCGGGAACAGGGTACGGTCCTCGCCCTGATGGTGGCCGTCGAGGGCCGCGCAGAAGCCGTGGCAGTACAGCAGCAGTTCACGGGTGGCCGCCTCGCCGGGCGAGCCGTCCGCGAGGGAGTCGCGGGTCACGGAGAGTGCTTCCCGTAGGCGGTGGTGCACCCGACGGAGTTCTTGGCTCCAGGCGATGAGCCTGGTCGTCTCGCGCTCAGTCACGCGAGAGCGAAGGGTGCGACGCATACACCGTCGGTCTCCTTCGGTCCGGCGCCTCCATGCCTGACACGGTCTGCCACCGGCACGCGACGCTTCCCACACACTACCCCTGTCGTCCTCATTCACCCGACGGGAGTCGCCTGATGAGACACCTCCTGTGTCATGGGGCCGACATCGTCGAAAGACCTTTCAGGGTCCACGGTGAACTGCAGAAAAGGCGACAGGCGCCCGACGTGGGTCAGGTGCAGTTCATGCATCGCTCGGGTGCAGGCGATGTACAGCATGCCCTTGTCCATCGCGTTGGCATAGTTCGTGTCGTCCACGTCCGGGACGATCACGGTGTCGAACTCCAGCCCCTTGGCAATGTGCGCCGAGGTGATGACGGTGCCGGCGCTGAACTCCGTGCTCTCGTAGTCGAGGAAGGTCAGGTCGACGCCTGCTGCCGACAGCGCGAGGTGCAGTTCTTCCGCCTGTGCCACGGTCTTGCAGATGATGCCGAGGGACCGGTACTCGCTTCGCCGGTGCCGCGCGATGAGCGCCAGGATGTCCGCGGTCTGCGACTTTGCGTCGTGGGCGGAGACGATCTGCGGCGGGAGCCCGTGCCGTCCGATCGGTACCAGCTTGTCGTTGCGTGCGATGTGCTGGGCGAAGTCCGTGATCTCGGCCGTGGAGCGGTAGCTCTTGCACAGCTCCAGGCAGTCGGCCTCGGGGAAGATGCCGCGGATGACCGGCAGTGACGAGGAACTGAAGGGGTTCACCGACTGGTTGGCGTCGCCGAGGATCGTCATCTTGCAGGAGAACAGTTCACGCAGTACCGCGTACTGAAGGGGCGTGTAGTCCTGCATCTCGTCCACCAGGAGGTGCCGGATGCGGCCGTAGCCTTCCTGTCGGGAGGTCTTGATCATGGTGTAGACGAGCGGGAAGACATCTGCGTACTCGATCTTCTTCCGGCCAAGCGGCTTGAACATGCCCTTGAGTTCAGGAGTCTGGTAGAACGCTGTGTAGAGGGCGAAGGCGTCCTTGTGCGGGAACATGGCGCGCACCTGCTTGCGGACGCCGTTGCTGTCCGCCGCCGACCACTTGCCACCCTTGTCCAGCACCTCCTGCCGCAACCGGTGCGCGGCGCTTTCGGCGAGAAGGTCGAGTCGGCTGAAGACGGGAAGCCCGCGCGAGCTCGCGAAGGCGTCGACGACCCAGTCTTCCGGCAGCCGCTTGTTCCTCTGCTCGATCTGCCGCGGGGTGAACTCGGCGTCCGCGCGGGCGGCCAGCCACTCGTCGAGCCGAGTGATGAACTCCGCCGTCGCCTTGAAGCGCATCCGCTCGGCCGCCGCGTCGTCCGGCCGGTCGAGCAGCTTGATCACCTGCTCGCTGAAGGTCTCGTACTCCGTCACCCTGGCCAGGAACCGGTCGGCGATCCGCTCGAAGTCGATCTCCGCGATCTGCTCCTCCCCCAGCTCGGGAAGGACGTTGGCGATGTAGTCACCGAAGACCTTGTTGGGAGAAAGGATCATGACGTTGTCGGACGACAGGGAGTCCTTGAAGCGGTAGAGCAGGAACGCCACCCGGTGCAGGGCGATCGACGTCTTCCCGGAGCCCGCGACTCCCTGCAGGATCAGCACCTTCGCCGTCTCGTTGCGGATCACCTCGTTCTGCTCGCGCTGGATCGTCGCGACGATGCTCTTCATCCGGTCGTCGGCGGACTGGCTCAGCTCCCGCTGCAGCACCTCGTCGCCGATGGTCAGCGCGCTGTCGAACATGTACTCAAGGCGATCGCCCGCGATCTTGTACTGGCGCTTGCCGGTGATCGTCCCGTGCACGGTGCCGGTCGGGGCCTCGAAGTGAGCGGCGCCCAGCTCGAAGTCGTAGTACAGGCTGGAGACCGGGGCCCGCCAGTCGTGGATGAGGATCTCCTGGGTCTCCGGGTCGGAGAAGTCATGGACGCCGATGTAGTGTCC
>NZ_JAGGOO010000145.1 GCF_018614415.1 Streptomyces sp. ISL-12
AGCGGGCGGTGCACCGCCCGCGGGCCGGGTCGCACCGGAACGGCCGGGTCTGTGCGGCGAGCGTGCGGTTCGTGCAAGCGGTCCGACACGGACAGCCCCTCCTGACGTCCGTCACCGTTCGGGAGCACGCGGCACCGCGCCCGGTGCGGCGGGACGGCGTACCCCGGTCCGGGGCGTGACCACGAGATGACATCCTGGCGAACTGACACCCAACAGGAGCTGTTGAAACAGAAACGGCGGGCGACCACCAGAGGAAATCGAGGATTCTGCCCCAACGGGCACGATCCAGGGCAGCCGGAATGCCCCCGATCCGGCACCGCAGGCCGTTTCGAGGAGGGCAACGCGCGCGTGAGGCTGAGGGGCGTCCTGTCTCGTACCCCGAGGAGAGCAGAGCATGCCGTCCTACCTGTCGCCCGGCGTCTACGTCGAGGAGGTGGCCAGCGGCTCGCGCCCGATCGAGGGAGTGGGCACGTCCGTGGCGGCCTTCGTCGGGCTCGCGCCCACCGGGCCCCTCAACGAGCCGACGCTGGTGACCAACTGGACGCAGTACGTCGCGTCCTTCGGTGACTTCACCGACGGCTACTACCTCGCGCACTCCGTCTACGGCTTCTTCAACAACGGCGGTTCGGCCGCGTACGTCGTGCGCGTCGGCGGCTCCGCCGACGGCGCCGGCGCGGGCGCCACCGCCTCCCCCGCCGCCGTGAACGGCTCCGCCGCCCCGGCCGCGCTGCCCGCCGCCGAGCCCAAGCAGCTCGGCACGTTCGCCGTGACGGCGACGACGGCCGGCCAGCACGGCCCGCTCACCGTCGAGGTCGCCGACCCCGAGGGCGAGGGCCCCGCCGAGCGCTTCAAGCTGATCGTCAAGGACGGCGAGAAGCCGGTCGAGACGTTCGACGTGAGCGCCAAGAAGGGCAACCGCTCCTACGTCGTCACCCAGGTGAAGGAGCGCTCCAAGCTCATCACCGTCACCGAGGCCGCTCCGGCCGCGCAGCTGGCCCGTCCGGAGAACCAGACGGTGACCCTGGCCGTGCCGCCCGCCCCGGCCGCCCCCGTCGAGCAGGTCCCGGACGAGATCGCCCAGCCCGGCCCCGCCCAGTACCTCGGCGACAGCTCCGACCGCACCGGCTTCGGCGGCCTGGAGGCGATCGACGAGATCTCCATGGTCGCGGTGCCCGACCTGATGGCCGCCTACCAGGCCGGCGCCATCGACCTGGAGGCCGTCAAGGCCGTCCAGCTCGGCATGATCGCCCACGCCGAGCTGATGGGCGACCGCGTCGCCATCATCGACCCGCCGCCCGGGATGAACGCCCGCCAGATCCGCGTCTGGCGCCAGGAGACGGCCGGCTACGACTCCAAGTACGCCGCCCTGTACTACCCCTGGATCAAGTCCTTCGACCCGGCCACCGGCCAGGCCCGCCTGGTCCCGCCGAGCGGTCACATGGCCGGCATCTGGGCCCGCAACGACTTCGAGCGCGGTGTGCACAAGGCCCCCGCCAACGAGGTCGTGCGCGGCGCCGTCGACCTGGAGCTGCAGATCACCCGCGGTGAGCAGGACCTGCTCAACCCGATCGGCGTCAACTGCATCCGCTCCTTCCCGGGCCGCGGCATCCGCGTCTGGGGCGCCCGCACCCTCTCCTCCGACCCGGCGTGGCGCTACCTGAACATCCGCCGGTACTTCAACTACCTGGAGGAGTCGATCCTGATCGGCACCCAGTGGGTGGTCTTCGAGCCGAACGACCACAACCTCTGGGCCCGCATCCGGCGCAACGTCTCGGCGTTCCTGGTCAACGAGTGGCGCAACGGCGCCCTCTTCGGGCAGAGCCCCGAGCAGGCCTTCTACGTCAAGTGTGACGAGGAGACCAACCCACCGGAGTCCGTCGACCTCGGCCGGGTCATCTGCGAGATCGGCATCGCGCCGGTCAAGCCCGCCGAGTTCGTCATCTTCCGGCTGGCCCAGTTCTCCAGCGGCAGCGGCGAGCTGGAGGAGTAGGCGCACCGCGTTCCCGCGGCCTCTCCCCCACTTTTCCTAGAAGGACAGCGAACCCATGGCTCTCCCCAAAGAAGAAGATGTCCTCGTAGCACCGAATTTCGGTCTCCAGATCGACGGTGTGATGGTCGAGTACCTCAACTCGGTCAGCGGCCTCCAGGTCGAGCAGGACGTCATCAAGTACCAGCAGAACGCGGGCGCGACCGGCCGCAACAACGTCACCCTGATGCCGGGCGTGGCCAAGGACGGGCAGGTCCAGGTCGAACGCGGCGCGAGCATGTCGCCCGCGTTCACCCAGTGGATCGACGACTCCCTGAACGGCCGGATGGCCACCGCCCGCAAGAACGCCTCGATCATCCTGATGGACTACGAGGACAGCCCGGTCAGGCGCTGGAACCTGCGCAACGCCTGGTGCAGCAAGATCGTGATGGGCACGCTGAAGGCGGGTGACACCAATCCGCTCACCGAGACCGTGACCATCGTGTTCGAAGAACTGGTCGTCGAGTAATGCGGCGTTCGGCTGTCGGCGCGCCCAGTGCGAGCAGGGTTGCGGAGGCGCCCGCGGCCGACCGGTCCGCGGCGGCGGGAGCGGAGGTCACTCCGGCTCCCGCCGCCGCGCCGCCGGCGGACGTGGCCCCGCGGCAGACGCTGCGCACCGAGTTCCCCTTCGAACTGCCCCGCGGCTACGTGGACGACAACGGCACGGTGCACCGCAACGGTGTGATGCGCCTGTCGACGGCACGGGACGAACTCGTGCCGCTGCGCGACGTCCGCGTCCAGCAGAACCCGGCGTACCTGTCGGTGGTCCTGCTCGGCCGGGTCATCACCCAGCTGGGCACGCTGCCGTCGGTGCACGACGGGATCGTGGAGAGCATGTTCGCCTCGGACCTGGCGTTCCTCCAGGACTTCTACCGCCAGATCAACGCCGAGGGCCACACCCGGGCGGCGGTGGAGTGCCCGCACTGCTCCGAGTCCTTCGAGGTGGAACTCGGCGGGAGCCGCCTGGGGGAATCGTGACGTACGCGACCGACCGGCTGCAGGAGGAGATCGCGTACGTCGCCTACCACTTCCACTGGAGCCTGGAGGCGATCCTGGACCTGGAACACCATGACCGCCGCCAGTACACGGAACAGATCGCGTCCTTCGTGACGCGCGCCGAGGCGGAGGGCTAGACGTGGGCTTCCTGGACCGTTTGCGGAGCCGGGGCGAGCGTCCCGCCGCCACGACCGCGACACCGGCGGCGGCAGGGCCGGCGCCGGTGTCCGAGGCGACCCCGGCGCCGGCCTCGGCCCCGGCTCCGGCAGCGGCCCCCGCGCCGGGGCCGGGGCCGGTGGTGCGGGCCGCGTGGTCGGCGCTGCCGCCGATCCAGCGGTCCGCGGCGGCCGGTGGCCCCGGGGTCGCCGACAACCGGTTCGGCGGACGCCTGCCGACCTGGCAGAACCCGTCGTTCGCGGAGCCCGTGACCGTCGGCGTCCTGGACACCTCGCCGCACCGCCTGCTGCCGCCCACGTCGGCGGTCGGCGGCGCGGGCACCCCGGTCACCGGCCTGGAACGGCCGGCCCGCGCACTGCCCCCGGCCACCGCCGCGGCGGGCGGCCCGGCGGTGCAGCGCGCGCCGGCGGTACCGCTGCGGGCCGTTCCGGCGGCGGACCCGACGGCTGCCGCGGGGGAGGCCGGAGGGCGGGTGCCGTCGGCGGCTTCGGCGGCTTCGGCGGCTTCGGTGTCGTCCGCGCCGTCCGCGTCCGCTCCGGCGGCGGGCGGTGGAGCGGCCGTCCAGCGGGCGGCCACGTCCTCCGGGCCGGCCGCCGCCTCCGTGCCCCCGGTTCCGGTGACCCCGGTGCTGCCGCCGGCGCCGGCCCCGGTCCCGCAGCGCGGCGTCCGCGTGACCGCCGCGCCGCCGGCACCGGCCGTCCCGCAGCTTCCCCTGGTCAAGGCGCCGGTCGCGGCACCGGCCGTACAGCGCAGGTCACTGCCCACGACGCGCCGGGAGTCCGCGCCGTCGGGCGGGAGTCCGGCCACGGCGTCACGGCCGACGGACGGTGACGGCGGGGGAGGCGGCACGTCCGCCTCCCCCGCACCGGCGTCCCCCGCGCCCGCGCCCGCATCCTCCGCACCCGCGTCCCCTCCGGCCGCCGTTCCCGGCCGTGCCGGCACGCCCTCCGCGGCCGCGCCGTCCGAGGCCGCCCTGCCGATCCAGCGGGC
The DNA here is from genome assembly GCF_018614415.1 of Streptomyces sp. ISL-12. Taxonomy (GTDB): domain Bacteria; phylum Actinomycetota; class Actinomycetes; order Streptomycetales; family Streptomycetaceae; genus Streptomyces. The sequence continues at coordinate 4,190 of NZ_JAGGOO010000145.1, forward strand.
CGTCACCCGCGACACCGCCGGCCCGGTGACGCCCTCCGCTTCCTCCGCTTCCTCTCCGGCTACGGCACCGTCCGCACCGGCCGCCACGCCGGGCCGTACGTCCGCCCCCGCGAGCCCCTCCGGCACCGCCCCGGCGCCCGCCGTCCAGCGCCGGGCCTCGGAGACCGCACCGCAGGCCCCGCGCGCGGCGGACCCCGTGCGCGGCGCGAGCACCTCCGGCACCGCGCAGTCCGCCGTCCAGCGGCAGAGCACCGGCCCGCTGCGCCCCGACCGCTCGGCGCCCGCACCGGGCCCGGACAGCGCCGCCACCCCGCCCGCCGTACGGCCCCGGCCGGCCGGCGACCCGACACCGCCCGCGCGCGGCGCCGGTGCCGCCGACGCCGCCCCGGCGCCCGCCGTCCAGCGCCGGACGAGCGGCGACCCCGTACCGCCCGGCCTGCCGATCGCCTCGAAGGACTCCGGCGCTCCGGGCCGCGACACGCCGGCCTCGGTCCAGCGCCGTACGGCCGAACCCGCGCAGCCGGCCCGACCGGCTCCCGCGCCCGCTGCCGACACGCCGAGCGCCCCCGCGCGGGCGGACCGCCCCGCGGCCACCTCCCCTGCCGGCCCGCCCGCCGTGCAGCGCCACCCGGCCGAGCCCACGCGGCCCGCCCGGCCGGCCCCCGCGCGTGACGCGGACGCCGGCGGCTCCTCCCGTGCCACCGGCACCTCCGGCGCCACCGCGCCGTCCCCGGTCCAGCGCCGGACGCCCGCCACCCCCGTACAGCCCGACCTGCCGATCGCCTCCAAGAGCGCCGGCGCTCCGGACCGGGACACGCCGCCCGCCGTCCAGCGCCGGGCCGCGACCGGTGACCCGGCGCAGCCGACCCGGAGCCCGGACACCCCCGGCACCACCACGCCGTCGGTGCCGCGGTCCGCCCCCGCTGCGCCCGCGGCCTCCCCGGTCCAGCGGCAGGCCACCCCGGCCGCGGCCCAGCCGGCCCGCCCGAGCACGCCCCCGTCGGCACCGGCCGCGCCCGGCACGCCGGCCCCCGCGCCCGCCGTCCAGCGCCGTACCCCGGACGCCGCCCGCTCCGACGCCCCGCCCGCCCTCCCGGTCGAGCACAAGCGCCCCGCGGCCACCCCTCCGGCGCCCCCCGCCACGCCCGCGCCGGGCCCGGCCGCGCCCACCGCCTCCGGACCTGCGCCGTCCGTCCCGTCGGATCCCGCGCCCGCCGTCCAGCGCC
>NZ_JAGGOO010000146.1 GCF_018614415.1 Streptomyces sp. ISL-12
GCCGAGGCCCACGACGTCGGCCCCGGCGGCCACCATCACCGGCGGCCCCCAGGCGCCCCCCAGGGATCCCCTCGCCGTCCCGGCGAACTCGGGCAGCGGTGCGCGCGTGGTGTACGCGCTGGCCGAGCGCCGGGTGTGGCCGCGCGCCTTCCACGACCGGCTGACCGCCCCGCTGCCCGGCCTGAAGGCCACCGCCCGGTTCGCCCGCGAGGGCGCCGTCAGACCCGGCCGGGAGGGGCTCGCCGACATCCCCCGGCTGCCGGTCGCCCCCGGCCCGCTGCCCCGCGTCGGCGCCCACGACCTCGCCGTCACCTGGGCCGGGCACGCCAGCTGGATCGTGCGCGTCGGCGGGCTCACCGTCCTCACCGACCCGGTGTGGTCCCGCCGCATCCTCGGCACACCCGCCCGGATCACCCCCGTCGGCGTCCCCTGGGACGCGCTGCCGCCCGTCGACGCCGTCGTCATCAGCCACAACCACTACGACCACCTGGACGCGCCGACCCTGCGCCGACTGCCGCGCGACACCCCGGTGTTCGTGCCGGCCGGGCTCGGCCGCTGGTTCCACCGCCGCAAGTTCACCGTCGTCACCGAACTGGACTGGTGGGAGGCGGCCGAACTGAACGGCGTCCGCTTCGACTTCGTACCGGCCCACCACTGGTCCAAGCGCACCCTCACCGACACCTGCCGCAGCCTGTGGGGCGGCTGGGTGCTCACCGCCCCCGACGGCCGGCGGGTGTACTTCGCCGGCGACACGGGGTACGGCCACTGGTTCTCCCGCATCGGCCGCCGCTACCCCGGCATCGACCTCGCCCTGCTCCCCATCGGCGCCTACGACCCCCGCTGGTGGCTCAGCGACGTCCACTGCGATCCGGAGGAGGCGGTCAGGGCGGCCCAGGACCTCGGCGCCCGCCGGACGGCCCCCATGCACTGGGGCACGTTCGTGCTGTCCGCCGAGCCCGTCCTCGAACCCCTCGTCCGGGTCCGCGCCGCCTGGGAGCGGGCCGGCCTGCCCCGCGAGGACCTGTGGGACCTGCCGGTGGGCGCCTCCCGGGTGCTGGCCGGGTAGCCGGACCCCGCCCCGGGGCCGCTACGCCTTGGCCGGCCCCCGCAGCCGCTTCCACACGCTGGGCGCCGCGCTGATCACCACCGTCAGCACGACCGCCGCGACCACGCCCTCCCACGGCTCCTTGAACAGGGAGCCGCCCAGGATGCCGATCAGCTGGTACGTCACCGTCCAGGCCAGGCAGGCCGGCAGGTTGCCGCGGACGAAGCGGCGGGTCGGCCACTTGGCCATCAGACAGGCCAGCATCACCGGGATGCGGCCCGCCGGCACCAGCCGGGACAGCACCAGCACCGCGACCCCGTGCTCGGCCAGCTTCTCCTGCGCCTGCGCCAGCCGGTCCTCGGGAGCGCGCGAGCGGATCGCCTCCAGCCAGCGCGAGCCGTTCTTCGACTTCATGCCGCGCCGCCCCAGCCAGTACAGCGCGACGTCCCCGAGGAACGCGGCCAGCGACGCCGTCAGGAACACCAGCCCCAGGGACATCGCCGTCTGGTGGAAGGCGACCACCGCCGCCGAACTGACCAGCACCCCCGTCGGCACCACCGGGACCAGCGCCCCGATCAGCACCAGCAGGAACAGCGACGGATAACCCAGTGCCTGTTGGGTGGCGTCCGTCGGGACGACCGTCACGGCCGATCCGAGCCACGTCACCGGGCGGCCTCCAGCAGCACGCTCTCGCCGTGCCCGAGCCGGTGCACCGCCACGCCCGGCGCGTGCAGCGCGGCCAGGCGCACGAACTCATCTCCCGGCGCATGGAATTCATGGGGGCGCACGGCGTCCATCCCGATGGGCCAGTACGTGCCGTAGTGCACCGGCACCGCGCTGCGCGGCGCCAGCCGGGCCAGCGCCTGGGCCGCCCGGCCCGCGTCGAGGTGCTCCTCGCCCAGATGCGGCCCCCAGCCGCCCACCGGCAGCAGTGCCGCGTCGACCGGTCCGACCGCCTCCGCCATGCCGTCGAACAGCCCGGTGTCCCCGGCGAAATACGTGCGTCCCTCGCCCTCGACGACATAACCGAGGGCGGGGGAGCGGCGCGGCCCCAGCGGCAGCCGCCGCCCGTCGTGCCAGGCCGGCACCACCCGTATGCGCAGGTCACCGACGGTGACCTCGTCGCCGGGCACGACCTCGGTGACCGACAGACGGGTCAGCCGGCGCAGCCCCGGCACCGCCCGGGGCGCCCCTCGCGGAACGAGCAGGCGCGTGCCCGGCGCGAGCCGCGCGAGCGACGGCACATGGAGATGATCGGCGTGCAGATGGGAGACGAGCGTCACATCCGCCCGCCAGGCCTCGGGCGGGGGGAGCGCGCCCCGCCGCCGCCGCAGGTGGGCGAGGCGACGGGCGAACAGGGGGTCGGTGAGCACACGTATGCCCGAGTCCTGGACCGTGCAGGTGGCATGACCCCACCAGGTGACCTCCACCGGCACCTCTTTGCCTCCTTCGCGCGACTCCCCCGAAGCCTACGTCCAGGAGTAGTGTCGGCGGCGAAACCGGAGGTGAGGGGGACGCCATGGGACCGGTGAGAGTCACGGCGATCGCGAGTCTGACGCCGCTGGAGGAACTGGACGCCGACCCGTTCCTGGTGGACTCCCGCAGCCAGCACGCCATGTGCGCCCGCTGGGCCGCCGAGCACGGGTACGTCGTCGCCCGGGAACTGCTCGTCAGCCGCCTGCGGCCGGACCACGACGTCCTCTGGGACGGCGTCCGGCCCGGACACGACCTGTTCGTCGCGCCCAGCCGCCGGGTGCTGGAGAGCGCGCTCGCCTCCGTCGAGGAGTTCACCGCCCAGTGCGCGCGGCGCGGGGTGCGGGTGGAGACCGTCGGGCACGCGGAGCCGTCGTACGACGCCCAGATGAAGGCGTGCGTGCACCGCAGGCTGTCCATGCCGACGGCCGGTTACGACGGCCGCTGACCAGCGGCCCGGCCCCAGGCCCCCCGGGGCCCTGGCCGGATCAATCCGTACGCGGACGCTGTGACACGCTGGAGAGCGGTCCGCGCCCGACAGCGGACCGGAACGTGAGGTGTGCGGAGCGTGAACCCGTGAACGGAGGGCGCTGGCGGCGGATCGCCAGTCAGATCGGCCGGAGCGTGACGGTGTGGGCCGTCTCCACGGTGACCATGCTGGTGCTCGCCGGCCTGCTGCCGGACTTCGAGCTCCAGTCCCCCGACGGGGACAGCGCGACCCAGATCGCCGTGACCGCCGCGTTCGGCGCCGGCGCCTTCGGTCTGCTGTCGGCGCTGGTGTGGCCGCTGCTGGTCCGGCTGCTGCTGCTGGTGCCGGCCCTGGTCCTCGGCCTGCTGGTCTTCTTCCTCAACGGCGCGCTGCTGCTGGTCGCGCTCCGCGTCAACCCCGCCGCGCACGGCGCCGCCGGTCCCGAGACCGCGGTCGTCGTCGCCGCCGTGATGTCGGCCGTCGCCTCCGCCACCGGCGGCGCGCTCGCCGTCCGCGACGACGACGCCTACCGCCGCCGCCTCTACCGCCTCGCCGACCGCCGCCGCAGAACCGTTCCGCCCTGCCCCACCGGCCACGGCACCGTCTTCCTGCAACTGGACGGCGTCGGCCACGACGTACTGAAGGCCGCCGCAGACAAGGGCACCATGCCCACCGTCGCCCGCTGGCTCGGCGACGGCACCGCCCCCGGCACCCACCGGCTCACCCCCTGGCGCACCGACTGGTCCAGCCAGACCGGCGCCAGCCAGCTGGGCATCCTGCACGGCAGCAACCACGACATCCCGGCCTTCCGCTGGTACGAGAAGGACACCCGCGAGGTGATGGTCTGCAACCGTCCCTCCAGCGCCGCCGAGCTCCAGCGCCGCGCCGTCGAGCGCACCGGTGACGGCGGGCTGCTCACCTTCGACGGGGCCAGCCGCGGCAACCTGTTCAGCGGCGGCGCCGACGAACAGGCCCTCGTGCTGTCCATCGCGGCGCGCCGCCGCAGCCGGGAGACCCGCTCCCGCGCCGGGTACTTCGCCTACTTCTCCGACCCCGCCAACGCGGTCCGCACCGCCCTGTCGTTCGGCGCCGAGGTGGCCCGCGAGATCGGCCAGTCGCTGCGCGCCCGCGTCCACAAGGTCCGCCCCCGCGTCTCCCGCGGCGGCCTCTACCCGTTCGTCCGCGCCTTCGCGACCGTCGTCGAACGGGACGTCGTGGTCGCCGCGGTCATCGGCGACATGCTCGCCGGCCGCACCGCCGTCTACGCCGACCTGGTCGCCTACGACGAGGTCGCCCACCACTCCGGACCGCACAGCCGGGACGCCGAGAAGGTCCTCGCCCGCCTCGACCGCTCCCTCGCGCTGATCGAGAAGGCCGCCGAGCACGCGCCCCGGCCGTACCGGATCGTCGTCCTGTCCGACCACGGCCAGAGCCCCGGCGAGACCTTCCACGCCCGCTACGGCCTCACCCTCGCCGACCTGGTCCGGGCCGGCTGCGGGCTGCCCGTGCCGCGCCGGGCGCAGCGCACCCACAGCGGCGCCGAGGCCCGCAACACCGTGCGCGCGGCGATGGGCCGGCCGGTCGAGGAGGGCGGCGAGCAGCACCGCCCCTCGCGCCGCCGCTCCGAGCCGCTCGTCCTCGCCTCCGGCAACCTGGGCCTGGTCTCCTTCCCGGACGTCGGCCACCGCATGAGCCGGGAGGAGATCGACGCCCGCCACCCCGCGCTCCTCGCCACCCTCGCCAACCACCCCGGCGTCGGCTTCCTGCTGGTCCGCAGCGAGGCCCACGCGGACGACGAGCACGACGGGCTGGTGCTCGGCGCGCGCGGCGCCGAGATACCCCTGGACCGGCTCGACGAGGACCCCGGCCCGCTCGCCCCCTTCGGGCCCGGCGCCGCCGACGCCGTACGCCGCACCCACTCCTTCCCGCACACCGCCGACATCATGGTCAACTCCTCCCTCGACCCGGCCGACGGCGAGGTGCTCGCCTTCGAGGAGCAGATCGGTTCGCACGGCGGGCTCGGCGGCGCCCAGTCCCAGGCGTTCCTGCTCTCCCCGACCGCCCTCACCCCGCCGGTCGCCGAGGGGACGGAACTGGTCGGCGCCGAGCACGTCCACCGCGTACTGCGCCGCTGGCTGCGGGAGTCCGACGGCCCGCAGATCCCGCTGGACGACACACCCGTCGAGGCGCCGCTGGACGACGTACCGTCCGGGGCACGGCTGGACGACGCACGGTCCGGGGCACAGCTGGACGATTCACCGTCCGAGGCGCACGGAGGCACACCTTTTGCGGTGCCGGACGGGGTCGTACAGGACAAAAGCGCCTGATTTGGAGGGCCGCCCTGGCGTGTCCGACCATGGTCGGCGGCCCGGCGATCCCGGGCGGCATTTTCCAGAGAGGCGCACCACCCCATGCACGTCACCGGGACCGTTCCCCCGCCGGCCCCGCAGCGGAACCCCGACCGGCACACCCGCCGCTTCGGCCTCCCCGTCGCCACCGCCCTGGTCATGGGCAACATCATCGGCGGCGGCATCTTCCTGCTCCCGGCCTCCGTCGCCCCCTTCGGCACGGTCAGCCTGCTCGCCTTCGGCGTCCTGACCGTCGGCGCCATCGCCCTCGCCCTGGTCTTCGGCAGGCTCGCCGCCCGCGACCCGCGCACCGGCGGCCCGTACGTCTACGCCCGCGAGGCGTTCGGCGACTTCGCCGGGTTCCTCGCAGCCTGGGCGTACTGGATCACCACCTGGGTCTCCAACGCGGCCCTCGCCGTCGCCGCCGTCGGCTACCTCGACGTGCTGATCCCGGTGAACGACCACCGCTGGACCGCCTGCCTGGCCGCGCTCGTCCTGCAGTGGCTGCCCGCGCTCGCCAACTTCGCCGGCACCCGGTACGTCGGTGCCGTGCAACTGGTCTCCACCGTGCTGAAGTTCCTGCCGCTGCTGCTCGTCGCCGTCGGCGGGCTGTTCTTCTTCGACGCGGACAACCTCGGCCCGTTCAACGCGAGCGGCGGCGGCGCCGTCGGCGCGGTCTCCGCCTCCGCCGCGATCCTGCTCTTCTCCTACCTGGGCGTGGAGTCCGCCGCCGTCAGCGCCGGCGAGGTCAAGGACCCCCGGCGCACCGTCGGCCGCGCCACCGTGATCGGCACCGCGGGCGCCGCCCTGGTCTATCTGCTGGGCACCCTGTCCGTTTTCGGCACCGTCGCCCACGACCGGCTCGTCGGCTCCACCGCGCCGTTCTCCGACGCCGTGAACGCCATGTTCGGCGGCACCTGGGGCGGCTGGGCCGTCGCGCTGGCCGCGCTGGTCTCCATGACCGGCTGCCTCAACGGCTGGACGCTGCTCAGCGCCCAGACCCCGTACGCCGCCGCCCAGGACGGCCTGTTCCCGTCGGCCTTCGCCCGCAAGCGGCGCGGCGTGCCCACGGTCGGCGTCGGCGTCACCGTCGTCCTGGCCTCCCTGCTCACCGTCTACAACTACGCCTCCGGCTCGGGCCAGGTCTTCGAGATCCTGGTCCTGGTCACCACCTTCACCGCGACCGTCCCCTATCTGCTGGCCACCGCCGCCCAGCTCTTCCACCTGCTCTCCGGCCGCCGCGACCAGGTGGACCGGGCCCGGCTGGTCCGGGACGCCGTGGTCGCGGCGGTGGCGGCGGCCTTCTCCCTCTGGCTGGTCGCCGGCGCCGGGTACGCGGCCGTCTACCAGGGCGTGCTGTTCCTCTTCGCGGGCGTACTGGTGTACGCGGTGATGGCGGGCCGCCGCAAGGCCGCCCTCGGCTGACCCGCCTTCCGGTAATTCGGCTGCGACCGGCTACCCGGGCGCCCACACTGGGGGAGGACCTTCTCCGACCCTCCCCAGGAGCCCCCCGCGTGCAGGCTGCCGTCACCGTCACCCCCGCCCGTCTTCCGGAACTGCTGCTGGGCCTCGCCACGGTGCGGCCGGTGTTCCTCTGGGGGGCGCCCGGCATCGGAAAGTCCTCCCTGGTGCGGAGCTTCGCCGAGTCGCTCGGCCTGGAGTGCGTGAGCCTGCTCGGCACCCAGCTCGCGCCGGAGGACCTGATCGGCGTACCGCAGATCCGCGACGGCCGGTCGGTGTTCTGCCCGCCCGAGGTGATCGCCCGCGACGAGCCGTACTGCCTCTTCCTGGACGAGCTGAACGCGGCCACCCCGGACGTGCAGAAGGCGTTCTACTCGCTGATCCTGGACCGCCGGATCGGCAACTACGAGCTGCCGGCGGGCTCGATCGTCATCGGCGCCGGCAACCGCGCCACCGACAACGCCCTGGCCCGCCCGATCGCCTCCGCGCTGGTCAACCGGCTCACCCATGTCCACCTGGAGGCGTCCCCGAAGGACTGGCTGGTCTGGGCGGGCGAGAACGGCATCCACCCCTGGATCACCGACCACCTCACCGACCGGCCCGACCACCTGTGGTCCAAGCCGCCCAAGACCGAGGAGCCGTTCTCCACCCCGCGCTCCTGGCACATGCTCTCCGACGCCCTGCACTCCTTCGGCCGGGACCTGGACGAGGAGACCCTCAAGGTCCTCGCCCACGGCACCCTCACCCCCGCCCACGCCACCGCCTTCTGCGGCTACGTCAAGATCGTCCGCAGCCGGTTCGGCATCGAGGCGATCATCAAGGGCGAGGCCCGCTGGCCGCACCGCATCCAGGACCGCGACCTGCTCTACTACCTCGCCGACTCCTTCCGCGGCCGGCTCGTCAAGGAACTCCCCGCCGACAAGGAGCACATGTCGGCGAGCGGCCGGCAGACCGCGTACCGCGCCAAGTCGCTGCTGGTGCAGCTCGCCGAGATATCGGTCGAGGTCGCCCAGAGCGTCATCGCCTCCGACGCCGACGGCAACCCCGTCCTGCCGTCCTGGTTCCTGGTGGAGGCGGCCCGCGACATGCCGCGCCTGGTGGAGGCCCGCCGGTGAGCCGGCCGCCCGCCAAGAAGAAGAAACGGGACCTCGCGGGGGAGGCGTTCGCCGAGGGACTCGGTCTGGTGCGGGCCAACCCGGCGCTGGCCGCCGTCGAGTTCACCGTCTGCCGCCGAGCCGACTGCGACCTCGCGCCCCGCGACGGACTGGTCCGCGTCGACTCCGACGGCGACCTGCACGCCCACCCCGACCGCATGGCCGACCCCGCCGACTGGGCGTGGGCCATCGCGCACGCCGCCCTCCACCTCGGCTTCGGCCACGTACCCGCCGCCAAGGGCCCCCGCGTCCAGCCCGACCGGTACGACCTCGCGGCGCGCTGCGTCGTCGTCAACCGGTTCCTCCAGACCTTCCCCGTGGGGCAGGCCCCCCAGGAACTGCCCCTGAGCTACCCGGACGGCGACGAGGAGCGGCTCGCCACGCTGTGGCGGCGCGACGGGCTCCCCGCGGCCTACGAGCGCTGCGGCACCGCGGGCGCCGAGGCGGACCTGCTGCTCCTGGAGTGGGACGGCTGGTACGGGCCGCCCCCGGACCGGCAGCTCGCCTTCGCCACCGCGCTGACCCGGACCGTCTCCGCCGCGATGGACGTGGCGGGCGGCCGGCGTGCCACCCTGGACGGCGAGGAGCCCGCCCGCCGGCCCTGGGAGAACGCGCTGAGCTGGTTCGTCTCCTCCTACCCCCTGCTCGGCGGCATCGCGGCCGGCGTCAGGCTGATCGCCGACGCCGGACTCGCCCGCGCCCACGGCATCGCGGTCGCCGCCGTCGACACCGAGGCCGGTGAGATCTACGTCAACCCGCTGCGGCAGCTCGACGACGAGGAGTGGCGGTTCGTCCTCGCCCACGAGATGCTGCACGCCGCCCTGCGCCACGGCGACCGCGCCGGTGCCCGCGACCCCTTCCTCTTCAACGTCGCCTGCGACTACGTCGTCAACGGCTGGCTGGTGGAGATGCGGGTCGGCGTCATGCCCGACGGGCTGCTGTACGACCCGTCGCTGGCCGGCCTGTCCGCCGAGGAGGTCTACGACCGCGTCGCCGGCGACCCGCGCCGCGCCCGCCGCCTGGCCACCCCGCGCGGCAAGGGCGCCTGCGACGTCCTCGGCGCCCCGCTCGGACCGCCCCGCGACCACGTCGACCTCGACGAGTTCTACCGGCGCGGCCTCACCCAGGGCCTCGACCTGCACCAGGGCCAGCAGCGCGGCTTCCTGCCCGGTGGTCTCGTCGAGGAGATCCGCGCGCTCAGCCACCCGCCGCTGCCCTGGGACGCCCGGCTGGCCCGCTGGTTCGACGAGTTCGTGCCGAGCCCCGAGCCGCTCAGGACGTACGCGCGCCCCTCGCGGCGGCAGGCGGCGACCCCCGACATCCCGCGCGCCGGACGGTACTTCCCGCCCGAGGAGGTCGCCCGCTGCACCTTCGGCGTCGTCCTGGACACCTCCGGTTCCATGAACCGCGTCCTGCTCGGCAAGGCGCTCGGCGCCATCGCCTCCTACGCCGAGGCCCGGGACGTCCCCGCCGCCCGGGTCGTGTTCTGCGACGCCGCGCCGCACGACGCCGGGTACCTGGCCGTCACCGAGATCGCCGGCCGGGTCCGGGTGCGCGGCCGGGGCGGCACCGCGCTCCAGCCCGGCGTCGACCTGCTGCACCGCGCCGACGACTTCCCGCCCACCGCGCCGGTACTGATCATCACCGACGGCTGGTGCGACACCCTGCGGGTGCGCCGCGAGCACGCCTACCTCCTCCCACGGGGCGCACGGCTCCCGTTCGCCCCCAAGGGCCCCCTCTTCCACGTGAGCTGAACCCGGGTGTGATCGGATAGGGGCGGACCCATCCGAACCGCGAAAGGACCTGCCGTGGCCACCACGCGCTCCGCACACACCGTCTGGGAAGGCAACCTGTTCGAGGGCAACGGCGTTGTCACCTTCGACTCGTCCGGCATCGGCGAGCAGCCGGTGTCCTGGCCGTCCCGCGCCGAGCAGGCGAACGGGAAGACCAGCCCCGAGGAGCTGATCGCCGCCGCCCACTCGTCCTGCTTCTCCATGGCGCTGTCCAACGGCCTGGCCGGCGCCGGCACCCCGCCCACCAAGCTCGTCACCTCGGCCGACGTCACCTTCCAGCCCGGTGAGGGCATCACCGGCATCCACCTCACCGTGGAGGGCACCGTCGAGGGCCTCGACAACGACGCGTTCGTCGCCGCCGCCGAGGACGCCAAGAAGAACTGCCCGGTCAGCCAGGCCCTGACCGGCACGACCATCACCCTGTCGGCGAAGCTGGCCTGATCCGGCACCGCCGCGCCCCTTCCGCCGGGGCCGGGGCTCCCCTCCCCTTGACAACAGCACGCTCAAGTTTTGTGCTGGAGGGGTAGCCACCCGGAGGGCCCTGGCGGAAGGGGACGGCATGGGACGCGCGGTCGGTATCGATCTCGGGACCACGAACTCCGTGGTGGCCGTCCTGGAGGGCGGCGAGCCCACCGTCGTCGCCAACGCGGAGGGTGCCCGGACGACGCCCTCGGTGGTGGCCTTCGCCAAGAACGGCGAGGTGCTGGTCGGCGAGGTCGCCAAACGGCAGGCGGTCACCAACGTGGAGCGCACCGCCCGCTCCGTGAAACGGCACATGGGGGACGCCGGATGGCGCTTCCCCGAGCAGGGCGACATCGACGGCACCCGCTACCGGGCGCAGGAACTGTCCGCGCGGGTGCTCCAGAAGCTGAAGCGGGACGCGGAGGCGTACCTCGGCGAGGACGTCACCGACGCCGTGATCACCGTCCCCGCCTACTTCGACGACGCCCAGCGGCAGGCGACCAAGGAGGCCGGGGAGATCGCCGGCCTCAAGGTGCTGCGGATCATCAACGAGCCCACGGCGGCGGCCCTGGCGTACGGCCTGGACCGGGAGAACGACCAGACGGTCCTCGTCTTCGACCTCGGCGGCGGCACCTTCGACGTGTCGCTCCTGGAGATGGGCGAGGGCGTCATCGAGGTCAAGGCCACCAACGGCGACACCCTGCTCGGCGGCGACGACTGGGACCAGCGGGTCGTCGACCATCTCGTCGAACGCTTCAAAGGGCAGTACGGCATCGATCTCGGCCGGGACAAGATGGCGGCGCAGCGGCTGCGCGAGGGCGCCGAGAAGGCCAAGATCGAACTGTCCTCGGCCAGTGAGACCACCGTCAGCCTGCCCTACGTCACCGCCTCCGCCGAGGGCCCCCTCCACCTGGACGAGAAGCTGACCCGCGCCCGGTTCCAGGAGCTGACCGCCGATCTCCTGGACCGCTGCAAGGCCCCCTTCCACCAGGCCGTCCAGGACGCCGGCGTCGAACTCTCCGCCGTCGACCACGTCATCCTGGTCGGCGGCTCCACCCGGATGCCCGCCGTCACCGGCCTGGTGCGTGAACTCACCGGCAAGGACCCGCACAAGGGCGTCAACCCCGACGAGGTCGTGGCGGTCGGCGCCGCGCTCCAGGCGGGCGTCCTGCGCGGCGACGTCAAGGACGTGCTGCTGCTCGACGTCACTCCGCTGTCCCTCGGCATCGAGACCAAGGGCGGCATCATGACCAAGCTGATCGAGCGCAACACCACGATCCCGACCCGGCGTTCGGAGATCTTCACCACCGCCGCCGACAACCAGCCCTCCGTCGGAGTCCAGGTCTACCAGGGCGAACGCGAGATCGCCGCCTACAACAAGAAGCTCGGCGTCTTCGACCTCACCGGTCTGCCGCCCGCCCCGCGCGGCGTCCCGCAGATCGAGGTGGCCTTCGACATCGACGCCAACGGCATCATGCACGTCTCCGCCAAGGACCTCGCCACCGGCCGCGAGCAGAAGATGACCGTCACCGGCGGCTCGGCGCTCCCCAAGGAGGACATCGACCGCATGATGCGGGAGGCCGAGCAGTACGCCGACGAGGACCGCGGACGCCGCGAGTCCGCCGAGACCCGCAACCAGGCCGAGCAACTCGTCTACCAGACGGAGAAGTTCGTCCGCGACAACGGCGACAAGATCCCCGAGGCCACCCGCTCCGAGGTCGAGTCCGCCGTCACCGGCCTGAAGGCCCTGCTGGAGCGGCAGGCCGACACCGCCGAGCTGCGGGCCGGCGTCGAGAGACTCGCCGGCGTCAGCCAGCGCATGGGCCAGGCGATGTACGCGCAAGCCGGGCAGCCGCCGTCCGAGGGCGCCGGGCCCCGGCGGGAGCAGGGCGACGAGGACGCGGTGGTCGACGCGGAGATCGTCGACGACGACAAGGGCGGCGGCAAGGACTGACGTGTGACGGGGTGTGAAGCGCCCCGTTATCTTTTTCGCGGT
>NZ_JAGGOO010000147.1 GCF_018614415.1 Streptomyces sp. ISL-12
GCCACCCAGTACCTGCCGCCCGTGCCGGCGCAGGCCCTGCCCGCCGCCGACGAGGGCGCCACCCAGTACATACCGCACATACCGCCCGCGCCCGCCGACGAGGGCGCCACCCAGTACCTGCCGCCCGTCGCGCCCGGCGCGCTGCCGCCGGAGCAGCCGGCTCAGCACCACGCCGAGCAGACGCGGTCGCTCGGCCTGGTGAAGCCCGCCGCGCAGGGTCCCGGTCCGCTGCCGCCGCCCGCCACCGGTTCCGACGCGGAGGCCACGCAGTACATCCCGCCCGTGCCCGGCCAGCCAGCGGGGGCGCCCTTCGACGGCGTACCCGGCGGGACCGGCGCACCCGGCGGGGACGCGGGGCGGCAGCCGCCCGCCGAGTTCGACAACCTCTTCCGCGGCGCCCCGGCCGCCGACGGCCCGTCCGGCTCCACCCAGCAGATGCCCGTCGTCGGCGGCCCGCGGCCGCCCCGGCCCGGCGCCGCCCCGCACGGCTACGCCCCGCAGGACGCCGGCGGTGGCCGGCGCGGCGGCGGCCGGGGCGGGCGGACCGGCTCCCGGGTGCCGCTGATCGCGGCCGTCGGCGTCGCCATCGCCGTCGTCGGGATCGGCACCGGCGCGCTGCTGGCCGGCGGGGGCGGTGACGACGACGCCGACAAGAACCAGACCGTGTCCGCCACGGCCCCCGCGACCGAGGGCTCCGCGTCGGCGTCCGCCGACCCGGCCCGGGAGCAGGCCGTCGCGCTGGACGCGCTGCTCGCCGACAGCGGCGACAGCCGGCAGACGGTGATCGACGCCGTGGCGGACGTGAAGTCCTGCGACAACCTGTCCCAGGCGGCGCGGAGCCTGCGCGACGCGGCGCAGCAGCGCACCGAACTGGTCACCCGGCTCTCGCAGTTGTCCGTGGACCAGTTGCCGGGCAACGCGGAGCTGACCGCCGCCCTGACCAAGGCGTGGCAGGCGTCGGCGTCGGCCGACGACCACTACGCGGCCTGGGCGGACCAGGCGGCCGGCAAGAAGGGCTGCAAGAAGGGCCAGGCCCGCACCACCGGGCAGACCGCGGCCGGCAACAAGGAGAGCGGCGTCGCCAGCACCGAGAAGGCGAAGGCCGCCAAGCTGTGGAACGTGATCGCCAAGAAGTGGGGCCTGACCGAACGCACCCCGGTGCAGCTCTGAACGGCGGCACGGGCGGGCCCCGGGCGCATGCGCCCGGGGCCCGCCCGGTTCCGGTCCGCCCGGCCCCCGCCGTCTCAGGTCACGTCGGCGTTCCGCAGCGTCCCGACGGTGTCGAGGAAGCCGTTGCGGGCCGACACCAGCCGTCCCTCCCGTACCACCTGGAGGGTGACGTCGGTGTTCACCAGCCGCGGGAAGCCCACGGAGGCCAGGTCGGCGGCGAACGTCCAGTGCAGCGTCGGGGTGAGCCCGCCGGTGTCGATCTCCAGCCCGTCGTCCAGGGCGCCGGTGATGGCGTCGGCGGTCACCTCGCCGTCGCCGAGCGAGGCGACGACCTTCTTGAGCACGGTGTACGCGATCCAGGTGGTCTGCACCCCGGCGTCCGCCGCGTCGACGCGGTTGTCGCCGAATGCTTTCTCCTTGATCACTTTCTTCATCGGGTCCCAGAGCTCGTCGGTCTCCACCGGGTACCAGCCGGTGACGTACGACCCCTCGTACGGGCTCGACGCCCCGCCGGTGGCGTTGACCGTGGACTGGTCGACGCTGCCCAGCACGGTCGCGGTGCGTACCTCGGCGTAGGCGTCCCGGGCCCGCCGGAAGGAGTCCATGAAGGTGTCGGTGCGGTCGCCGAGCACCGGGACCACGCAGCCCGGCTCCGTCGACACGCCCTCGGTGGAGCGCCGCAGCGCCCGGTCGGCCTGGCCGCCGTACTCGGTGGCGTCCTCCGCCGCCCGCTGGTCCTGGGCGCCGGCGTGCCCGCCCGCGGTGAGGCCGGAGTCCAGCAGCGGGGCCAGCTGGTCGCCGGCGATGGTGTCGGGCCGGACCAGGGTGACGGGCCCGCAGCCGTCGGCCAGCGCCGCGCCGAGGCCGGCCAGCAGCGCGGGCTGGCCGCCGTTGACGGGGTAGGAGAGCGGGCTGGTGAATTCCTCGCCGGTGATGCCGTAGCCGCCGATGTAGGGGATGCCGGCGCCCTCCAGCACGGGGAGGAAGGAGTCGGCGTACTGGCTGTAGGAACCGACGACCGCGACGACGTCCTCCTGGACGGCACGCCGGGCGCACTTGGCGGCGGCCACGCTGTCGTTGTGGTCGTTGCAGGTCAGGACCTTGAGCTGGTGGCCGGAGAGCCCTCCGTGCTCGTTGACCCAGCGCGCGTAGGCCTGGGCGAGGGCGGGCATGCCGGGTTTGTTGGTGGCGTCGGTGTCCTGGGGCGCCCAGGTCATGACGGTGATGGTGTCGTCCCCGGAACCCCCCGTGACCCCGGGGACGACCCCGCAGCCGACGGCGAGCGACGCGCACGCCGCGAGTGCGCCCAGGGACAGGGAGGTTCTGCTGATGCGTCGCCTGCCGGTCATGAAACCGTACGATTCCGTCACGGGACTAACCTGGGGGCGCCCTCCGGTCGACGGACGGTGTCCTCGCGGTGAATTGCGGGTGCCTGTGAGGCAAGCATGGAGAGGAACGTACGATCGATGACCGTGCAAGGTTCGGAGAACTCTTCCCGTCGCGGCCGTCGCTCCTCCACCATGGGCGGCATGCCTCTCAACGACATGCCGTGGTGGCGCTGGCGCAGCAACGTGCGGTCGGCGCTGCACATGCTCTCCGACCCCGCCTTCCAGCGGGACGTCTGGCTGGCCGGGACGGACGGGTACGGAGACGTCACCGACGCGGTGTACCGGCTGGTGGAGGACACCTGGCTGGACCACTGGTCCGCGGAGAAGTACGTCGGCACGATCTTCCGGGACTCCCAGGAGGCGGCGCTCGTCGACACCGCGGTGCTGCGGGTCCTGCGGATCATGCACCAGGTCGGGCCGGACGCGCCGGTGGCCGCGTACCTGGAGCACGCGGCCTGGCCGGACGCGGTGCGGGCGGCCCGGGACGCGCACGTCCGGCTGGCGACCAGCGACGGGGACGACCCGGACACGGTGCCGCGCAGCCTGGAGGTGCTGAACATCATGGTGCGGTCCGCGTGACGCGGTCCGCGTAGCGGGACGGCCGTCGGTCCGGGTTCCGGATATGGGACCCTGTCCGGCATGAACGAGCAGTCCACCCGTCCCGCGGCCCCCGCCGACCAGTACGTCCTCACCCTCTTCTGCCCCGACAAGCAGGGCATCGTGCACGCCGTGTCGAGCTACCTCTTCATGACCGGCTGCAACATCGAGGACAGCCAGCAGTTCGGCGACCACGACACGGGTCTGTTCTTCATGCGGGTCCACTTCTCGGCGGAGGCGCCGGTGACCGTGGACAAGCTGCGGGCCAGCTTCGCGGCGATCGGCGACTCCTTCCAGATGGACTGGCAGATCCACCGGGCCGACGAGAAGATGCGCGTCGTGCTGATGGTCAGCAAGTTCGGGCACTGCCTGAACGACCTGCTGTTCCGCACCCGGATCGGGGCGCTGCCGGTCGAGATCGCCGCGGTCGTCTCCAACCACACCGACTTCGCCGAGCTGGTGGCCTCCTACGGCATTCCCTTCCACCACATCCCGGTGACGAAGGACACGAAGGCCCAGGCGGAGGCGCGGCTGCTGGAGATCGTGCGGGAGGCCGACGTCGAACTGGTCGTCCTCGCCCGGTACATGCAGGTGCTCTCCGACGACCTGTGCAAGCAGCTCAGCGGGCGGATCATCAACATCCACCACTCCTTCCTGCCGAGCTTCAAGGGCGCCAAGCCGTACCACCAGGCGCACGCGCGGGGCGTGAAGCTGATCGGGGCGACGGCGCACTATGTGACGGCGGACCTGGACGAGGGGCCGATCATCGAGCAGGAGGTCGAGCGCGTGGGGCACGACGTCACGCCGGACCAGCTCGTCGCGATCGGGCGGGACGTGGAGTGCCAGGCGCTGGCGCGGGCCGTGAAGTGGCATGCTGAGCGGCGGATTCTTTTGAACGGGCGGCGGACGGTGGTGTTCGCCTGAACGGGCGGCGGACGGTGGTGTTCGCCTAGGGGGGCGGGGGGTCTGATGCGCGGGCGGGTGCGGGTGCGGGTGCGTGGGGGCTGGTCGCGCGGTTCCCCGCGCCCCTAGAGGTACGTTGACTGCACGTGCCTTCGGGGGCGCGAGCAACCACGACGTGCCCGCAGCCGCCCCGCGACGGACCGGCTCCCTACATCCGGCTCAAGCTCGCGGCGGCGAAGAGTACGTCCCTGATCGCCTCGCGGTCCCCGGACTGCCCCGCCGCCGCTTCCTCCGGAGGGACCCGGCCCGCCGCCAGGCGGCAGAACTCCACGTCGTCCAGGGCGACGTACGCCACCTCGTGCTCGGCGGAGCCCACCGCCGCCGGCGAGTCCAGCGGGATGTACCACTCCCCGCCGCCCGATCCCTCGATGTCCAGCCGCAGACTGCGCCCCGGCGCCCCCGCCGTCACCAGGTGCCGGTGCGCACCCGGCGCGGCCTTCCCGCTCCGGCGGCGCTCCGCGAGCACGGTCGGCAGCATCCGGGCGGCGAGGTCGATCATGCGGTGCAGATGGCGGGCCGAGGGCGGCTCGTAGGGGTAGTTCACCGCCTCGGCGATGTCCTCGGCGTGCACCCAGCACTCGAAGGCCCGGTCCAGCATCGCGTCGCGCAGCGGCAGTTCGCAGTCGCCGTACGCCACCGGCATCCGGCCCGCGCCCGAGTCGCGCCCCGACGCGCCGCCGCCGGTGAACGCCGTCGTCCGGATCAGGGCGTGGCTCTGCTCCCGCCAGGGCGCGCGGACCGCGCGGGTGGGCGGGAGGTGCGAGGCCCGCCAGTACGCCTCGGTACGGCCCGCCGGGGCCGGGGCCCGCGGCGTGATGTCGCCGAGCGGGTCGGCGAGGCCCAGGGCGACCGCGACCAGGCCGTCGACCGCCAGCAGGTGGGCGATGACGCCGGCGACGGTGGTGCGGCGGCTGGCCGTCCCGTCGTCCGAGAACCACCGCAGCCGCACCGGGGCGTGCCATTCCGCTTCGCCGAAGTCCTGGAGCAGGGCGTCCAGGCGGGCGGTCTCGGCGTCGTAGGGCATGGCCCACTCGGGCACCGGGATGCGCGGCGGACGCCGTTCGAGGCAGAGGTCCAGGACGCGGGTGCGCAGGGCCGGGTCGGGGTCGAGGGTGTCCGGGGGCTGGAGCAGCCCGACCGCCTGGCGCAGTCGCCGGCCCTCCTCCGCGCAGGCCCCGCACTCGCCGAGGTGCCGGTCGACGGCGGCGGCCTCCTCCCGGGAACAGGCGGCCAGCGCCCAGGCGCCGAGGAGCGCCTTCAGCACGGGGTGCTCCAGCGCGAGGGGCGCGGGGCCGGGGTGCGGCAGGGCGGGCAACGGCAGCCCGCTGTCCTCCACGGAGACCCGCGGCAGCGGTATCCGGGGACGGCCGCCCCCGGCTCCCCGCGGGCCGGGCCCCGGCCCGCCGGCTCCGGGGCCGCCGGCTCCGGACCTGCTGCCTCCGCCGGCGCTGCTGCCTGTGCCGGGGCCGTCGGCACCGCCTGGGCCGTCGGGTCCGTGGGCGCCGCCTTCCCGCGGCTTTTCCGGGCCCTCCGGTTTCTCGGGGCGGCCCTCCGGTTCCTCGGGTACTTCCCGCCCCTCGGGTCCGTCCGGTCCGTCCGGCCCCACGGCGTCGTCCGTCCGTTCAGGGCCACCGGCTTCGCCGGGTTTCATCGTCCCGTGGGTCCCTTCACGTGTGTCCGTCAGACCACGTCCGTCGTACACCCGGTCCCGTCCCGCCCCGGCGCTCATGCCGCTCATGCCGCACCTCCGTAACCGGGCGGAGCCCCGGGCGCGCCGGGGGCCGTCGTGTCGTGGGCGGTGGAGAGGAGCTGGAGGCCCAGGCGGAGGCGGCGGCGGGCCTCGTCCTCGGTGATGCCGAGGTCGACGGCGGTCTGGCGGTAGTCGCGGCGCTGGAAGTAGGCCCGCTCCAGGGCGGACCGCAACGGCGCGGGCATGGACTGGACGATGTAGTCGGCGCGGGCGGCGACCGACGCGTGGCGCACCCTGCGCTCCAGGTCCTCGGCGGTGCCGGGGCCGCCGCGGGCGAGGGCGGCCGTCCCGGCGGCCCGCAGCCGCTGCACGGCCAGCCGGTGCGTCAGCCCGGCGATCCACGTGCGCATCGGTCCCTGCTTGGGGTCGTAGGTGTCCGGGTGCTCCCAGACGTGGGTGAAGACCTCGCGGGTCACGGCGTCGGCGGCGCACTGCTCGTCGAGCACCCGGTGGGCGAGGCCGTGCACGAGGGAGGAGAACCGGTCGTACAGCTCGCCGAGTGCGGCGGCCTCGCCGCGCGCGAGCCGCTGCTGCATCTTGCGGTCCCAGCCGAGCGGTGTGTCCTGCGTCGCCATGCGGCCCCTTCACCCCCTGCTCGCGTCCGACGGGCCGACCGGTCCCGTCCGGTGTCCAGCCTGCGGCCATCGCCTTCTCGAATGTAGTCGGCACGTATGACCACGCACGCCCCTTTGCGCCAATGTGAGCCCCCGAAGCGCCCCGGATGGTAAGGGCCCGCAACGGCCGACGGGTCGAATGAGATCGTAAGGAGCGGAAACCGGCCGCTTCTGACCGTTTCTTGTTTTCCACGGCGCGTTTGCGGGAACGGCCGGTGGGCAGGCGCGCGCCCAAGAAGCGTAGGCGTGGCTTCCGTTTCGCGCGAGGGAAGGAGGGCTTGGTGGTGGCGTTCCATGTGACCGGGGACGAGCGGGGCGGATGGACCGTGGTCCAGGTCTCGGGCGAGCTGGACCTGGTGTCGTCGCCGGCGCTGCGCCAGCGGGTGCACGACGCCGTGGCCGAAGGGCGCCACAGTCTGGTCCTCGACCTCTCCGACGTACTGTTCTGCGACTCCAGCGGCGTGGGCGTGCTGATCGCCTCCCGGCGCCTCATACGTTCGTGCCAAGGCCGGCTGCGGCTGATACTCCCCGCCCAGGGGGCCGTCGACGGCTCCCACGTCAACCGGGTCCTCGCCGCGCTGGGGGTGCGCAGGCTGTTCGACGTCCATCCCGACCTCGCCTCGGCGACCGGCGACGAACCGCGCCCGCTGTCCGCGTAGCGCCGCCGCGCACGTCATCGTTTCGTCACGCCGTTGTACCGGTGTTCGCCCGGTCTTGGGGTGGACGTCACTTTTCGGTGCGGGGGTACCCGTCACCGTCGTACGCTCCCAGCAAGGCATGCGCGGCATGTACGGCATGCAAGGCGTACGTGACATGCATGACGTGCGTGACATACAAGACATCACCACCCGACGTAAGGCGGCCAGAGAAGAGATGGTCAGCAGCGAGAACGAGCGTAGGATCGCCGACCGGTTCGCCACCTTCGACCAGAACGGCAACGGCTGCATCGACCGCGAGGACTTCAGCGAGGCGGCCAAGGCCCTGCTTCAGGAGTTCGCCGTCGCGGCCCGTTCCGACAAGGGCCAGGCGCTGTACGGCGGCGCCGAGGCGTTCTGGCAGGGCATGGCCGGTATCGCCGACCGCGACGGCGACCAGCGCATCACCCGCGAGGAGTTCGTCACCGGCGCGGTCAAGCGCCTGCGGGACACCCCGGACCGGTTCGCCGAGATCGCCCGTCCCTTCCTGCACGCGGCCCTCGCCGTCGCCGACACCGACGGCGACGGAGCCGCCACGGTCGAGGAGACCGTACGGCTGCTCACCGCCCTCGGGGTCCCCGCGGAGACCGCCCGCCCGGTGGCCGCGGGGCTCGACGCGGACGGCGACGGGAAGGTCGTCGAGGAGGACGTCGTGCCCGCCTTCGCCCGCTACTTCACGGTGGGGGAGTGAGGCGTCCCGCACCCCCGGGCGCACTCCCGGTCCATGACGTCGCCGATCGTGGCACCCGGTGATCACGGAGCGTCCTCGCCGGGTTCCGCCCCGGGCGTGACCCGTCACGGCCCGCAGCCGGCGACGGGCTCCGGTACCTTGTCCGGAACGCGCGTGGCGCCGGGCGCGAACCGTTTCGGCGCCACCCCGGCGGAGGCTCCGGAACCGGGGGCTTCCGCCGCCTGTTCGACTGCTCGCGGCGAGCGTCGCACAGTATGGCGCACGGGTACTCCTTCGCGCTGGAATATGCCCGAAGCGCTTGTTGACGTGACTTTACGTCAACCATGCTGTCCCACAGCGGGGTCACGGTCCGTGATCCCGGTCCCGGCCGTAGTCCCGGCCAAGCAGAAGCTGGCCACGATCGTGGCCCTCGCGAGGCGCACGTCCAAGTGTCCGCCGGTTCGGATGGTGTGAGCGGTGCAGGTGCTTCAAGTGCAGCTGGAGATCCGGCCCGACCCCGCTGAGGTCGGGCGGGCCCGCAGATGGGCCCGTTCGAGACTGGCGGGGGCGGGGATACGGGACGACGAGCCGCTCGCCGAGACCTTGGTCCTGCTCGTCTCCGAACTGGTCACCAACGCGGTCGTGCACACCGGCCGCCCGGCCGTGCTCCGGCTCTGCCTGCCCGGGAAGAAGCCGGAGGCGGCGGAGGACGCCACCGTCCGGCTGGAGGTGGCCGACGCCAGCGGACGCGCCCCGGTGTTCCGCTGCGCGGACGGCGACGCGACCGGCGGCCGGGGGCTGGCCCTGGTCGACGGGCTCGCCGACCGCTGGGGCTGGAGCCGGGACGAGACCGGCAAGCGCATCTGGTGCGAGCTGGACCGCTGCGCCAAGAACGAGGAGTCCGGCGCGGGGCGCGCCGCGGCGGCGGAGTTCGAGGGGCTGACGGCGTACGAGGTGGTGTGAGGCCGTGGGAGCGGGACGCCGGGCCCCCTGCGGCCCCCGGCCCCGCGGTGGAGGTGCGCCCCGTTGCGCCCGGCCGTGCTCCCGTGCGCTTGAGGGGCGAAACGGGACGTATCCACGCGAACGGCACCCCGGAATGTTGACGGTATGTGACCGTACGTTCACCCTGGTGGTCAGCGATTCGCCGCGAGGGGACGGCGAGGGCCCCTTGGCGGGAGTCCTCGGCGAGTGTGGGTCGTGACGCGACGGCGATCCCCTCGCGGCTCCGGGGCCGAGGCGGACCGTCGGGTCGGGCGGCGGTGCGTGGGCGCGGTCTCGGGGTGAGGGCGCCGCACCGCCGCCCGGTCGCGGACGAGGTCCCCGGGAGTTGTCCACAGGCTGTGGAGAAAAGGTGGGGGCGCAAGGACCGCGTTGTCCACAGGTCCGGAAATCGGCTGGGCGTTGTCGGACCCCGGCCCTACCGTCCTCGCATGACCTACCGTGACGTAGCCACCCGACCGGTGCTGATCTGGGCCTGCACCGCCGTCGGCGCCCGTATGCCGGTGGCCATGGCGCCGCTGGCCCTGGTCTTCCTGGTCCGGGACCGCCCGGGAGGCTACGCGCTGGGCGCGTTCCTGGCCTCGGTGTACGTCATCGGGGAGATCGTCGGCGCCCCGCTGCTCGGCCTGCGGCTGCGGCCCGACCGCGCCCGCCGGCAGCTGGCGGCGGGCCTGTTCGCCGGCGCCGCCGGTTTCGCGGGGCTCGGGCTGCTGCCGCAGGTGCCCGCCGCGCCGCTCGCCGCCTTCGCGTTCCTCGCCGGGGCCGCGCCCGCCGCGGCGGCCGGCGGACTGCGCACCCTGCTCACCGAACTGGTCCCGGAGCGGGCCGTCGCCCAGGCGCTGTCCGTCGAGTCGATGCTGACGTCCGGCGTGTGGGCCGTCTCCCCGGCGGCCGTCACCGCCCTCGCCCTCGGCGTCGCCCCGCACGTCCCCCTGCTGCTCGCGGCCGGTTCGATGGCCGCCTCCGCCGCCGGACTGCGGCTGCTGCCCGCCGGCTGGGGCGGCAAGGACACCGGCGCCGCCGGGGCCGCGCGCGAGCCGGTCCTGCGCGTCCTGACCGCCGCCTGGCCGGTGTACGTCACGGGCGCGGCCGGCCTCACCCTCCTCGGTCTCGCCGAGATCGTCCTGCCGGCCCTGCTGGAACAGCGCGGCGTCGGCGTCGGCTGGGCCGGCCCGCTGCTCATGGGCATGGCGGTCGGATCGGGCGCCGGCGCCTTCCTGTACGGACTGCGCTCCTGGCCGGGGCGGCTCCGCGACCGCAGCGCGGTGCTGCTGTGCGGGACGTCGGCCTGTGTGGTGGGGATGGCGCTGATACCCGGCACGGCCGCGATCGCGACGGGGCTGGTCCTCGGCGGCACGCTCCAGTCCTGCGCGCTGCTCACCCGCAACCTCGCCCTGCGCGAGGCGCTGCCGCCGGGCGCCCTGGCCGCCGGGTACGCGGTGATGTACGCCGCCGCGGGCGCCGGGTACGCGGCGACGGGCGGCCTCGCCGGGGTCCTGCTGGAGGTGGCCGCCCCGTCCACCGCGATCCTGGCCGGCGTCGGGCTGACCCTCGTCCTCACGGCCGTGGGCTGGTGGGGAGAGGTCCGGCGGGATGCCCGTTCAGCGGGCCGCGGCCCGCTCGCGCGGCCCGGACCCGCTGCGGAACGTCCGCCGGTACGCGGTCGGGGTGACCCCGAGCGTCGCCTGTAGGTGCTGCCGCATCGACTGGGCCGTGCCGAACCCGGCCTCCCGGGCCACCTGGTCCACCGACAGGCCGGTCGACTCCAGCAGGTGCCGGGCCCGGTCGACGCGCTGCCGGGTCAGCCACTGGCCGGGGCTGACCCCGACCTCCTCGCGGAACCGGCGGGTGAACGTCCGGACCGACATGGCCTCCCGCTCCGCCATGTCCCGCAGCTGGATCGGCTCGTGCAGCCGGTCCAGGGCCCAGGCGCGGGCGGCGGTGGTGGACGCCTGCTGCGGGTCGGGCACCGGCCGCTCGATGTACTGCGCCTGCCCGCCGTCGCGGTGCGGCGGCACCACGGTCCGCCGGGCCACGTCGTTGGCGACGGCCGTGCCGTGGTCCCGGCGTACGAGGTGCACGCACAGGTCGATGCCGGCCGCGACCCCGGCCGAGGTCAGCACGTCGCCGTCGTCGACGAACAGCACGTCCGGGTCGACCCTCACCTCGGGGAACAGCCGCTGGAAGTGCTCGGCCGACGCCCAGTGGGTGGTCGCCGGGCGGCCGTCGAGGCGACCGGCGGCGGCGAGGACGTAGCCGCCCGTGCAGATGGCGACCAGCCGGGTGCCGGGGCGGATCAGGGCGAAGGCGGCGGCCAGTTCAGCGGTCAGCACGCCCTCCTCGTAGACCGGGCCCAGCTCGTAGGAGGCGGGCACGACGACCGTGTCGGCGGTGGCCAGGGCCTCCGGGCCGTGCGCCACGAGGATCTCGAAGTCGGCGTCGGTGAGGACCGGGCCGGGCGGCCGGACCGAGCAGGTGACGACCTCGTACAGCGCGAGGCGGCCGGTGTCCCGGCCCTCGGCACCGCCGCCGTCGACGGCCCGGGCGCGGCCGAAGATGCGCTGCGGGATGCCCAGTTCGAAGGGGAGCACGCCGTCCAGGGCGAGGACGACGACCCGGTGCGGGCGGCTCGGCGGCCGGTCGGATGTCATGGCCCGATCCTAGCGAACCATGTCCTTCGGGCCACTCGATCCGTCCCCGCCCGATGACGCACCCTTTCTGACGTGACCCAGACAACCGACGCCGACGCCGCAGCAGCCGCCGTACCGGGGGCCGAGGACGCCCCGCCCCGCCGCCGGGTGCACCGCGCCTGGTTCGTCGCCGCCGTCACCTTCGTGACGATCGTCGGCGCCGCCGCCTTCCGCTCCGTGCCCGGCATCCTCATCGACCCGCTGCACCAGGAATTCGGCTGGTCCCGCGGCACCATCGGCGCCGCCGTCTCCGTCAACCTCGCGCTCTACGGGCTGACCGCCCCGTTCGCCGCGGCGCTCATGGACCGCTTCGGCATCCGGCGGGTGGTCGCCGTCGCCCTGACCGTGATCGCGCTCGGCTCCGGACTGACCGTCTGGATGCAGTCGGCCTGGCAACTCCTGCTCTGCTGGGGCCTGCTGGTCGGTCTCGGCTCCGGCTCGATGGCGCTGGCCTTCGCCGCCACCGTCACCAACCGCTGGTTCACCACCCGGCGCGGCCTGGTCAGCGGCGTCCTCACCGCCGCCTCCGCCTCCGGCCAGCTGATCTTCCTGCCGCTGCTGTCCTGGATCGTCGAGCACCACGACTGGCGCCCGGCCGCCGTCACCGTCGCCCTCGCCGCCCTCGCCGTCGTCCCCTTCGTCTGGCTGCTGCTCCACGACCACCCGGCCGACCTCGGCCAGAAACCGTACGGCGCCGAGGAGTTCGTACCCAAGCCCGCGCCCGTCACCGGGGCCGCGCGCCGCACCCTCGCCGTTCTCTTCTCCGCCGCCCGCACCGGCCCGTTCTGGCTGCTGGCCGGCACCTTCGCGATCTGCGGCGCCTCCACCAACGGCCTGGTCCAGACCCACTTCGTGCCCGCCGCCCACGACCACGGCATGCCGGTCACCGCCGCCGCCTCGCTGCTCGCCGTCATCGGCGTCTTCGACGTGGTCGGCACGATCGCCTCCGGCTGGTTCACCGACCGCTTCGAGGCGCGCCGCCTGCTCGCCGTCTACTACGCCCTGCGCGGCGTCTCCCTCCTCTTCCTCCCCATGCTCCTCGCCCCCACCGTCCACCCCCCGATGATCTTCTTCATCGTCTTCTACGGCCTCGACTGGGTCGCCACCGTCCCGCCCACCCTCGCCCTGTGCCGCGAGCGGTTCGGCGACGACAGCGCCATCGTCTTCGGCTGGGTCCTCGCCTCCCACCAGGTCGGCGCCGCCCTGGTCGCCTTCCTCGGCGGCGTCGCCCGCGACGCCTTCGGCTCCTACGACGTGGTCTGGTACGCCTCCGGGGCGCTGTGCGCGGCGGCGGCCCTGATGGCCCTGGTGATCCGCCGCCGCCCGGCCGACGCCGGCGGGCCCGCCCCCGTACTGCCGTAGGGACGGGCCCGGTCACGTACTGCCGGTCGCCGGTCAGGCGGTCTTGTAGCCGGCCGTCCTGGCGATCCACGCGATGAAGTCGCCCGCGTCCTCGTTGGCGCCGTGGCCCGCGTCCCAGTAGTAGAGGTGGCTGACCTCGTCGCCCAACTGGTGCGCGGCGGCGGCCAGGTTGGCGGAGACGGTGTGCGAGGTGTCGGAGTCGGCCGCGCCGAGGCGGATCCACCAGTGCTTGGTGCGGCCGGCGTTGACCTTGTCGACCAGGTGGTACATCGGGTTCATCAGCCGCAGCTTCTCGGGGATGTCGCTCGCCAGGCGGGCGCTGCTCCCCTTGTCCTCGCGCAGGCTGTAGAGGGTGAAGTGGCGGTACTGCTCGGTGCCCTTGCCGAACAGGTTGTTGATGTCGCCGGACATCGTGTCCGAGGTGTCGGTGGGGAAGGCGAACAGGTCGAAGGCGGGGGCGTCCTTCTTCCGGGCGCCGGCGTGGGTGAGGTAGTCGGCCCAGGTGAAGGTGGCGTTCTTCCCGTCCCAGGTGATGAAGGTGTTCTCGGCCAGGTACGTCGTGCGGTCCGCGTCCGAGAGGGCCGCGAGGTACTTGGTGGCCGACGGCTGCATGTACGTCTTGAGCAGGTACTCGTCGTAGTTGCGGGCGGTGAGCGTGCCGAAGTTCCCCAGGCCGCGCAGCTTCAGGCCGGCCTGGTACTCGGCGAACTGGGACTTCAGCTCCTTCGACACCGTCTGGTCGACCTGCTCGCCGGTGCTGAGCTTGTTGGTGCCCCAGTTCCACTCGTAGGCGCCGTCGGCGTGCTCCAGGTCGGTGATCGGGCACCAGGCGCCGGTCGCGAAGATCGCGTCCGAGGCGTCGGCGGCGCCGATCTCCTCCAGGTACTTCTCGTAGAGCGGGCTGTCGCCGGAGGCGCCGAGCAGCGCGGACAGGGCGCCGCCGGCGCTGGTGCCGGTGGAGAAGATCCGGTCCACGTTGCCGGGGACCCGGCCCTTGTTGGCGCGCAGGTAGCGGACGGCGGCCTTCAGGTCGACGATGGCGGCGGGGGCGGTGCCGTAGTACTCGCCCGCGGAGTTCTTCAGGGTGCGGCCACGGGCGCCCGGCTCCACGACCACGTACCCGGCCGCCAGGCCCAGCTGCGGCAGGCTGACCATTTTGCCGCCGCTGAGCTGGGCGGAGCTGCCGGACTCGGTGCCGGTGGAGGAGGAGGCCGACGCGGAGGGGGCGGCCGAGCCGCTCGGGGCGGCCCCGCCGCCGCCCATGCCGCCGCCGCCCACGCCGGTGGCCTCGGCGACCGACGAGGGCATGTAGCCGCCGACGGAGTTCGCGAAGAGGATCGGGGCGCCGGTCGCGTCGACGGTCTTGCCGTCGATCTTCACGGGGACGCTGATGTTCAGGCTCTGGTACGCCTCGTCGACCGGCTTGGCGACGTAGGTGATCGCCTTCCAGAAGCGGTACGTCACCTCGTGCTCGTCGCCGGCGGCGTCCGTGACGGTCGTCGTCAGCGTGGTGTAGGCGTCCTCGTCGAAGACCAGGGTGCCGGACGCGGAGGAGCCGCCCTTTTTGCTCTCGGCCTGCGCGCTGAGGGCGATGCCGCCCACGGCGGCGACGCCGGCGGTCACGCCGATCCCCATCACGACACTCCTGCGCTTGACTGCCCTGTGCTTCACGTTGACGCCCTCCTGGGTCTGTACGGGCTTGCGTCTGTGAACGTAAGTCAATTGCCGACAAGATTGCCAACAATCTGCGCGCGAATCGGCCGATTCACGGGGGACGCACAGTTTCACGGGTGACTCACAGGGGAACACGGGGGCGACCGCGTGGCCCGTACAGGTATTGAATGGCCGCATGTCCCGAACCAGTGATCGACCCTCCCTCCCTCACCCCCGCGGCCACGGCCTGCGCCTGCGCTCCTGGGACCCCGAGTCAGGCGCCGACGCGGAGGCCTGGCTGCGCGGGCTCCTGGACCCCGACTTCCGGCGCTGGAACACCCCGCTGAAGCTCGTCACCGACCTCGACGGCGTCCGCGAGGCGCTGCGCGGCCGGGTGAAGGAAGAGGCGGAGGGCCGGTCCGTGTCGTTCCGGGTCACCGACGAGGAGACCGGGGCGACGCTGGGCCACATCGGCGTCAACGAGATCGACCGGCCCCTGCGGGTGGCCCGCGTCGGCTACTGGGTGCTGCCCGAGGCCCGCGGCAAGGGCGTCGCCACCCGGGCCCTGCTGCTGGCCGCTCAGTACGCCTTCACCGGGCTGGGGCTGCACCGGCTGGAGCTGGGCCACGGCCTGGGCCACGGGGCTTCCTGCCGGGTCGCCGAACGGTGCGGCTTCCGTGCCGAGGGGGTGCTGCGCGGGGCGATGTTCGAGGCGGACCGGCACGACGCGTTCCGTGACGTACACCTGCACGCCCGCCTGGCGACGGACGAGCCGCCGCACCCGCCGCACCCGCCGGAGTCGCCGCACCCGCCGGAGTCGCCGCACCCGCCGGAGTCGCCGCACCCGCCGGCGTCACCGGAGCGGACCTGAGGGGTCAGGGCCACAGCAAGCCCCTGCTCCAGCCCTCCCCCGACCGCCGGTAGGCCAGCCGTACGTGGCGGCGGTGCGGGTCGCCCTGGAAGAACTCCACCTCGTCGGGGGCGAGGCGGTACAGGGTCCAGGTCGGCGCCGGGGTGTCCGGGGCCCGGCGGGCCCGGTCCCAGGCCGTCGCCGACGCGTGGGCCAGGTCGTCGAGCGAGGCCAGTGGCTCGCTCTGCCGGCCGGTGAGGGCGGCGGCCAGCGCTCCCGTCGAGCGGGCGTGCAGATCGGCCTGGGCCTGTTCGGGCGGCGCGGCGGTGACCGGGCCGCGCACCCGCACCTGGCGGCCGAGGACCGGCCAGTAGAAGGCGAGGGCCGCGTGCGGGCGGGCGGCGAGGTGGCCGCCCTTGCGGCTGCCGGAGTGCGTGGCGAAGGACCAGCCGCCGGCGTCCGCGCCGTGCAGCATCACGATCCGCACGTCCGGCCGCCCCGCCGCGTCCGCCGTCGCCAGTGACACGGTGTGCGGCTCGCGCTCCCCGGCCGCCACCGCCTCGGCGAACCACCGCGTGAACAGCGGCAACGGCTCGGCGGGCGCGGCGTCCGGGTCGAACGGCGGCAGCTCGGTCACCGCCGGGTCCCAGACCCGCAGCGACCGCAGCAGCGCGTGCAGGTCGGTCTCCACCCGTCTCCAGCCGTCTCTCACACCGAGCCGAGGTCGGACGACACCCACCGCTCGGGCCGCATGCGGACGATCAGCTGCTCCCCGTGGTCCGCCCAGGCGAACTCGACGTAGCCGTCGACCTTCTCGGCCGGCAGGTAGCGGGCCGCGACCTCTCGGAGCGCTTCGCGGGTGGCGGGTTCCGCCGCGACGACCGGCCCCTCCACCGAGACGTACCGGATGGTGGGTTCCACCCGGTCGACCATCAGCGAGAACCGCCCGGCCGCCTTGATCAGCTCGTACTTGCGCGACGTGGCCCCGGTCATGATCCATACGTCGCCGCCGGCCGCGTACTGGTACCAGATGGGCACGGTCAGCGGGGCCCGCCCGGCGCCCGCGCCGACCGCCAGCGCGGCGATGTGCGGTTCGGCCAGGAACTGTTCACGCTCGGCACGGGTCAGGGCCATGTCGGTCTCCTTCGACGAGGCGGGAGATGCCGCGTCCAGTCTGCCGGAAACGGCGCGCGGCGGCCCACCGGAGTGGACCGCCGCGCGTCGGACAGGAACAGGAACAAGTGCAGGAAGGTTACTTCGTCGGCTTCTTGCCGGTGATGCCCAGATGGACCAGCAGCGCCAGACTCGGCTTCAGCTCCGCCTGCTTCACGCCCCAGGAGGAGACGCCCTTCTGGTGCGAGGCCACGGCCGCCAGCATCGCGACCAGGGAACCGGCGATCGCGGCCGGGTTCACGTCCTTGTCGACCTTGCCCTTGGCCTGCAACTCGGCGACGGACTCCGCCAGCGAGCCGTTCACCGAGCTGAGGATCCTCGTGCGCAGCTTGTTGAAGCGCTTGTCGCCCTCGGCGGCACCGAGGTCGACGACCCGGAGGATGGCGTCGTTCTTCCGCCAGAACTCCAGGAATCCGTCGACGAGTTCCTGCGCGGCCTGCCAGCCGGCCCGGCCCGTCCACGAGCGGCCCTCGACCAGTGCGGTCAACCCGGAGGCGTCGGCGGCCGTTTGCTCGGCGATCTCCAGGACGGCGCCCTCGACGTCCGGGAAGTACTGGTAGAAGGTCGCGGGCGACGTGCCCGCCCTGCGGGCGACATCGATGACTTTGACGTCGCGGTACGGGGAGGAGCTGAGCATCTCGCTGAGGCAGTCGAGCAGCTTCTGCCGGGTCGCCTGCCCTCGCCGGCCGGCCACCCGCCCGTCGACGGTACGCACTTGTCCTGTCATGCCCGTCAGCTTACCGAGGGGTGATCAGGGCGCTATTCGGCCGACTGCAAATGGGGTGCGGGGGTGCCGGGGGACAGGTGCCCTGGTCTGCGCGGTGCGCGCGACGCGGTTACTTTGACGGCATGGCCGAAAACAGGGCATCCGCGCATCCCGAGGACCCCGCCGAGGAGTACACCGAGGGCACCCCCTGCTGGGTGGACGCCCAGCTCCCCGACGTGGCGGCGGGCAAGCGGTTCTACGGCGGGCTCTTCGGGTGGGAGTTCGCGGACGACGTGGCGGCGGACCGCCCGGTGCGGGCCCGGCTGCGCGGTGCCCCCGTCGCCGCGCTCACGCCCAAGACCGACGGCCGCATGCCCACCGTGTGGACGGTCCACTTCGCCACCGCCGACGTCCGTGCCCTGGCCCGCCGGATCGAGGCGGACGGCGGGCAGCTCGTCACCCCGCCCCGCCCGGACGGCGGCCTCGGCACCACCGCCCTGGCCGCCGACCCGCAGGGTGCCGTCTTCGGCCTCTGGCAGCCGGGCCGCCACACCGGTTTCGGCAGGCGGCACGAGCCGGGCACCTTCACCTGGGCCGAGCTGTACACCCGCGACACCGAGGCCGCCGACGCCTTCTACGGCGACCTGTTCCACGACGCCCTCTTCGGTCCCGGCGCCGAACCCGACTTCGGCCGGGCGCCGCTGACCGGCGTCTTCCCCGCCGAGATGCCGTCGCACTTCCTCGTCCACTTCCTCGTCGGCGACCGCGAGGCGGCGCTCGGCACGGTGGTCCGGCTCGGCGGGCGGGTCCAGGTTCCGCCATTCGAGACGTCCTACGGCGGTGTCGCGGTGGTCACCGACGACCAGGGAGCCTCGTTCGCGCTGCTGCAACGCTGACCCGGTGGTGGGCTTTGCCCGGGATTGCCGTGAGACACCCCGATTGACCGGCGGTTCGCCACCAAGGCTTCGGACAGGAAGAATCGGGGTGCGTGCCGCCGCGGCGGTGTGGTGGTGAGACGCTGCACTTCGGCCGCGTACATATGTGGGTGGCGCGGCTCGTACGGGGAGGTGGCAGGCAAGTGGTGGATCAGCTGACGCAGCACGATCCGCGGCGGATCGGGCCGTTCGAGGTGCTGGGGCGGCTCGGGGCCGGCGGCATGGGGCTGGTCTATCTCGCGCGCTCGGCTTCGGGGCGGCGCGTGGCGATCAAGACCGTGCGGACGGAGCTGGCCGAGGACCAGCTGTTCCGGGTCCGCTTCACCCGCGAGGTCGAGGCGGCCCGCGCGGTGTCCGGGTTCTACACGGCGGCCGTGGTCGACGCGGACCCGCGGGCCGCGGTGCCGTGGCTGGCGACCGCGTACGTGCCGGCGCCCTCGCTGGAAGAGATAGTGAACGAGTGCGGGCCGTTGCCGGCCCAGGCGGTGCGCTGGCTGGCGGCGGGGGTGGCCGAGGCCCTCCAGTCGATCCACGGCGCCGGGCTCGTCCACCGCGACCTCAAGCCCTCCAACGTCCTCGTCGTCGAGGACGGCCCCCGGGTGATCGACTTCGGGATCGCCTCCGGTGTCTCCAACACCCGGCTGACCATGACCAACGTCGCCGTCGGCACCCCCGCCTACATGTCCCCGGAGCAGGCCAAGGACTCGCGCAGCGTCACCGGCGCGAGCGACGTCTTCTCCCTCGGCTCCACCCTGGTCTTCGCCGCCACCGGGCACGCCCCCTTCCACGGCGCCAATCCGGTCGAGACGGTCTTCATGCTGCTGCGCGAGGGTCCCGACCTGGACGGGCTGCCCGAGGAACTGCGCCCGCTGATCGAGTCCTGCATGCAGATGGAGGCGCACGGCCGCCCCAGCCCCGCCGACCTCCAGTCGCAGCTCGCCCCGCACCTGTTCGGCTCCGGCTCCGACGACAGCGGTACGGCGTCGGCGTGGCTGCCCGAGCGGGCGGTGAGCCTGATCGAGTCCCGCCGCGGCGGCCGGCCCGCGATCCGCCCCGCGGCCACGGCGGCGCGGCCCGCCCCCGCCGCCCGGGTCCCGGCCCCCGTCCCGCCCCCGCCTTCGCACGACCCCGTCGTCCCCGGCCGGCCCGCGCCCGTCCCGGCCGTCCCCGCCCCCGCGGGCGCGCCCGACACCGGCCCGGTGCGGCTGGCCGGCGCGGCCGTGCCCATCGGCCCCGGCCCCCGGGTCGCCGACACCCGCGCCGCCGTGGTCAAGGCGCCGCCCCCGGAGGCCGCCCTGTCCGGCCACTGGGCCAAGCCCCGCCCCGGCGCGGGCGGCGCCGACCCCGCCGTGTCCGCCGTACCGCCCGCCCCGGCCGCGCCCCCCGGCGCACCGGCCGGGGCGCCGGGGGGCGCACCGCCCACCGCGCCGCCCGACCCGGCGGCGTCCGGCTGGCGGCCCTGGCGGTTCCGGATGTCCAACGACGTCTGGGGCACCCCGTCCGTCGCCGGCGACCTGGTCTACGTCACCTCCTTCGAGGTGCACGCCCTGGACGTGGCCACCGGCCGCCGCCGCTTCAAGACCCGGGACGTGGCCTGGTCGAAGGCGGTCGCCGACGGCCGTATCCACGCCTCCGACGGACCCACCCTGTACGCCCTGGACGCCCGGGAGGGCGCCGACCTGTGGCGGCTCCAGACGGACGCCTGGGTGTACTCCCTCAAGGCCGAGCGGGGCATCGTCGTCACCGGCACCCGGGGCGGCGGCGTCCAGGCGTGGGAGGCCGCCACCGGACGGAAACTGTGGGAATCCGGCGGCTGCCAGACCGACTTCGAGTCCCCCGAGGCGGGCCCGGCCCTGCACGACGGCACGGTCTACGTCTGGCAGAACGCCCGGCTGCGCGCCCTGGACGCCCGCACCGGCGACGAGCGCTGGTCGTACCCGATCGGCGACGCCGCCTCCTGCGGCGGGGTGCCGGTACGGGTGGGCCAGGCGCCGGACGGCTGCGTGTACGTCTGCGCCGGTACGCGCGTCCTGGCCCTGGACGTGGCGACCGGCCACGTCCGCTGGCACTTCGAGGCCCCGGCGGTCTTCCTCTCCCCGCCGGCCTTCGTGCCCGGCCCGGCCGTCACCGGCGGCGGTGTCTACCTCGCCGACTACCTCGGCACGGTGTACGCCCTGGACGCCGCCGACGGCCGCGACCGCTGGCGGATCGCGACCGAGGCCCGCAGCGCCACCGAGCCGGTGCTGGTCGCCGCGGGCCACGTCCACGTCGGCAGCGGCAAGGGCCTCTACACCCTGGACGCCGTCACCGGCACGCCCAAGTGGCGGTTCCAGGCGGGCGGCGACATCGTGGGCGCTCCGGCGGTGGCCGAGGGCCGCATCCACTTCGGCTCCACCGACCACCTCCTCTACACCCTCAAGGCCGACGACGGCCGACTGCGCTGGAAGCTGGCGACCGGCGGCGAGATCACGGGCACGCCGGTGGTGCGGGACGGGATCGTCTACGCCTGCAGCAAGGACCGGTGCGTGTACGCGCTGGACGCGGAGAAGGGGACGGGGACGGCCCGGAGCGCGTAAGTGTTCGAGCACCTGGGGGCGAGGCGGCCGACCGCTGGGCCGGTACGTGGGCGGTGGTCTGCCGGGCGTGGGGTGCGCGGTGGGTGTGGAGGGTTGTGAGGCGCGCGGTGGGTGTGGCGGTCGTGACCCGCGACGGTCGGCGGTCGTGACCCGCGCGACGGCTGTGGCGGGCTGCGGGGGTGCGACGGCCCGTCGGCCGTGACACATCCGACGGCCGTGCACGCCCGTTGGCCGCGGCACCCCGTCGGTTGTGCCAGGTCGTGACGGTCCGGCAGTTGTCGCGGCTTGTGTCACGCGCGGCGGCGTGGCGGTGGTGTCACGCGCGGCGGCGTGGCGGTGGTGTCACGCGCGGCGGCGTGGCGGTGATGTCACCCGTGACGGCGTGGCGGTGGTGTCACGCGCGGCGGCGGGGAGGTCGTGTCACGCGCGGCGGCGTGGCGGTGGTGTCACGCGCGGCGGCGTGGCGGTGATGTCACCCGTGACGGCGTGGCGGTGGTGTCACCCGCGGCGGCGTGGCGGTGGTGTCACCCGCGGCGGCGTGGCGGTCGTGTCACGCGCGAGGGCCCGGCGCTCGTGTCACCCCGGTCGGCGTGGCGGGTCGTGCCGCGTGTGGCGTCGGTGACGGGCCGGCGCGGGCCGGGACACGCGGTGGCCGCGGCGGCTCCCCCTCCGTGCCGCCGCGGCCGTTCCCCTGCGTGGGCCTGTGTCAGGTCCTGTGCGGGATCCCGTACGGGTCCCCGTGTGGGCCCGCGTCAGACCTGCTCACCGGTGGCGTGGTTGTCCAGCGGCGCCACGGTGCCGCCCGTCGCGTGGTTGTCCAGCGCGACGGCCTCCCCGCCCGTGGCGTGGTTGTCCTGCGTGGTGGCCTCGGTCTCGGCACCCGTGGCGTGGTTGTCGAGCGGCTTGACCACGAGGTCCTTCTCGGCATCGGCCATGACCTGAACTCCTGTCCATCGATCGGCGAAGCCCGTCCGGCGGCTCCCCCGAAACCGCCGGACGGGCATGTCAGGGTCGTTCACCCTAGCGGCGGTGATCACCGCTGATCCGTCTGCCCCCCGACGCGACGGACCGACAACCCGAGGGTGCCGCCGGGCGATAAACGAACGATGAACGCCGTCTCGCCGCCCCGCCGCTCAGGCGACGGCGGCCGGGCTGAGCAGCAGGCGCACGTCGGCGGCCTCCGGTGAGCCCAGCCGGTCGAAGGTGGTGAGGGCCTCCTGCCAGCAGGCCCGGGCCCGGCCGGTCTGACCGAGCGCGCCGAGCGCGCGGCCCAGCACGGTCAGCACGTTGCCGCGCCGCCACTCGCCGCCGATCCCGCGCAGCACGGCCAGCGCCTGCTCCGCCAGGGCGGCGGCCCCCGCCGGCTCCCGGCCCGCCAGCCGTGCCTCCGCGAGCCGGAACAGGGTCATGCCCTCCCAGAGCCGCTGCCGGCTGTCGCGGAAGACCTCCAGCGCCTCGTTCAGCCGTTCGACGGCGTCGTCCAGGCGGCCCTGCCCGGTGAGCGCCAGCCCCAGGGCGTAGCGGCCGTTGGCGCCGCGCAGGGCGTGCCCGAGCCGGTCGTAGATGGCGATGCCCCGCCGGGCCAGCTCCACCGCGCTGGTCACCTGCCCCATGGCGAGGTGGATGCGGGAGAGGTTGCACAGGGCGCTGGCCTCCCCGGCGAGGTTCTCGTCCGCGCGGAAACTCTCGATGGCCTGCCGCAGATACCCCTCGCCCTCGGCGTTGCGGCCCTCGTACAGCGCGATGATGCCCCGGTCGTTGGCGGCCCAGCAGTGCGGTGCCGGGTCTCCGGCGGTCCGGGCCAGCTCCATGGCCAGCCGGGCCTGCTCGTCCGCCTCGCGGAAGCGGCCGGCCACCAGGTGGACGTTGGTCAGCGTGGTCAGCGCCCGGCTCAGCACACCGGGGTCGCCCGCCCGCTGCGCCGCGGCCCGCAGGGCCAGCGCGACGACCTCGTACTGCTTGGCGTTGGCGCCGGACTCGGCCAGGTCCTTGGCCGCCCACAGCAGGTCCACGGCCCGCGCCAGGGCGGGCCCCCGCGCGCTCTGCTGCACGCAGGCCAGCAGGACGTGCGCCTCGGCGTACAGCCAGTCCTGGGCCGCGTGGCGGTCGGGGAAGGCCAGCCCCGGGTAGGCGGTCGGAGCCAGGTGGTCCACCAGCCGGTCGCCGGGCCGCTCGATCGCGTAGACGCCGGCCGCCGTCGCCAGGTAGAAGTCCAGCAGCCGGGAGAGGGCCGCCGCCCGCTCGCCCGGCGTCCGCTCGTCGCGCTCGGCGCATGCACGCGCGTAGAGCCGCACCAGATCGTGGTACCGGTAGCGGCCCGGCGCCGCCGACTCCAGCAGCGAGGTGTCGACGAGCGACTCCAGCAGGTCCTCGGTCTCCCCGACGGGCAGGTCCAGTACGGCCGCCGCTGCCGCCAGGGAGATGTCCGGCCCGTCCGCCAGTCCCAGCAGCCGGAACGCCCGCGCCTGGGCGGGCTCCAGCTGGCCGTACCCCAGCTCGAAGGTGGCCTTCACGGCGAGGTCGCCGGCCCGCAGCTCGTCCAGCCGGCTGCGCTCGTCGGCGAGTTTGGCCGCCAGCACCGCGACCGCCCAGGTGCGGCGGGCGGCCAGCCGGGACGCGGCGACCCGGATCGCCAGCGGCAGGAAGCCGCACGCCGCCACCACGTCCAGCGCGGCCTCGCGCTCCGCGGCCACCCGCTCCTCGCCCACGATCCGGGTGAACAGCGCCAGCGCCTCCTCCGGCGACATGACGTCCAGGTCGACCAGGTGCGCCCCGGCCAGCCCCGCCAGCCGCACCCGGGACGTCACCAGCGCCGCGCAGCCCGCCCCGCCCGGCAGCAGCGGACGTACCTGGGCGGCGTCCCGGGCGTTGTCCAGCAGGACCAGCACCCGGCGGCCGTCCAGCACCGAGCGGTACAGCGCCGCCCGCTCCTGGAGCGAGTCGGGAATGGCCGACTCCGCGGTGCCCAGCGCCCGCAGGAAGGCGCCCAGCACCGCCTCCGGCTCGGCCGGCCGCGCCCCGGTGCCCTGGAGATCGACGTACAACTGCCCGTCGGGGAACGCGGACCGGGCCTGGTGCGCCACGTGCACCGCCAGCGTGGTCTTGCCGACGCCGCCGATCCCGGCGACGGCCGACAGCGCCATCACCCGGCTCCCGTCCCCGGACGCCGCGCCCAGTACCTCGCTCAGTTCCCGTACGAAGGCGGCCCGGCCGGTGAAGTCCGGCACCGTCGCCGGGAGCTGGGCCGGGCGGACGGGGGCCGGCGCGGGCCGCTCGACCGGTCCGGGCACCTCCGCCAGGTCCGGGTCGGCCCGCAGGACCCGCCGCTGGAGCTCCTGGAGCTCCGGGCACGGATCGACGCCCAGCTCCTCCGCCAGCAGGCGGCGGGTGTCGGCGTAGACCGCGAGCGCCTCGGCCTGCCGCCCGCTGCGGTACAGCGCCAGCATCAGCAGCTCGCGCAGCCGCTCGCGCAGCGGGTGGGCGGCGGTCAGCGCGGTCAGCTCCGAGACGGCCTCCGCGTGACAGCCCTGCTCCAGGTCCATGTCCAGCCGCGTCTCCAGGAGTTGCAGCCGCCACTCCTCCAGCCGGACCCGCTGCGCCCGCGCGTGCGGGCCCGGTACGCCGGCCAGCGCCTCGCCGTCCCACAGTGCCAGCGCGCGCCGGAGCGCCTCCCGGGCGCGGCACAGGTCACCGGCGCCGCGCGCCTTCTCCGCCTCGGTCGCCAGGTCCCGCGCCGCGGAGAGGTCCAGCGCCCCGTCGTCCGGGCCGCGTACGGCGTACCCGCCCGACTCGCTGACCAGCACTCCGGCGCCGAGGACCTTGCGCAGCCGGGACGCGTACGTGCGCAGCGCCGCCAGCGCCCGGGGCGGCGGCTCCTCGCCCCACAGGGCGTCGATCAGCTCCGCCGCCGTCGCCGTACGGCCCTCGCGCAGCAGCAGTGCGGCGAGCAGGGCGCGTTGCTGGGGCGAGCCGGTGGCCAGCGGTTCGTCGCCTCGCCAGGCGCGCACCGGACCGAGCACACCGAACCGCAGGGCGGCCGTCTCCACTGGGGAGACCGTCTCCCCCGGGGCGGCCGTCTCCGCCGGGGCGGCCGTCTCCGCCGGGGCGGCCGTCTCCGCCGGGGGAACCGACCGCCGCTGCCCCGGCACTCGCGGCACACCGTCCATCCAGTCCCCCTAGGTATCCCGAGCGATCCCGTCAGTCTGCCCTGTCCGTACCGTCCCCGTCAGCCGGGGGACGCGCGGATCACCGACGGCGCCCCACCATGGCACCGAGCCCTCACACAGTCTCCGCAATCGTCCATTCCGGCAACGAGAACTGACGGGGCGTCCGTTCCCGGTGCGTCGCCCGGCGGTCATGTTCGCCGGACAGCCTCAGCGGGAAAGCGAGGATGTGCGAGAGACGGGTGATGCGGTCGTGCGGGTCGTGACCTGGAATCTGTGGTGGCGGTTCGGGCCCTGGGCGGAACGGCAGAAGGCGGTCCTCGCCGTGCTGCGGGAGCTGCGCCCCGACGCGGTGGGCCTCCAGGAGGTGTGGGCGGCGGACGACGGCGGCAACCTCGCCGAGTGGCTCGCCGGGGAACTCGGCCTGCACTGGGCCTGGGCGGCCTACGGCGCCCCCGAGCGCTGGCAGCGGCGGATCGGCGACGACCGGGTCGTCATCGGCGCCGCGGTGCTCAGCCGCTGGCCCGTGCTGGAACAGGCGGCGCTGCGGCTGCCGGCGCCCGCCGCACTCGACGACGGGCGGATCGCGCTGCGCACCACCCTGGACACCCCCGGCCACCCCGTCCCGTTCTGCACCGTCCACCTGACCTCGGCGCCGCACGCCTCGGCCGTACGCCACCGCCAGGTCACCGCCCTCACGGACTTCGTCGACCGGCACCGGCGCGGCAGCGCGTACCCGCCCGTCCTCACCGGGGACTTCAACGCCGGCCCCGGCACCGACGAGATCCGCCTCCTGACCGCCCGGGGCTTCACGGACGCCTGGGACCTGGCCGACCCGGCCGCCCCCTCCGCCACCCTGGACCCCGCCAACCCGCACATCACCGGCGACGGCCCGCCCCAGCGCGTCGACTACGTCCGCCCCGGCCCCCCCGGCCCCGGCGGACTGGGCCGGGTCCGGGCGGTACGGCGCGCGGGCGACGCCCCGGTGGACGGCGTGTGGCCCTCGGACCACTTCGCGGTCGTGGCGGACCTGGAGGGCCCCTGAAGAGCTAACCCCTCCCGAGGAACACCGGGTTGGTGAAGGCGGCCAGCGCCCCCGGCAACGCCCCCGCCGCCACCTCGTGCCGCACCTCGGCCCGCACGTACGCCGCGTACGAGGCGGTCGTCCGCCACTCCACGACCCCCTCGCCCGACACCGGCAGCGGACCGCTGGTGTGCAGCACCCCCTGGTCGGTGACGAACCGGACGGTGCAGCGCGGGGCGCCGCTCACCGCCAGGCGGACGGTGACCGGGGTGTCGCCGGCCACGGACAGCCGCTCCCCGATCCCGGCGTGCTCCCCGCGCCCGCCGGACGCGGTGAACGCCAGCGTGACCTTCGCGGACTCGGCGACGTAGGACCGCCCCGCGCGGATGCCCTCCTGGATCGCGCGCCGGGTGAGGTCGTCGGCGAGGACGACGGTCTGCGGCGTACCGACCGGGTCCGGGTCGCGGTGCGCGTCACTGCTGCCCATCGCCGGGATCCAGCCCCGCCCGTCCCGCACGGACGCGACCAGCATGCCGTCCCAGTCGGCCAGCGCCACCTCGTCCTCGGGC
Organism: Streptomyces sp. ISL-12; assembly: GCF_018614415.1. GTDB lineage: Bacteria > Actinomycetota > Actinomycetes > Streptomycetales > Streptomycetaceae > Streptomyces. The sequence continues at coordinate 26,548 of NZ_JAGGOO010000147.1, forward strand.
GAGTACGACCCGTTCCACACCTCGACCGCGTCCGCCTCGTCGAAGCCGAACTTCCAGTTGCAGCCGATGCAGGTGGCGTGCGGATGGGCCGGCACCACCAGGCCCCCGGCCCGCCGGATCTGCCGGGCGAACCGACCGAACCGGTTGTCGCGGGCCCGGTACCGCCAGTCCACGAACGTCCCCGGGTCGGTGCCGACCGCGACCACGTGCCCGTTCCGCGTCGTCACCTCTTCCCCCACCATCACCAGCAGGTCGTCCCCGGCCGCGTCGGCCCAGTGGGCGTGCGCGGAGTGCGTGTTGTGCTCGGAGGAGTTGATGAAGTCGAGGCCCGCCGCCCGCGCCAGCGCCGCGATCTCCGCCGGGGTGCGGCGCCCGTCGGAGTACCAGGAGTGCAGATGGCAGTCCCCCCGGTACCAGGCCCGCCCCCGCCCCTTCGCCCGCTCCGGCGGATACACCGGCCGCACGGCCTCGCCGGGCTCCCCGTGCGTCAGCGTCACCGTGATCTCGTACGACAGCCCCTGCGGGGCCACCGTGTACGGGCCGAGCGCGATGTGCCACGTCCCCGCCCGCACCGGCCCCGGGATGTACCCCGGGGTCGCCTCGTCCGCCCGGACGAAGAACTCCGTGCGCGCCCCGCCCGACCAGCCCCGGAAACCCCGGCCGCCCAGCCCGGTGCCGCGCTCGTCGAAGAGGCCGATGTCGAGCGCGTTGCCCGCGGTGCCGGACGGCACGGCGGGCTTGTCGTAGGAGTAGGAGACCCGGAACTCCCGCACACCCGGCGGAACTTCGACGGGTACGTACACGAAGTCCGGCGACCCGGTGGGCAGGGTGCCCCGGATCGTCTTGGTCTGCCGGCCGTCGGCCGCCGACGCGAAGCTCACGGTCGTGAGCGTAAGGGCGGCGGCGGCGCCCGTCACGAACACGGCGCGTCTGCCGACGCCGTCCTTGATGTCCTCGCACATGCTGCTGCTCCCAGGGGTGGTCCGACAGTCAGGGGTGGTGCGGGAAGTGACGCCTGCCACGCTCGTATCAACCCATTAACTGCGGGACACGGGAAGGCAGTCGGCAGCTGAATCAACGGAACAGTGCCGACCGGTCGGTATGGACAGGTGACCCGGCCCCCGGTACAGATGGTCCATGCGCATCGCCGTGACGATCTTCCTCACCGACGAGACCATCACCCCCGTCCGGCTCGCCCGGGAGCTGGAACAGCGCGGGTTCGCCGGCCTCTACCTCCCCGAGCACACCCACATCCCCGTCGAGCGCGCCACGCCCTACCCGGCCGGCGGCGACCTGCCCCGCGAGTACGGCCGTACCCTCGACCCCTTCGTGGCCCTGGGCCAGGCCGCCGCCGTCACCGACCGCCTCGGCCTGGGCACCGGCATCACCCTCGTCGCCCAGCACGATCCGATCGGCCTCGCCAAGCAGGCCGCGACCCTCGACCACCTCAGCGGCGGCCGGTTCACCCTGGGCGTCGGCTTCGGCTGGAACGTGGAGGAGGCGGCCGACCACGGTGTCCCGTGGGCCGCCCGCCGAGCCCTGGTCCGGGACCGGATGGCGGTGATGCGGGCCCTGTGGTCCGCGGAACCCACGGCGTACGAGGGCGAGTTCGCGAGCGTGCGGGCCAGCCACGCCTACCCCAAGCCGGTTCAGCGACCGGGCCCCCGCGTCCTCGTCGGCGGCGCGGCGGGTCCCCGCCTCTTCGCCGACATCTGCGCGTACGCCGACGGCTGGCTCCCGATCGGCGGACGCGGCCTGACGGATTCCCTGCCGGCCCTGCGCGCCGAGTGGGCGAAGGCGGGCCGCGACCCCGAGGCCCTGACGGTCGTCCCGTACGCGGTCCGCCCGACCCCGGGCAAGCTGTCCCACTACGCGGACCTGGGCATCGAGGAGGCGGTCCTCCAGCTTCCGCCGGCGGCGGAGGCGGAAGTACTGCGGACACTGGACGCATACGCGCAGTACGTCTAGCTCCGTCAAAGGCGCACGTACCCTCGAAGGATGCCTACCGAGAACTCCCTGCGCCGAGCCCTCAAGCGCGCCCGGGACGGCGTCGCCCTGGACGTCTCCGAGGCCGCCGTCCTCCTCCAGGCCCGCGGCGAGCACCTGGCCGACCTCACCGCCTCCGCCGCCCGGGTCCGCGACGCGGGCCTGGCCGCGGCCGGGCGCCCCGGCGTCATCACGTACTCGAAGAGCGTCTTCATCCCCCTCACCCGCCTGTGCCGGGACAAGTGCCACTACTGCACCTTCGTCACCGTCCCCGGCAAGCTCCGCCGTGACGGCCACGGCATGTTCATGTCCCCGGACGAGGTGCTGGACATCGCCCGCAAGGGCGCCGTCCTCGGCTGCAAGGAAGCCCTCATCACCCTCGGCGACAAGCCCGAGGACCGCTGGCCCGAGGCCCGCGAGTGGCTCGACGCGCACGGCTACGACGACACGATCGCCTACGTCCGCGCCATCTCGATCCGCGTCCTGGAGGAGACGGGCCTCCTCCCGCACCTCAACCCGGGCGTCATGAGCTGGACCGACTTCCAGCGCCTCAAGCCGGTCGCGCCCAGCATGGGCATGATGCTGGAGACGACCGCGACCCGCCTCTGGTCGGAACCCGGCGGCCCCCACCACGGCTCCCCGGACAAGGAACCGGCCGTCCGCCTGCGCGTCCTGGAGGACGCCGGCCGCTCCTCCGTCCCCTTCACCTCCGGCCTGCTCATCGGCATCGGCGAGACCTACGAGGAGCGGGCCGAGTCCCTCTTCGCCCTGCGCAAGGTCGCGCGGGCCTACCACGGCATCCAGGAACTGATCATCCAGAACTTCCGCGCCAAGCCGGACACCGCGATGCGCGGCATGCCCGACGCGGAACTCGACGAACTGGTCGCGGCCGTGGCCGTCGCCCGCCACATCATGGGCCCGAACGCCTGCCTCCAGGCACCCCCCAACCTGGTCGACTCCGAGTACGAGCGCCTGATCGGCGCCGGTATCGACGACTGGGGCGGCGTCTCCCCGCTCACCATCGACCACGTCAACCCCGAACGCCCCTGGCCGCGGATCGAGGAGTTGGCGGCCACGTCCCGCACCGCCGGTTTCGAACTGAGGGAACGTCTCTGCGTCTACCCGGAGTTCGTCCGGCGCGGCGAACCCTGGCTCGACCCGCGCCTCCTCCCGCACGTCCGCGCCCTGGCCGACCCGGAGACCGGGCTCGCCCGCCCGGACGCGACGGTCGAGGGCCGGCCCTGGCAGGAACCGGACGAGGTCTTCCAGCCCTCCGGCCGCACCGACCTGCACCGCACCATCGACACCGAGGGCCGCACCGGCGACCGCCGCGACGACTTCGACGAGGTCTACGGCGACTGGGCCGCCCTGCGCGAGGCCGCCGCCCCCGGCATGGCCCCCGAACGCATCGACACCGACGTACGCGCCGCCCTCGCCACCGCCGCCGACGCCCCCACCAGGCTCACCGACGACGAGGCCCTCGCCCTCCTCCACGCCGACGGCCCGGCCCTGGACGCCCTGTGCCGCATCGCGGACGCCGTCCGCGAAGCCGCCGTCGGCGACGACGTGACGTACATCGTCACCCGCAACATCAACTTCACCAACGTCTGCTACACCGGCTGCCGTTTCTGCGCCTTCGCGCAGCGCCGCACGGACGCCGACGCCTACACCCTCTCCCTGGACCAGGTCGCCGACCGCGCCCAGCAGGCGTGGGAGGTCGGCGCGGTCGAGGTCTGCATGCAGGGCGGCATCCACCCCGACCTGCCGGGCACGGCGTACTTCGACATCGCGAAGGCGGTGAAGGAACGCGTCCCCGGCATGCACGTGCACGCCTTCTCCCCGATGGAGGTCGTCAACGGCGCCACCCGCACCGGCCTGTCCATCCGCGAGTGGCTGACGGCGGCCAAGGAAGCCGGCCTGGACTCCATCCCCGGCACCGCCGCCGAGATCCTCGACGACGAGGTCCGCTGGATCCTCACCAAGGGCAAACTCCCTGCGGCCACCTGGATCGAGGTCATCGAAACCGCCCACGACCTGGGCATCCGCTCGTCCTCGACCATGATGTACGGCCACGTCGACCAGCCCCGCCACTGGCTCGGCCACCTGCGCACCCTGGCCGGCATCCAGCAGCGCACCGGCGGCTTCACGGAGTTCGTCACCCTCCCCTTCATCCACACCAACGCGCCCGTCTACCTGGCCGGCATCTCCCGCCCCGGCCCCTCCCTGCGCGACAACCGCGCGGTCACCGCGATGGCCCGCCTCCTCCTGCATCCGCACATCCCCAACATCCAGACCAGCTGGGTCAAACTGGGCACGGAAGGCGCGGCGGAGATGCTCCGCTCCGGCGCGAACGACCTCGGCGGCACCCTCATGGAGGAGACCATCTCCCGCATGGCGGGCTCCTCCTACGGCTCGTACAAGTCCGTCAAGGACCTGATCGCGGTCGCCGACGCGGCGGGCCGCCCGGCCAGGCCCCGCACCACGCTCTACGGCGAGGTCCCGGAGGAGCGGCGACGGGCGGCGGCGGCGTCGGACGGACACCTGCCGGAACTGTTGCCGGTGCTGGACTGAGGGCGGCGCCGCGCCCACCGTTCACCCGTCCGCAGTAGGATGATCGGACCCTGATGTATGGGGGATCCAGGACCTGGTCTGTAGCTGAGGAGATGCCTGCCCGTGCCTGCCGGACTGCCTTCGTGGGCGTGGGTCACCGGTCTGACCGCGGGCGCGGTCGTGGCGGTGGCCGCCCTGGCCGTACAGGCGGACAACGGGCCGCACCCGACCGCTGCCGCGGCGGCCGCCCGGCCCACCGCCTCGGCGTCGGCGGAGGCCAAGCCCTCCCCCGAGGAGTCCGCGCCGCCCGCCGTGCCGGACGGCTCCGGCACCGGGCGGCGCATCGTCTACTCCCTCGGCGACAAGCGGGTCTGGCTGGTCGACGCCAGCGACGCCACCCGGCGCACCTTCACCGTCTGGCCCGGCACGGTCAGCCCCGATCCCGGCAGCTACACCATCGGCAGCCGGACCGAGGCGACGACCGGCTCCGACGGGGTCGAGGTCGAGAACATCGTCTACTTCGCCCTCGCGGACGGCATATCCGTCGGCTTCTCCAACGCCGTCGACGGCTCCTCGCCCCCGCCGGCCGACGCCGGCGCCAAGACCGGCGGCGTGCGGCTGCACAAGGCGGACGGCGCCGCGCTGTGGAAGTTCGGTACGAAGGGCACCACGGTCACCGTGGTGAAGTGACCTCGTTGCCCGCGAAGTGGTCGACGAGCAGCACGATTCCGCTGAGCAGGAAGACCCGGGTCGCCGCGTCCAGTCCGTTCCAGTCCCCGGACTGCCACATGGCGAACCACTCGCCGCCGATGCCGATGAACCCGGCCCCGAAGAGCAGCATCACCATCAGCAGCCCGTAGACGGAGAATCGCCGGGCCCGTACGTGATCCCGTCGCGCCCACAGCCAGGTCCCGTAGACCAGCACGAGCGTGGCGGCCGTCTCCCAGACGATGATCAGCACGTACGCGGCGTCCTGTATCCACCGCGTGGTGATCGCCCGCCACATCAGGTCGTCGTCCTTGAACGTGGTGTCCATCGCCAGCACATGCCGGACGAACTGCTGGTTGGTGCCGAAGTCGGTGATGTTCCCGAAGGCGACGAGCGCCATGTAGAGGGCGACGGTGCCGGTGAGGACGGTCGCGGCGAGGGAGAGCGCACGTGCGGATGTTGTGTTCATGCACCCTCCCTTCCCAGCCGCGCGGCAGGTCAGCCCACCAGCAGGTCGGCCTTCAGCTGCCGCAGTTCCCGGCTGTCCAGCCCCAGGGCCTTCTTCTCGTACGCCGCGAACGAGCCGAACTCGTCCTTGACCTCCTCGAACCCGGAGTTGAGGTACTCGGCGCGGACGTCCAGCATCGGCTTGTACACGGCGGCCTGTTCGGCGGGCATGGCCGCGAGTGCGGCGGCGTTGGCCTCGGCCCGGTAGTCGTTGGAGGCGAGGTAGTCGGCCATCACCGTCGCCCGGTCCACACCGAGCATGGTGAGCAGCGCGGCGCTGGCCCAGCCGGTGCGGTCCTTGCCGGCGGTGCAGTGGTAGACCGAGCCGTCGGCGTCGTCCGCGATGCCGTTGAACACAGTCGTGTACGCGGCCTTGCCGGTCTCACTGCTGACCATCGACTTCTCGGCGTCGACCATCATCTGCGCGGCGCCCTCGGCGGTCGTGGGCATCGTCGAGACGGGGCTGGAGCCGCCGAGGACGTCCGCCAGGACATAGCGCACCCCACTGGGCAGCCGGTCCGGCGCGGCGGTCCGCTCGGAGGTCATCCGCAGGTCGTAGTCGGTGTCGATGCCGAGCCGCTTCAGCTTGGCCAGATCGGCGGCGGTGAGCTTGTCCCAGGCGTCGGAGCGGTAGACGACGCCCATCTTGACCCACTGGCCGTCGGCGGTACGGTAGCCGCCCGCGTCCCGGAAGTTGACGGCCCCGTCGAGCTGGATCAGCCGGTCGGCGAGGTGCAGCTTGCCACCGCGCTCGGGCACCAGGTCGAACCAGTGGCGGTCGGCGCCGCGCAGCCCCTTGACGACGACGGACCCCTTCGCGCCCCCGGAGGCGACGGTCCGCCCGTTCGCCTTGACGGCCACCTTCCGCACGCCCGGTGCCTTCCAGGTGACCTTGTAGGACCCGTCGTCCCGCGCGGTGACCTCGGCGGCGGTGAAGGGTATCTCCCGCGAGTCGGGCCCGTGCGGCGCCGCGGAGGCGGCGGGGGCGGCGATCCCGGTGAACAGCGCGGCGGCCGTCAGGGCGTAGGCGGCCCTGACACGTGTCGAATGCGTCATGGCCGGAACTCTCCGGTGCCCTGACGGTCACCGCGCTAACGGATCACGAACTAGGCCGGTCGGTCGGGCGACGTGATCGTGCCCGTGAACGATGTCCAGGTGGCGTCCGTGAAGGACAGATGGGGGCGCGAGGTGTCCTTCGAGTCGCGGACGTGGACGGTCGAGCCGGGGGCGGTGGCGGATATGGCAACCTCGACGCACTCAGGGCCGTCGTTGCTGCTGTAGCTGCTCTTGAACCACTTCAGCGCGGAGCTCATGTCACTTCTCCCAAGACTTTTTTGATGAACGCCAGAGACTCACCGGGCGTGAGAGCCTGCGCCCGGATCATTCCATAGCGCATTTCGAGTTTCTGGACCTCACGCGGATCAGTGATCAGACGGCTGTACAGCTGCCCTTCCGAGTGCCCGAGGGTCTTGCCGCCCCGGAGTTTCAGCACTTGGAGCGATCCGGCCATCCCCGCGTGCTCCTCCCGCTCGGTCGGCATCACCTGGATCGTGACGTGCCGCATCTGCCCGACGTCCAGCAGGTGTTCGAGCTGTCGTCGCATCACCAGTCTGCCTCCGAGCGGCCTGCGCAGGGTCACCTCTTCCTGGACGAAGGTGAACTCCGGGTGGGGTACCCGATCGAAGACGGACTTCCGTGCCATGCGCGCCGCGACGTGCCGCTCGATCTCCTCCTCGGCGAAGGCGGGCCGTCGCATCACGTACAGGGCTCGGGCGTACTCCTCCGTCTGCAACAGACCGTGCACGTGCAGCCCGGCGTACGCACCCATCTCGACGGCGTCCGCCTCCACCTTGGCGAGGTCCCGCACCTTCTTCGGGAAGTGGGCCTTCTCCACGTCCTCCTTCATGGCGGAGAGCTTGCCGCCCGCGCCGAGGACGACATCCGAGTTGTCGAGGAAGTCCGGCTTGGGGGCCCGGCGTCCCCGCTCCACGGACGACACCATTTCCTCGCTGTACCCGATGGCGGGTCCCAGTTCCGATTGCTTCATCCCGGCGGCCTCACGCCACAGCTTGACCTGCCGACCGACTGCCTGGAGCATGGCCGCGGCCTCTTCGTCCTCCACTTTTCCCTCCCGAAGTACCAGCAGTACGACCACGTCGGGCAACCGGACAGTGACTCTGAGTACCGTCGTCGTCGCTGTTCACGGTAGGGACAGACGGCCACGCTGGTGGCATGACTCGTGATTTCGCCCCCGAAATGACGTACGCCGCACGTCACTTCACTCTTCAGCTGTCCGCGACCCGGCGGGGCGCGCGGCTCGCCCGGCTGCTCACCGAGCGCCAGCTCGACGACTGGGACGTGCGGTCGGAGGCGGCGGCGCAGATCGTGGCGGAGCTGGCGTCCAACGCCGTACTGCACGGACATGTGCCGGGCCGCGACTTCCGGCTGACCCTGTGGCTGCGCGCCGGCCGCACCCTGCGCGTCGAGGTGACCGACGCCCGGGGCGACCGGGTGCCGAGTGCCCAGGACCCGGCGCTGGAGGAGGGTGGCCGGGGGCTGCTCATCGTGGCGGCGTACGCGGACCGCTGGGGAGTGGAGCGGACACCGCCGACGAAGACGGTCTGGGCGGAACTTGTCCTGGACCATCGACGCGTGGCAGGTGACCGGGGTGTCAGGTGACGGTCGGGGCCGCTCGCTTCTTGGCAGTGTCGTGCTTCCACGGCCCGCCTCAAGGGCGCTTCGCGTCGCCTTCGGCGATGGGCCTGCGGCCCACCCTTGACCCGGTCCGCTGCAGCACGGGGAAGAAGCGAGCGAGCGGCCCGGGAAAGCGGTGGCCCAGCGGCAACGGGCCCCCAGGTCTGTGATCTGGGGGCCCGGCGTGGCGGTTGCGCGCCCGCGCCTCGCCAGCACGCCGGGCCGTCTCGGCGGCTGACGCCCGGTGGCCGGTGGCCGGTGGCGGGTGGCCGGTGGGCGGTGGGCGGTGGGCGGTGGGCTTGATTCTCGACCCGGGTCGGGGTCCGGGGTCCGGTCCGGGGTCCGGAGTCCGCCCGGAGGGTGGTACCTCTGAAAGTGG
>NZ_JAGGOO010000148.1 GCF_018614415.1 Streptomyces sp. ISL-12
CGCCTACGAGTTCGACCCGGTCGCCGAGAAGTACATCCCCGTCGACCCGATGGACAAGGCCCGCTGGTACCCGACCCTCGTCGGCCTGGACGACGGCCGCGTCCTCGCCGCCTCCGGCCTGGACGACGTCGGCATGATCGACCCGGGCGACAACGAGATCTACGACCCGAAGACCAAGAAGTGGTCACCGGGCCCCAAGCGCTACTTCCCCACGTATCCCGCCCTCTTCCTCACCAAGGGCGGCAAGCTCTTCTACTCCGGTTCCAACGCCGGTTACGGCCCCGCCGACCAGGGCCGCGTCCCCGGCCTGTGGGACCTGGAGACCAACACCTTCCAGAAGGTCCCCGGCCTCACCGACCCCGACCAGCTCGAAACCTCCGCGTCCCTCCTCCTGCCCCCCGCGCAGGACCAGAAGGTGATGGTGCTGGGCGGCGGCGGGGTCGGCGAGTCGAAGAAGTCGACCCCGCGCACGGCCGTCGTCGACCTCAAGGAGGACAACCCGGCCTTCAAGCCCGGCCCCGACCTCCCCCAGGGCACCCGCTACCTGAACAGCGTGATCATGCCGGACGACACCGTCTTCACGTCCAACGGCTCCGAGGACTACCGCGGCCGCAGCGCCAGCAACATCCTCAAGGCGCAGTTCTACGACCCGAGGACCAACGCGTTCAAGGAGGCCGCCGCGCCCGCCGTGGGCCGCAACTACCACTCCGAGGCGCTGCTGCTGCCCGACGGCCGGGTCGCCACCTTCGGCTCCGACCCGCTCTTCGACGACCAGCAGAACACCAAGCTCGGCCACTTCGAGCAGCGGATGGAGGTCTTCACCCCGCCGGCGCTGCACCGCGACACGGCCGCCCGCCCGGCCCTGAAGGACGGCCCGGAGACCCTCGACGCCGACCACCGCGTCACCTACCGCACCGACCACCCCGACCGGATCGCCGAGGCCCGCCTGATGCGCCCGAGCGCGGTGACCCACACCACCGACGTCGAACAGCGCTCCATCGCACTCGACGTGACCAAGAAGGGGAAGTCGGTCACCTTCGACATCCCCGAGGACCGCACCCTGGTCCCGCCCGGCTGGTACATGCTCTTCGTCACCGACTCGGCCGGCACCCCGTCGAAGGCGAAGTGGATCAAAGTCGAGTAGACCAGGTCACTCCGCATCACGGGCATCACCGGCACCACGGGCGTTACGGGCCAGCCCCAGCGCGTACTCCGGCCACCACCGCCCGGCGTCCGGCCCGCCCGCGCAGGTGCCGTCCGACTCCCCGGGCCGCTTGATCCACAGGTACGCGTCGACGACCGGGTCCCCGGTGTCGGTGGTCGGCCGGGTGCCCAGCGCCCGGCCGGGCGGGTTGCACCAGACGCCGGGCAGCGGCCCGTTGCCGTTGCGGCTGGTGTCGATCACGAAGTGCTTGCCGCCCAGCCCCTGGGACAGCTTCTTGCCGTACGCCGTGGTGTCGGCGTTCGTCTGGAAGTTGGAGACGTTGAGCGCGAAGCCGTCGGCCGCCTCGATCCCGGCCCGCTTCAGCGGCTCGACCAGCGCCCAGGGGTCCTTGATCCAGGAGGGGTTGCCCGCGTCGAGGTAGACCTTGGTGTGCGGCTGCTCCTTCAGCCGGGTGATCGCCTCGCCCAGCAGCCGCTCCCGCTCGGCGTGCAGCTCGCCGGGCGTGCAGCCGTCGACGATGTGCGCGACGGCGTCGGGCTCCAGCACCACCAGGGCCTTGGCGTCACCGATGGCGTCGGCGAACTTCCCGATCCACTGCCGGTAGGCCGCCGCGCCGGCCGCACCTCCGGCGGAGTGCTGGCCGCAGTCGCGGTGCGGGATGTTGTAGGCGGTCAGCAGGACCGTCTTCCCCGCCTTCGTCGCCGCCCGGGTGGCCCTGCGCACCAGCGGCGTCGGGTCGATCTCGCCGGCCGGCCAGAGCGCGGCGGGCTGCCCGGCGATCCGCTGGAGGAGTTCGGCGTCCTGGGAACGGCCCTGGCGCTGCCACTGCCGGCCCTGCCGGGCGGCGGGGCTGTCCGGGTCGACCCAGAAGTCGGAGCCGGCCGCCTTCCGGGAGGGGACCGCGGCCACGGACGCCTCGTCGACGTCGGCCGCGGAGGAACAGCCCGCCGCGAGCCCGAGGGCGGTGACGGGCGCGAGGGTGCGGATCAGCCGGAACATGCTGCTCCCTGAAGCAGAGGAAAGAAAGCGTAACGATCCACCGCGCATCGTTACATACCGGGCGCGTCGCCCCTCGCATCGCCATGCCCGCGACCGAGTACGCCACTGACCGGCGACCGGCGACCGGCGACCGGCGACCGGCGACCGGCGACCGGCGACCGGTGACCCCGACCAGCGGCCGGCGGCCGCGACCAGCGACCGGGGAGCGCGACCAGCGGCCGGCGACCGTGTTTCGGACCGGCCGGCGGCCCGGCGCCGCCCGGTCCGAAAAGCGGGACGGAGCTGACCGGCATGTGACCGGCCGGTAAGGTCTGATGCCGTGCCGAAGCCCCTCAGTCTCTCCTTCGACCCCATCGCCCGCGCCGACGAAAGCTGGAAGCGCCGCTGGGGCAACGTGCCCTCCATGGCCGCCATCACCTCGATCATGCGGGCCCAGCAGATCCTGCTGGCCGAGGTCGACGCGGTGGTCAAGCCGTACGGGCTGACCTTCGCGCGGTACGAGGCGCTGGTGCTGCTCACCTTCTCCAAGTCGGGCGAACTGCCGATGTCCAAGATCGGCGAACGGCTCATGGTCCACCCCACCTCGGTCACGAACACCGTCGACCGCCTGGTCACCTCGGGCTTCGTCGCCAAGCGCCCCAACCCCAACGACGGTCGCGGCACCCTCGCCTCGATCACCGACAAGGGCCGCGAGGTGGTCGAATCCGCCACCCGCGACCTGATGGCCATGGACTTCGGCCTGGGTGCCTACGACGCCGAGGAGTGCGGCGAGATCTTCGCGATGCTGCGCCCGCTGCGGGTGGCCGCGGGCGACTTCGAAGAGGACTGAGCCGGGGGCGGGGCGCCGCAAGATCGCCCGGAACGCCTCGTTACGCTCGTACCCATGAAAAAGAGCGTGCTGACCCGCTACCGGGTCATGGCGTACGTCACCGGTGTCCTGCTGATCCTGCTGTGCCTCGGCATGATCGGCAAGTACGTGCTGGACATGAACGGTGCCGACGACTTCACCCGCGTCGTCAGCATCGCGCACGGCTGGCTCTACGTCATCTACCTCGTCTTCGCCTTCGACCTGGGCGCCAAGGCGAAGTGGCCGGTCAAGAAGCAGCTGTGGGTGCTGCTCGCTGGGACCATCCCGACGGCCGCGTTCTTCGTCGAACGCAGGATCACCCCGGAACTCCAGGCGAAGTTCACCGAGGCCGGCGGTCCCGCGCCCGTCAAGGCGTAGGGCACCCGCCGCCACCGCCGTACACACGTACGGCGGTTTGCCGTCGACAGATACTAGGACGTCCTAGTAAATTCGAGGGTATGGACGCTGACGCCATAGAGGAGGGCCGCCGACGCTGGCAGGCCCGGTACGACGCGGCGCGCAAGCGCGACGCGGACTTCACGACGCTCTCCGGTGATCCCGTGGAGCCGGTGTACGGCCCCCGCCCCGGGGACACCTACCAGGGCTTCGAGCGGATCGGCTGGCCGGGCGAGTACCCCTTCACCCGTGGCCTGTACCCGACCGGCTACCGGGGCCGGACCTGGACGATCCGCCAGTTCGCCGGTTTCGGCAACGCCGAGCAGACCAACGAGCGCTACCGGATGATCCTCCGCAACGGCGGCGGCGGCCTCTCGGTCGCCTTCGACATGCCGACGCTGATGGGCCGCGACTCCGACGACCCGCGCTCGCTCGGCGAGGTCGGCCACTGCGGGGTGGCCATCGACTCGGCCGCCGACATGGAGGTCCTCTTCCGCGACATCCCGCTCGGCGACGTCACGACGTCGATGACGATCAGCGGCCCGGCCGTCCCCGTCTTCTGCATGTACCTGGTCGCCGCCGAGCGCCAGGGCGTCGAACCGTCCGTGCTGAACGGCACGCTCCAGACCGACATCTTCAAGGAGTACATCGCCCAGAAGGAGTGGCTCTTCCAGCCCGAGCCGCACCTGCGCCTGATCGGCGACCTGATGGAGTACTGCGCGGCCGGCATCCCCGCCTACAAGCCGCTCTCCGTCTCCGGCTACCACATCCGCGAGGCCGGCTCCACGGCCGCGCAGGAGCTGGCGTACACCCTGGCCGACGGCTTCGGGTACGTGGAGCTGGGCATCTCCCGCGGCCTGGACATCGACACCTTCGCGCCCGGCCTGTCCTTCTTCTTCGACGCGCACGTCGACTTCTTCGAGGAGATCGCGAAATTCCGCGCGGCCCGCCGCATCTGGGCCCGCTGGATGCGCGACGTGTACGGGGCGAGGTCGGAGAAGTCCCAGTGGCTGCGCTTCCACACCCAGACCGCCGGCGTCTCCCTCACCGCGCAGCAGCCGTACAACAACGTGGTCCGTACGGCGGTGGAGGCCCTGGCGGCCGTGCTGGGCGGCACCAACTCCCTGCACACCAACGCCCTCGACGAGACCCTCGCCCTCCCCTCCGAACAGGCGGCGGAGATCGCCCTGCGCACCCAGCAGGTCCTGATGGAGGAGACCGGCGTCGCCAACGTGGCCGACCCGCTCGGCGGCTCCTGGTACGTCGAACAGCTGACGGACCGGATCGAGGCGGACGCGGAGAAGATCTTCGAGCGGATCAGGGAGCGCGGGCTCCGGGCGCACCCCGATGGGCGGCACCCCATCGGCCCGATGACCTCCGGCATCCTGCGCGGCATCGAGGACGGCTGGTTCACCGGCGAGATCGCCGAGTCCGCCTTCCGCTACCAGCGGTCGCTGGAGAAGGGCGACAAACGGGTCGTCGGCGTCAACACCCACACCGGCTCCGTCACCGGCGACCTGGAGATACTCCGGGTCAGCCACGAGGTGGAACGGGAGCAGGTGCGGGCGCTGGGCGAGCGCAGGGCCGGCCGCGACGACACCGCCGTACGCGCCGCCCTCGACGCCATGCTCGACGCGGCCCGCTCCGGCGCCAACATGATCGAGCCGATGCTGGACGCGGTACGCGCGGAGGCGACCCTCGGGGAGATCTGCGGGGTGCTGCGGGAGGAGTGGGGGGTGTACACGGAGCCGGCGGGGTTCTGACCCCCAGGCCCACCCCGGGGCCTACTCGGCCGGCCGGGAGGTCAGGCCCGACAGCAGGACCCGCGTGAAACCCCGTACCCACGCCTCGTCCGCGGGCTCCGCGCTCACCAGCGTCCGGTGCACCACCGCGCCCGCCACCACGTCGAAGATCAGGTCCACCGTGCGGGCGGCCTCGTCCGGGTCGGGCTGGGGCGGGAGTTCGCCGCGGGCCTGGGCGCGGGCGCGGCCCTCCAGGACCAGGCCCTTCTGGCGTTCCACGATCGAGCGGCGGATGCGTTCGCGCAGGGCGGGGTCGCGGGTGGACTCGGCGACGACCGCCATCAGGCCGCTGCGGGCCTCCGGGCGGTCCAGGATCGACGCGAACTGGAGGACCACGCCCTCGATGTCGGCGGCCAGGCAGCCGCAGTCGGGCAGGCGGAGTTCGTCGAACAGCTCGGCGACCGCGTCGACGACCAGCTCGTTCTTGCCCGACCAGCGGCGGTAGAGGGTCGTCTTGGCGACCCCGGCCCGTGCCGCCACGTCGCCCAGCGTCAGTTTCGACCAGCCCAGCTCGACCAGTGCCTCCCGTGTCGCGGCCAGGATCGCGGCGTCGGCCGCCGCACTGCGCGGGCGGCCGGAGCGACCGGCGGGGGAGCGGTTCGGCATCCCTCGACCATATCCGCGGGTTTGGCGGGGGATGCCGTGAGGGAGATCACCAAGGGGCCGTATCGCGGGGGGTGCGCAGGGTATTACGCTACGAGTCGTAGCGAAAGCGAGGGTGACCTCAGGCTGGAGCGACGACCACCGGCGCCAGGTGGGGACCTGGCGCCGAACAGCACACTTCGGAGCGGGTTTCAGGCCGCTTTTCACGGACGCGCGCGGTACGGGGGAGGATAGGCGCATGCAGCCACGGAACATGTCCATGAGCGGGGTCGTCGACCTCGCCGCGGTGAAGGCGGCCCAGGAGGCCAAGGCCAAGGCGGAGCAGGCCCGCGCCCAGGCCGCGCAGCAGGGCGGCGGGGGTGCCGTCTCACCCGCCGATCTCGTCATCGACGTCGACGAGGCGGGCTTCGAGCTCGATGTCCTGCAGCGGTCCACCGAGGTCCCGGTCGTCATCGACTTCTGGGCCGAGTGGTGCGAGCCCTGCAAGCAGCTGAGCCCGGTCCTGGAGCGGCTCACCGTCGAGTACAACGGCCGGTTCGTGCTCGCCAAGATCGACGTCGACGCCAACCAGATGCTGATGCAGCAGTTCGGCATCCAGGGCATCCCGGCCGTCTTCGCGGTGGTCGCGGGGCAGGCGCTGCCGCTCTTCCAGGGTGCCGCAGGCGAGGCCCAGATCCGCCAGACCCTGGACCAGCTGGTGCAGGTCGCCGAGCAGCGCTTCGGCCTCACCGGCCTGGTCGTCGACCCCGAGGCCGACCCGGGCGCCGCCCAGCAGGCCCCCGCCGCCCCGGCCGGACCGCACGACGCCGCGCTGGAGGCCGCCGTACAGGCCCTGGACGCGGGCGATCTGGGTGGCGCGGTGCGCGCGTACCAGAACGTACTGAACGAGGACCCGGGCAACATGGAGGCCAGACTCGGTCTCGCCCAGGCCGAGTTGCTCCAGCGGGTGCAGGACCTGGACCCGCAGCAGGTGCGCAAGGACGCCGCCGACAAGCCCGCCGACGTGCGGGCGCAGATCGCCGCCGCCGACCTCGATCTGGTCGGCGGTCATGTGGAGGACGCCTTCGGGCGCCTCATCGACACGGTGCGGCGTACCTTCGGCGACGAACGGGACGCCGTACGGGTGCGGCTGCTGGAGCTGTTCGAGGTCGTCGGGGCCGACGACCCGCGGGTGACGGCGGCCCGCCGGGCACTCGCCCGCGCCCTGTTCTGACCGGACCCGCGCCTTCCCCGACCGCCCGGCCGACGATCTTCCGGCCGGGCGGTGCCCGAGTGAAGAGAAACGTCGGCGGAGCCGCAGGACGGCCGTGCTTTACCGAAACTTGGTAATCGCGGCCGCTGTTACTGCGAGTAAGTCATCGGCAGGGGAGTGTCGGAATCTGTCCGGCGAAGAACGGTTTTGTCCCGTCGCCCGGAGACACCCAGCGTCGCGGGGCGGGACCCCTGCGTCGACCCATGGTTATCGCGCCGTTACTAGCCAGTAACGGCGCCCCTTGTGCGGGCGGCGAGAATGCACCACGATCGGCCACGCTCGGTCCGTTCCCGTACCCCGACAGCCAATCGGGTCACGGGCTTCCTGGGTCCCCACCGAGCAGGACCGGCGGCAGTGGAGCCGGCCCTTGGACAGGGGGGTCTTCGCCCTTTTTCGGCGGAGCCTGTCCGCAAGGTTGTGCGTGATGCGTGTCAGGCGCGACCAGTGGTTGTCGCTCGGGGGTGATCGCCGGTGATTCGGGCGCGTGGTGCGCGCCGTCGACCGCGGGCGCTCTCCTTCCCGAGGACGTAGCACTTCTCCCATCCCTGCCCGGCCGAGCCGCCGTCTGGGGGCGAGCCGAGGCCAGGAGATGTACGTCCGAGAAGGAGGAAATATGGAGTCCCAAGTGCGTGGTGGGACCAGATGGAAGCGGTTCGCTGTGGTCATGGTGCCCAGCGTCGCCGCGACGGCCGCGATAGGCGTCGCCCTGGCGCAGGGGGCGCTCGCCGCTTCGTTCAGTGTGTCGGGGCAGCAGTTCAAGGTGACGGCCAAGGAGCTCACCGGTCACGGGTTCTCGCAGTACGGGGCCTACAACGACGGCGCGAGCGGCCGTAACGCCGTGGCCGTCTCCGCGTTCACCTCCGCCGAGATCGACAAGCTGTGCCAGTCGGTCGTGACGAAGGTCCCGCTGCTGGGTCCCATCACCCTGCGGCTGGAGGCCGGCGACACGTCGCAGAAGCAGGAAGCGGTCTACGCCGAGCAGCTGTACATCGACGTCGCGGATCTGCAGGCGGACGCCACCTTCAAGAACATCGACATCGGTGTGGCGGCCGGGTCCATCAACAAGGGCCCCGGCCAGAAGAAGGCGGAGGTCGACAGCGAACGGGCCAACCCGGGCGGCTTCGCCCAGCAGGCCGACGAGGCCGTGCTGACCGACGTGAAGCAGACGGCGTGGGCCACCACCGCCGGAACCTTCAAGCTCAGCGGTCTGCACATGTCGCTCAAGAAGGGCGACGGCGAAGGCATCGAGTGCTACTGAGCCCTCGCTGACGGGCGGGGGCCGGCCGCGCCCCCGCCCGTTCACCCCCACATCACCACCACAGCAACGCTGTATCCAGGGAGCTGTTTTCCATGAACGCCGAGAGTCCTGTCGCCGCCGGCCAGTTCACCCGCCGTAGGCAGCAGTTCCGAGACTGGCGGGGCACCCGGCCGTTCTGGGCCGGTCTGCTCGTCCTGCTCGGTGGCTTCCCGATCATGTACTTCCCGTACGCGAACCTGAAGTTCGGCAATCTGACGGTGGCCATGTCCACCACGGCCGGTGCCGGCTCTCTGATCATCGGCGTGCTGCTGGTCGTCCTCGGCGTCAGCCTCTGGTTCCAGAAGCACGTGCGGACCTTCGCCGGCGTCGCGGCGATCCTGCTCGCCCTGGTGTCCATCCCCGTGTCCAACTTCGGCGGCTTCGTCGTCGGCTTCATGCTCTCGCTCGTCGGCGGGGCCATGGCCGTCTCGTGGGCGCCGGGCATACCGGCCGAGCCGCAGCCGGCGCAGCTGACCAGGGAACGGGGCGATGTCCCCGGGGGCGCGGTGGAGGAGCCGAACCATCTGTCAGGAACGAGCCCGGCCAACGGGGCGAACGGGAGGCGAAGTGCCGGCTGACGAGGTGACTCACGGGGCTGACGCGGAGGCGTCCCGCGTGAGAACCGGGCCGCGCCACGCGGCACCCAGGAAACCGTTGTTCACCAGGTTCCATGTGCCGGCCGGCAAGGCGATAGCCCTGGCGGCGATGCCGACGGCGGTCCTCATGGGGATGGGGTTCACGCCGACGCTGGCCGCCGCGGACGGCAACGACCAGACGTCCACGTCGAAGAGCCTGACGGCCGACGAGTACAAGGCCTGCGTGGAGGCGCTGACGGGCGACGGGGACGACAAGGACGACAAGGGCGATGCCTCGGCGTCGGCCACGGCGTCGCCCTCGGCGAGCGCGAGCGGGGCCGGTGAGGCCGACGACGGCACGGAGCCGAGCCCGTCCGAGACGGACACGGGCGCGGGCGCGGGTACGGGTGCGGGTGCGGACTCGGGCTCGGGAGAGAAGGCCGGCTCCTCCTCTTCGTCGGATTCAGGTTCCGACGACAAGGACAAGGAAGAGGCCGAGCCCGAGCCGTCCGCCACCACCACCGGGTCCTCCGCCTCCCCGTCGGCCACCGCTAGCGGCGGCGGCGTGCTCGAAGGCATCGGTGACGCCCTTGAGGATCTCTTCACCGGAGGCAAGAGCACCGAGGAGTCCGCGAGCGCCACGACCACCCCGTCGGCCACCCCCTCCGCGTCCGCCTCGGCCTCCGCCGGCCCGTCCGGCTCCGGCGGGGACGAGGGCGCCCCCTCCGACGCAGCGGACGAGGCGTCCGAGGCGGTACGGGACGCCGAGGAAACCGTCGACGAGGCCACCGCCTCGCCCACCACCGGCGGCACCGACACCGGCACCGGCACGTCCACCAGCCCCACCCCCTCCGCGAGCGCGAGCGCCAGCGCCTCCACCGACCCGGCCGTGGACTGCCCGATCGCCACCGACGCCGAGGGCGGTGTCGACAACACCCTCCCTTTGCCGAACCGCCCCTGGGAGCTGGAGGCCAGCTCGCTCACCCTGAAGGGCGCCTCGTACAAGGGGATCGTCGAGGTGCGGACGGCCGACGGGACCACCAAGAAGGTCCTGAAGTACGTCATCTCCAACGGCACCGACATCGGCGACCTGCACCAGATCGTGCACGACGAGACGACCGGCAGGACCCACCACGTGCAGGCGGCCGAGGGCTCCACGTCCACGATCCGCGACGGCGACACGGTGATGTACACGGAGAGCATCTCCGGCAACCTGCTGGGGCTGATCCCGATCACCTTCGACCCGGAGCACCCGCCGCCGCTGGACATCCCGCTGATCTACTTCACGAACGTGAAGGTGGTGCAGGCGGGACAGTTCGGCGGGACCCTGACCGTCCCGGGGCTGCACCAGTACATGACCGACTGAACGACACCACAGACCCGTCCGGGAGCCGCACAACACCGAGGGCGCCCCCTGCCACAGGGGGCGCCCTCAGTGACGTACGGCCGAAGGGTCAGCCGCGGACGGCCTCGCCCAGGTGGTGGACTCGGACCATGTTGGTGGTGCCGGGGACGCCGGGGGGCGAACCGGCGGTGATCACCACGATGTCACCGGGGTTGAAGCGGTTGAGCTTCACCATCTCCTGGTCCACCAGGTCGACCATCTCGTCGGTGGAGTTGACGAACGGCACGACGTGCGACTCAACGCCCCAGCTCAGCGCCAGCTGGTTGCGGGTCGACTCGTCGGTGGTGTACGCGATGATCGGCTGGACCGCGCGGTAGCGGGACAGCCGGCGGGCGGTGTCGCCGGACTGGGTGAACGCCACCAGGCCCTTGCCGCCGAGGAAGTCGGCGATCTCGGCGGCGGCACGGGCCACCGAACCGCCCTGCGTGCGCGGCTTCTTGCCCGGGACGAGGGGCTGCAGGCCCTTGGAGAGCAGCTCCTGCTCGGCCGCCTGGACGATCTTCGACATCGTCTTGACCGTCTCGATCGGGTACGCGCCGACGCTCGACTCCGCCGACAGCATGACCGCGTCCGCGCCGTCCAGGATCGCGTTGGCGACGTCGGACGCCTCGGCGCGGGTCGGGCGGGAGTTGGTGATCATCGACTCCATCATCTGGGTCGCGACGATCACCGGCTTGGCGTTGCGGCGGCACAGCTCGATCAGGCGCTTCTGCACCATGGGGACCTTCTCGAGCGGGTACTCGACGGCCAGGTCGCCGCGGGCGACCATGACGGCGTCGAACGCCGCGACGACGTCCTCCATGTTCTCGACCGCCTGCGGCTTCTCCACCTTGGCGACGACGGGGACGCGGCGGCCCTCCTCGTCCATCACGCGGTGCACGTCCTGGACGTCCTTGGCGTCCCGGACGAAGGAGAGCGCGACCAGGTCGCAGCCCATGCGCAGCGCGAAGCGGAGGTCCTCGATGTCCTTCTCGGACAGCGCGGGGACGTTGACGGCCGCGCCGGGCAGGTTGATGCCCTTGTGGTCGGAGATGACGCCGCCCTCGATGACGATCGTCCGCACCCGGGGGCCCTCGACCTCGGTGACCTTCAGCTCGACGTTGCCGTCGTTGATGAGGATCGGGTCGCCCTTGGCGACGTCACCGGGCAGGCCCTTGTACGTCGTACCGCAGATCGTCTTGTCGCCCGGGACGTCCTCGGTGGTGATGGTGAACTCGTCACCGCGCACCAGCTCGACGGGACCCTCGGCGAAGGTCTCCAGGCGGATCTTCGGGCCCTGGAGGTCGGCGAGCACACCGATGGCCCGGCCGGTCTCCTTCGCGGCGGCCCGGACCCGGTCGTACCGGCCCTGGTGCTCGGCGTGGGTGCCGTGGCTGAAGTTGAAGCGGGCCACGTTCATGCCGGCCTCGATCAGCGCGACGAGCTGCTCGTGGGAGTCGACCGCGGGGCCGAGAGTACAGACGATTTTCGAACGGCGCATGGGGCGATCCTATCGGTTTGTTTCGCTCCGGAATATTCCGCCTGGCGGAACGTACATATGGGCGCGGGCATGCTCACCCGTGTATTTATCGGCTGTTCTTTTCGACCAGCGCGTACGTCTGTGTCGCGATCTCCAATTCCTCATCCGTCGGCACCACCGCGACCTTCACCCGCGCGCCCTCGGGGGAGATCAGCCGGGGGCCGTCGCCGCGTACGGCGTTCAGCTCGGCGTCGACCGCCAGGCCCAGTCCCTCCAGGCCCGCCACGGCCGCTTCCCGTACCGGTGCCGCGTTCTCGCCGACCCCGGCCGTGAACGCGACCGCGTCCACCCGCCCGAGAACGGCGTAATAGGCGCCGATGTACTTCTTCAGACGGTGAATGTAGATGTCGAAGGCGAGCTTCGCCTCTTCGTCCCCGGCGTCCACGCGGCGCCGGATCTCCCGCATGTCGTTGTCGCCGCACAGACCGAACAGGCCGCTCCTCTTGTTGAGGAGAGTGTCGATCTCGTCCGTGGACATTCCGCCAACGCGCTCCAAATGGAAGATGACCGCCGGGTCCAGGTCTCCCGACCGGGTACCCATCACCAGTCCCTCCAACGGCGTCAGCCCCATGGAGGTGTCCACGCACCGGCCGCCCTCGACCGCGGAGGCGGAGGCGCCGTTGCCGAGGTGGAGGACGATGACGTTCACGTCCGCCGGGTCCTTGCCCAGCAGCCGGGCGGTCTCGCGGGAGACGTACGCGTGCGAGGTGCCGTGGAAGCCGTAGCGGCGGATGCGGTGCCGGTCGGCGATCTTCGGGTCGATCGCGTAGCGTGCCGCCGACTCCGGCATGGTCGTGTGGAACGCCGTGTCGAAGACCGCGACCTGCGGCAGCTCGGGGCGCAGTGACTGCGCCGTGCGGATACCGGTCAGGTTGGCCGGGTTGTGCAGCGGCGCCACCGGGATCAGGCGCTCGACCTCGGTGAGCACCTGGTCGTCGATGAGGGTGGGCTCGGTGAAGAACATGCCGCCGTGCACCACCCGGTGCCCGATCGCGGCCAGCTCGGGGGAGTCCAGGCCCAGACCGTCGCGGGACAGCTCCTCGGCGACCGCCTTGAGGGCGGCCTCGTGGTCGGCGATCGGGCCGTTCTGTTCCCGGGTGTCGCCGTTCGTCACGTGGGTGTGCTTCAGCCGGGAGGTCTGCTCGCCGATCCGCTCGACCAGGCCCACCGCGAGGCGGCTGCTGTCCCGCATGTCCAGCAGCTGGTACTTCAGCGACGAGGAGCCGGAGTTGAGGACGAGGACGCGGGTGGGGGAGCTGCTCACTGTTCGGAAGCCTTCTCGATGGGGGACTGGGCCTGGATGGCCGTGATGGCGACGGTGTTCACGATGTCCTGCACCAGCGCGCCGCGGGAGAGGTCGTTGACCGGCTTGCGCAGGCCCTGGAGGACCGGGCCGACGGCGATGGCGCCGGCCGATCGCTGCACGGCCTTGTAGGTGTTGTTGCCGGTGTTGAGGTCGGGGAAGATCAGCACGGTGGCCTGCCCGGCGACCTCGGAGCCGGGGAGCTTGGTCGCGGCGACGGACGGTTCGACGGCGGCGTCGTACTGGATGGGGCCCTCGATCATCAGGTCGGGCCGGCGGGAGCGGACGATCTCCGTGGCCTCGCGCACCTTGTCGACGTCGGCGCCGGAGCCGGAGGTGCCGGTGGAGTACGACAGCATCGCGATGCGCGGCTCGACGCCGAACCGGGCCGCCGTCGCCGCCGACTGGACGGCGATGTCGGCGAGCTGCTCGGCGTTCGGGTCGGGGTTGACCGCGCAGTCGCCGTAGACGAGCACCTTGTCGGCCAGGCACATGAAGAAGACCGAGGAGACGATCGACGCGTCCGGCTTGGTCTTGATGATCTCGAAGCCGGGGCGGATGGTGGCGGCGGTGGAGTGCACCGACCCCGACACCATGCCGTCGGCCAGGCCCTCCTGCACCATCAGGGTGCCGAAGTAGTTGACGTCGGAGACGACGTCGTAGGCCAGCTCCACGGTGACGCCCTTGTGGGCGCGCAGTTCGGCGTAGCGCTCGGCGAAGCGGTCGCGCAGGTCGCTGGTGGCCGGGTCGATCAGCTGGGAGTCGCCGAGGTCGATGCCGAGGTCGGCGGCCTTCTTGCGGATCTGCTCGACCGGGCCGAGCAGGGTCAGGTCGCACACGCCCCGGCGCAGCAGCACCTCGGCCGCGTGCAGGACGCGCGGCTCGGTGCCCTCGGGCAGGACGACCCGGCGCAGGTTCGAGCGGGCCTGCTCCAGGAGCTTGTGCTCGAACATCATCGGCGTGACGCGGTCGCTGCTCGGGGCCTGGACGCGCTTGTCGAGGGCGGCGGTGTCGACGTACCGCTCGAACAGGCCGAGGGCGGTCTCCGCCTTGCGCGGGGTGGCCGCGTTCAGCTTGCCCTCCAGGGAGAACAGCCGCTCGGCGGTGGGGAAGCTGTTGCCCGGCACGGACAGGACGGGGGTGCCGGGGGCGAGGCGGGCGGCGAGGGTGAGGACGTCGTCGCCGGGCACCTCGTCCAGGGTGAGCAGCACACCGGCTATCGGCGGGGTGCCGGCGCTGTGCGCGGCGAGCGAGCCGATGACCAGGTCGGCGCGGTCGCCGGGGGTGACGACCAGGCAGCCGGGGGTCAGGGCGCCGAGGAACTTGGCCAGCGAGGCGCCGCCGAAGACGAAGTCCAGCGCGTCCCGGGCCAGGCCCGAGTCGTCGCCGAGGACCACCTTGGCGCCGAGGGAGTGGGCGATCTGGGAGACGGTGGGCGCGGAGAGCGCGGGCTCGTCGGGGACGACGAAGCAGGGCGCCGGGAGCAGCCCGGCCAGCCGCTCGGCGATCAGGTCCCGGTCCTCGCGGGCGACCCGGTTGGTGACCATGGCCAGCACGTCGCAGCCGAGCGAGTCGTAGGCGCGGAAGGCGTTGCGGGTCTCGGCGAGGACCGAGTCCGCGGCCTGCTTGCGCCCGCCCACCACCGGGATCACGGAGGCGCCGAACTCGTTGGCGAGCCGGGCGTTGAGCGACAGCTCGTCGGGGAACTGGGTGTCCGCGAAGTCGGTGCCGAGGACGAGGACCACGTCGTAGTCGCGGGCGACCAGGTGGAAGCGGTCGACCAGGGCGGAGACCAGTTCGTCGGCGCCCTGCTCGGCCTGGAGGGCGGACGCCTCCTGGTAGTCCATGCCGTAGACGGTCGCCGGGTCCTGGGAGAGCCGGTAGCGGGCGCGCAGCAGCTCGAAGAGGCGGTCGGGGCCGTCGTGGACGAGGGGACGGAAGACGCCGACCCGGTCGACCTGGCGGGTCAGGAGTTCCATGACCCCCAGCTCGACGACCTGGCGGCCGTCGCCGCGGTCGATACCGGTCACGTACACGCTGCGCGTCACGCGTGCTCTCCGTTCCGTCGGGTCCGTCGTGTCTGTCGTTCCATCGGTTTCCGTCGCTGTTCCCCGCCGTTCCCTCGTCAAAAGGGCGGCGTTAAAAATCGCCCACCAAGGTGAGCGGAACCCTCTTGACAATACCTCTCGTGGTAGATAAGGCGCCCGTCAATGTAGCGTCGGCGGTGTTCCGCGGGACGTGAAACAATCGACAGTGCCTCACCGGTGCCGACAGGGAGCAGGAGACACAGCACGATGCGAATCGGAGTTCTCACCGCAGGCGGCGACTGCCCCGGACTGAACGCCGTG
This sequence comes from Streptomyces sp. ISL-12, assembly GCF_018614415.1. Taxonomy (GTDB): domain Bacteria; phylum Actinomycetota; class Actinomycetes; order Streptomycetales; family Streptomycetaceae; genus Streptomyces. The sequence continues at coordinate 15,512 of NZ_JAGGOO010000148.1, forward strand.
ATCCGGTCGGTCGTGCACCGAGCGGTCGCGCAGTACGGCGACGAGGTCATCGGCTTCGAGGACGGCTACGCCGGCCTGCTGGACGGCCGCTACCGCGCCCTCGACCTGAACGCCGTCAGCGGCATCCTCGCCCGCGGCGGCACCATCCTCGGTTCCTCCCGGCTGGAGCGCGACCGGCTCCGCGAGGCCTGCGAGAACGCCGCCGACATCGCCCGTGACTTCGGCATCGACGCGCTGATCCCGATCGGCGGCGAGGGCACGCTGACCGCGGCCCGGATGCTGTCGGACGCCGGGCTGCCGGTGGTCGGCGTGCCGAAGACGATCGACAACGACATCTCCTCCACCGACCGCACCTTCGGCTTCGACACGGCCGTCGGGGTGGCGACGGAGGCGATGGACCGCCTGAAGACCACGGCCGAGTCGCATCAGCGGGTGATGGTCGTCGAGGTCATGGGCCGGCACGCCGGCTGGATCGCGCTGGAGTCCGGCATGGCGGCCGGCGCGCACGGCATCTGCCTGCCCGAGCGGCCCTTCGACCCCTCCCACCTGGTCAAGATGGTCGAGGAGCGGTTCGCCCGGGGCAAGAAGTTCGCGGTGATCTGCGTCGCCGAGGGCGCCCACCCCGTCGAGGGCTCCATGGACTACGGGCACGGCGAGATCGACCAGTTCGGCCACGAGCGCTTCCAGGGCATCGGCACGGCACTGGCGTACGAGCTGGAGCGCCGGCTCGGCAAGGAGGCCAAGCCGGTCATCCTCGGCCACGTCCAGCGCGGCGGCACGCCCACCGCGTACGACCGCGTCCTCGCCACCCGCTTCGGCTGGCACGCCGTGGAGGCGGCGCACCGGGGCGACTTCGGCCGGATGACGGCGCTGCGCGGCACCGACGTGGTGATGGTGCCGCTGGCCGAGGCGGTGACCGAGCTGAAGACGGTGCCGAAGGACCGGATCGTCGAGGCGGAGTCGGTCTTCTAGGGCGTTCTGGGGCTTTCCGGGGCTTCCTCATCCTCAGGTTTACCAGGGCTTCCTGGGGCTTCTTGGGGCTTTCTAGGGCCCGCCGGCCCCGGTCTCCTTCTCGACCGCCGTCCAGAAGTACTCCAGGACCCGGTCGCGCAGGTCGAGGCCGCCCGGGGTGGCCAGGCGGGCCTGGTACTCGGCGTGCAGGTCGCGCAGGACGTCCTCCACCAGGGCCCGGTCCAGGGGTACGAGCTTGGCGATGCCCCGGGCGTGTCCCTGCCAGCGGGTGGTCACGGCTTTGCGCAGCAGTTCGGTGAGCCGCTCGTCCTGCCCGGTGACGGTGACGTACTCGGGCGGCGTCAGGCCGAACAGGTCGATGAGCGCCGCCGACTGGCGGTCGGTGCCCCGCCAGGCGTCCTTCTCCTCCAGCCGCAGATAGGCGCGCGCGTCGACGCCGACCGCGCGGGCGACGTCCTCGGGGGCGAGGCCGTGCGCGAGGCGGTGTTCGCGCAGAGTGCGGGGACGGGCGAGGAGATCGGTCGGCGAGCACCACAACGTGCCCGCGAGGGCGGTGAGTTCGGAGTCGGAGGGGCCGGCCTCGCCCCGTTCCCAGGCGAGGACCAGATCCGGGCCGACGTACGGCAGTCCGTAGGAGACCCGCATGTCGCGGGCGACGTGTTCGGGGCCCATGCCGAGGGCGATGCGTAACCGGTGGGCGGCCCGGGGGTCGAAGGGGGACGCGGGCTGGTCGGGCTGGTCCGGGAGGGCTTCGGGTCGGGGCACGGGCCACAAGGTAAGGGGCCGTACGGCCTTTGACTACGGTCCGTTCGGCCAGGAACACGGATCGTAGGAACCTACTGAACCTGTGAATTCCCGTTAAGGGCTACGAGGCCCCCGCCCGCGGTCCGCCCGCCGCCCCCGTCACCCCTTGACGGCACCTCCCAGCGCGAAGCCGCCGCCCAGGCGCCGGGAGATCAGTACGTAGAGCAGGATCACCGGCGTCGAGTAGACGATCGAGAACGCGGCGAGCTGCCCGTACGCCACCATGCCGCGGTTGCCGAAGAACTCGTTGATGCTGACCGAGGCCGGCATCTGGTCCGGGGTGAGCAGCAGCATGAAGGGGACGAAGAAGTTCCCCCACATCATGACGAACGAGAACACCGTCACCACCGCCACCCCCGGCCCCATCAGCGGCAGCACGATCCGCAGCAGGGACTGTGACGACGACGCCCCGTCGGTCCAGGCCGCCTCCTCCAGCTCCCTCGGGACCCCGTCCATGAAGTTCTTCATCAGCCAGATGGCGAAGGGGAGCTGGGAGGCGGCGAAGAAGAAGATCGTGCCCTGGAATGTGTCGATGAGGTTCACCCGGACGAACAGGGCGTACACCGGCACCATGATCGCCGTGATGGGGAGGGAGGTGGCGAAGAGGACGGTGAGGAGGAAGGGGCGGTTGAGGCGGGAGCGGAACCGGGAGAGCGGGTACGCGGCGAGCGCCGCGCACGCCACCGTCAGCGCCGTCGCGCCGCCGCACAGGATCAGGCTGTTGAGCAGCGGGGTGAAGGTGATGTCGGCGGTGAGGATCGCGTCGAAGTGGTCGAGCGTGAGACCGTCGGGGGCTTTCACCCTCAGCCCCGCGTGCGGGTCCAGGGCGGACAGCACCACCCACAGCAGCGGCAGCGCGAACGCGGCGACGGCCACCAGCAGCCCCGCGTCGGCGGCCAGCCGGCGGCTCGTCCGCCGGGAGGCGAGCGTACGGGCCATGACTCTCACACCTCCGTCCGCAGCAGCCGCAGGTACACGACCGAGAACAGCGACCCGATCAGCAGCAGGAGCAGGGCGACCGCCGTGCCGTAGCCGATCAGGCTGTTCTGGAACGCCTGCTCGTACATGTACAGCGGCAGCGTCTGGCTCCTGCCGCTGGGCCCGCCCCGCGTCATCACCCAGATCAGCCCGAAGACGGAGAGGGTCTGCAGGGTGTTGAGCATCAGGTTGGTGGCGATGGAACGGCGGATCATCGGCAGGGTGACGTGCCACAGCCGACGCCACCCGCCCGCCCCGTCGACCTCCGCCGCCTCCGTGACCTCCTTGGGGATCTCGTCGAGCGCGGCGGAGTAGACGAGCATCGAGAACGCCGTGCCCCGCCACACGTTGGCGAAGGACACCGCCAGGATGGGGAGGGTGAACAGCCAGTTCTGGGCGGGCAGGTGGAGCCAGTCCAGTACGGCGTTCAGGGTGCCCTCGCGGCGGAAGAAGGCGTACAGCAGGAACCCCGCGACGACCTCCGGCAGCACCCACGCGGTGACGACGACCCCGCCGGCCAGCGTCCGCACCGGCTTCGACGCCCGCCGCATCAGGGAGGCCAGCGCCAGCCCCAGGGTGTTCTGCCCGACCAGCGACGACAGCACCGTGAACACCAGCGTCAGCCATACGGCGTCGAGGAACGCGTCGTCCTGGAAGGCGCGTCGGAAGTTGTCGAACCCGACGAACGACTCCTCGGCCTGACCGGTCAGTTGAAGGTCGGTGAAGGCGATGACGACGCAGTAGACGATCGGGCCGGCGAGGAAGAGCAGCAGCAGGACGGTGGCGGGGGCGACGGGGAGCGCCCGGACCAGGGTCCGGCGCGCTGCTCGACTCACTTGTCGACCACCTGGTCGTCGGTGGCCTCGCGCAGGGCGCTGTCGTAGTCGCGCACCGCCTCCGCCACCGACCGGTCACCGGTCGTCACGCCCTCCATGGCCTCCTGGATGGCGGTGGAGACCTTCGGGTACGCCGGGTAGGCGGGCCGGTAGTGGGTGTGGGCGACGAGGCCGGTGAAGAACGCGGTGCCGGGCTGGGCGTCGACGTAGGCCGGGTCGGCGGCGACGTCCTCGCGGACCGCGATGCCGGAGTTGGCGACGTACCACTTCCGGGCGTTGGCCTTGGTCTGCATGGTCTTGATGAACTCGAAGGCGAGGCCGGGGTTGCTCGCCCTGGCCGGGATCGACCAGGCCCAGCCGCCCGACATGCTGACCTTGCCGGGTGCCTGCCCGTGCTGGGTGGGCATGGCGGCGAGCCCCAGTTCCTCGGACCACTCGGGCCACTCGTGCCCGCTCCCCGGCAGCCAGTCCTGCGGCAGCCAGGACCCGTCCAGCGCGATGCCGAGCTTGCCCTCGGGCAGCAGTTCGCCCCGCACCCTGGTCATGATGTTGGGGTCGAGCGCGTCGGACACCTCGGGGCCGAGCTTCTCCTCGTACACCGTCTCCACGAAGGAGAGGGCGTCCTCGAACCCCTTCCCCGGGGTGATCCACTTCTTCGACGCCTTGTCGTACAGCGGGTCTCCGCTTCCGTCACCGGTCCCGTACAGCAGCATCTGGAAGCCCTGCATGGTGGCGCCCTCGCCGACGGGCTTGCCGGTGTAGACGTTGAGGGGGATCACGCCGGGCACCTTCTCCTTGATGGTGCGGGCGGCGGCCAGCAGGTCGTCCCAGGTCCTCGGCTGCCAGTCGGCGGGCAGCCCGGCCCTGGCGAAGACGTCCTTGCTGAACCACAGCCCCCGGGTGTCGGTCCCGTCCGGGACGCCGTACGTCTTCCCGTCCTCGCCCCGCGCCGCGGCCTTCGCGGTGTCGATGAACCGGTCCCAGTCCTTCCACTTCGCCAGATACGGATCGAGGGGCTTCAGATACCCGCTGGTGATGTCCGAGTTGATGAGGAAGGTGTCCTCGTAGACCAGGTCCGGCGCGGTCTTCGGGGACCGCAGCATCTGCTGGACCTTGGTGTAGTACTCCGAGTCCGGGGCCTTCACGGGGACGAGGTCGACCTTCTTGCCGGGGTGCGCCTTCTCGAACTGCTTCTTGACGCCGGCGAGGTAGTCGTCCATCACCTTGACGGAGTTGTCCGTGGACTGCTTGAAGGAGACCTTGAGCGTGTCGGGATCGTCACCGGAACCGCCGGAGCAGGCGGTGAGGGCGGTGGCGGCGAGGGCGGAGGCGAGGAGCAGGGCAGGGGCGGATCGCACGGGTACGACCTCCTGGTGGCCTACGTCGTTGTGGCCGGGATGGCTGCTCGGTGAACGTAGGAGGAATCGTCAGGCCGGGTCAATGCGTGTGCGGGGGATGGGGAGGTACGGCCGTGTGATCGGATCGCTCACCGGCGATGACTTCGCTCCGGCGCGAGAGTCTTCTCCGGGAGCGCCCCCACCGGGGCCACCGCAGTTCACGAACTCTGACGATCTCTGACAGGAGTGCACCGCCCCATGACTGATCCGGCACGGACAGCGGACCGCGACCGCGCGACCGGCATATGGCCTTCGATCCACGCCGAGCGCGCCGCGCTGGCGGCGGATCTCGCGGAGCTGACGGACGAGCAGTGGGAAACGCCGTCGTTCTGCGCCGGGCTGACGGTACGTCAGGTACTGGCGCACCTGACGGCGGGCGCGAGCCTCACCACCGTGCGCTGGCTGGCGGGGGTGATCCGCTGCCGGTTCGACTTCGACAAGCAGGTGGCCGTACGACTGGCGGAGCAGCTCGGCGCGGGCCCGGACGAGACCCTCGAACGCTTCCGGCGCATCGTCCCGAGCACCACCAAGCCGCCCCTGCCCGCCATCGCCATGCTGGGCGAGACGATCGTCCACGGCGCGGACATCCGGCGCCCGCTGGGCATCCGCCGTGCCGGTCCGGTCGGGGTCGTCACGGAGGTGGCCGAGTACTACGCGGGGACGGACATGGTGGTCGTCGCCAAGGGGCGGATCGGCGGCCTGAGGCTGGTGGCGGACGACGGTCCGTTCACCACCGGTTCCGGAGCCCTCGTGACCGGTCCCACCCTGGCCCTGGTGATGGCGATGACCGGGCGCGCGGCGTACTGCGACGACCTCGAAGGCGAGGGTGTGGAGCTGCTCCGGGGTCGCTGCGGGTGACACTCAGTGCCATAGTGGAGGGATGACTTCTTCCGTCGGCTCTTCTGTCGCCTCGGGTGCATCGCAGGCTTGGGTGGCACTGGGTGCCGATTCCTCCTTGCTCGACCGGGTGTCCTACGGCGGTCCGTCCGGGGGGCTGCCGGCGCGGCTGCCCGTCATGGAGCTGGCGCGGGCCACCGTCGCGGTGTGCTCGCTCGCGGCCGCCGAGCTGACGTCCCTGCGCACGGGACGGCCCGTGCCCCGGGTACGGGTGGACGACGAGGCGGTCGCGGCGGCGTTCCTCAGCGACCGCCTGGTGCGGGTCGACGGGCGGGCGTGGTCGACGTTCGCGCCGCTGTCCCGGTTCTGGCGGGCGGCCGACGGGTGGGTCCGTACGCACGCCAACTACCCGCACCACCGGGCCCGTCTGCTCGCCGCCCTCGGGGTCCCGGGGGACGCCGGCGAGGAGGCGGTGGACGCGGTGGACGCGGTGGACGCGGTGGCACGGGCGGTCGCGGGGCGTCCCGCCCTGGAGGTGGAGGAAGCCGTGTACGCGGCGGGCGGCCTGGCCGTCGCGGTACGCGGCCCGGGGGAGTGGGCCGGCACGGAGCAGGGCGTCCTGGTCGCGGAGCGACCGCTGCTGACGGCCGCGCGCCTCGACGACGCCCCGCACCGGATGCTCGCCGACGCCGCGCTGCCGTGCGCGGGGCTGCGCGTCCTGGACCTGACCCGTGTACTGGCCGGGCCCGTCGCCACACGGACGCTGGCGCTGCTCGGCGCGGACGTGCTGCGGATCGACGCCCCGCAGCTGCCGGAGAGCCAGGAAGCCCACGAGGACACGGGCATGGGGAAACGGTCGGCCACCCTGGACCTGGCAGACGCCACCGGCCGCCGGGTCTTCGAGGAACTCCTGCATGAGGCCGACGTGGTGGTCACCGGGTACCGGCCGGGCGCGCTGGACCGGTTCGGGCTGTCACCCGAGGCGCTCGCGGGGCGCCGGCCGGGTCTCGTGATCGCCCAACTCTCCGCGTGGGGGCATGACGGCCCGTGGCGCGAGCGCCGCGGTTTCGACAGCCTGGTCCAGGCGGCCACCGGCATCGCCCGACTGGAGGGCTCGCCGGACGCGCCCGGCGCGCTGCCCGCCCAGGCGCTCGACCACGGCACCGGCTATCTGCTGGCGGCCGGGGTGCTGCGCGCCCTCACCGAGCAGCAGCGCACGGGGGGCACCCGCCTGGTCCGCCTGGCCCTGACACGGACCGCGCACTGGCTGGTCCACGACCTGGCCCCTGCCCCGGGCGAGAACGACGGCTTCGACGCCGGACGCAGGCTGACCGAGACGGACAGCCCCATGGGCCGACTGCGGCACGCGCTGCCGCCGGTGGCGTACGAGGGGGGCCCGGTGAACTGGGCGCGCCCGCCGGGGCTGTGGGGGACGGATGCGCCGGTCTGGGGCGGCGCCTGACGGAAACCTTCGGTTGTTGCGTCCAGCGCGCGTCCTCGGCCCGCACAGCCCCGCCCTCTTCGCCGACGGTGCACACCGGCTCCACGGCGAGCCTTGCGGTGTCGTCGACGACGGCACTTCGGCCGGGGACCGTGTCCCGAACCGGCCGCCGCCCCGTTCGCGGGTGCCTCGGGCAGTGACGGACAGCCCCGGCCCGGCGGGATGACGAAACCCCGCATCGGCCGTTCCTCTCGGACATGACCACCTCCGGCCATCACCTCAGGGGTGGCTCAGGCTGTGGCTCGGGCTCGGGCTCGGGCTTGGGCATCGGCCGAATGGTGCGCTCGGGCGGGGGCTGACATCTCGCCGCGTCCGGTCGGGGACCGATGGGTCGCGTGCGGGGCAGCGCAGGGATCGCTCCCCCGGCTGGCTGCCGGGGGCCAGGTAACCCGTCGTCGGAAAACGTGAGCAGGTGGGGGGTGAATGTCAGGAGGGCGCTCAAATGAGTGAGGGGAGGACAGCGGGGTGGGAGTTGTCCACGTTCTTCGTGGCTGGTGTTGTGTCCGGGAGCGGCTGCCGGGCTGCCTTGAAATCGCAGGGTGCCCTACGCGTTCTGCCGACGTTCGCGGTCATCGTGGTGGACGCGCCGCCACTCGCGACGCGGCCGAGCTGCCCAACGTCACTGTGCAGTTGATGCCTCTGGACGGCACCCCGAACCCCGGCGTCGTCGGCGGTTCCACGGTCACGTCCTTTCCACAACCCATGCCGCTCGTAGTGCTCTTGGGAGAACCTCGGAGGCGCGACTTGTGTCGAGGGCGACGACGCGACGCCTTTTGCCAGAGCCTTCGAACGCATCCGCGCGGCGGCCCTTCCGGTGGAGGACTCGCTCGCCAAGACCGCCGAACTGGAGGAGAGGCACCGGAAGTGACCCGTCCCAAGACCGAGCCGTACGCGTACGACCTCACCGGTGCGATATGGCGGAAGGCTTCCGCCAGTGGTCCGGAGCACCATTGTGCCGAAGTCGCCGGACGCCCCGACGGCGCCAGGGCCGTCAAGGACTCCCAGAACCCCGAGGGCCCACCCCTCTGCTTCACCGCTGCGGGGTGGGCCGCCTTCCGAGCCGGGGTCATGGCCGGCGAACTGTGATCACCGGCTGTCTGTCCGCCCGGGGTCAGGCCGTCTTCGACGGCCTTTCGCGCAGGGCGTCCACGACCGCGCGCTCCAGGACCGCCGACGCGCCGACCAGGGCGCCCTTCTCGCCCAGGGTGGTGTCCTTGACGAGGACGCGCTGTGTGCCCAGGTACTCCAGGGTGGCCGGGTCGAAGATCCAGGTGGTGCGCTCGCCGATCCGGGGGTCGACGCGGGCCACGCCGATGCCGTGCCGGCCGGCCAGGTCCACCACGTCGGGGTCCTCGGTCACGCCGGGGATCTTCGCCACGGCCCGGTAGAGGGCCGACGCGGTCTTCGGCGGCATCACCGTCTCCCCCAGCAGCCCACCGATGGCGTCGAAGGCGTCCTGCGCCTCGTCGCGGTCCTCGGCCGGGGTGTCGCGTGCGTCCTGGTCCTTGGTGATCTCGGTGCTGAGTCGCTGGAGCAGGGCGTCGGGGTCGGTGGGCAGCGAGGCCAGCCACGCGTACGTCGGCCGGGTGATGCCCGCCGGCTCGCCGACGGCGGGCTCGCCGTCCGGGACGCCGACCTCGATCCCGAGGTACGAGTCGTCCTGGTGGATCAGGCCGACATCGATCACCGGCTCCGACTTCTGCGACATCCAGACCTCACGGTGGCTGGTCCCGGTCAGCGTGATCGGGCCACCGAACTCGCCCTCGGCGTCGGTCTGCAGTGACTTGACGTACACGAACTGGTCCTCGGCGACCGTCTGCGCGTCGCTCCGCGCGGCGACCGAGGCGATCCGGCCGAGCAGCACGGCCGCGTCCCGCGAGGCCGTGGACGCGGAACTCGTGCCCGCGGCGGACGGCGCCGGGGCGTTGTCCTGGCCGGTCACGGAGAGCGTGGTCAGCAGCAGCCCGCCCAGCGCCAGACCGGCGGCGGGCAGGAGAACGGCGGGGCGCAGGAGGCGGGGGCGGGGACGGGGGGTGGCGCGGTCGCCGTCCTGGTCGATCAGACGCATCAAGGTGTCCTTGTGGTGGAGATGACGGCCCGGGGGGAGGTCCCGTTCGGCCGGGGCCGGCAACAGCCGGGCCAGCTCCTCGCGTTCGGCCCGTTCGGAGCCAAAGGCACGGTCGTTCATCAGGCTTCCTCCTGGATGGGCAGGGCCACGAACGCGGCCCTGCTCTCTACCTCTCCGCGGCCGGGGCGGGGTTCCCGGCCGGATCGGACCCCTGCCGCGGGGCGTGCTCGCCGCGCGGTCCCGTCCGGTGCCGGGCCGGGCCGTTCGTCGGTGAGCCGGCGCAGCCGGCTACGGGCACGGGACAGCCGCGACCGCACGGTGCCCACCGGGACGCCCAGGGCCTCGGCGGCCTCGGCGTAGTCCAGGCCGGACCAGACGCACAGGACCAGCACCTCGCGCTCCTGGCGGCGCAGTCCGTCCAGTGCCTGCCGGACGGCGGCGAGCCGCCGTGTGTCGTCGACGTGTCCGGCCGTGGCGTCCGCGATGTCCGCCACCGGTTCCTGGACGGGGCCGCGGGCCAGGAAGGCCAGGCGCCGCCGGACACCGCGGTTGGCGTTGCGTGCCTTGTTCGTGGCGATGCCGAGCAGCCACGGCCGCAGTGAGCCGCCCTCCGGCTCGACGGCGCGACGGGTACGCCAGGCCGCCAGGAAGGTGTCGGACAACACCTCCTCCGCCGTCGGCCAGTCGCCCGTCAGCCGGTAGGCGTGGTTGTAGACCGCCCGCGCGTACTCCTCGTAGAGCGCGGCGAACGCCTCGTGGTCGCCCGCTCTGACCCGTGCGCGCATGCGCTCCCGATCTTCCTGTTCATCACAGCTCACACCCCCTACCTCTCCGGCCGGGCCGCGGCGTTCCGGTGACCCGCGTCACAGCGGTACCGGCGGGGGTGTCCGACCGCGGGTGAGGCCGGCGGTTACCGCCCCCGCACCCACCGGTACTGCAACTCCGGCCGCCCCACCGCCCCGTACTGCGGGCGCCGGGCCGCGAGGCCGGTGTCGACGAGGTGTTCCAGGTAGCGGCGGGCGGTGATGCGGGAGATGCCGACGGCCTCGCCCAGGGCCGCCGCGGTGAGGCCCTCCCCGGCGGCGCGCAGGGTGTCCGTCACGCGCTCCAGGGTCGGTGCGCTCAAGCCCTTCGGCAGCGCCGCGGGCCCCGGTGGGCGCAGCGTGGCCAGCGCGCGGTCGACCTCGTCCTGGCCGCTCGCCTCCCCGGCGGTGCCCCGGAACTCGGCGTACCGGACGAGGCGGTCGCGCAGGGTCGCGAAGGTGAACGGCTTCAGGACGTACTGGACGACGCCCAGGGACACGCCCTCGCGGACCACCGTCAGGTCCCGCGCCGACGTCACCGCGATCACGTCGGCGCGGTGGCCGGCGGCGCGCAGGGTGCGGGCCAGTTGCAGTCCGTGCACGTCCGGCAGGTGCAGGTCGAGGAGGATCAGGTCGACCGGGGTGCGGTCCAGCACGCGGCGGGCCTCGGCGCCGGAGTGCGCCTTGCCCACGGCGGTGAACCCCGGCACCCGGCCGACGTACAGGATGTGCGCGTCGGCGGCGACCGGGTCGTCCTCGACCACCAGGACGCGGATGGCCGTCATGCCCGTACCGCCGTCAGCGGCAGCTCCGCCTCGAAGGACGCCCCGCCGCCCGCCGCCTCCGTCACCGACAGGGTGCCCCCGTGCCGGTGGACCGCCTGCCGGACCAGGGCGAGGCCCAGGCCCCGTCCGCCGGGGCCGGCCGGCTTGGTGGAGAAGCCGCGCTGGAAGACCAGGTCGGCGTGGTCGGGGTCGACCCCGGGGCCGGTGTCGCAGACCCGGAGCACCAGGCGTTCGCGGTCCGTGTACGCCGTGACCGTCACCCGGGGCCGGACCCCGCCCTGCGCCGCGTCCACCGCGTTGTCGATCAGGTTGCCCAGGATGGTGACCAGGTCGCGGGCGGGGAGGGACGGGGGGAGGAGGCCGTCGTCCAGGCGGGAGTCGGGGGAGACGACCAGCTCCACGCCCCGCTCGTTGGCCTGGGCCGTCTTGCCCAGCAGCAGCGCGGCCAGGACCGGTTCGCCGACCGCCGCCACCACCTGGTCGGTGAGCGCCTGGGCCAGTTCCAGTTCCGCCGTGGCGAACTCCACCGCCTCCTCCGCGCGGCCCAGCTCGATGAGCGACACGACCGTGTGGAGGCGGTTCGCGGCCTCGTGGGCCTGGGAGCGCAGGGCCTGGGAGAAGCCGCGCTCGGAGTTCAGCTCGCCCATCAGGGACTGGAGCTGGGTGACGTCCCGCAGGGTGACGACCGTGCCGCGGCGTTCGCCGCCGGAGACCGGGGAGGTGTTCACCACCAGGACGCGGTCGGCGGTGAGGTGGACCTCGTCGACGCGGCGTTCCGCGGCCAGCAGCGCGCCCGTCAGCGGGGCCGGCAGGCCCAGGTCCGCCACCTGGGTGCCGACCACCTCGCCGTCGACGCCCAGCAGCTCCCGGCCGCCGTCGTTGATCAGCGCCACCCGGTGCTGTCCGTCCAGCATCAGCAGGCCCTCGCGCACCGCGTGCAGGGCCGCCTGGTGGTAGTCGTGCATCCGGCTCAGCTCGGCCGCGTTCATGCCGTGGGTGTGCCGGCGCAGCCGCGCGTTGATGACATACGTGCCGACCGCGCCGAGTGCCAGCGCCCCGGCCGCCGCCGTGAGCAGGGCCGTCAGCTGTTCCCGGGCCAGCTTGCTGATCTCGTCGACCTTGATGCCGGCGCTGACCAGGCCGACGACGCGCCCGCCGTCCCGTACCGGCGTCACCGCGCGGACCGAGGGGCCGAGCGTGCCGGTGTAGGTCTCGGTGAAGGTACGGCCGGCCAGGGCGGGCTCGATGTGGCCCCGGAAGGTGCGGCCGATCTGCTCGGGGTCGGGGTGGGTCCAGCGGGTGCCCTCGGGGCTCATGATCGTGACGAAGTCGACCTCGGTGTCCGCCATGACCCGTACCGCGTACGGCTGCAACCGCGCCGACGGGTCGGACGTCCGGATCGCCTCCCGTACGGACGGGGAGCCGGCTATCGACAGGGCCACGGCCCGCGCCTCGCGTCCGGCGGCGGACTCGGCCTGACCCCGGTCGTTGACGTAGGTGAACACCGCGTATCCGGCCACCAGCACCGCGATCAGCACGGCCTGCACGGCGAAGAGCTGTGCGGCCAGGCTGCGGGGGCGGGGGACACGGAGGTGCATGCCGACAGTCTCCCTCTTGGCTGATTGTGAACTAAATGAACACAAGGGTGACCGCGCTCACAGGGCACGAGATAGTCACCGGGTTCCCCCACCCCGGACGTGAGCCGCACGCCGGTGACACCGACGTCGCCAAGGAGGGCCGCCGTGACCAGCGCAGCCGATTCGGCACCAGCCGCACCCCCCGCCAAGCGGGACCGCACGCACTATCTCTACATCGCGGTGATCGTCGCGGTGGCCCTCGGTATCGCCGTCGGCCTGATCGCGCCGGACTTCGCGGTCGAGCTGAAGCCGATCGGGACCGGCTTCGTCAACCTGATCAAGATGATGATCTCGCCGATCATCTTCTGCACGATCGTGCTCGGCATCGGTTCGGTGCGCAAGGCGGCGAAGGTCGGCGCGGTGGGCGGTATCGCCCTCGCCTACTTCATGGTGATGTCGCTGGTCGCCCTGGCGATCGGCCTGATCGTCGGCAACATCCTGGACCCGGGCACCGGCCTCGCGGTCACCGACGCCGTCAAGGAGACCGGCCACGCGCAGGTCGACGCGGAGGCCAAGGGCACCACCGAGTTCCTGCTCGGCATCATCCCGACCACGATCGTCTCGGCGTTCACCGAGGGCGAGGTCCTCCAGACCCTGCTGGTCGCCCTGCTCTGCGGCTTCGCGCTGCAGGCGATGGGCAAGACCGGCCAGCCCGTGCTGCGCGGCATCGAGCACATCCAGCGCCTGGTCTTCCGCGTCCTCGCCATGATCATGTGGGCCGCCCCGGTCGGCGCCTTCGGCGCGATGGCCGCCGTCACCGGTTCGGCCGGTGTGGACGCCCTGAAGAGCCTGGCCGTGCTGATGCTCGGCTTCTACGTCACCTGCGTCCTGTTCGTCATCGTCGTCCTCGGCGCCCTGCTGAAGATCTGCACCGGTGTCAACGCGCTCTCCCTCTTCAAGTACCTGGGCCGCGAGTTCCTGCTGATCCTGTCGACGTCCTCCTCGGAGTCGGCGCTGCCCCGCCTCATCGCCAAGATGGAGCACCTGGGCGTCAGCAAGCCGGTGGTCGGCATCACCGTCCCGACCGGCTACTCCTTCAACCTCGACGGCACCATGATCTACATGACCATGGCCTCGCTGTTCATCGCCGACGCCATGGGTACGCCGATGTCCGTCGGTGAGCAGATCCCGCTGCTGCTGTTCCTGTTCGTCGCCTCCAAGGGCGCCGCCGGTGTCACCGGCGCGGGCCTGGCGACGCTGGCCGGCGGTCTCCAGTCGCACAAGCCCGCCCTGGTCGACGGCATCGGCCTGATCGTCGGCATCGACCGCTTCATGAGCGAGGCCCGCGCCCTGACCAACTTCGCGGGCAACGCCGTCGCCACCGTCCTGATCGGTACCTGGACCAAGGAGATCGACAAGGAGCGGGTCGCCGAGGTGCTGGCCGGACGGGTCCCGTTCGACGAGCGGACACTCCTCGACGACGGCCACGGCGGCCACGGCGGCCACGACGACGACTCGGCCGACCTGCCCGAGCAGGGCCACGAGAAGGAACTGGCCAAGGCCTGATCCCTCCCCGGAGAACCCCGGGCGGCTGAGACTCCCCCCGTTGCTCGGCCGCCCGGACCTCTCCTCCCTCCCCGTTTCTTGCCTTGACGTCCGCGTCAAGGCATACGTTCGTCCGTATGCGAATCGGCGAGCTGGCCGCACGCGCCGGGACCACGACGCGCACCCTGCGGTACTACGAGTCACGCGGGCTGCTGCCCGCGCGGCGGGACGAGCACGGGCACCGGACCTACGACGAGCGCGATGTGAAGCTCCTGGAGCAGATCAGGACGCTGCGGGACTTCGGGTTCGACCTGGAGGAGACCCGGCCCTTCGTGGAGTGTCTGCGGGCCGGTCACCCCGAGGGCGACTCCTGCCCGGCGTCGCTCGCGGTGTACCGGCGCAAGCTGGCGGAACTGGACGCGCTGATCGGCGAGCTGCGCGGGGTGCGGTCCACGGTGGCGGCACAGCTGGCGCGGGCCGAGGCGGCGGCTGCGGAGGGACCGGAGCCGCGCTGTGAACTGGGAGGACACGCATGGTGATCAACGGTGTGACCGAGGTGTCGGACGCCGACTTCGCGGCGGAGGTGATCGAGGCGGAACTGCCGGTGCTGGTGGAGTTCACCGCCGACTGGTGCCCGCCGTGCCGGCAGATGGGCCCGGTGCTCGCCGCCGTGGCCGAGGAGGAGGCCGGCCGGCTCCGGGTGGTCCAGCTGAACGTGGACAAGAACCCCGACACGACCAACGCCTACAAGGTGCTGTCCATGCCGACCTTCATGGTCTTCCGGAACGGCGAGCCGGTGCGGTCCATGGTGGGCGCCCGGCCCAAGCGCAAGCTCCTGGAGGAGCTGGCGGACGTACTCTGACCAGTCCGACCAGGTAGTCAGGGTCAGCCGGAACACAACAAATCCCCCGAGCAATTGCGCTCGGGGGATTTTCTTGCGTACATTAGGTGGTTCGCGACTTTATACACATATGAGCCGCAAAGAAGTTCATGAGCGCAGTATATCCGGGCGGGAGTAGAATTGTCAAACACCGAATATCCGGACGATGAATTGCGGCACGAGCAGCAATTCATCGACGGACTGTACGCGCGTGTGGACGCGCTGCGCGGCGACACCGAATCCTCGGTCACCGACGCGCTCGCGCAGGGCGACACCCCCATGCAGGCCCGGCTGGAGAGGGACATCCTGGTCGCCGAGCGCTCCGGGCTGCTCGCCGCGCTGAACGCGGTGGACGGCTCGCTCTGCTTCGGCCGGATCGACCTCGCCTCCGGGGAGGACCACCACATCGGCCGGATCGGGCTGCGCGCCGACGACGCCGAACGCACCCCGGTCCTGATCGACTGGCGGGCCGACGTTGCCCGCCCCTTCTACCTGGCCACCGGCCACACCCCGATGGGCCTGCGCCGCCGCCGGCACATCACCGGCGACGGCCGCCGGGTCACCGCCCTGCACGACGAGATCCTCGACCTCGGGGACCGGACCCGCACCGGGTACGAGGACCCGTCCGGCGACGCCGTGCTGCTGGCCGCGCTGAACTCGGCGCGCACCGGCCGCATGGGCGACATCGTGCAGACCATCCAGGCCGACCAGGACCGCATCATCCGCGCCCCGCACCGCGGCGTCCTGGTCGTCGAGGGCGGCCCCGGCACCGGCAAGACCGCCGTCGCCCTGCACCGGGCGGCGTACCTGCTCTACGAGCACCGGGAACTGCTCGCCAAGCGCGCCGTCCTCATCGTCGGCCCCAACCCGGCCTTCCTCGGCTACATCGGCGAGGTGCTGCCCTCGCTCGGCGAGACCGGCGTCCTGCTGGGCACCGTCGGTGAGCTGTTCCCCGGCGTGAGGGCGACGGCCACGGACACCCCCGAGGCGGCGGCCGTGAAGGGCCGGGCCGGGATGGCCGACGTACTCGCCGAGGTGGTCCGCGCCCGGCAGGCGCTGCCCGATCCGGTGATCGCCATCGAGCACGAGCGCGAGATCCTGATGCTCGACGACGACCTGGTCAGGGTCGCCCGGGAGCGCACCCGTGCCGCGAAGCTGCCGCACAACGCGGCCCGCGAGCACTTCGAGGGCCACGTCCTCAACACGCTCACCGACCTGTACGCCGAGCGCATCGGCACCGACCCCTACGACGGCAGCAGCCTCCTGGACGCCGCCGACATCACCCAGATCCGCGACGAACTCGCCGAGAACCCGGACGTCTGGTCCGCCATCGACCAGCTCTGGCCGAGGATCACCCCGCAGCGGCTGGTCGCCGACTTCCTCGCCGCGCCGGAGGAGTTCCTCCCCGCCGAGGACGCCGCCGCCGTACGCCGCCCGGTGACCCGGCGCTGGACGGAGGCCGACGTACCGCTGCTCGACGAGGCCGCCGAGCTGCTCGGCGAGGACGACCGGCCGGCCCGCGACCGGGCCGCCCGCGAGCGGGCGGAGCAGGTGGCGTACGCGCAGGGGGTCCTGGACGTCTCCTACGCCTCCCGGACGTACGAGTTCGAGGACAAGGACGAGGAGGACTCCGAGGTCCTGTCCGCGCACGACATCATCGACGCCGAGCGGTTCGCCGAACGCCAGGAGGAGGACGACCACCGCAGCGCCGCCGAGCGCGCCGCCGCCGACCGCACCTGGGCCTTCGGCCACATCATCGTCGACGAGGCGCAGGAGCTGTCGCCCATGGCCTGGCGGCTGCTGATGCGGCGCAGCCCGACCCGCTCGATGACGCTGGTCGGCGACCCGGCGCAGACCGCGGAGGCGGCCGGTGTCGGCTCCTGGTCGAAGATCCTCGCCCCCTACGTCGAGGACCGCTGGGAGCACACCCGCCTCGGCGTCAACTACCGCACCCCCGCCGAGATCATGGACGTCGCGGCGGCCGTGGTCCGCGCCGAGGACCCCGCCTTCGAGCCGCCCAGCTCGGTCCGGTCCACCGGCGTACGGCCGTTCGTGCGCGCCGTCGACGACCTGCCGGCGGCGGTGGCCGAGGCGGTCGCCGAACTCACCCCCGACGAGGGACGCCTCGCCGTCATCGCCCCGCGCGACCTGCACGAGGCCCTCGCCGCCCGGCTGGACGGCGTCACGGCGGGCACCGGCCCCGACCTCACCCGCACGGTCGTCCTGCTCGACCCCCGCCAGTCCAAGGGCCTGGAGTTCGACTCCGTCCTGGTCGTCGAACCGGGCCGGTACGGGACGAGCGACCTGTACGTGGCGCTGACCCGGGCCACGCAGCGGCTGGGGGTGCTGCACACGGGGGCCTTGCCGAAGGGGCTGGTGGACATGGCTCCCTAGGGCCTGTCGTTTGGATCACGCCGCAGACGCGGGGTCTGGCACGCGCATCTGCGGCGTTGTCGTCACTCGCCGAC
>NZ_JAGGOO010000014.1 GCF_018614415.1 Streptomyces sp. ISL-12
GGTCGAGCCGTCCGGGAAGGTCGTCGTCACCGTGCCGTCGCCGTTGAGCTGCGACGTCGCGCCGTCCGGCGTGGTGAAGACGCCGTCGGTCGGGTTGAGCGTCGACTCCGTCACGGTGCCGTCCGGGGCGACGGTGCTGACCTGCCCCGTCGTCGGGTCGAGGGTCTGCTCGCTCCCGTCCGGGAAGAGGGTGGTCAGCGTGCCGTCGTCGTTGAGCGTGGTGGTCGAGCCGTCCGGGTTGACGAGGCTGGTGCCCGGGTTGAGCTGCGAGGTCGACGTCACGCCGTCCGGTGAGGTGGTGGTGACCAGGCCCGTGTTCGGGTCGATGGTCTGGCTGGAGCCGTCGGGGAACGTCGTGGTCAGCGTGCCGTCGTCGTTGAGCTGGGTGCTGCCCCCCGTGGGGGAGTTCAGCAGCGACGACCCGCTCTTCTTGTCGTCGTCCGGGTTCGTCGACGTCACCGGGTTGCCCGTCAGCGGATTCAGCGGCGCCAAGACGTTCGTCTCGGGCGTGGTGTTCCCGTTCAGCGTCGTGTCGTCGGTGATCGGGTTGCCGTCGCTGTCGAGCCCCAGATTGTTGAGGTCGTCGGTGATCGTGCTGCCGTCGGTGTTGCCCAGGTCGTTCAGGCCGTCGCCGAGCGTGTTGAGGCTGTCGCCCAGTCCGTCGTTGAGGTTGTCGAACCCGTCACCGAGGTCGTTCAGGCTGTCGTTCAGCCCGCTGTTCAGATCGTTGAGGTTGTCGCTGAGCCCGTCGTTGAGGTTCTCGAAGCCGTCGCCGAGGTCGTTGAGGTTGTCGTTCAGGCCGTCGTTGAGGTCCTTGAAGCCGTCGCCGAGGTCGTTGAGGTTGTCGTTCAGGCCGTCGTTGAGGTCCTTGAAGCCGTCCCCGAGGTCGTTGAGGTTCTCGTTCAGGTCCTCGTTGAGGTCGTTGAAGTCGTCGCCGAGGGTGTTGATGTTGTCGTTCAGGTCATCGAGGTAGTCGTTGAGCTTGTCGTTGTTCTTGTTGGCCTCGTCCTCGGCGAGGTCGGCCTCCTGCTCCGCGAGCACCTCGGAGAGCGTCTCGGAGTTCTTGTTGGTGACTTCCTTGGCGAACACGTCCTGCACGTCGGCCCAGGCGTTCTTCACGTTGCTGAGCGCTTCGATGGCCGGCTGCTTCAGCATGGAGTCCGCGTGGTTCGACCAGCTCTCCACGGCGGCGTCGGCGATCTTCGTCCAGGTGGTGTGCTGGGTGAGGTCGCCGTACGGGGAGGTCTGCTTGAACTCCGCGGTGGTCGAGTAACTCGTGTACGTTCCGCCGCCGCCCGGACTGTAGTAGGTGCTCGTCTTGACGTTGACGTGAGGGATGTTGTTGTCGATCACCCACTCGGTGAGCTTGTCGAGGATCTGCTTGACGTGGTAGTGCGGGTCGTGTTTGCCGTCCTTGGCCCAGTTGGACCACGCCGTCTGGAGGCTGGTGACCGCCTCCTTCAACGCGTTCTGCGCGGCGGCCAGGGCGTCGCTCAGCTCCGACTTCGGGACGTAACCGCCCAGCGTGCTGTTCTTGGCGGAGTACTCACGGCCGCCCAGCTGGGAGACGTACCCGTCGTAGTTGGTCTTCAGCTCGTCCAGCAGGTGCCAGAAGAGGCTGGCCGCCTTGCCCTTCCACGCGGCCTGGTCCTCGCCCAGCGAGGTCATCCACTGGTTGACGATGTCCGAGTGGTGCTCGAAGAACTGCTTCGCCCGGTCGAAGGACTGCCCGGTCTCCTCGAAGGACTTCAGCTCCACGGCGTTGTCGTCGAGCACCGACAGGCCGCTGTAGCTCCAGCCCTTCGTCGAGTAGTTCGGCGATGACAGCAGCTGGTCCAGGGCGAGCTTGCTGCCCGAGATGTACTGGGCCATCGGCCCGGAGTCCCACTTCACGTGCGAGTACGACCCCTCGAACGCGCCACCGCTGGTGATCTGCCCGTCACCCCACAGGGTGGCGCGGCCGTCGGAGTCGACGGTCACGCCGATCATCACGATCCGCGCCTTCTTCAGGCTCACGCTGTTGTGCGCGCCGTCCCCGCCGGCGTCGTAGAAGGCGAGGTCGTAGTCCTCACCGTTGTTGACCTGCCAGCCGCCGATGGCGGAGTAGTCCGCCTCCGACACCGCCCGCATGCTCTGACCCTTGATGTCCATCCGGAACAGCTTCAGATCGGAGAAGTCGTCCCCGCTGTCGCTGCTGAGCGTGTTGAACAGGGAGGAGCGGGGCGGAATCGTGTAACCGGTGAAGTTGGAGACGGCCTGGGCGAAGTAGTCGTCCGGGTCGTAGGTGGGGGTACCGGAGGTGGTGCTGCCGTCGGCCATGGGGCGGGGCTCCGCTGCTGAGGAGGTGAGGGGAGGAAACGGTGGGGACCGGGAGGGACCGTCCCGGGCCGCGTCAGTCGTCGTTGCCGGTGCCGCTCATGTCGTCGTCGACCGTGTCGAAGATGTCCAACAGCTTCTCGCCGTCGATCGAGGTGAGACTCTCACCCTGCGTCTTGAGCAGCGTCGTGATCGTCTCGTCCAGAGCGTCGTCGATGTCGTCGAAGAGGGTCTTCTGGCTGGTGAAGATGGAGTCCAGGCTGGTGGCCTGCTCCTTCAGTTTCTGTACCAGCGTGCCGCCGCCGGTCGGGTCCTCGGTGTCGCCGCCGCCCATCAGTCCGATCCGCAGGATCTTGGCGGCGCCCGCCGCCGAGCCCGTGCCGGTCTCCGCGACGAGGTTCTTCAGCGACCGGACGCCCGCGTTGTCCTTGCGGATGTTCAGCAGGTCGTTGATGAAGTCCGCGACATCGTTGTTCTTGAAGTTCCTGAGCGCCGTCGAGTCCAGATGGGTCAGGTCTGCCATGAGGTGCCTCCGCTGGCGGGATGCGCCGGGCCGGGCTGCGGCACGGCGACAGTACGGGGAGATGCCCGCACCGCGCCGGCCGGAGGAGGCCCGGCCGGCGCGGTGGGGACGGGGCCGGCTCAGCGGCCGATGGTCACCTCGGACCACATCTGGCTGAGCGAGTTCTCGCTGTACTTGTAGTTGCCGGAGATGTCGCTCAGGAGCGCCGCGTGCGAGGTGAGCAGCTTCTCCATGTTCTGCACCGCGGCGTCCCAGGCGGCCTGCTTCTGGCGGTAGGTGTCGGCGTCGTTTCCGTACCAGGTCTTGGACAGCTCGCTGAGCTCTGCCTCAAGGTTGGACAGGGTCTGGGCGATCGCCTTGGTCTGCATCACCATGTCGTCCGCCGCGTTCGACATGTGGTTGTAGCTGACGTAGATGTAACCGTCGCTCAGGTTGTCTGCCACGGTCTGCCTCTTTCACACGATGCGGAAGGTGGGGGGCGGCCGGACCGGCGGTCAGCCGACCAGCTGGTCGAAGGCCGACTGCGAGGCGTTGTACGCCTGGTTGATCGCGTCGTTCGACGAACCCTGGGTCTTGTTGTGCTCGACGAGGCTCTGGTTCAGCCGGTCGATGACGTCCTCGAGGTTCTTGAGGATGATGTTGCACTGGCCGTCCCACTGCGCGAGGAGCTGGCCGTACTGGCCGCCGTCGCTGCCCTGGTAGCCGGAGCCCAGGGTGGACTTGGTGCTGTCGACATCCTGGCGGATCTTCATGATGCCGCTGAAGGCCGATTCGAGGGCCTGGATGCCGTTCCGGGTTGATGATTCGCTTGACTGCTGGCCGTCTCCCGCCATCGTCCCCACCTTTCGTAAGCCGGATCTCTGTACGAGCAACGCGAGCCTAAAGTGGCTGTAGTTGCCAACACAACAAGCTGAGGAAGATCTGAGGTCGCAGGAGCACAACTTCAGGGATGTTTAACCGGCGGGAAACCCGGCAGGAACCCTGCCTGGTCAGGTGCCCCCGGCAAGTTGCCCACGAGCAACGGACTATGACGCCTTGTCGGCCGCCGTCGGACCCGCGGGTCCGACGCCCTTCGCGGCCGCCTCGGCGTCGCTCCCAGGGGTCTTCCCGGCGCCGGCACCTGCACCGCCGCCGCTTCCGCCGCCGGTGTCGGCGCACTGGCCGGCCGCCGATCCGGCCGCCGCCCCCGCCGCCGCGCCCGTCGCCCCGTCCGACCGCGCCGCCGCGGCCGTGTCCAGGTCGGGACCGGTCGGCAGCAGCGACAGCAGCGTGGACGGCACGCGCACCGCGGAGCCGTCGCTGTAGCCGAGCGCGGCGAGCGCCTCCGCGTCCGTGATGCGGTACTTCACCCCGTCGTCGCCCACCAGGAACGTGGTGTCACCGACCGACGCGCCGGCCGCGCCCAGCACCCGCACCAGCGTGCCGTGCCCGGGCCGCATCACCACCCGGTCCACCGCCACGCAGGCCGGCGCCGACGCCGTCGCGTCCGCCTGCGCGACCGGCGTCAGCGCCGCCTGCTCGACCCGCACCGACGTCACCCGCACCTCGTTGCCGTCGGACTCCACCCGCGTGCACACCGCCTGCTCCGACGGCAGCCGCACCGCGCTCGGCGGGGCGTCCGGCAGCCCGGTCACCGACGGGTCCGTGCCCGTCGTGCCCGGCGCCTGGTGCGCCCGCAGGTCGGAGACGCCGATCGCGACGGCCGTCGGGGACTCCCCGCCGTAGACGTCCTCGCGGATGTCCGGATCGCCGAGCAGCAGTGCCGACCGGGTCGCCGTCACGGCGTGCAGACCGTCCTTCTGAAGCACGTAGTCCTGGCTGCCGGAGCCCGCCGTCACCCGGAACACCTGCCCGACCTTCGTCTCGTGCCCGGCCAGCTCAGGCCCCGCCGCGCCCCGGCCGGCGACCTGGGGGGTGGCCAGCTCCGGGCCGCTCACCAGGGCGTCCAGGAACGCCGCCGACACCGGGCGCGGCGTCACCGCGCCGTAGCCCAGGGACTCCGCGGCGCCCGAGTCCTCGTCCAGCTCCAGCCGGCTGCCCTGCCACACCAGGTAGGTCCGCTCGTCCGGACCCCGCACCACCAGCCCCGAGCCCGCGCCGATCGTGGTGGTCTCCACCGGTGCCCCCGGCACCACCGTCGTCCGCTCGCCGGTGCCCGTCGAGCACACCTGCCACGCCGACGTCTCCAGGTCACCGGTGCCCGGCACCACGTCCGGGGCGCCGGTGATGCCCACCGGCGTGCCCACCGGGGTGCCCTTCAGGGACGCGGTCCCCACCGACGTGGTCTCCAGGTCGGCACCGCCGATCAGCATCGCCGACGCGTAGTTGCGCACCGGCCGCAGCCGGCCGTCGGTGTACAGGTAGCGGGCGCCGGTGTCCTTGTTGACGATCAGCGTGTCGCCGCCGCGCCACGCGTCGTTGCCGCCCGGCCGCAGCAGCCCGTAGACGAAGGCACAGGCGGCGACCACGATGGCCACGATGATGCTGAGCAGAGCGCCGCGGGTGGTGCGGCCCAGCGGGCTCTCCGGGGCGTCGGGATCGGCCAGCAGCATCCCCGAGGTCAGCCGCCCCATCATGAACGTGTGCGCTTGCACCTGGTCGCGCTTGGACCGCACGGTTGCCTCCTGGCTGGTGAGTGGTTCGTTCTCGTCGCGGCCCCGGCCGGCCGGTCAGCCGTTCCAGCCGCGCAGGGCGCCGAACACGCCCAGCAGCCAGAGCGTCAGCGGCAGCAGGGAGAGCGCGAGCAGCGAGTGCAGCAGCTCCGCCGCGCGGCCCCAGTACGGCACCAGGCGCCGTCCCGGCACCGTCCACACCGCCACCGTCAGCACCGTCGCCACCACCAGCAGCCCGGCCACCAGCAGCGCCCGCTCCACGCCCCGCAGGTCCAGGCCCCAGCCGAACGCCAGCAGCAGCAGACCCCAGGCGCCGGGCAGCACCAGCACCAGCCGCTGCGCGGTGTTGACCAGCCCCCGGCCGTGCAGGAGCAGCAGCAGCGACAGCACCAGCGCGCACAGCAGCGCCGGCAGGTTCGGCCGGTACGCCAGCGCCACCAGGCAGGCCGACGCCAGCACGCCCGTCGCGCCGTACAGCGCCGTCATCCACTCCCCGGCCAGCTCGGTGCGCACCGCCACGTCGGCGCCCCGGTAGGGGTCGATGCCCTCCTGCAACTGCCCGGCGTTGGTCGGCAGCGCCGGCATCCGCATCCCCGCGAACCGGAACGACAGCGCCGGCACCAGACCGCCGAGCAGTACCGTCAGCATCGCCACCGTGCCCGCCGCGCCGGCCGGCCGCACGTCGAAGACGGTCATGACGGCGCCGCCCACCGCCACCGCGACCGCCGTCAGCGCCGACGCCAGGAACAGCGGCGCGCGCACCGCGGTCACCGCCAGGGCCAGCACCGCGCCGCCCGCCCAGGGCGCCGCCGCACCCAACAGCCGCGCGCCCAGCACCTGGTGGGCCTGCGGGCCGGTCAGCTCACCGCCCGGCACCAGCCAGCCCGCCAGCGCCAGGGCCGGGGAGGCCAGCAGGCCGAGGACCGCGCCGGTCGCGCCGTCGCCCACCGCCCGGCTCGCCGAGGCCGCGCCGGCCAGCAGCAGCACCCCGGTGGCACAGGCCACGCCCGCCCGCAGCGCCACCGGGCCGCCCGGCCAGGCCAGCAGGGCCAGCCCGGCCAGAACGGCCACGGCGACCAGGACGCGCAGCAGATGCCGCGCCGCCGCCTCGCTCCAGTCGTGCAGCCGGTCCCGGGTGACCGACGCGATGCCGTCCACCAGGTCGTCCAGCCGCACCTCGGGCAACGCCTCGGTGCGCGGCCGCAGATGCAGCGCCTCCCCGTCGGTCAGACCGAGCGAGGCGAGCGTGGCCTCCTCGTCCAGCGGCCGTCCGCCCAGGCGCTGGAGTATCCAGCCGTCGTGTTCGAGGCCGTTCTCCTCGACGTCCTCGCCGGCGTACCGCAGCACCGTCGGCAACAGGTCGGCGACCGGCACGTCGGAGGGCACGGCGAGGTCGATGGTGTGGCGCGGGGCGCGCACGGTCAGATGGCACAGATCGGCCACGGAGGTGTCGGTCATACCGGGGCTCACGTCTCCTGAGCGTCGGGACGGGATGTGGCGTGCGGGTGACGAACCACTGGGGGGTGGGCGTGAAGCGGGGGGACGAGCGGTGAACTGGTGGGGAGGGAGGGGGTGACGTGGACTTACGGAGTTGACGGGGTGCACACTACTGTCACTCCCCGAGGCCTTCGTCAAGGGGAGTCCCGGCAGCGTTCGGGGCGCATCACCGGCCGAACCGTGTCCTGCGCGGCACCGGCCGCCGGTCCCGGAGCCCTCCCCGCGTGCTTCCCCCCGTACCACCGGGTGCGCGATGACCCGTTAGGAGCCCCAGCGTTGAGCGTGGTCCTGTTCCGCCGTCCGGCCCGCCGCCGCGGACCCGACATGCCGAGCGGCGAGTTGACCCTCCAGGAACCGCCGACCCTGATGGAGACCGTGCCGGACACGTCCGCGGTCTGGACGTACCTGCCGATGGCCATGATGTCGGTGTCCATGATGCTGATGTTCCTGCGCATGGGCGGGATGGCGTACGGCGCCTTCATGTACATCGCGCTCGGCATCATGGGGCTGGCCGTCGTCGCGATGCTGGTCGGCCAGTACATGCGCAAGGCCGGCGACCGCAAGCAGCGGCTGCGCGGTGAGCGCCGCGACTACCTGCGCTACCTCGCGCAGAGCCGGCGCACCGTCCAGCGCACGGTGGTCGAGCAGCAACTCGCCCTCGCCTGGCGCCACCCCGAGCCGACGGTGCTGCGCTCCATGGTGCGCACCACCCGGCTGTGGGAGCGCCGCCCCAAGGACGTCGACTACGGCGAGGTCCGCGTCGCCGTCGGCGACCAGCAGCTCGCCCTGCGCCTCAACCCCGTCTCCACCAAGCCGGTCGAGGACCTGGAACCGCTGTGCGCGCACGCCCTGCGCCGCTTCATCCGCGCCTACAGCACCGTGCCCGGCCAGCCCATCGCCCTCTACCTGCGCTCCTGGTCCCGGCTGCTGTTCCGCGGCGACCTCGCCGCCGGCCGGGACATGCTCCGCGCCGCCCTGTGCCAACTCGCGGTCTTCCACCCGCCGGAGGAGGTGTGGATCGCGGTCTGCGCCGACGACGAGCACCGTGCCGAGTGGGAGTGGGTGAAGTGGCTGCCGCACAACCAGCACCCGCAGGAGACCGACGGCGCCGGCCCCCTGCGCATGGTCGCCTCCGCCTTCACCGACCTGGAGAACCAGCTCGGCAGCGAGTTCGCCGAGCGGCCCGCCTTCGACCCGGACGCCGTGCCCGGCCGTGACGAGCCGCTGGTCATCGTCGTCGTGGACGGCGCCGCCGTCCCCGCCGGCCACCGCTTCGACGGCCCCGGCTTCCGCAACGCCGTCATCGTCGACCTGTCCGCCACCCTCACCTGGCGCCCCGGCCGCACCACCCTCCGCCTCGACGTCACCCCCGACGCCGTAGCCCTGGTGCGCACCGACCGCAGCCGCAAGGAGCAGACCACCGTCCTCGGCCGCCCCGACCGGGTCGGCCCCCGCGCCGCCGAGTCCCTGGCCCGGCTGATCTCCCCGTACCGGATGAGCCTCACCGCCGACGCGGCCGAGCCGCTCTCCGCCGACGTGGAGCTGACCACCCTGCTCGGCATCCCCGACCTGCACCGCCTCGAACCGGACACCCTCTGGCGACGCCACACCGGCTCCGCCCGGCTGCGCGTGCCGGTCGCGGTCGGCGCCGACGGCCGCCCCGTCGAACTGGACATCAAGGAGTCCGCGCAGGGCGGCATGGGCCCGCACGGCATGCTCATCGGCGCCACCGGCTCCGGCAAGTCCGAGCTGCTGCGCACCCTCGTCCTCGGCCTCGCCCTCACCAACTCCTCCGAGACCCTCAACTTCGTCCTGGTCGACTTCAAGGGCGGTGCCACCTTCCTCGGCCTGGACGAACTCCCGCACACCAGCGCCGTCATCACCAACCTCGCCGACGAGGCCGCCCTCGTGGAGCGCATGCAGGACGCCCTCCACGGCGAACTGCTGCGCCGCCAGGAGCTGCTGCGCGCCGCCGGCAACTACACCTCCGCCCTGGACTACGAGCGGGCCCGGGCCGGCGGCGCCGACCTCACCCCGCTGCCCAGCCTCTTCGTCGTGGTCGACGAGTTCAGCGAACTGCTCGCGGCGCACCGCGAGTTCATGGAGCTGTTCGTGATGATCGGCCGCCTGGGCCGGTCGCTCGGCGTGCACCTGCTGCTCGCCTCGCAGCGCCTGGACGAGGGCCGCATGCACCAGCTGGAGTCGCACCTGTCCTACCGGGTCGGCCTGCGCACCTTCTCCGCCATGGAGTCCCGCGGCGTCCTCGGCGTCCCCGACGCCTACGAACTGCCCTCCCAGCCCGGCAGCGGCTACCTCAAGAGCGGTGTCGAGGCCCTCACCCGGTTCCGCGCCGCCTACGTCTCCGGCCCCTACCGCCGCCGCGGCGGCGCCGTCGTCCAGGCCCGGGTCGCCAGCCAGGTCGTGCCCTGGTCCTCCGGGTACGTGGTGCCCCGCGCCCCCGCGCCGGCCGCGCCCACACCGGAGCCGGAGGAGTCGGAGGACGGCGCCACCCTGCTGTCGGTGGCGCTGGAGAGGCTGCGCGACGCCGGACCGCCCGCCCACCGGGTGTGGCTGCCGCCGCTGGACGACCCCTCCCCGCTGGACGCCCTCCTCGGTGGCCTGGAGACCGTCCCCGGACGCGGCCTGACCGCGCCCCGCTGGAAGGGCACCGGCAGGCTGCGGGTCCCCGTCGGCCTGGTCGACAAGCCCTTCGACCAGCGCCGCGACCCGCTGATCGTCGACCTCGCCGCGGCCGGCGGCCACGTCGCCGTCGCGGGCGGCTCGCAGAGCGGCAAGTCCACCGTGCTGCGCAGCCTCATCCTGGGCCTGGCCCTCACCCACACCCCGCGCGAAGCGCAGTTCTACTGCCTCGACTTCGGCGGTGGCACGCTCTCGCAGCTCACCGGGCTGCCGCACGTCGCGGGCGTCGCGGCCCGGCTCGACACCGAGCGGATCAGCCGCACCGTCGCCGAGGTCACCGCCGTGCTCACCCAGCGCGAGCAGTTCTTCCTCGACCACGGCATCGACTCGATGGCCACCTACCGGCGCCGCCGCGCCGCCGGGGAGTTCCCCGACGAGCCGCACGGCGACATCTTCCTGGTGATCGACGGCTGGTCCGCGGTCCGGCAGAACTTCGACCAGTTCATCCCCACGTTCAACCAGATCGCCACCGGCGGCCTCAACTACGGCATCCACCTCATCGTCGCCACCGCCCGCTGGCTCGAACTCACCGCACCCGTGCGGGACCAGGCCGCCACCCGCCTGGAACTGCGGCTCGGCGACACGATGGACTCCGTGGTGGACATCCGCAAGGCCGCCGCCGTGCCCCGCACCCCGGGCCGCGGCCTCACCGTCGACTCCAAGCTGCACTTCCTGTCCGCGCTGCCCCGCGGGGACGGCTCGGCCGACCCCGAGACGCTCAGCGAGGGCGTCGCCGACCTGGTCGAGCGGATCGCCGGCGCCTGGGCCGGGCCGCGCGCCCCGCAGGTGCGGATGCTGCCGCACCGACTGCCCGTCGCCGAACTGCCCGCGCCGGAACTGGGCCAGGGCAACGCCCTCAAACTGGCGCTCGGCCAGGACGAGGAGACCCTCGGCACCGTCTGGCACGACTTCTCCCGCACCCCGCACCTGGTCGCCGTCGGCGACACCGAGAGCGGCAAGACCAACCTGCTGCGGGTGGTCGCCGACGCCATCGTCGCCCGCTACGCGCCCACCGAGGCCCGGATCCTCGTCGTCGACTACCGCCGCGACCTGGTCGAGGCGGTGCCGGAGGAGTACCGGCTGGGGCACGCGGTCTCCGTCGAGGCCCTCAAGCAACTGGTCGGCGGCTCCGCCAAGGCGCTCCAGACCCGGCTGCCCGGCCCGGAGATCACACCGGCCCGGATGCGCGGCGCCGACTGGTGGAACGGACCCCGTCTGTTCGTCCTCGTCGACGACTACGACATGGTCGGCGGCGGCACGGTCATGGACCACCCCTTCGCCCCGCTCTTCGAGCACCTCGCCCTCGGCCACGAACTGGGCCTGCACGTCGTCGTCGTCCGCTCCGCCACCGGCGCCGGGCGCGGCCTGAACGACCAGCTCCTGCGCCGCCTGGACGAGGTCAACACCCCGGGCCTGCTGCTGTCCGCCCCGCCGTCCGAGGGCTACCTCTTCGGCAACGTCAAACCGCGTGTGCTGCCGCCGGGCCGGGCCCTGCACATCGTGCGGCGCAAGCCGGTGCTGATCCAGACGCCGCTGGCGGCGGGGACGGATTCCAGCACGTCCGGCGCTTGAGGACGAGGCCGTTCAGGCCGAAGCGGGGGGCTGGGGGCCCAGCCCCCGCCCGGGGGGCCCAGCCCCCTCCCGGGGGGACGGGACGGGCAAGGGCGGCGGGGGCGAGGAACGACGCGGTGTCCTCCCCCCGGCGTCGTTCAGATGCCCGTAGGACGCCAGCCGTTGCGCCGCCCCCGGGGGATGATCAGCGCCAGCCAGACCACCGTGACCACCACGGCGAGGCCCGCCGCCGCCGGCCACAGGGCCCGGCGGAACGGGCCGGCGGCCTTGTCCTCCGGCATGCTCACCGACGCGGCCCCGTGCTCCGGGACGGCCGCCGCGGCGGCGGAGGACGACGGCAGGACCGAGGTGACGGCGGCGTACGGGTCGACGCGGGGCACCTCGGCCGGATAGGCGGTGGACCGCAGCAGGCTCGCGGTCTGCGCGGCCGACAGCTCCGGGTGGACGGAGCGCACCAGCGCCGCCGCGCCCGCCACGAACCCGGCGGCCAGCGAGGCACCCGAGCCGATGTAGTGGCCGTCCTTCGCCGGGCCGATGCCGACGACCCCGTCCCCGGGCGCGGCGAGCCGCGCGCTGCCGGTGGTGTACGAGCCGGCCGGCCGGTCGCCGTTCTTGTCCACGTCCAGGACGGACAGCACACCGTCCGAGGCGGCCGGGTAGAAGTCCCGGGCGGGCGGAGCCTCGGCGACGCCGCCGGTCGGCACGTCCGGCACGGCGGCGGCGACCAGCAGTACGTCCTTCTTCTCGGCGGCCTCGACCGCCGACCGCAGCGCGGCCGTGTCACCGGCGAACGCCGCCGACACCGTCACCACCTTCGCGCCGCCCTCGACGGCGGCCTTGATGCCCTCGGCGACCCGGTCGGGTGTGACGGCGCCGCGTTCGTCGCTGCCGCGCACCGCGAGGACGCGCGCCTGCCGGGCCACGCCCGCGAACTTCACGCCCTTCTCCAGCTGGGCGGCGATCAGACCGGCCACGAAGGTGCCGTGCCCGACGCAGTCGGTCCCGGCCTCGCCGACCGCCGTGACCCGGCCCTTCAGCGCGGGCGCGGAGGTGGAGACGCCGGTGTCGACCACGCCGACGGTCACCCCGTCGCCCGAGGCGAACTGCCAGGCGCGGCCGAGCTGGAGGCCGACCTGCTCCCACGGCACGGCGGTGGCCTGCCGGTCCGAGCCCTCGGTGCACGAGGCACCGGCGGCCAGCTCCGCCTTCAGCACCGGCAGTTCCACCGTGTCGCCGTCGGCCGCCGCCGCGCTCCCGGCACCGGCGCCGCACACCCCGGCCGCCAGCAGCAGCGCCAGGGCGCCCGCGGCAGGCCGCACCGCCCACGTCGTCCGTGTCCTACGCGTCGCGCGCACCGCCGTCACGCCCCCGCCGTCCGTCCGGCGGCCGGCGCCGGATCGACGAGGTCCTCCGGGAGCAGCAGCCGCAGGTCGTCGAGGCTGGGCGCGGCCACCCGGCTGAGCCGGCCCGCCTGCCGGGTCATCATCCGCTCCAGCACCTGGCGGGCCGTGCGCGCGTTGCCGAACGACCGGTCGCGCGGCAGCGTGTCGAAGTACTGCCGCAGCACCGGACCCAGCCCCGTCCCGCACTCGTAACCCGCCTGCACCGCGTGCTGGCGGACGATCGTGACCAGCTCGTCGGAGGAGTAGTCGGCGAACTCGATCTTCCGTGAGAAGCGCGAGGTCAGACCCGGGTTGGAGGCCAGGAACCGCTGCATCTCGGCGGTGTAGCCGGCCACGATGACGACCACCTCGTCGCGGTGGTCCTCCATCAGCTTCAGCAGCGTGTCCACGGCCTCCCGGCCGAAGTCGGCGCCGGACCCCTCGCGCGGGGTGAGGGTGTACGCCTCGTCGATGAAGAGCACACCGCCCAGCGCCCGCTGGAAGACCTCCGTGGTGAGCTGCGCGGTGTGGCCCACGTAGCGGCCGACCATGTCGGCGCGGGAGACCTCGACGAGCTGGCCGCGGGGCAGCACGCCCAGGGAGACGAGGAGTTCGCCGTAGAGGCGGGCCACGGTGGTCTTGCCGGTGCCGGGCGGGCCGGTGAAGACGAGGTGGTGGCTGAGGCGCGGCACCGGGAGCCCGGCGGCCTCGCGCTGCCGGGCGGTGGAGACCAGGTTGACCAGGTCGGTGACGTCCCGCTTGACCGCCGAGAGCCCGACCAGGGCGTCCAGGCGGCTCAGCGCGTCGTCTCCGGCGTCGAGACCGTCCGGACCGGCCTCGGCCTCGCGGGCGGCCTCCTCGCTGATGTCCTGCGGCAGCAGCAGCGTGAGGTCCTCCTCGGTGACCTGGTTCAGCGCGGCCAGCCGCAC
Organism: Streptomyces sp. ISL-12; assembly: GCF_018614415.1. GTDB lineage: Bacteria > Actinomycetota > Actinomycetes > Streptomycetales > Streptomycetaceae > Streptomyces. The sequence goes on from NZ_JAGGOO010000014.1 coordinate 13,532, forward strand.
CGCCTGCCGGTCCACCATCTCCTCGAACACCTGCCGCGCCGCGCGGCCGTTGCCGAACCCGGCGTCCTTCGGTATCCGCTCGAAGTGCACGGACAGCGCCTTGCGCGTCTCGTCGTTCAGCAGGTACTGGTGGCGCGCGCACATGCTCTCCACGATCTCCACCAGCTCGGGCACCGAGTAGTTCTCGAATTCGACGGTGCGCGAGAACCGGGAGGCCAGGCCCGGGTTGGAGCCCAGGAAGCTGCGCATCTCACCGGAGTAGCCGGCCGCCACGACCACCACGTCGTCGCGGTGGTCCTCCATCAGCTTCAGCAGCGTGTCCACGGCCTCCCGGCCGAAGTCGGCGCCGGAGCCGCGGGAGTCGGCGGTCAGGGTGTAGGCCTCGTCGATGAACAGGACGCCGCCCAGGGCCCGTTCGAAGGTCTCGGTGGTCTTGATGGCGGTACCGCCGATGACCTGGGCGACCAGGTCGGCGCGGGAGACCTCGACCAGGTGCCCGGAGCGCAACGCCCCCAGCTCGGCGAGGATCGTGCCGTAGAGGCGGGCCACGGTGGTCTTGCCGGTGCCGGGCGGGCCGGCGAAGACCAGGTGCCGGCTCATCGGCGGCGCGGACATGCCGAGCTGGGCGCGGCGCCGGGCGAGCTGGGTCAGGTTGACCAGGGTGCGGACCTGTTCCTTGACGTGTCCCAGGCCGATCAGGCCCTCCAGTGCGGCCATCGGCCCGTCCGGCCGCCCGGGGCCGTCCGACTCCGGGACGGTGCCCGCCGGGTCGGTGCCCTCGGCCTCGCCGTAACCCCAGGCGTCGCGGGACTCGTTGCCGGTGCTGGTGAGGTTCTCCACCGCCAGCCGGCCGCCCGCCTTGGACTGCACGAGCCCGCCGCCCTTGTTCTCCCGCACCGTGCAGCCGACCACCGACACCGGCTCGTCGGTCTCCACCCGGATGCCGTCCCGGCCGTTGCCCGTGGCCTCGCACCCGTTGAGGTTGGCCCGGCCGCCGTCGCGGACCAGGAAGCCGTGGTCGGTGGCGGCGGCGGCCCGCACCCGGGTCGCCGTCAGCTCGCCGCCGCCGTCCACGACCACGCCGCAGCCGCCGGCCGATACCAGCTCGCCGTCGCGCAGCGCCGCCGTGCCCTCGCCGCCGATCTCCAGGCCGGCCCCGCCGGGCGCGTTCACCGTCAGGCCCGCCAGGTACACGTTGCCGCCGGTGGTGACCGCCGCGCCGGCGCCGCCCGGTGTCTCCACCGCGCAGTCCTCGACACGGCCGCGGCCGCCGTCGGTCACCGCGACGCCGGTGCCGCCCGCGCCGGTGATGCGGGCCCGCCGCACCAGCGGGTTGGCGCCGCCCTTGACGACCACGCCGGTGCCCTTGACGTCGACGATCTCCAGGCGGTCCAGTTCGGCCGCCGAGTCCTCCTCCAGCAGGACGCCCTCCGCCTCGCCGTCCCGGACGGTCAGCGAGGTCAGCGTCGGCGAGGAGGAGCCGGCCACGCGCAGCGCCGCGGCCTGGGCGCCGGTCAGCCAGCAGTCCTCGTACGTGCCGCGGGAACGGTCGGTGACGAAGAGGCCGTGGCCGGCCGTGCGGGAGGTGCGGCAGCGGCGCAGCACCGGGTCGGCGCCGTGGGAGACGATGATGCCCTGGGCGGTGGTGCCGTTGACCCGCACGTCGTCCATCTCGACGCGGGCGGCGCTGGTCAGGTGGGCGCCGACGGCGGTGTCGTGGATGACGGTCCGCAGCACGCGCACCGCGCTGCGCTCCTCCAGGGCGAGGGAGGGCTTGTCGGTGGAGGACAGGTCGCAGTCCTCGACGGACACCTGGGCGTCGCCGTTGGCGAGGATGCCGTTGCCGCGCGCGTCGCGCACCGTGCAGCCGCGCACCGTCGCCCGGCCGCGCTCGCCGACCACCACACCGCTGGTGCCGAGGTGCTCGAAGGTGCAGGACTCCAGCGAACTCTCGGTGGCGGAGGTGACGACGACGCCGGCGCCGGTCCGGCTGGAGACCCGGCACTCGCGCATGGCGAGCGACCCCGAGTTGCGCGCGAGCACGGTCGCCCAGGAGGCACCGGACAGATCGCAGCCCTGCATGGCGACCTGCCCGTGCGAGGCGTCCACCGCCGGCACGTCCTGGTCCTGCCCCTGCACCACCAGGTCGGTCAGCATCACCGCGTCGACGCGCAGCGATATCACCGTCCCCGTGCGCGGGGCCAGCCGGACGCTGCCACGCGACTGTTCGGCGACGATGGTCACCCGGGTGGTGACGACGAGGTTCTCCTCGTACGTTCCCGGACGGACGCTCAGCACCGCGCCGCCGCGCGCCCTGGCCAGGGCCTCTCCGATCGTCCGGGCGTCCCCGGTGCCCTCCGGACAGACCGTCAGTACCTGGCGCACTCCGCTGACCTCCTCGTTTCGGCACCCATAGGTGGCGGCCGGACCCATCATGCCTTCCTCTCACCTGCGATCCCACCCCGGTCCGGTGGGCAATACGCCCGGGACCGGGGAGAGGCATGGTGCGGCAGGGGTGCCGTACCCCGGATTATGGGACGTTCCGCAACGTCCGTACCAGCGTGAGGGCTTGCCGAGGCGGATAGTTAACGCGGGTGGAATGACGTGTCCCTTGTGAGTGTGCGTGAATGAGCCCGATCACAGGGACCAGCGACGACCGTGGGACGGATGGGACGGATGACGGACCGGACCGAATCAGCGACGAGCACGGCGGCGGCAGCGGCGGCGGCCGAGGAAGAGAAGCCGGCGGCAGCACCCCCGGGGGAGTCACCCGCCGGTGCGGCCGAGCCCGCCGCCGCACCGAAGGCCGTGAGCGACGGCGGCACGGAACCGGCGCGCGCGGAGGCCGCCGCGGCGCCCGCGCCCGCCGCCGAGGCGGAGCCGGCCGCCGAGGCCCTGGCGGCTTCGGCGCCGCAGGACCCGGCCCCCGGCGAGGACGCCGCGGCGCCCGCGGGCCGCCCGGGCCGTCCCCTGCTGGCGGGCGCCGCTCTGCTGGGCGCGGCGCTGGTGGCCGTGCCGGTCCTGCTGATGAACCGCGACGGCACACCGGAGCGGCCCGGGACGACCGTCGCCGAGGAGGCGGGCACCGTGCTGGGCGGCGCGGAGCCGTCGCAGGACGGCGCGGGAGCGTACGCGTCGTCGAGCGCGTCCCCGTCGAAGCCGGCCGAACCGAAGGAGCCCGCGACGCGGAAGGCGGTGGTGAAGGAGCAGGCCCCGGTGGTGGCGGCCCCGCCCGCCGCCCCTTCCCCCTCCGCGTCGGCGACGAGGAAACCGGCCGCGACGAAGAAGGCGAAGGAGCCGTCCCTCCCGGCCGACATCACGGTCACGGCGACCCGGGTGCTGCGGGCCGGCGAGTCCATCGAGGCGAACAAGACGCGGCTGCGCATGCAGACCGACGGCAACCTGGTGGTCTACGACGAGAACAACAAGGCCCGCTGGGCCACGATGACCTTCGGCGACAACTACCAGGCGGTCTTCCAGGCGGACGGCAACCTGGTCGTCTACACGTCCGACAGCCGCCCGGTCTGGGCGAGCAAGACCCAGGGCCACGACGGCGCGGTCCTGCGCCTCCAGTCCGACGGCAACCTGGTGATCTATTCGGGCGGGGGGCCGATCTGGGCGTCGAAGACCCAGCACTGAGCGCTGCCGGGCGGGCCGGGCGCGCCGGTCCCTGTGAGGTCTGTGGTGATCGAGACATCGGCAGGCATTAGCGTGGTGGGCGCCGGTGCGGGGCCCCCGTGCCGGCTCGTGCTGATTTTCGGGTCGTTGTCGCGAGCAACACGAGAACACGAGAAACACGAGAAACAAGAGAAATACGCCGATCAGGGTCATTTCATGAGATTGCTGCACACGTCCGACTGGCACCTGGGCCGGGCGTTCCACCGGGTGAGCATGCTCGGCGCCCAGGCCGCCTTCATCGGTCACCTCGTCGACACCGTGCGTGAGCACGCCGTGGACGCCGTGGTCGTGTCGGGAGACGTGTACGACCGGGCGGTGCCGCCGCTCGCCGCGGTCGAGCTGTTCGACGACGCCCTGCACCGCCTCGCCGACCTCGGCGTCCCCACGGTGATGATCTCCGGCAACCACGACTCCGCCCGGCGCCTGGGCGTGGGCGCGGGGCTGATCGACCGGGCCGGTGTCCATCTGCGGACCGACCCGGCCGCGTGCGGTACGCCGGTGCTGCTGGCGGACGCCGCCGGGCCGGTGGCCTTCTACGGGCTGCCCTATCTCGAACCGGCCCTGGTGAAGGACGAGTTCGGGGTGGAGCGGGCCGGGCACGAGGCCGTGCTCGCCGCCGCCATGGACCGGGTCCGCGCCGATCTCGCGGGCCGGCCGCCCGGCACCCGGTCCGTCGTCCTCGCGCACGCCTTCGTCACCGGCGGCCGGCCCAGCGACAGCGAACGGGACATCACCGTCGGCGGCGTCGCCGCCGTGCCCGCCGGGGTCTTCGACGGCGTCGACTACGTGGCCCTCGGCCACCTGCACGGCTGCCAGACCCTCACCGAGCGGGTCCGCTACTCCGGCTCCCCGCTGCCGTACTCCTTCTCGGAGGCGACGCACCGCAAGAGCATGTGGCTGGTCGACCTGGACGCCGACGGCACGGTCAGCGCCGAGCGGCTCGACTGCCCGGTGCCGCGTCCGCTGGCCCGGCTGCGCGGCACCCTGGAGGAACTGCTCGCCGACCCGGGGCTGACCGAGCACGAGGAGGCGTGGGTCGAGGCCACGCTCACCGACCCGGTGCGGCCCGCCGACCCCATGGCCCGGCTCACCGAGCGCTTCCCGCACACGCTCACCCTCGTCTTCGATCCCGAACGGCCACCGGACGACCCCGACGTCTCCTACGCGCGGCGGCTGGCCGGACGCGACGACCAGGAGGTCGCCGAGGACTTCGTCGCCCATGTGCGCGGCGCCGGACCCGACGCCCGGGAACGGGCCGTCCTGCGGGACGCGTTCGACGCCGTCCGCGCGGACGCGACCGCGGGGGAGGCGGCGCGGTGAGGCTGCACCGGCTGGACATCACCGCGTTCGGTCCCTTCGGGACCGGACAGCGCGTCGACTTCGACGCGCTGTCCGGGGCCGGACTGTTCCTGCTGCACGGCCCCACCGGCGCGGGCAAGACCTCCGTCCTGGACGCCGTGTGCTACGCCCTGTACGGCTCGGTCCCCGGCGCCCGGCAGAGCGGCCAGGGCATGGGCCTGCGCAGCGACCACGCCGACCCCGGCACCCGTACCGAGGTCCGCCTCGACCTCACCGTCGCCGGCCGCCGCCTGGAGATCACCCGGCAGCCGCCCTGGCAGCGGCCCAAGAAGCGCGGCGCCGGGACCACCGTCGACAAGGCGCAGACCTGGCTGCGGGAGTACGACGCGGCGGCCGGGACCTGGAAGGACCTCAGCCGGTCCCACCAGGAGATCGGCGAGGAGATCACCCAGCTGCTCGGCATGAGCCGGGAGCAGTTCTGCCAGGTCGTGCTGTTGCCCCAGGGCGACTTCGCGCGGTTCCTGCGCGCCGACGCCGAGGCGCGCGGCAAGCTGCTCGGCCGCCTCTTCGACACCCAGCGGTTCGCCGAGGTCGAGAAGCGCCTCGCCGAGCGGCGCCGCACCACCGAGGCCCGGGTGCGGGACGGGGACAGCGCGCTGCTCGCCGACGCGCACCGCATGCAGCAGGCCGCCGGCGACGCCATGGAACTGCCCGAGGCGGCTCCGGGGGAGCCGGGGCTCGCCGAGGCCGTCCTCGGCGCCGCCGCCGTCGCCCGCGCCACCGCCCGGGAACAGCTGGCCGTCGCCCGCTGCCGCCTCACCGCCGCCGAGTCCGCCCAGGCCGCCGCCGCACGGGACCTCGCCGGCGTACGCGAACGCGACCGGCTGCAGCGCCGGTTCGCCGAGGCGCGGGCGCGGGCGGCGCGGCTGGCCGAGCGGGCCGACGCGCACCGCGAGGCGCGGGCCCGGATGGAGCGGGCCCGCAAGGCGGAGGCGGTGGCCCCCGCCCTGGAGCTGCGGGACGCCGCCGACGCCGAGCACCGGCGGGCGCGGCAGGCCGAGGTACGCGCGCGTGCCCTGCTGCCGGACACCCACGCCGAGTCCGGCGCGGCCGGGCTGGCCGCCGCCGCCCGCCGCGCCGCCGAGGAACTGGGCCGGCTGGAGTCGGCCCGCCGCGCCGAGCAGCGGCTGCGCTCCCTCACCGCGGAACGCGCGGAGCTGGACCGCGACGAGCGCGCCGACGACGACCTCCTCGCGGAGGCGGAGAGCTGGCTCGCGGGCTGGGACGACACCCGCGAGACACTCCGGACCGCCGTCGAGTCCGCCCAGGAGGCCGCCGCCCGCGCCGAACAGCTCGCCGAGCGGCGCGAACCCGCCCGGCGCCGGCTGCGCGCCGCCCGGCAGCGCGACCAGCTCGCCGGTGACACCGACGACGCCCGGCGCGCCGCCCTCGCCTCGGCCGAACGCGCCACCGCGGCCCGCGCCCACTGGCTCGACCTGAAGGAACAGCGCCTCGACGGCATCGCCGCCGAACTCGCCGCCCACCTCACCGACGGCGCACCCTGCGCCGTCTGCGGCGCCACCGAGCACCCCGCCCCCGCCCGCAAGGACGCCGGACACGTCGACCGGGCCGCCGAGGAACGCGCCCTCGCCGCCTACCAGCGGGCCGAGGAGGAGCGCACCGAGGCCGAGCGGCGCCTGGGCACCGTACGGGAGGCGCTCGCCGCCGCCACCGCCGAGGCGGGGGACGCCCCCACCGAGCGGCTGGCCGAGGAGGCCGACGCCATCGAACGGGAGTACGCGCAGGCCCGGGCCGCCGCCTCCGCGCTGCACGCCGCGCAGGAGGAACTGCGCCGCGCGGAGGGGGAACGCGAGCAGCGGATCACCGCGCAGCGCGAGGCCGCCGTCCGCGGCGCCGCCCGCGTCGGCCGCCGGGAGCGCCTGGAGCGCGAACGGGCGGTACTGGAGGAGGAGGTGGCCCAGGTCCGCGGCACCGCCGACAGCGTGGCCGCGCGCGCCGCCCACTGGGAGCGGCAGGCCGCCCTCCTCACCGACGCCGCCGACGCCGCCCGGGACGCCGAGGACTCCGCGCAGCGGCTGAAGGACGCCGACGCGCGCCTCGCCGCCGCGGCCTTCCGCGCCGGGTTCGACACCCCGGCCGCCGCGGCCGGCGCCCTGCTGGACGACGCCGCCCACCGGGAACTGCAACGGCGGCTCGACGCCTGGCAGGCCGAGGAGGCCGCCGTACGGGCGGTGCTCGCCGAGGAGGACACGGCCGCCGCAGCGCACCTGCCGCCCGCCGACGTCACGGCGGCCGAGTCGGCGGCAGAGGCGGCGGCCCGGTGGCTGCGGGAGGCGGCCTCCGCGCGGGACGCCGCCGCCCGGCGCTGCGCCGAACTGGACCGGCTCTCCGCGCGGGCCACCGACGCCGCCCGCCGGCTGGCCCCGCTGCGCGAGGAGTACGAGCGGGTCGCCCGGCTCTCCGCCCTGACCGCGGGCACCTCCGCGGACAACGGACGCAGGATGCGCCTGGAGGCGTACGTCCTGGCGGCCCGCCTGGAGCAGGTCGCCGCCGCCGCGACCGTACGGCTGCGGCGCATGTCCTCCGGGCGCTACACCCTCGTCCACTCCGACGACCGCGCCGGACGCGGACGCAGCGGCCTCGGACTGCACGTCGTCGACGCCTGGACCGGCCGGGAGCGGGACACGGCGACGCTGTCGGGCGGCGAGACCTTCTTCGCCTCCCTCGCCCTCGCGCTCGGCCTCGCCGACGTCGTCACCGACGAGACCGGCGGGGTCCGGCTGGACACCCTCTTCATCGACGAGGGCTTCGGCAGCCTCGACGACCAGACCCTCGACGAGGTCCTGGACGTACTGGACTCGCTGCGCGAGCGGGACCGCAGCGTCGGCATCGTCAGCCATGTCGCCGACCTCAGACGGCGCGTCCACGCCCAGCTGGAGGTCGTCAAGGGGCGGACGGGGTCGGTGCTGCGGCAGCGGGACGGCTGACGGGCGGCGCGGTCAGCGGCCCACCGGGCGGCGGGGGAGGGGCGAGGAGTAGACGACGCTGGTCGTGACCGAGCCGAGCGCGCCGATCCGCCCGGACACCTCCTCCAGGTGCCGCATCGAACGGGCGGCGACCTTGATGACGAAGCAGTCGTCGCCCGTGACGTGGTGCGCCTCCAGGATCTCGGGGGTGGCGGCGACCAGGTCGTGGAACGGCTTGTAGTTGCCGTGCGGGTAGCGCAGCCGGACGAAGGCCAGGATCGGCAGGCCCAGCCGTTCGGGGTCGACGACGGCCGCGTACCCCTGGATGACACCCGCCTCCTCCATGCGGCGCACCCGCTCGGTCACCGCGCTCGCGGACATGGACACGGCACGGGCCAGCTCGGCGAAACCGGTCCGGCCCTCCCGCTGGAGGACGTCGAGGATGCGCCAGTCGGTGGCGTCCGGGGAATACTCGGTCATCCCGGAGGAATAGCAGGGGATTCCCCGGCCGGGCAAGCCAGGCGCCGGGGATCGTGCCTTCTGGACGCAGCTCGGCGCCCGTAGATTTCCGGCCAGGAACCCATCGAGAAGAGGCCGGATCATGACCGTCACCCCCGCCGTGCTGAGCGTCGTCCCCGCCCCGCCCGCCGAGGCCGCCGCCTACTTCCGCGCGCGCCTCGCCTTCCACACCGACGTGGCCGACGTGGGCGCCGCGCTCGCGGCCGGCGGCGATCCGGGGTTCGCCGTCGTGGACTCCCGGTCCACCGCCGCCTGGGACCAGGGCCGCGTACCGGGCGCCGTCCACCTGCCGACCGCGCTGGTCCCCGACCAGGCCGCCGGGCTCCTCGACCGGGACGTACCGGTGGTCACGTACTGCTGGGGCCCCGGCTGCGACGGCGCCACCCGCTCCGCCCTCGCCCTCGCCGAACTCGGCTACCGGGTCAAGGAGATGCTCGGCGGCTTCGAGTACTGGGTGCGCGAGGGCCTCGCGTACGAGACCTGGCAGGGCACCGAACGCCGTGCCGCGGACGGGCTGACCGTTCCCACCGACGCGGCGGACTGCGGCTGTTGAGGGACGTGTAGGTTCTGCCGCATGGTGCGATACGCGGAGCCGGGCACGGCGGGGACGGTGGACTGGGTCGAGTCGGGCGGCGGACCGCTCATAGCGGTACCGGAGACGGTCCTGCCGTTCTGGGCCGGCGCCGACGGCGAGGAGACCGCCTCCGACTACGACCGGGCCTGCGAGGTCGACGGGCAGGCCGGGCTCCTCCCGGTCGGTGACGCGGCGGCGCTGGTCCTCGGCGACGAACCCGCCGCGACCGCGTTCCTGCCCGAGCACGGCACCTTCGTCCGCTGGTGCGCGGGCGACGACGAACGCGACCTCCTGGCGAGCGTGCCCGCCGCGCTCCGCACCGCCGAGTGGGGCCCGGAGACGGTCTGGCGGGTCCCCGGCCCGGTGGTGCTGTTCGACGCGGCCTGGCCGGGCGGCGCCTGCGAGGGCACCGACCACGTCCGCATCCCCCTGGAACCCGGCCGCTACAGCGTCCGCACGGCCCACACCCAGCCCGGCCCGGAGACCTGGCTCGGGCTGGTGCGGCTCCGCCCGCTGCCGGACTGACCGGCACGGGTGAACACGGTCGACCCGGGCCCCGTCGACACCGGCCATCTGACCGGCGACGCCTACGACGCCGTCGCCGCCCGCTTCCCCGCCGGACGCGGGGGATGCCCGACGCCCCGGCCCGACGGGGGGTCTCCCCGGCTCGAACGAAGTCGAGAGCCGGGGCAGGGGCAGCGGGCAGGTCGTCGACTCGCGCCGAACGGACCTACAGCCCGGCCAGTTCGTCCACCAGGTCGTCCAGGCCCAGCGAGCCCTGCGACAGCGCGGCCATGTGCCACGCCTTCAGGTCGAAGGCGTCACCGTGCCGCTCGCGCGCCTTCTCCCGGCCCAGCAGCCAGGCCCGCTCCCCGAGCTTGTAACCGATCGCCTGGCCCGGGATCGACAGATACCGGGTCAGCTCGCTCTCCACGTAGTCCGCGGGCCGGCTGCTGTGCGCCCCGAAGAACTCCTGCGCCAGCTCCGGCGTCCACCGCTCACCCGGGTGGAACGGTGAGTCCGCGGGGATCTCCAGCTCCAGGTGCATGCCGATGTCGACGATGACCCGGGCCGCCCGCATCATCTGCGCGTCCAGGTACCCGAGCCGTGTCTCGGCGTCGGTGAGGAAGCCCAGTTCGTCCATCAGCCGCTCCGCGTACAGCGCCCAGCCCTCGGCGTTGGCGCTGACCATGCCCACCGACGCCTGGTAGCGGGAGAGGTCGCCCGCCACGTGCGCCCACTGCGCGAGCTGGAGATGGTGACCGGGAACGCCCTCGTGGTACCAGGTGGAGACCAGGTCGTACACCGGGAAGCGGGTCTGTCCCATCGTCGGCAGCCAGGTGCGGCCCGGCCGGGAGAAGTCCAGCGACGGCTCGGTGTAGTAGGGCGCCGCCGCGCTGCCCGGCGGGGCGATGCACGACTCCACCTTCCGTACCCGCTCGGCGAGTTCGAAGTGCGTGCCGTCCAGCGACTCGATCGCCTGGTCCATCAGGCCCTGCAGCCAGTCGCGGACCTCGTCGACGCCCTCGATGTGCCGGCCGTGCTCGTCGAGGTGGGCCAGCGCCACCCACGGCGTCGCGGCGCCCGGCAGGATCTTCTCCGCCTCCTGCCTCATCTCGCCCAGCAGCCGGTGGTACTCGGCCCAGCCGTACGCGTACGCCTCGTCCAGGTCCAGGTCGGTGCCGTTGTAGTAGCGCGACCAGCGGGCGTAGCGCTCGCGGCCCACCGTGTCCGGGGCGCCGTCGATCGCCGGCGCGTACACGTCGCGCATCCAGTCCCGCAGCTCCACCACGGCCGCGGTCGCGCCCCGGGCCGCCTCGTCCAGCTCCGCGCGCAGCGCCTCGGGCCCGGCGGACGCGAAGTCCTCGAACCAGCCCCGGCCCTCGCCGGTGTCCGCCCACTCACCGAGCTGCCCGACGAAGGTGGCGGTCGGCCGCGGCGCCGCGAAGAGCTTGCGCTCCAGGCCCAGGGCGAGGGACGCGCGGTAGCCGGCCAGTGCCCCGGGCACCGCGCGCAGCCGCTCGGCGATCCGCGCCCAGTCCTCCTCCGTGTCGGCCGGCGTGACGGTGAACACCTCCCGCACGCTGTGCGCGGACGTACCCATGTTGCCGACCGCGCGCAGCCCCTCGTCGGCCTCGTGCACGGCCAGTTCGGCGGTCAGCCGCTCGCGCAGCAGCCGGGCGCAGCGACGCTCCACGTCACTGTCCCCGCCGGGCCGCCGCTCCGCCTCGTCGAGCCGGGCGAGCGTGGCCCGCGCCAGGTCGGCGAGGGCCTCCTGCCCGGCGGGCGAGAGGTCGGGCAGGCGGCCGGAGCTCTCCGGTACGCCCAGATACGTACCGGTGACCGGGTCGAGGGCGATGAGTTCGTCGACGTAGGCGTCGGCGACCTCGCGGGGCAGCGGGCTCTTGGTCTCTGACATGCGGACATCCTCGTACGGATGCCGGTGCCGCGTCAGCCCGATGTACCAGGCCGGGCCGCCGCCGGAAGCCCTGCGCCCGCGTGCCGCCCGACGCTATGGTGTGAGGAGCGACGGACGACGCCTCGTGCGTGGTCGGGTGCGGACGGGGGGACGATGCGACAGCTGGTGGAAGTGCGACTGCCGGACGGCGACGTGGTCTGGGCCCACGTCGAACCGCCGTCGGGACCACAGGACTCGGGTCTCCTCGACAGCGGCGTACAGGCGCTGCGGGGCTTCGACCACACCCTGCGGTCCGTGGCCGCCAACGTCCGCCGGGCCGTCGCGGACGCGGCCCCGGACGGGGTGAGCGTGGAGTTCGGAGTCGAACTGGCGGTGGGCAGGGAGGGTCTGGTGGCCGCCCTCGCCGGTACCAGCGGCAAGGCGGCGGTCAAGGTGACCCTGACCTGGGACGGCGGGCCGCAGGCGCCCGGGACCTGAGCATGACGACGGTCACGCCGCCCGGACCCGACCAGGGTGGCGGTCAGATCCGTCCGGACCGGAGAACAGGGATGGCGGCTGCGGGACAACTGACCCACTGGGCACAGAAATGCCTGGTCAGAGTGGACGGTCGGAGACCGGGCAGCGGTTTCTTCGCCGCCCCCGGCTACGTCGTCACCTGCGCGCACGTGGCCGGCTCGGAGGCCGGAGCCGCCGTCAAGGTGCACTGGGGCACGACCGAACTGGCCGGCAAGGTCGTCGCCGCCTCCCCGGCCCCCGCGCGGGGCGGCCTGTGGCCCTACCCGGACCTGGCGATCGTCCGGCTGACGGATCCGCCGGCCGGTCACCCCTGTGCCTGGCTGACCGACCGGTACCCGCTCGGCGGCAGTTCGCTGACGGCGGTCGGGTACTCCGACACCTACCGGGCCGTGGCCGAGCCGCTCACCTCCACCTTCGCCTACCAGGGTGACCAGACGCTCGACGGCGGGCGGATGCTGCGGCTGAAACAGGACGAGGTCACCGGCGGCATGTCGGGAGGACCGGTCCTCGACCTGGACGCCGGCGGGGTCTGCGCGGTGGTCAAGGCCACCCGCTTCCCCGACACCGACATGGGGGGCCTGGCGACCCCCGTCGGCGCGCTGCGCCTGCTGGAACCGGCGGCCTACCGCGCCCTGATCCGCGCGCACGACCTGTTCCACGCCCGGGACCGCCGCCGGCCCGCCGGCCCGCCGTCGCAGGCCGCCGCGGACTGGCCGGCCGGCCTTCCCCGACGGACCCAGTGCCACCTGTTCGGCATGCTCGCCTCCTCGCCCGCACCCGCCCCCGAGGACCTGACCGCCGGTTTCCACCGGGCCGCCGGCCGCTTCGCCGCCGCCCCCGACCTGCCCCTGCACGAACACCGGGACGTGGTGACGGAGTTGGAGGCGCTGGTCGCCCAGGGGCCGGTGCCCCCGGCCGTGCGGTACGTGGCGGACCTCGGCCGTGCGTACACCGGCGACCTCGGCGTTCGCCTGCGCACCTGGACCGAGCTGCTGAGCGGAATGCTCGCGTTCGACCCCGAGGACCTGGCCGAGCCGGACGAGCCGCACCCGTCGGCCCCGGCCGTACGGCGGTCGGTCATGGTCCGGGTGCGGCCCTCCGCCGTCGACCGGGACCGCTACCACCTGGCGATGTGGCGCTACGAGGGCCCGGACGCGGTCTTCCCGGCCGTCCCGGAGACCGACGCCCTGCCGCTCCAGGAGGTGCTCGACCTGGCGCGCACGCGGGTCCCCGGGGAACTCGCCCTGCTCGGACGCACCGGTGACGACAAGGCGATGGTGGAGTTCATCGTCCCCCAGGAACTCCTGGAGCAGGAGTACGACGAGTGGCGGCCGTGGCCCCGCCGCGCCTGGTCGCGCCTGGGCCGCAAGCATCCCGTGATCGTGCGGGACCTGGAGCGGTTCGAGGACGAGGAACTGCATCCCCCGTGGCGCCGGCGATGGAGCCGCCTCACCGGCCGCACCCCGGAGCCGACCCTGGCGTGCAACGGGCACCGGGGGGACCACGAGGCGCTCGAAGGCTGGCTGGAGAGCCGTCCCGACCTCGCCGCCCTGGTGCTGGCCGGCTCGATCCGCCTGGCGCCCTCCACGGCCGCCCTGGAGGTGGCGCTGTCCTGCGGAGTGCCCGTGGTGCTGTGGCAGCGCTCCCGGGAGGACGACTGCGCCGGCGCCCCGCCCGACCCGTCCTCCTGCTTCGGGTGCCGTGCGCGGGAGCACTGCCCGTCGGCGCAGGGCTTCGCCGAACTGCGCCGGGCCCTCGGGCAGGCCCGGCCGGACCAGTGGCCCGACCGGATCCGGCAGCTGCGCAACGAGGCCGTGGCCGGCGAGGCGGACGAGCAGCACGCCCAGCACCTGGTCCTGCTGTGGGACGACCCCGGACGGCAGCTTCCCGACGCACCCCTGCGTTACGCGAAATGAGGTCAGGCTCGGTGAACGACTGGATGATCTACCGGGGCGGCGAGGAGCCCCACGAGGGCGTGGCACGGCTGCCGGAACCCCCGCCCTGGCGTGCCTTCTACGACGACGAGCCGACCCCGTTCGACCGGGACGCCGACCACGGCCTGTCCCGGCGCTGGCCGCTGCGGGCCGCCGCCTACCGGCCCGACGAGCAGACGCTGGAGATGGTGAACACCGCTCTCTACCTGCGCCGTCCCCTGCTCGTCACCGGCGACCCGGGGGTGGGCAAGTCGAGCCTGGCGTACGCGGTCGCCCGTGAACTGCGCCTCGGCTCCGTCCTGCGCTGGCCGATCACCAGCCGCAGCACACTGAAGGACGGCCTGTACCGGTACGACGCGATCGGCCGCCTGGAAGAGGTCAACAGCGGCGCGGAGCCGGCCCCGGACCGCATCGGCCAGTACCTGCGGCTCGGCCCGCTCGGCACCGCCCTGGCTCCTTACGAACTGCCCCGGGTGCTGCTGGTCGACGAGATCGACAAGGGCGACCTCGACCTCCCCAACGACCTGCTGGACGTCTTCGAGGAGGGCACCTACGAGATCCCCGAACTCGCGCGCCTCGCCGACGTCGTCGACACCGTCGGCGTACGGCCCGCGGACGACGGCGCCCGGGTGCGGGTCACCGGCGGCCGGGTCCGCTGCCGGGCCTTCCCGTTCACCGTCCTCACCAGCAACGGGGAACGGGACTTCCCGCCCGCCTTCCTGCGCCGCTGCGTACGCCTGCACCTTCCCGCACCCGACGAGGAGCGGCTGCGCGCCATCGTCCACGCCCACCTGGGACCGGACGCGGCCGGCCACGCGGAGGCCCTCATCGCGCGCTTCCTCGACCGGCGCGGCACGGGCGAACTCGCCACCGACCAGCTCCTCCAGGCCGTCTACCTCGCCCGGCACGCGGCCGGTGCCACCGACGCCGGCCGCGAGCACGTCGCGGACCTGGTGCTGCAGTACCTCAACCGGGCCCACTGATGAGCGTCGGGCGGTTCCGGTCGGTCCTGACCTCGCTGGGCCTCGAACCCACGCCCCGGGAGCTGGCCGAGATCCTGTGGCTGGCGGCCCAGCTGCCCCCCGGCGCGGCCCCCGCCGCCGCGCCGGGGGACACCCGGCAGCCGCCCGAGCACCGCACCGGCGCCCCGCCCGGGCCGGAGACGGAGGACGGAGCGGCCCCGGAGGCCCCGCCACGCGTCCCCGTCCACACGGCGACGGTGCCCGGCACCGCCCCGGCACCGGACGCCCCGGCCGGCCGGCCGGTACGGCTGCCGGTCGGCTCGCCCGTGCCCGAGCTGCCCCTGCTGCGTACCCTGCGGCCGCTCAAACGCCTGGTGCCCTCACGCGCCTTCAGCGAACTGGACGAGGAGGCGACCGCCGAGCGCGGCGCCCGGCACTTCGCCGCCCGCGGCCGGGGCGGCCTGGTCCCCGTGGTACGGCCGACGCCGGAACGCTGGCTGGACGTCGTCCTGGTCGTGGACAGTCACGAGACCAGCCGGATGCTGTGGGCCTCCCTCACCGACGACGTGTACCGGCTCCTCGTCCGGTCGGGTGCCTTCCGCCAGGTGCGCGTACGGTATCTGCACCTCGGCCCCGACGGGCCGCTCGGCGTGAGCACCGAACCCGGCACCGGGGCGGGGCCGTTGCGCGGCACGTCCGAACTCCGTGACCCCTCGGGCCGGCGCCTCGTGCTCGTCCTCACCGACGCGGTGGCTCCCGGCTGGGGCCACCCCCGCGTGCACGAGGCGGTCCGGCAGTGGGCCGCCGTCGGTCCGGTCGCGGTTCTCCAGGCCCTTCCGGAGCGGCTGTGGCCGCAGACGGCCCTCCCCACCGTCCTGGCCACCCTCCGCCGCCCGGAACGCTCCGCGGCCAACACTGACCTGGTCTACACCGGACACCGCCGCCGCACCCGGGTCCTGCCGCCCGGCAGCACCCCCGTCCCCGTCCTGGAACTGGCCCCCCGGTGGTTCGCACCGTGGGCCCGGCTGGTGGCGGGGGCGGGCGACGGCGGGGCCGATGCCGCCGTCCTGCTCCTGGGCGAAGCCGTCCGCGCGGGCCGCGCCCCCGACTTCCGGCCGCCGGGGCAGCGGCTCCGGGACTTCCAGGCCGTGGCGACGCCCGAGGCGTTCCGGCTGCTGACCTGCCTGGCGGCGGTGCCGCTGACCGTGTCCGTCATGCGCGTCGTCCAGGCCGCGATGCTGCCGGGCAGCGCTCCCTCGCTCCTGGCGGAGGTCCTCTTCAGCGGTCTCCTCGTGCCGAGCGGGCCGGACCGGGACGGGCCCGTCGAGGAACGGCCCTACGACTTCCTCCCCGGGCTGCGCGCCGAACTCCTGGCGGGACTGCGCGCGCACGAGGTGGACACCGTCCTGCGGGAAACCTCGGGCCTCCTCGAACGCAGTGCCGCCGGCGCGCCGGGCCGGGTCACCGGCCTCGTCCCGGACGTCCGGGGCCACGCGGGCCTGCCGGAGGACGGCCTGCCCTGGGCCCGGCTCCGCGCGGACGCCCTCGCCCGCGCGGGACTGCCCGGCCCCGCCGAGCCCCGCGGCCCGTCCCGCCCCCGTCCCGCTCACCGTCCGGACCCGTCCGCCCCGGCCTCCCCGTCCGCCCCGGCCGGCCCCTCGGGCCGTCGGCTGTTCGGCCCCTACCGGCTGGGCCGGTACCTCACCTCGGCGGACTTCTCCGAGGTCTTCCTCGGCCTCGACGACCACGGGCGCGACGCGGCCGTGAAGATCCCGCCGACCGACTCCGACATCCGGCAGCTGGAGCTCTTCCGGGAACTGGTGGAGACCGAGGCCGAGGCGCTGCGGCGGATGGCGGGCACGTACGCGCCGCGGCTGCTCGGCGCAGGCCCCCGCGCGGACGAGCCGTGGCTCGCCATGGAACTGGTCCGGTCGGTGTCGGGACACGCGGCCCTGAACCTCAACCACCGCCCCTGGGCCGAGAACGGACGTCCCGACGACCCGGTCGCCCTGCTGTACCTCGTCCGCCGGCTGGCCGAGGCGCTGGACCGGGCGCACTCCCGCGGCATCGTGCACGGCAACCTCTCGCCCCACGCCGTCCTCCTGGTGCCCGACAGCGTGGTCCTCATCAGCTGGATGTACGCACAGCACGACGGCCTGCCCCACCCCTACGCCCGGTACCGGCCGCCGCGCGAACGGTTCCTGCCGCCCGAGGGGTATTCCAGGAGACGGCCCCTCGACGCGTCCTTCGACATCTACGGCCTGGGCGCCATCGTCGCCCACGAGCTGCCCCGCCGCCGGCGCACACCGCCCGGCGACGCCGTCCCGGGACCGGGCGACCCGGAGCTGCGCCGGGTCCTCGGCCGGCTCCTCGACCGCTGCATGGCCGAGCAGCCGGACCTGCGCCCCACCGCGGTCGAACTGCTGGAGGAGATCGGTTCGCTGGGCCTCGGAACCGAGCGCCGCGGCCCGGTCCGCGAGGACGAGGGGACGGGGCGACCCGGCCGGGCCGGACAGCCGCCGGAGGCCGACAGGGAGCGGCGGGTGCCGTGGGCAGTGCCGCAGGGAAGCCATGCCCCTGCCCAGGGCATCTTCGACAGCCCGGCCGCCCGCACCGAAGCGGCCCTGGACCACTGGAACGCGGGACGCCGCGCGGTGGCGATCACCCTCCTCCAGGCGTTGGTGGCCGATCTCTCGCGGGAGCGGGGCCCCGACCACCCCGCCGCCCGCACCGCGGCGGACCTGCTGCGCTCATGGCGGGAGCAGGAGCGCAAGCCGTGGTGGCGCCGGTGGCTGCCGGGAGGCTGAGCGACGACCGCGCGCGCCGGTGCCGCGTGCCGGTCTGCTACTCCCGCCCGATCCGCTCCCCGTACGGCCCTCGCGCCGCCACCGCCGCCGGGTCCAGGCGGGCCGTGATGACCAGGGTGCCCTCCTCGATCTGGTAGTCGAGGGGCAGACCCAGGCCACGCATGGTGGCGACCATGCCGGTGTTGGACGCCTGCGTCACGGCGTAGACGTTCTCGCAGCCGGTCTCGGCGGCCATCGTCACGAGCCGGCCGAGGAGTTCGGCGCCGATGCCCCGGCGCTGCCAGGCGTCCTCGACGAGGAGGGCGACCTCGGTCTCGTCGCCGTCCCACAGCAGGTGGCCGAGGCCCACGATGCGGCCGGAGGCGGTGCGCACGGCGAGGGTGCGGCCGTAGCGGGGGCTGAGGAGGTGGTTGAGGTAGCGGTCCGCGTCCCGGACCGGTCCGTGGTAGCGCAGTCCGAGGGTGCGGGCGGAGCACCGGTCGTGCATCGCCTTCGCCGCTTCCAGGTCGCCGGTGTCGGCGCGGCCGACGGTGATGTCGCCGCTCTCGGAGAGCGTC
The DNA here is from genome assembly GCF_018614415.1 of Streptomyces sp. ISL-12. Lineage (GTDB taxonomy): Bacteria > Actinomycetota > Actinomycetes > Streptomycetales > Streptomycetaceae > Streptomyces. The sequence goes on from NZ_JAGGOO010000014.1 coordinate 31,784, forward strand.
AGGCCGCCCTCGGTCAGGGTCAGTACGTCCTGGCCGCGCGGCACCCGGGGGCCGAGCCGGGCGTCCAGTTCGACCAGGGCCCGGGCCCGGGCGAACTCCGTCGGGGTGAACGGCAGATACGGCCGCTCGACGCTGATCAGGCCGCCCTCGGGGGCGCGCAGCCGCATCGCGGTCTCCTCCAGGACGCCCTCCACCGGTACGTCCTCGGGGCCGCCTCCGGCGCCGGGCGCCGTCGGGGCGGGCAGCGAACGGATCGTGCAGCGGCCCAGCAACTGCCGCAGGGCGAGGGGGAGTTCCGCAGAGTCCACGGCGGTACGGGTGGCCAGGCCCAGGACCCGGGTGGGGGCGTCGACCAGGTCGTGGGCGTCGGCCCGCTCGCACCAGGTGGCGCTGCCGCCCGCGGCCGTCACCGCCCCGCTCAGCTCGGACGCGGTCAGCGGGCCCGGCGCGCGCAGCAGGAACTCGTCCACCGTGCCGTCGGCCAGCGGGTGCGTCTGGAGACTGAGGATGTCCACCCGCAGTACGGCGAGGGCGGTGCAGAGCGCGGCCAGCGAGCCCGGCTCGTCCCGCACCGTGGTCCGCATCCGCCACAGCGTGCTGTCCTCGATCCCGGGCGCGGTGCCGGCACCGGCGTCGGCACCGGACGGCGGCCGGGCGCCGGTATCGTCCGTCGGCGGTGCGTGACCGTGGCGTCGTGTCCAGCGTGTCCACAGGCTGGCCACCGTTTTCCGGCGGGGCGCGGGACGGTTCTGCTCGGTGTGGTGTGCCGCGTGCGACATGTCTCGACTCATGCAGCCACTGTGAAGGAACGGTGTTGCGTGATCACGAACGCCTTGTGTCCGATGGGTAAAGAGTGCTTTTGCCCTGTTTTTGCGGGCCGCTCTCTTGCCTCTGCTTCGCTTGTCGGGGTCGCGCACCGGGGGATGACTCCAGTGCGCGACACCCCTACAGCGTACGGGAGTTGCTGGGGCTACTGGCCGACGCGCCCCGGCTGGAGCACCTTGGTGAACAGTACGGTGCCGTCCTGCTCGCGCAGCCGGACCGTCATCTCCGCGCTGTCGCCGTCGATGTCGACCTCGCCGAAGAACTGGTAGCCCTCGGCGGGCGAGACGTTCGACGCGGTCGGCGCCTTCACGAAGACCCGCTCCGGACCGAAGGTGCCGTCCAGCGCGCTGGCCGGGAACGCGCCCGCGTTCAGCGGCCCGGAGACGAACTCCCAGAACGGCTCGAAGTCGGTGAACGCGGCCTTCGACGGCTGGTAGTGCTGGGCGGAGGTGTGGTGCACGTCGGCGGTCAGCCAGACCGTGCCGGTGATCCGCCGGTGCTTGATGAACCGGAGCAGCTCCGCGATCTGCAGCTCACGGCCGAGCGGGGCACCCGGGTCGCCCTGCGCGATCGCCTCGAAGTTGGCCTTGCCCTCGGTGCCGTCCGGCACCACCAGGCCGATCGGCATGTCGGCCGCGATCACCTTCCACACCGCGCGGGAGCGGGACAGCTCCCGCTTGAGCCACTCCAGCTGCTCGCGGCCCAGGATGCCCTGCGGGTCGGTGGTCTGGTCGTCGGGGGAGTTGGCGTTGCGGTAGGTCCGCATGTCCAGGACGAACACGTCCAGGAGCGGGCCCTGGCGCAGCACCCGGTGGACGCGGCCCTCGCGGGCGCCCGGCTTCAGGGTGGAGATGGGGAAGTACTCGGAGAACGCGCGCCGCGCCCGCGCGGCCAGGACGTCCGCGTCCCTGACCGTGTACGCGCTGTCCGTGATGACCTGCCCCGGGTACCAGTTGTTGCGCACCTCGTGGTCGTCCCACTGGATGATCGACGGGACCTGGGCGTTGAACCGCCGCAGGTTGTCGTCGAGCAGGTTGTAGCGGAAGGCGCCGCGGAACTCGTTCAGCGACTCGGCCACCTTGGACTTCTCCTCGGTGGTGATGTTCCGGTAGGCGCTGCCGTCGGGCAGGGCCTGCGTGGACGGTATGGGTCCGTCGGCGTAGATGTTGTCGCCGCTGCACAGGAAGAAGTCGGGGTCCAGCTTGCCCATGGCGTCGTAGATGCGGTAGCCGCCGATGTCCGGGTTGATGCCCCAGCCCTGCCCCGCCTGGTCGCCGGACCACACGAAGCGCACCCCGTCGCGGCGGCTGTCGGAGGCGGTCCGGAAGGTGCCGGTGACCGGCTCGCCGGTGCGGCGCGGGTCGTCCGGGTCGGCCAGCAGCACCCGGTAGTGGATCTGCTCACCGGCGGGCAGCCCGCTCAGCCGGGTGGTGCCGGTGAAGTCGGTGCCGGAGCCCAGCAGCGGGCCGCGCCATCTGCGCGGGTTGCGGAAGGACTCGGTCGCGGACGTCTCCACGATCATGCGGGCCGGCCGGTCGGACCGTACCCAGACCAGGCCCGAGTGCGCGCTCACGTCCCCCGCCTGCACACCCCAGCCGGCGCCCGGCCGCCCGGAGCGGGCGAAGGCCGGTGCCGCGCCGAGGGCGGTGGGCAGGGTGAGCGCCGCCGAGGCGGCGAGGGAACCGCGCAGCACGCTGCGACGGCCGGGAAGCGGACGGTGTGACATGGATGCGGCCTCCAGGCGAAAGGGACGTGAGCCGGCCAGTAGGCACCGGCCGGCCGGGTTCCGGCCGGTGGGCACCGGCCGGTCGGCACGCCACACCTACTGGGGGGCGAAGTCGCGCACACGAACCCCAAGTGAACAACCATCGCACGCGCACCGGGCCCGTGGCTCAAGTCGCCATTGCCGTATAGGGGTTGGGCCCGGCGAGGCGTAAACAGAAGTGACAGACCACAGCGAGGGGGCAGGCTGATGCCGGGCCCCGGAATCCGTACGCCCCGGCTACGCGCAATCCTGGAGCGCCCGTGGACGCCAAGAACCGGTTCGAGACGAGAACCACCTTCGCCCTCTCCCGACTCGAATGGCTGGCCTTTCTGGCAGTCTCGCTCGTCCTCGCCTTCCAGCACCGCACGGACATCAGATGGGGCGTGTTCGTGCTGCTGTTCGCAGTGATCGACGTGATCGGCTATCTGCCCGGGGCGATCGCCTACCGGCGCAGCCCCGACCGGCGGATCGCACGCGGCTACTACGTCGCCTACAACACGATGCACAGCCTGGTCACCGCGGGCGCCATCGCCGGGGCCTGGGCGCTGTTCGTCCGGCCCGAGTGGGCCCTGCTCGCCCTGCCGATCCACCTGATGGGCGACCGCGCCCTCTTCGGGAACTCCCTGAAACCCTTCGGCGTCGCCTTCGAACCGGCCGCCGATCCGGATTTCGCGGAATTCGAGAAACGGTATCCCCCGGTGTTCCCCGGCCACCCGTCCGAACCCACGTCCGTGGAGGGCGCGCATGCCGTCCGTGCTTGACACCCTCGCCGCGCACAGTGACAACCCGAGTTCCTTTCTCGCTCTCAACAGCGGGAACGAGTATTTCCACGACGACCGGTTCGACGGCACCTGCGCCTATCGGACCTCGGGGCGTTACGTCCTCCAGTTCGGCGGGCCCTTCACGGCGGAGGAGCACCGGGCCCCGCTGCTGGACGCCTTCGTGGCGCACACCGGACGGCGCCTGGTCGCCGTCCAGCTGCAGCGGGCGGACGCGGAGCTGTACGCGGCGCACGGCTTCACGGTCAACCAGATCGGGGCCTCCTACGCCGTCGACCTCTCCCGCTTCACGCTGCGCGGCTCGCGGTTCGTACGGCTGCGGAACAAGATCTCCCGGGCCCGGCGCGCGGGCCTGGAGGTCGCCGAGGTCCGGGCCGGCGACGACTGCGCCGAACTGGACCTGATCGACGGGACCTGGCTGCGGCAGAAGGGCCGGCGCGTGAAGGAGCTGCGGTTCCTCGTCGGCCAGCGCACCGGCGGTCTGCAACGCCACCGCCGGCTCTTCGCCGGCCGGATCGGCGGCGAGGCGGTCGGCTACATCAACTACTCCCCGGTCTACGGCAGCCGCCCCGGCTGGCTGCACGACCTCAGCAGACGGCGGCCGGACGCGCCGCCCGGCGTGATGGAGGCGCTCAACGCCACGGTCATGGAACGGCTGGTCGCCGAGGGCGCCGGCTGGCTCCACTTCGGGTTCACCCCGTTCACCGGACTGGACCCCCGGCACGAACTGCCGGGCGCCGGCCGTCTGTTCACCCGCTTCGCGCACTGGATGGCGGAGCACGGCGAGGCCGTCTACCCGGCCGCCTCCCAGCTGGAGTACAAGCAGAAGTGGGCCCCGCACGAGGTCCTCCCCGAGTACATCGCCTTCCTCGGCCGGCCCCGCCCCGGCGCGGTCTGGCAACTGCTGCGCGCCACCAACGCCGTCTGAGCCGCGTCCGCCGATCCCGGAACGGCCCCGGAACGATCCCGGAACGACCCTGGAGGACCGCACATCTATGCGATTCCTGGAACGTGAACGCACCACCCTCGCCAAACTGCTCCCCGGCCTCGACCCGGCGCTGCGCGAGATCCCGCTGATGGAGCTGGAGCGGCCCGGCAGTCCGGGCATCCGGCTGTTCCGGGACAGCGGCGGCCCCGGACTGCTGGTCCCCGAGTCCCACCAGGGGCGCGGCGCCACCGCGCTGGACGCGCTGCGGGTCCAGCGGGCCATCGGCAGCCGCTCACCCTCGCTGGCCGTGGCGACCACCATGCACCACTTCTCCATGGCCACGCTGGCCGGCCTCGGCGGCCTCGGCGACGGCCCGCAGGGGATGCTCGTCGAGGGCGTCGCCGCCGGCAACCGGATCATCGCCTCCGGGTTCGCCGAGGGCCGCAGCGGCACCGGCATCCTGGACCCGTCGATGACCGCCGAGGTCACCGGGGACGGCATCCGGATCAACGGCGTCAAACGCCCGTGCAGCCTGGCCCGCTCGATGGACGTCCTCACCGCGAGCGTCCTCGTCCCGCGCGAGGACGGAAAGGGCGACGAACTCGCCGTCGCGCTGGTGCCCGCCGAGAGCGAGGGCCTGTCCGTCGGCGGCTTCTGGTCCAGCACCTTCCTGGCCGGCGCCGAGAGCGAACAGGTCACCCTCACCGACGTCCTCGTCCCGCCGGACCTCGTGCTGCGCACCGGCACCGCCACCGCCTCCGGCGACCGGCTGGACGAGCTCCAGACCGCGGGGCTCATCTGGTTCCAGGTGCTGATGACCGGCAGCTACCTGGGCGTGGCCGGCGCGCTGGTGGAGCGGGTGCTGCTCAACGACCGCGTCCCCGAGCACGAACGGGTCCGCCTGTACGTCGAGACCGAGGCCGCGACGGCCGCCGCCGAGGGCATCGCCCACCGGGTGGACTCCGGAGACCTCGGCGAGTCCGCGCTCGCCCAGGCGCTCTGCACCCGCTACGGCGTCCAGGACGCCCTCGGCCGGATCGTCCCGCGCGCGGTCGAACTGCTCGGCGGCCTCAACTTCATGACCTCCGACGAGGTGGGGTACCTGGCCGCCACCGCCAACGGCCTGTCCCTGCACCCGCCGTCCCGTACCCGGATGACCGGCCCGTTCGCCGCGTACCTCGCGGACGGACCGCTGACGATCGCCTGACCGGCGGTCGGACGTACAAGAGCCCCCGAGACAGCCGACCCTGGAGCCGACCATGCCGCGAGACCTCTCGCGTCCCACCGCACCGCCCACGCCCGGCC
>NZ_JAGGOO010000149.1 GCF_018614415.1 Streptomyces sp. ISL-12
CCCCGGCACCGCGCCCCCGCACCGCTCCGGGCGCCCCGCCCGCCCGGCATCGCCCCCGGGAGACCCCTCACACCGCGAATCCGGCCACACCACCCCCAGGTAACACGGGGTTCACAAACGGGCAATGGCCGGGAAACCGCCTGTTGACAAGCTGCGGGGCATCACCCGCGGCGCTCCGGTGCAGCAGCGCCCCCAGCACCAGCACCCGCATGTGCGCCCAGACCCACCCGAAGGATGTGTCCCCGTGACCTTCAAGGCCGAGTACATCTGGATCGACGGCACCGCGCCGACGGCCAAGCTCCGTTCCAAGACGAAGATCATCACGGGCGCCCCGGCCGGTCTGGACGCCCTGCCGATCTGGGGCTTCGACGGTTCCTCCACCAACCAGGCCGAGGGCCACTCCTCGGACTGCGTGCTCAAGCCGGTCTTCACCTGCCCGGACCCGATCCGCGGCGGCGACGACGTGCTCGTCCTGTGCGAGGTCCTGGACACGGACATGGCCCCGCACCCGACCAACACCCGCGCCGCGCTGGCCGAGGTCGCCGAGCGCTACGCCGCGCAGGAGCCGATCTTCGGCATCGAGCAGGAGTACACCTTCTTCAAGGACGGCTACCCGCTCGGCTTCCCCAAGGGCGGCTTCCCGGCCCCCCAGGGCGGCTACTACTGCGGTGTCGGCGCCGACGAGATCTTCGGCCGCGAGGTCGTCGAGGCCCACCTGGAGAACTGCCTGAAGGCGGGGCTCGCCATCTCCGGCATCAACGCCGAGGTCATGCCCGGCCAGTGGGAGTTCCAGGTCGGCCCGGTCTCCCCCCTGGAGGTCTCCGACCACCTGTGGGTGGCCCGCTGGCTGCTCTACCGCACCGCCGAGGACTTCGACATCGCCGCCACCCTCGACCCCAAGCCGGTCAAGGGCGACTGGAACGGCGCCGGCGCGCACACCAACTTCTCCACCAAGGCGATGCGCGAGAGCTACGACGCGATCATCACCGCCGCCGAGTCGCTCGGCGAGGGCTCCAAGCCGCTGGACCACGTCAAGAACTACGGCGCCGGCATCGACGACCGCCTCACCGGCCTGCACGAGACCGCCCCGTGGAACGAGTACAGCTACGGCGTCTCCGACCGCGGTGCCTCGGTCCGCATCCCGTGGCAGGTCGAGAAGGACGGCAAGGGCTACATCGAGGACCGCCGCCCCAACGCCAACGTCGACCCGTACGTGGTGACCCGCCTCCTCGTCGACACCTGCTGCGAGGCGCTGGAGAAGGCCGGCCAGGTCTGACCGCCGCCGTGCTCGTCACACAGGGGCGCCCACCGTCGCGGTGGGCGCCCCTGTGGTGGTTCAATGGAGGCATGGTCAGCCTCCAGAAGCACCACGCGCCGGGTCGCCACGACCTGGAGCCCTTCTGGCCGTCCCGTCAGCACCACGACTTCGACCGGGTGTGTTGTCGCGCCTCCCTCGCGCGCGGCCCCGTGAAGCCGTAACCCCGGCCTCCGGCCAGCGCGCACGGCGTACGTCCGCGACGCGCGCGGCCACCGGTTCGCGCCCGTCGCTCTTCCCGACGAACCCTCGCGCGAAAGAGCTGACTTCTCATGGCGACCACCTCCCCTTCCCTGGCTTCCGTCCCGCACGGCACCCGGTACCGGCTGCGGGCCGTCGACCGGGACGAGACGATCGACGTCGCGGACCTGCTGCCGCCCGGCGCCACCTGGCTGCCCGCCCCGCCGCACGCCCTGCCCGCCCTGCCGGGCCGGCCGCCGATGGTCGGGTACCTGGTGCTCGTCCCGGCCGACCGGCAGCCGCCGTTCACCGCGGCGCAGGAGCAGGAGCCGGACACCACCGGCGCCGACCCGCTGGTGCGGATCGACACCGCGCACCGCACCGCCTCCGTCGCCGGACGCGAACTCGACCTGACCTACCTGGAGTTCGAGCTGCTCGCCCACTTCGTCGCCCACCCCCACCGGGTGCACACTCGGGACCAGTTGGTCTCCACGGTGTGGGGGTACGGCCACGTGGGCGACGGCCGCACCGTCGACGTCCACGTCGCCCGGCTGCGCCGCAAGCTGGGCGCCGAACACCGCGGCGCCATCCGGACCGTGCGCCGCGTCGGCTACAAGTACACGCCACCGCACGAGCGTTGATCCACCCTCTCCGGCCGGGGGTGTACCTGACACCACCCCCGGCCGGGGGCTCGGCCCAGTGACCGGTGCCACCGGCTCGGCCAGACTGCCCGTATGACGACCGACATGACCATCAAGCCGGCGAACGGGCGGGCCGGGGGACACCGTGGCGCGCGCGGCGCCGGACGGGCCGCCGTGCGGGGACTGGCCCTGGCGCTCGTCGCCCTGCCCGGGTCGGTGCTGTGCTTCGTCCTGACCGCCGTGTCCCTCGCGCTCGTCCCGATCGGCGTCGGCCTCGTCACGACGCCCCACGTCCTGACCGGGGTACGGACGTACGCGAACTGGCGGCGGGTGCTCGCCGCCGAGTGGGGCGGCGTGCGCATCCCGCCCGCCTACCGGCCGCTGCCGCCCGGCGCCAACCCGTGGACGCGTACGGCCGCGCTGCTGGGCGACCCGGCGACCTGGCGGGACCTGCGGTGGCTGCCGGTGGACATGACGGCCGGCTTCGTCACCGCGCTGCTGCCGGCCGCGCTGCTCCTCTACCCGCTGGAGGGGTTCGCGATCGCGGCCGGGCTGTGGCGGGTCTTCCCCGACGGGTACTGGTACGGGTTCGTGCCGGTCGACGGGCAGGCGTCCGCGCTGGGCGCCGCGGTCCTCGGCCTCGGCCTGCTGCTGCTCGGCCACTTCCTCGCCGCGCGCCTGCTGCACGGCCACTTCCTGCTCACCCGGGCCGTCCTCGGCTCCGGTCAGGAGGCGCTGGCCGAACGGGTCCGCGTACTGACCGAGACCCGGCGCGACGCCGTCGACACCTCCGCCGCCGAACTGCGCCGCATCGAACGGGACCTGCACGACGGCGCCCAGGCCCGGCTGGTCGCCATGGGCATGGACCTGGGCACCGTCGAGGCCCTGCTCGACACCGACCCGCGGCGGGCCAGGGAACTGCTCGCGCAGGCCCGCCGCTCCTCCGCCGAGGCCCTCGACGAACTGCGCGACCTGGTGCGCGGCATCCACCCGCCGGTCCTCGCCGAACGCGGCCTGGGCGACGCCGTACGGGCCCTGGCGCTCAGGCTGCCGGTCACCACCGAGGTCACCGTGGAGCTGCCCGGCCGGGCCCAGGCACCGGTGGAGTCGGCCGCGTACTTCGCCGTGAGCGAGGTCCTCACCAACGCCGTGAAGCACTCCGGCGCCGACCGGATCTGGGTCGACCTGCACCACACCGACGGCTTCCTGCGGATGACGGTCACCGACAACGGCAGGGGCGGCGCGGTGGCCGGCCCGGGGTCCGGACTGACCGGGGTGGAACGGCGGCTCGGTACCTTCGACGGTGTCCTGGCCGTCAGCTCCCCCGCGGGCGGCCCCACCCTGGTCACCATGGAGCTGCCTTGCGCGTTGTCCTAGCCGAAGACCTGTTCCTGCTGCGCGACGGGCTGGTCCGGCTCCTGGAGGCCCACGGCTTCGAGATCGCGGCGGCCGTCGAGAGCGGCCCCGAGCTGACCCGGGCGCTGGCCGAACTCGACCCCGACGTCGCCGTGGTCGACGTACGCCTGCCGCCCACCCACACCGACGAGGGGCTCCAGTGCGCGCTGGCCGCCCGCCGCGCCCGGCCCGGACTGCCGGTGCTGGTCCTGTCCCAGCACGTGGAGCAGCTGTACGCGCGGGAGCTGCTGGCCGACGGGACCGGCGGGGTCGGGTACCTGCTGAAGGACCGGGTGTTCGACGCGGCGCAGTTCACGGACGCGGTGCGGCAGGTGGCCGGGGGCGGTACGGCGATGGATCCGCAGGTCATCCAGCAGTTGCTCAGCCGGCGCGCGGTGGACGAGGGGCCGGTGGCCCGGCTGACGCCCCGGGAGCGGGAGGTGCTGGAGCTGATGGCGCAGGGGCGGTCCAACGCGGCGATCGCCGCCAAGCTGGTGATCACCGAGCGGGCGGTCGCCAAGCACACCGCCAACATCTTCGCCAAGCTCGGCCTGGAGGTCTCCGACGACGACAACCGGCGGGTCCTGGCGGTGCTGGCCCACCTCGACCGGGGCCGGTGACCGGGGCTCCCGCGCCGTAATTCCCGGGACGGCTGAACACCCGTGGGACGCCTTGCGTATGGAAGGGCGCCGCTTCACTCCTGTCGGGCGCCTCGATGCCCCGCAAGGAAGCCAAGAGGAGTCTCATGGGACGCACCACAAGAAAACGCCGTATGCCGCTGGCCACCAAGGTCATGGCCGGGACAGCGGCCTTGGCCCTCGGTGGGGGCGGGCTGGTCTGGGCCGGCTTCTACGCCTCGGCGCACGAGAAGGACAACGGCCACAACCGGACGCGGTCCGCCGCCGCCCAGGTCGCCACGATCCAGTGCCCGGACGTCGGCCAGAAACTGCGGAACGTGCCGAGAGGGGCGCGCGCCGGTGTGGACCGGGAACTGGCCCGGCTCGACCAGCAGATCACCGAGGCGTACGCGCGCCTCGCCGCCACCCGCCAGGCACAGGCGGGCGACTCGGCCTTCGTGCGGAACTCGATCCTCGGGCCCCTGAAGTCCAAGCGGACCGCGGTCCTGGACCGGATCGGCACCAACATCCGCCGGGTCGGCGGCCAGGCCCCGCGGGGCCTGGACCGGTTCGCCGGCTGCAAGGGCATGGGCGCCGACCAGCCGAACGACGGCAACGGGAACGGCGGGCAGGGCGACGGCGGGCAGGGCCAGGAGCCGGACCCGGAGGAGAGCCAGGCGCCCGGCGACAACGGCAACGGCGCGGCCGGGCCGGTCGCCGCCGACTTCGTCGACATCACCACCGTCGAGCCGAACGGATTCCCGGGCCCCAACGGACTCGCCGCCGACGGGGACACCGGTTCCACCGGCACCTTCACCACCGTGTGCGGTGTCAACGAGAACGACCTGCACAACAGCGACAACCTGATCGTCGCCCCCGGAGTGGACAACGGCGCCCACCACACCCACGACTACGTCGGCAACCAGGGCAACGACGCCTTCGCCTCCGACGACGACCTGGCCGCCGCCGACACCTCCTGCCAGAACCAGGGCGACAGGTCGACGTACTACTGGCCGGTGCTGCGGCTCCAGGACGGCACCGAGGAGTTCGACGCCGGTGACCTGGGCGGCGGCGCCGAGGGCAACGTCGGCAAGATCCTCAAGGCGCGGCAGGCCGAGATCAGGTTCGTCGGCAACAAGCAGGGCGACGTCGTGGCGATGCCGAAGTTCCTGCGCGTCATCACCGGTGACGCCAAGGCGTTCACCAACGGCCTCGCCAACGCCAACACCGCGTGGAGCTGCACCGGCTTCGAGGACCGCCAGCTCACCGACAAGTACCCGCTGTGCCCGGACGACAGCCAGGTGGTGCGCACGGCCAACTTCCAGTCCTGCTGGGACGGCCAGAACATCGACAGCGCCAACCACCGCGACCACGTCGCCTTCGTCCAGGCCGACGGCAGCTGCCCCGGCGGCTTCCAGGCCATCCCGCAGCTCCAGGTCCGCCTGGTGTACGACGTGCCCACGCCGACCGTGAAGAACGGCCAGGTGAAGAACCCGTACGCGGTGGACGGCTTCCCGGAGCAGCTGCACAAGCCGATCACCGACCACAACGACTTCATCAACGTCATGGACGAGGAACTGATGGACGAGGTCGTGCGGTGCATCAACAGCGGTGAGGACTGCGAGTAGACGTCCTCTTCCCCCTGAGGGCCGGTGGCGGGTCTCCCGTCACCGGCCCTCCCCCGTTCAGTGACCGCTGTGACCGCCGTGGTCGGCGCCCTGCTCCAGGGTGCCGCCGAGCGAGGCGCGCAGGCCGGCCACCACGTCCTGGTGGCCGACGGCCACCCACTTGCGGCCGACGAGGTAGTGACCGCCGTAGTCCTTGGCCGTGTTGATCCACTCGCGCTGGCCGCGGTCGGTGGCGAAGGTGGCGAGGACGTACCGCTCCTTCCCCTGCTCGCAGATGGCCTGGCGGATCTCGTCGGCGTCGGTCTGGAGGTCCGGCTCGCAGCGCGCCTCGGCGGCCAGGTGCTCCAGGCTCCCCGTCGCCGTCCGCGGCACGGCCGCCGCCTCGCCGTCCGCCCCTCCCGCGCAGCCTGCCAGCGCGAGCAGCGCCACCGCGCCGGCGCCCGCGAGCACCGTTCGTCGGGTCAGCCTCATGTGTTCCTCCGGTCCCTTCCGGCGACATGCCGCACGGAGCCCCCGGCCGGGGCCCTCGCCCTCGATACGTCCGCGCGGCGCGAAGTACTCAGGAACGTCCGTGACGTGATGTGCGAGGGTGGTGCCCGTGAACGCCGACTGGGACGACCGTGTCACCGCCGCCTGGGCCGCCTTCGAGGACGACCCCGGCCAGGACCCGGCGGGTTTCCGCGCCGTGATCGACGCGCTGGCCGCCGAGGTGCCCGAGGACAGTCCGCTCGGCCCGTTCGAGCGGGCCTGCGCCTGGGACTCGACCGGCCGTTCCGACCGCGCCGTCCCCCTGTACCGGCAGGCGCTGGCGGCCGGGCTGGGCGAGGTCAGCGCGTACCGGGCCCGCCGGGCGAAGATCCAGCTGGCCAGCTCCCTGCGGAACACCGGCCGGGCCACCGAGGGCGTGGAACTGCTGACGCCCGAACTGGACGCGCCGTCCGACGAGTTGGACGACGCCGTACGGGCCACCCTCGCCCTGTGCCTGTCCTCCCTCGGCCGTGACCGCGAGGGCCTGGCCCTGGTGCTGGGCGCGCTCGCCCCGCACCTGCCGCGCTACCGGCGCTCGATGGCCGCCTACGCGCGGGGACTTGTGGAGCCGTAGGGGGACTCGGCGGCCCGGTGACCAACCACCTGGTCGCTCGTTTCGCTGGATGTGCAGTCACAGGATGCAGCCCCGCGCCCCGCACCGTCCGCCGGCGACCCGGTCGTCGATGTCGAACAGGCCGAGGCCGCGCTCGTCGAGCACTATCCCCGTCTGGCCCGGCTCGCCTACCTGGTGCTGCCGCCCGCTCTGGGCCGGACCCGGCGTGTCCTGACCGCGCACGCCCTCGTCCAGCGTGCCCTGCCCCGCAACCGCACCCCCGCCCCCGCGATCCCGGCCCAGTCCACCGGCCGCGCGGCCGACCCGGGGTACGCCCTGGTCCGGCTGCGGGTGGTGCGTACGGCGCTGGAAGCGGGCCTGCCGCTGCGGCGCCGGGTGTGGCCCGGGCGGTCCCCGTTGCCGCCGCCGCTCCCCCGGGTCTGGGGCCTGCGCCTCTTCCCGCGCCCCGGCGGCGCCGACGAACTCGCCCTGGACCGAGCCCTGTCCGCGCTGTCCGGCCCGGCGCGGGCCGCGTACGCGCTGCGCGGTCTGGAGGAGCTGCCCGACGCCGAGGTACGGCAGGTGCTCGCCGCCTCGGGCGTCACCGACGGGGCGGCGGCGCTGGCCGAGGCCGGGTCGGTCCCCGGGACCCGGGAGCGGTACGCGCTGCTGTCCTCCGCCGAGTTCGACCCCTGCTCGCTCCAGGCGCGGCCGACCGATCTGATGCGGCGCCGGCAGCGTCTGCGGGTGGCGCTGGCCGCCGGTGCGGCGCTGGTGGCGGGCGGGGCGCTGCTCGGCCCGCTCGGCGACGGCTGGGGCCCGGACGGCCCCGCCGCACCGCCGTACGCGCACAACGCGTCGGCGCGCGCCGCCCTGGACCCCGGCAGGCTCACCGAGGTATCCCCCACCGCCTGGCGGACCTCCGCGCGCACCGACTTCTCCGTGTGGCCGGCCCGCGGCGACCTCACCGGCGACCGGGGGCTGCTGCGCCGTGCCCTGGCCGTCTGGGCCCGCCCCGGCGACACCGTCCGGGTCTCGACGACGCCGGGCACCCCGTCCGGCGGCCCGCCCGGCCCGCCCCAGCTCCTGTACGCGGGCACCGTCGACGCCGCCCGCGTCGTGCTCCTGTACGACGGTCTGCGCGTCGTCCGGTACGCCGAGCCGAGGGACTCCACCGCCGGGGCCGCCCTCGACCTGGCGCGGGCCGACGGGGCCGGGCGGGACGGGGCGACCGCGGTGGTCCTGGGCCGGGCGGACGGCAACGTGCGGTACCTGACCGCGCCGTGGGTGACGAAGGCGGCGGAGCGTGACCTGACCGAGCCGGAGGCCGAGGCGACGGAACTGCCGCTGACGGACGGGGTGACGGCCCCGCTGGCCGGCCCGGTGCAGCGGCCGGGCGACTGCGCCTCCTGGAACACGCTGGAGCTGACCGACGGCTCCACCACCCGCCTGGTGAGCGACCTGGGCGAACTGGTCCCGGCCCGCCTCACCGCCGGGCGTCCCGGCGCGGCCGAGGAGGTGTCCGGGACGGAGGAGCGGCGGGCCTGGGCGCCGTACGCCTGCTCGCTGGGCGCGGTGCGCGGGCAGGGGGTGCGGTCGGTGAACGCCTGGGAGTTCGCGCGGCAGCGGCTGCCGCACGCGACCGGGACGGCGACCTGGGTGTGCACGCGGGCGGAGACCTGGCGGGGCACCGGCGCCAAGGTGCTCGCCCAGTTCCACACGCCGGGCGGCCGGTACGGGACGGTCGCGGCGAAGGCCGTGGACGTGCCGGCCTGCGGCGAGCGCGCACCGCGGGTGCTGGCCGGGGTGCTGTGGGAGTCGGCGGAGCACGGCTGGTACCTGCTGGCCGCGGGGAACGAGGCGGTGTCCTCGATCCGGGCGACCGGCGGCATCGACGCCTCCGCCGACGACAACGTGCTGGCGGCCGAGGCGGAGCAGGGGGCCCGGGCCGACCTGAGGGGCACGCTCGAGGACGGCCGGACGGTGGACGGCCTGCACTAGGCAGTCGGACCGGGTCCGGGCCTGGTGCGGGCCGTCGTTCTCACCGTCGCGGGCGGGCGGTCCTAGGGGCGTCCGGACGCGTTCGTGGCGGGCACGGGCGGGGCGGCCGGTGCGGCCCGGTCGGTGCCGGACCGGTGGGCCGCGTCGCGCGTCCGCCCGTCGCGGACGGGCGGCCTAGGGGCGTCCGGACGCGTTCGTGGCGGGCACGGGCGGGGCGGCCGGTGCGGCCCGGTCGGTGCCGGACCGGTGGGCCGCGTGGCGCGTCCGCAGGTCCGCCAGGTAGTCGGGGCCGGTGTGGTGTCTGTCCTGGGCGCCGTGCCGGTGGAGTTCCGTCCGGCCGTCGGTGTGCAGGCGGACCGTGGTCGTGGCGTGCCGCTCCCGGCCGTCCGCCGCCGGACTCGGAGCGTCCGTCTCCGGCACGGCCAGGACGGCGACGCCGGCCGGGAACGTGGCCAGGGCGTCGGCGGTGGTGGCGACCGGCGGGCGGCCGGTGCGGTTGGCGCTGCTGACGTACAGCAGCGGCGACCGGTCCAGCAGGGGCCGCAGCGGCTGCCAGCGGGCCCCGAACAGCAGCATCCAGCCGTCCTTGACCGCCGGAGCCGCCCAGGACGGCGTACCGGCACCGTCGTGCACCGGCACCAGGACGGTGAGGTGTTCCCGGGTCAGCAGCCACCGGGCCGTCGCGCTCTGCTCGGGCCCCAGCTTCCAGACGTCGTCGAGGGCGCTCAGCGTGTCGGGGTGGTGGGCCCACAGGGCGACCGGCTGGTCGCCGGGGCGGCCCTTGGCCTCGTTGACGGTCCGGGCCCGGCGGGCGGTGACGACGTGGGTGAGCGGCGCCGGGTTGGGCAGGACCACGGCCGCGCCGTCGTCCAGCGCCTGCCCGGCTTCGGTGAGCGACACCGGCGCGCGGTCCGCGCGGCCTGCCGCCGGGCCGGTCACGCGCCGACCCGCTGGGTGTGGACGAGGCCGTCGAGGAAGTCGGCGAAGGCGGCGTCGTCGACGACGGCCCGGCCGGTGCGGAAGGCTCGGGTCTTGACCCAGCTCATCGCGGCGCGGGTCTGCTCCTTGTCGAGCCGGTGGCCGAGGCGGTCGGCGGCGGCGGTGATGACGCGGGCGCTGGCCAGTTGCGTCAGCAGGATCTTCGGCTGGATGCCCAGCACCTGGGTCGGGTCGTAGGGCTGGAAGAGCTGCGGGTGGACGAAGGGCGTGCCGGTGGAGATGGTGCCCACTCCCGTGCCGACGATGGGCGTGGTGACGCTGATCGGGACCTCGGTCTCCTCGGACACCATCCGGGCGATCGCGGGGAGCCTGGTCAGGTCGGGGGCGGTCCACCAGGGCGTCGCGTCGGTCTTCAGGAACTCCTCGGCGTGCCGGGCGAGCAGGAACAGCAGCTGCTCGGTGGCGACCATGCCGGCCCGCTCGGCGATGCCCAGCCAGGAGCTGGACACCACCCGGGTCCCGGCGGCCAGGGCCTGGAGGGTGTTGGCCAGTCCGAGCCCGAGGTCGTTGTGCAGGTGGGAGGCGAGCACCACGTCCTCGTCGGTGCCGGCCCGCACGGCGGCGAACATGTCGTGGCAGGCGCCGGGCAGTTGCGCGCCGACCGTGTCGGCCAGGATCACCAGGCCCGCGCCGGCGTCGGTCATGGCCTGCGCGTAGTCGCTCATGAGGGAGGTGTCGGCCCGGGAGGCGTCCGCCAGGCAGATGTCCACCGCGACCGTGTCGTCCAGGGCCCGGGCCGCCTCGGCCAGTTCGACCCCGCCCCGCAGGGCCTCCTCGGCCGTCTTGTGGACCATCACCTGCGCCATCGCCTCGGACGCCGGGACCACCACCATCACCCGCGCGTGCCGGCTGCCGCGCACCGAGGCGACGGCCTGCTCCACGTCCCGGAGCGCGCCCCGGCACACCGCGGCCACGCTGACCGTGCCCTCGGCCTC
The DNA here is from genome assembly GCF_018614415.1 of Streptomyces sp. ISL-12. GTDB lineage: Bacteria > Actinomycetota > Actinomycetes > Streptomycetales > Streptomycetaceae > Streptomyces. The sequence continues at coordinate 10,793 of NZ_JAGGOO010000149.1, forward strand.
GGCCGCGACCTGGCGTACGGCCTCGAACTCCTCGTCGCACACCGCCGGGAAACCGGCGGCGAACACCACGTGCCGTGGCCCGTCCTCGCCGAACACCCGCCCCGTCTCCTGGGCCAGCCGCACCCGGAACCGGGGAGTCATGAGTGTCTTGGCCTGGGCCCCGTCGCGCGCGGACTCCTCCCACACGACCACCCGGCCGGCCTGAGCCGACTGACGCACCACATCCATCGAAGCCTCCTGGGCCGAATTCGTCACGCGCAAAGATGATCACATGATTGGTTACATCGTGAGGTCGTTCGGTTACCAAGCGGTGAAGACAGTGACGAGAACCGGCCAGTGTGCTCGTTCTCTGCGCGTGGGGTGATCGTCTTGTACGGGCCAGGTGAACACCGCGCCACAAGTGTTCCGTTCGGAGGCGTCATCCGATCGGTAAGGTGTTCGTATGACTACCGGGGTACGCCGCAGGATGGGCGTCGAGGAGCGTCGGCAGCAGCTCATCGGGGTCGCCCTCGACCTCTTCAGCCGCCGCTCGCCGGACGAAGTCTCCATCGACGAGATAGCGTCGGCCGCCGGCATCTCCCGTCCGCTGGTCTACCACTACTTCCCCGGCAAACTCAGCCTGTACGAGGCCGCGTTGCAGCGCGCCGCCGACGACCTGGCGGGCCGCTTCGCGGAACCGGCCGAGGGCCCGCTGGGCGCCCGGCTGCTGCGGGTGATGGGCCGCTTCTTCGACTTCGTCGAAGAGCACGGTCCGGGTTTCTCGGCCCTGATGCGCGGCGGTCCGGCCGCCGGCTCCTCCGCGGCGAACGCGCTCATCGACTCCGTACGGCAGGCCGCCTACGAGCAGATCACCGCCCAGCTGCGGGTACCGGAGCCGCCGGCCCGGCTCGAACTGGTCGTCCGCTCCTGGATCTCGCTGGCCGAGTCGACGGCACTGCTGTGGCTGGACGGGCGGCGGGTGGAGCGGGCGGAGCTGGAGGTGCAGCTCGTGCACGACCTCGCGGCGCTGATGGCGGTCAGCGCCGCCCACGACGAGGAGACGGCCGCCGTGCTCCGGCGCGTCCTGGCGGACGATCCGGCCGACGGCCCGTTCAAGACCCTCGTGACGCGGCTGATCGCGCTGGCGTCCGACCGGTTCTAGATCTCGAACTTCCGGTACGACGCGTCGAGTTCACGGACCTCCGCCGAGGCGTGCAGCGGGAGGCCGGTCTCGATGTGGTCGCGCAGCAGGTCGAGGACGGCCTCGGTGAGCCGCGCCTTGGTCTCCTCGGTGCGGCCGGGCAGCAGGCCGATGGTGACGTGCACGACGGCGTGGCCCTCGGTGTCCGGGCCGACCGTGGTGACCTCGGTGGGGCGGAACTGGGTCTTGCAGGCCGGGGGCCGGGCCGCCGCGATCTCCACCACGGCGGCGTGCAGGGCCTTGGCGAACCCGGGCCGGTCGAAGCCGTCCGTCAGCTGCTCGGAGTGGTCGACGGTGATCTGCGGCATGGGTGCTCCTGTTCGAGGGGTCCGGATCAGGAGCACCCTAACCGCAGTACCGGTCAGCCGGCCCGGGTGAAGACGGCCACGGTACGGCCGGGGACGGTGAACGTGCCCTCGGCGTACGACGCCCGCTGCACGACCGCGTCGGACCCGGCCGCCTGCACCGGGTGCAGCCGGTAGCCGGTGCCGGCCGCCGCGGCGATCCGCTGTTCCTGGCTCTCCGGGGTGGCGTTGAAGACGACGACGAGGTCACCGAGGGTCATGGTGATCACGCCGGGGGTCTCGTCGCCCGTGCCGGACAGCGGGAAGGCGAGCGCCGACTGCACCTGCTCGGTGGTGGCGAGGGAGAACGCCCGCTCCGTCGTACGGATCCTCAGCAGGTCCCGGTAGGCCGCCGAGGCGGCCTGGATCTGCGGGCAGCCGACCCGGACCGCGGTGAGCAGCGGCTCGGCGTACGGCCACTTGGCCTCGTTGTCGGCGGCCATCGGCAGACCGCGCCCGAAGCCGTTGCCGTCGGCGCAGTTCCAGTGAATGGCGTTGAACCAGTCGCCGCTGTCGTAGGAGTTGCGGTCCAGGGACTTGGAGCGCAGCAGGTCGGTGCCGGCCTGGGAGAGCGCGGGCCCCTGGGAGAGGGCGGCGGTCGCCATCGCGAGGACCTGCATCCGGGCCCGGTCGTCGGCGGACGTGCCCGTCGGCAGCTTGTAGGCGAGCGCGTCGAACAGGGACTCGTTGTCGTGGGCGTCGGCGTAGGCGAGGGCGTCGCCGGGGGCCGCGGCGTATCCGGCGGGGGCGCCGTTGTAGTCGACGTCGGAGCCCTTGACCTCCCGGCCGCCGGAGTCGGTGAAGGTGTAGTCGGCGAGGTTGCCGGTCAGCCCGACCTTGATCAGGTCCTGGTAGTGGAGGAGGCGGGCCTTCTGCTCGGCCTCGGTTCCGTTGCTGGTGGAGCCGTTGGGGTCGGTGTAGAGGCCGGAGGCGAAGCCCTGCACGCCGGGGTCCTCGTCGAAGGGGCCGCCGCCGCGCACGGCGTCGCGGGCGCGGTCGGAGAAGGTGGCGATGCCGGTGCCGGCCATGTTCCGCTGCGTGGCCTGGACGAAACGGGCGTCGTCGGCGACCTCGCCGAAGTTCCAGCCTTCCCCGTACAGGATGATCTTCTTGCCGTCGACGCCGTCCTTCTCCAGGGTGAGGGCGTCGAGGGCCTTGCGGACCGCCAGGATGTTGGCCTTCGGGTGGTGGCCCATCAGGTCGAAGCGGAAGCCGTCGACCTTGTACTGCTTGGCCCAGGTGACGACCGAGTCGACGACGAGCTTGCCCATCATGGCGTTCTCGGTGGCCGTGTTGGCGCAGCAGGTGCTGTTGGCCACCGAGCCGTCGGCGAGCAGCCGCTGGTAGTAGCCCGGCACGATCCGGTCCAGGACGCTGGTCTTTGCCTGGCCGCTCGCCGCCGTGTGGTTGTAGACGACGTCCATGACGACCCGCAGACCGTCCTCGTTGAGCGCCTTGACCATCTTCCGGAACTCGACCGTACGGGCCGTACCGTCCGGGTCGGTGGCGTAGGAGCCCTCGGGGACCGTGTAGTGGTACGGGTCGTAGCCCCAGTTGTAGGCGTCCTTCGCCGCCGCCTTCGCCACGCACTCCTGCTGCTTCGCCGAGTCGGCGGGCAGGGCGGCGAGGTCGCAGTCGACGGTGGCCTGGTCGGACCTCTTCTCGGGGATCGTGGCGATGTCGAACGCCGGCAGCAGGTGCACGTACGAGGTGCCCGCCTCCGCCAGCTCCCGCAGGTGCTTCGATCCGTCACTGTCCCGGTCGGTGAAGGCCAGGTAGGTGCCGGGGTTCGTCGCCGTCCTGTCCTCGACGGAGAAGTCCCGGACGTGCAGCTCCTGGATCTGGGCGTCGCGCAGGGGGACGGCGGCCGGTTTCTCGTACGTAGTCCAGCCGCGGGGGGCCAGGGACTCGTCCGCGAGGTCGACGACGAGGCTGCGCTCGGAGTCGGTGGTCAGAGCGACCGCGTACGGGTCGGTGACCTGGTTGGTGACGACCTCGCCCGCGTCGGGCGCCCAGACCTTCACCACGTACCGGTACGGCTTGTTCTTCCAGGACTTCGGGCCGGTGACGGACCAGACGCCGGTCCGGTCGTCCCGGTGCATGGCCTTCAGCTTGCCGTCCAGCTCCAGGGAGACGCTCTGGGCGGTCGGGGCCCAGACGGAGAGGGTGGGGCGGCCCTCGCGGTCGAAGACCGGGCCGAGGCCGGCCTCCGTGGCACCGGGGTAGAGGTCGTCCAGGGCTCCGGCGATCTGGACGCCGGTCGCCGCGAGCACCGCGCCGTTGGCCGCCAGCTGGGAGGCGACGGCCTGCCCGCGCAGGGCCTCGCGGACCCGGCCGCGGTCGCGGGGGTCGACGGACCAGGCGGTGTACTCCTTCAGGTGCGGGTACGTCGCCTTCTGGGCGTCGGTGAGAGTGGTCTTCGTCAGCCGCAGCCACCGCTCGTCGGTGCTGGTCAGGGCGCCGTTCTCGGCCGCGATGGAGCCGGTGCGGGAGTACCGCAGCTGGGTGGAGGCGGCGGCGCCGGAGCCGGTCCAGGCGACGGTGTCCCGGTCGATCCAGACCGCCTCGGACGTGGTCAGGTCGACGGCCGCGGCCGATCCCGCCGGCTGCGGCAGCAGGTACTTCTCCTCACCGCTCACCAGCCACACCTCGTGGCCGTTCGCCTTGAGGTCGAGGGCCTGGTCGGTGGGGAGGTCCTTCTCGTCGCCGTTGTGCAGGATGTAGCTGAGACTGCCGGCACCCTCGGTGAGCGGTACCTCGAAGACCGCGCCATAGGAGTCAGTCTTCACCGGCTGGAGCGGCTCCGACCAGTCGGTGGGCTGCGCGGCACCCGACCAGACGTGCAGTCCCCAGCCGTCGTAGTCGCCGTCGGCACGGTGGTAGTGCAGGACGGCCTTGGTGGTGTCCTGCGCCGGGTACTCGGGCCGCTCGGTGGTGACGGTCTCGTCGCCCTGCTCGATCCAGACCTCACCGGTCCTGGTGACGTCGATGGTGCGGTCGGCGTCGACGTCCTTGGTCCCGTCCTGGTCGACGACGAGGAAGGAGACGTTCGAGGCGCCGGGCTTCAGCTTGACGTAGGCGAAGGCGCCGTAGGCGTCCCGGCCGGTGAAGGGGTGGCCGGCCGGCCAGGTGGTCGCCTCGCCGTCGGCGAGGTCGCCCCAGGCGTACAGGTCCCAGTCGTCGTAGTTCCCGTCCTCGCGCCGGTAGTGGACGACCGCGTAGTCGCGGGAGGCGGCGGTGGGGGGTTCCTCGGCCGGCGGGGTGCCGGTGGTGGAGGCGGCCGTGGCGCTCGCGGTGCGGCCGGCCGAGTCGATGACGACCGCCTTGTAGCGCAGGGCGGTCCCGGCGGGGGTGTCCTCGGCGAGGGTGTCGGTGACCTTGTAGGGAGCGTGGTCGGCGGAGCCGAGGGTGCGCCACGTGCCGTTGCCGGTCTGGGCGGCGAAGACGACGCGGTTGAGCTGCCCGCCGTCGACATCGGCCGTCAGCTCCACGGTGCCGGTGGCGCCGGGGTCGGGGGCGTCGAGGGTGATCGTCGGCTTGGTGGCGGGGGCGGCGAGCCTGCCCGCCGCCTTGAGGACGACCGCCGAGCCGGCCGGGACGGTGACGGTGAGCTTCGCGTCGGCGTCCGAGGTGAGGTGCTGCTCGCTCCCGTGGACGGAGTCGAAGCGCATGTCCGCCGAGCCGGTGGCGAAGGTGGCCGTCTTCTCCTCGCCGGCGTTGTTGAAGGCGACGACGTACTCGGTGCCGGTGGTGGCGTCCGTGCGGGAGACGGCGTAGACACCGGCGCCGTCGGCGGCGTACCGCTCGGTCTGGACGCCGTCGGTGAGCGCCGGGTGGGCCTTGCGGAGCTTGGCGAGCGCGCTGATCTGCTCGTAGAGGGGCGCCTGCGGGTCGTAGGCGTCCTCGGCGTGGGTGCGGTCGGTGCCGATCCGGTCGTCGTCGAGGTAGTCGGCGGTGCGGGAGGCGAACATCGTCTGGCGGGCGTCCTTGTCGCCGCCCGCGCCGGTGAAGCCCTGTTCGTCGCCGTAGTAGACGACCGGGTTGCCGCGGCTGAGGAACATCAGCTCGTTGGCGAGCTTCGCCTTCTTCAGCAGTTCGGCGTCGGTGGCGTCCGGGTCGTCCTGCTTCAGGAAGGAGCCGATGCGGCCCATGTCGTGGTTGCCGAGGAAGGTGACCTGTTCGTACGCGTTCGCGGTGCCGGTCGTGTACGTGTAGTCGTCCGCGAAGACCGACGCCAGCTTCCGGGCGCTGCCGCCCTGGGAGGCGTAGGCGCGGGCCGCGTCCTGGAAGGGGAAGTCGAGGGTGGCGTCGAGGCGGCCCTGGGTGACGTACGGGGAGGTGACGGCGGTGTCGGCGGAGTAGACCTCACCGAACATGAAGAAGTCGTCGCGGCCCTTCTTCGCCGCGTACGCGTCGAGGGCGGTGGCCCACTGGGTCCAGAACTCCATGTCCACGTGCTTGACGGTGTCGATCCGGAAGCCGTCGATGTCGAAGTCCCGCACCCAGCGCTGGTAGATCTTCTCCATGCCGGTGACGACCTCGGGCCGCTCGGTCCACAGGTCGTCCAGGCCGTTGAAGTCGCCGTAGGTGGCGGACTCGCCGGCCCAGGTGGAGTCGCCGCGGTTGTGGTACATCGTGGGGTCGTTGAGCCAGGAGGGGACCTTGGCGGTGGCGCTCGTGACCTTCGGCGTGTACGGGAAGGAGTCGGCGTCGGTCTTGGGGAAGGTGCCGGACCCGTCCGCGTAGTCGGCGTCGTCGAAGGGCTCGCCGTCCTTCGTCAGATAGGGGAAGGCGCCCTTGGAGAGGTAGTCGTGGGACTGCTCCTCGTGGTCGACGACGTCGGCGGTGTGGTTGGTGATGACGTCGAAGAAGACCTTCATGCCCTTGGCGTGCGCCTTGGCGATGAGGTTCTCCAGGTCCTTGTTGGTCCCGAAGTGCGGGTCGACCTGGGTGAAGTCGGTGATCCAGTACCCGTGGTACCCGGCGGACGCGTCGGCCCCCGTGCCCTGTACGGGCCGGTTCTTGAAGAGGGGCGCCATCCAGATGGCGGTGGTGCCCAGGTCCTTGATGTAGTCGAGCTTCCGGGTCAGGCCCTTGAGGTCGCCGCCCTGGTAGAAGCCCTTGTCGGTGGGGTCGTAACCGGTGCTGAGGCGGGAACCGGTGAGGCCGCCCTTGTCGTTGCCGGTGTCACCGTTGGCGAAACGGTCCGGCAGGACGAAGTAGAACTGCTCGCGGGTGAGGTCGTGGCGGGCGGCCGTCTTCGCGAGCCGGGCGTCCGACGGGGGTGGTGGCGGGCTCGCGGCGGTCGCGGCTGTCGTGGCGAGGGGCTGGACCAGCGCCGCCGCGAGGGCGGCGACGGTGACGGCCGCGACCCGGGGGGCGATGCGGGGCATGGTCCGTGGCACGCGGGTGGTGCGGCGCCTGCCCGGCGCCGGGCGTCTCGGTATCACCGGTGGAACTCCTTGCTGACGGCGGCTCGTTCGAGGGTCCGACCCCGGCGAGACGGTAACCTCGCCGCAAGGGTTGCAGCAAGGGTCGTGAAAGTAACGGAAAGACATTTCACGACCCTTGCGCCGGGCGTCGGTTCAGCAGCTCGACTTGCCCGCGTACAGCGCCAGCGCGGTGTTGGCGCCGAGGGTGGCGGCGAACTGGCCGGAGCCGTTCACGGTCACCGTCGTGTTGCTCTGGACGTCGCAGTACGTGCCGGCGGACAGGGACGTCTGGTACGTCCGGGTCAGCGACGCGCCCTCGTGGTTGATGGCGACGTACCCCTTGGCACCGCGCCCGAAGGCGATGGCGTCGCCCCCGTTGTCCCACCAGTTGGTGACGGACTCCCCGCGCACGGCGTTGCGGAAGGCCACCATCGACTTGATCTCCGGCCAGGCGTGCTGGCACTTCCAGCCGTCCTGCCAGCAGGCGTTGACCTGGCCGTTGTCGGGCGGCCCGGCGTCCGTGCTGGACCACTCGTACCCGCTGTTGACGTCCGGCGCCCCGTAGGGCCAGGCCAGCATGAAGACGTTGGCGAGGGTGTAGTTGGCGTTGTCCTTGTAGCTGAGGGTGGAGCCGTTGCGCTCGGTGTCGTGGTTGTCGACGAAGACACCGGAGACGCCGCTGCTCATGTACCCCCAGCCCTCGCCGTAGTTCTTCAGGTAGGCGAGGTTCTCGTTGTTGAAGACGCGCTTGAGGTCGTAGGCGTAGCGGAACTCCTGGACGTCCCCGTTGCCCGTGTACTCGGTCGGCTGGACGGCCTCCCCGCTGCCGTAGATGACCTCCTGCTTCCAGTAGACGGACGGGTTGCTGAGCCGCGACTTGATGTTCGCGAGGTCGGCGGCCGGGATGTGCTTGGCGGCGTCGATCCGGAAGCCGTCGACACCGAGGGAGAGCAGGTCGTTGAGGTACCCGGCGATCGCACCGCGCACATAGCTCTCGCCGGTGTCGAGGTCGGCGAGGCCGACCAGCTCGCAGTTCTGCACGTTGGCGCGGTCGGTGTAGTTGCTGATCTGCGCGGTGCAGTCGTCGAAGTCGTAGGACGAGTACAGCCCGGGGTAGTTGTACTTCGTGTACGCCGATCCGCCGGTGCCGGTGCCGCTGCCCGCGGACATGTGGTTGACGACGGCGTCGGCGACGACCTTCACGCCGGCCGCGTGGCAGGTGTTCACCATGGACTGGAACGCGGCCCGGTCACCGAGCCGCCCGGCGATCTTGTAGCTGACCGGCTGGTACGAGGTCCACCACTGGGACCCCTGTATGTGCTCGGCGGGCGGGGAGACCTGCACGTAGCCGTAGCCGGCGGGACCGAGGGTGTTGGTGCACTCCTTGGCGACCGAGGCGAAGTTCCACTCGAAGAGGACGGCGGTGACGTCCTTGGTGCCGGGCGGGGACGCCTGCGCGGGACCGGCTGCGGTCGGGTTCATGACAAGGGCAGCCGCGGCGAGGGTGGCTGCACCGAAGAGGAGGGATCTGCGTGCCATGTGGGGGCCCTTCTTCGTTGAAGGCTCTTGCTGCAAGGTTTCTGAAACCTTGCGGTGACGCAGATGTTAAAGCTTCGATCATCGAAAGGGGAGGCGTCGTGCGGAAGTTGCCGCGGGCGGTCAGCTCGCGGCGGCCACGAGGCGTGACGCGAACCGGGTCAGGTCGTCCGCCCGCAGCACCCGGCCGCCGAACCCCGGCAGGGGGACGTGCAGGGGCTCGGTCCAGCGGGCGGGGATCGCGTCCAGGCCGTCGCGGGCGCCCGCGAGCCCTCCGGTGACCGCGGCGACGGTGTCCGTGTCACCGCCGAGGTCGATCGCCGCGCGGACCGCCTCCGCGAAGCTCCCCGTCGTCCGCAGGGCCCAGACTGCCGAGCCCAGGCAGGGCCGGACGGCACCGTTGTGCTCGGTGCCGAAAAGCACGACCACCGCACAGAAGGGGCACCGCCCGTACGGAACCTGAAACCCGCACAGCGCGCGTTCAGGACGCCGAGGCGGCGAGAGACGAACTGGCTCGCGCACTGGCGGACGCGGGCGTGCTGCTGCCGTCGCTGGGGCTGGACGCCGTGTCACTCGCCGGCGAGTATCTGCCGCCCTTGGTGGATCTCGGGCGCTGCAACCCGAGTACCGCGCGGAAGATGGCGGCGGTCCTGCGCGAGAGCGGCGCGAACGAGCTGGCCGCCAGGGCGCGCTAGCTGAACCGCAGAAGCGGGCCCCTGACCGAGAACTAGTCTCCCGCGCCAGGGGTGAACGGGGCGCCGGCTCGACTCAGGTCCGTTCCTCCAGTTCCCCCTCGGCGGTCAGCCGGAGTGCCCCGGTCAGGGCCTGGTCGCAGCCCTCCTTGGTCTGCCGCAGGGTGATCGTGCGGGATGCCTTCAGAGCGGTCGTGTCAGTTCCGCCGCCGGACAGTTCGAGGCGAACGTGAGCGCGTGGTTCGTCGTAGCTGTCCGGCAGGGTCAGGCTGACCCGCAGCTGGTCGCCGAAGCGGAGCGGCGCACCGCTTCCGCAGTGCTCGGCCACACACAGCCGATAGACGGAGTCCTCGTCGTAGGACAGCGCGCCGGCCTGCCAGGTCACGGCGACCTGGGGGATGAGGTCGAGCAGCGAGCACGGCTTGGAGTCGCCGCCGCAGCCGGTCAGCGCCCACAGGATGGTGCCGACGGTGGCGACCCGCAGCGGTCGGCTCACCGCTTCTTCACGATGCCGGGCAGCACGTCCTCGGCGAGTCGAGACGGCGTCCCGCCGGGGTGCCGCCGGGTGGTGCAGCTGATCAGGGCGCCGGATTCCGCAAGACGGGGACGGTAGTTCGGTCGTATCGGGGGTACGCCACGGACGCGATCCTCGTCACCGACGACCGCTTGCCGCGCCATCCATCGCGTATGGCGCGGACCGGCGGCCCTCCTGCCCGCCTCGGACAGTTCGCCGTCGGGCAGGGCGGACACCGCCTCGTCGGACAACTCCGCGAAGCGGACACGCTTCGGGCTCCAGCAGCCACCCCACCCGGCCACCACACCAGCCACGAAGAACGTGAACATTTCCCAGCCCACTGTCCTCCCCTCACTCATTTGAGCGCCCTCCTGACATTCGCCCCCCACCTGCTCACGTTCTCCGACGACGGGTACACGACCCGAGCCCGATGTCGGTGAAGACGATCGCGCAGTCGTAGCCGGTCGTGTCCGAACAGTCCCGGTGAAGTTCGGGACCAGCTCAAGGTCCACCTCGTCGAAAGATGGCCGGCCCCGCTGTCTTCGCAGCGGAGTGCCCGCCGCATGACACCACCGGGGTGCGCCGAGGGCCCGCCGCTCCCGGGCAAGGTTCCAGGAAGCGGCGGGCCCTCGGGCAGGGCGGGCGGTCAGCCCGTCGTCCACCACACCGTCGTGTCCCCCGGCACCTTCGCCTCACCGTCGGCCTCGGTCACCTCGCCGCTGGAGAGCAGCACGCGCCCGTGCACCGGCACCGTGACCGACTCGCCGGTCGTGTTGGCGACGCACACGAACTCGCCCCGCCGGAAGGCGAGGACGCCCTCGGGTGCCCGCAGCCACTCCACCGCGTCGCCCGCGCCCAGGTCGGGCTGGTCGCGGCGGACGGACAGGGCCGTGCGGTACAGCTCCAGGGTGGAGCCGGGGACGCCGGTCTGCGCCTCCACGCTCAGCTCGCCCCAGCCCTCGGGCTGCGGGAGCCAGCTGCCGCCGGCGCCGAAGCCGTACGACGATCCCGTGCGGGTCCAGGGGATCGGCACCCGGCAGCCGTCGCGGAAGCCGTCCTGGCCGGCGCCGCGGAAGTAGGCGGGGTCCTGGCGGACCTCGTCGGGGAGGTCGGTGACGTCGGGGAGGCCGAGTTCCTCGCCCTGGTAGACGTAGGCGGAGCCGGGGAGGGCCAGCATGAGCAAGGTGGCGGCCCGCGCCCGCTTAAGGCCCAGTTCGCGGTCGCCGGGCAGGCGGATCTGGGTGCCCAGGCCCGCCGGGTTGGCGAAGCGGGTGGTGTGGCGGGTGACGTCGTGGTTGGAGAGGACCCAGGTGGAGGGGGCGCCGACCGGGCGCATCGCGTCCAGGGTGCGGTCGATGACGCCGCGCAGTTCGCCGGCGTCCCAGTGGGTGCTCAGGTACTGGAAGTTGAACGCCTGGTGCAGCTCGTCGGGGCGGACGTAGTGCGCGGTGCGCTCGACGGTCGGGGTCCAGGCTTCCGCGACGAAGATGCGCTCTCCGGAGTACTCGTCCAGGATGCGCCGCCACTGGCGGTAGATCTCGTGGACGCCGTCCTGGTCGAAGAACGGCATGACATCGTTGCCCAGCAGCTTCAGCTGGTCGTGGTCCCCGAGGTCCGGCAGGCCCTCCGCCTTCACCAGGCCGTGGGCGACGTCGATGCGGAAGCCGTCGACGCCCATGTCCAGCCAGAAGCGCAGGATCGAGCGGAACTCGTCGCCGACCGCCGGGTGCTCCCAGTTGAAGTCGGGCTGCTCGGGGGCGAAGAGGTGGAGGTACCACTCACCGTCCTCGACCCGCGTCCACGCCGGGCCGCCGAAGATGGACTCCCAGTCGTTGGGCGGCAGTTCGCCGTTCTCGCCCTTGCCGGGGCGGAAGTGGTAGCGGTCGCGGCACGGGGAGCCGGGGCCTTCCGCCAGGGCGCGCTTGAACCACTCGTGCTGGTCGGAGGAGTGGTTGGGGACCAGGTCGACGATGATGCGCAGGCCCAGTTCGTGGGCGTCGCGGATCAGGGCGTCGGCGTCCAGGAGGGTGCCGAACATCGGGTCGACGGCCCGGTAGTCGGCCACGTCGTAGCCGGCGTCGGCCTGCGGCGAGGCGTAGAAGGGGCTGAGCCACACCGCGTCCACGCCGAGGTCGCGGAGGTAGGGCAGACGGGTGCGGACGCCTTCCAGGTCGCCCATGCCGTCGCCGTCGCTGTCGGCGAAGCTGCGCGGGTACACCTGGTAGATCACCGCGTCCCGCCACCAGTCGCGGCGCCGGGTGGCGGTGGCGACGGCCGATGCGGTCCGGGGAGTCGGGGCCTGGGCTGCGGAGTGCTGCTGGCTCATGTCGTCCTTGCTGCGTAACGGGTACAGGGAAGCGTGGGCGGGAGGGAGGCGGTCGCGGGTGCTGCGGGGTCGGACGGACACACCGCGACCGCCACCCGTACGAGGGAGGGACTCAGCCCTTCGTGCCGCCCGCCGTGAGGCCGGTCACCAGGTTCTTCTGCACGAGGTAGAAGAAGGCCGACACCGGTATCGCGATCAGCACGGCGGTGGCGGCCATCAGGTTGCGCTGCGCGTCGTGCTCGCTGACGAAGCTCTGCAGTCCGACGGCGAAGGTGTACTTGGTGTCGGACAGCATGAACGTGGAGGCGAAGGCGACCTCGCCGAACGCCGTGATGAAGCTGTAGAAGCCGGCCACCGCCAGGCCCGGCCGGGCCAGCGGCAGGATCAGCCGGAAGAACGTGCCGAACGGCGACAGCCCGTCGACGCGGCCCGCCTCGTCGATCTCGAACGGGATGGTGTCGAAGTAGCCCTTGAGCAGCCAGGCGCAGTACGGCACCGCGGTCGAGCAGTAGACGAGGACCAGGCCCAGGTAGCTGTCGATCAGTCGCAGCTCGGAGAGGATCTGGTACATCGGCACGATGAGTACGGCGATGGGGAACATCTGCGTCAGCAGCAGCACCCACATCAGCTTCCGGTACCCGGGGAAGCGCATCCGGGAGACCGCGTACCCGGTCGTCGCGGCGACCAGGACGCCGATGACCGTGGTGCCGAGCGACACGATCAGCGAACTCTTCAGCCACTCCCAGAAGTTGGTGTGCTGGAGGACGAACGCGTAGTTGTCGAACGTCATCTTCCCCCAGATCTCGCCGGGGTGGAGGTAGTCGTCCTTGTCCGGGCCGAGGGAGAGGAAGACCAGCCAGGCGATGGGGAAGAGGGCGATCAGGGAGGCGACGATCAGGACGGCGTGCGAGGCGAGGGCGTTGCCCGTGCCACGCCGGCCGCGCCGCACCGCGCTGCGAGGAGCGTCGGCCTGCTCCGCCGGACCGGTCGCCGGGGTGGTGACGGTGGTGGTGGTCATGGTGGATGCCTCAGATCGCGAGCTGCTGCTCATCGCGGTTCAGCCAGCGGCGGTAGAAGGAGGTGAAGACGATCAGGACGGCCAGCAGCAGGATGCCGTAGGCGGCGGACTGCGCGAACTCGCGCGGCTGCTGCCCGAAGCCGAGCTGGTAGGCCCAGGTGACCAGGATCTGCGCGTCCGGCGCGGTGTTGCCGAAGAGCAGGAAGATGATGGCGAACTGGTTGAAGGTCCAGATGACGCCCAGCAGGACGACGGTGGAGCTGACCGACCGCAGACCCGGCAGCGTCACGTGCCGGAAGCGCTGCCAGGCGTTGGCGCCGTCCATCTCGGCGGCCTCGTACAGCGAGGAGTCGATCGACTGGAGCCCGCCGAGGAGCGAGACCATCATGAACGGCACCCCGCACCAGGTGTTGACCATGATCGCGGCGAACCGCTGCCAGAAGGTGTCCTCCAGCCACAGGGGCGTCGGCAGGTGCAGCGACTCCAGGGCGGAGTTGATGATGCCGGAGTCGGCGAGCATGAACCGCCAGCCGAAGACCGTCACGAAGGTCGGCACGGCCCAGGGCAGGACCAGGATCAGCCGGTAGAAGGTGCGTCCGCGCAGGTTCTTCTGGTTGAGCAGCAGGGCCAGGCCCAGGCCGATGCAGTAGTGCAGGGTGACGCAGGCGGCCGTCCAGACGACCGTCCAGACGAAGTGCGACCAGAAGCGGTCGTAGGCCGTCTCGCCCCACAGGATGTCGGCGTAGTTGTCGAGCCCGACGAACTTGTACGTCGCCTCGATCTCGTTGACGCCGATGGTGCGCGCGGAGTTGAGGCTGTTCGCGTCGGTGAGGGTGAGGTAGAAGCCGTAGGCGAGCGGGTAGAGCACCAGGACGCCGAGGACGATCACGACCGGGGCGATCATGGCGTAGGCGTACCAGTGTCTCTGGTATCCGTGCTTCAGACGCGTGCCCAGCCCGGGCCGCGGCGTGCGGTCACCGCGGCGCTTGCCGGTGGCGCGGTCGATGGCGACTGTCATGGTTCGACGACCTTCTCGGAATCCTGCGGGTCAAGATCTGGGGCTTGGGCCGGTGGCCGCCGGGCCCCGCTCCCCCCCCGGGGCGGGACTCCGGCGGCCACCGGGGCCGGCTCACTTGCTGAAGTCGGGCACCAGCTTGGTGAACGCCGTCTCGATGTCGCCCAGCCCGTCGTCCAGGGACTTCTTGCCGCTGGCGATCAGGGGCAGTTCGTCGTCGAGCGGGGTCAGCAGGGAGCTGTACTCGGGCAGTGCCGGGCGCGGCCGGGCGCTGGACAGGACGGTCTGGTAGCCGGTGATGCCCGGGTCGGCCTTCACCTTCTCCGTGTACGCGTCGTCCCGGGTGGGCAGCGTGGAGTTCTTCAGCGCGGTGGTCTCCTGCGCCTTCGCGGAGGTCATGAAGTTCACGAACTTCAGGGCCGCCTTCTGGTGCGCCGCGTCCGAACCGGCGTAGACGGAGAGGTTGTGGCCGCCGGTGGGAGCCCCCGCCTCGCCCGTGGAGCCGGCCGGGACGGTCGCGATCCCCAGGTTCTCCTTGTCCTTGAAGGCGGAGCCCTTGTAGAAGTTGGTGATCTCCCAGGGGCCCTCGATGATCGCGGCGACCTCGCCGTTGACGAAGGCGTCCTGCTTGTGGGCGTAGGCGTCGGCGGTCACGTCGGCCTTGCCCAGGCCCTTGCCGTCGAACAGGCCCAGCCAGGTCTGGTACGCCTTCTTCGCCGCGGCGGAGGTGACGGTGATCTTCTTGCCCTCGGTGTCGACGAGGTCGGTGCCCTCGCCGAAGAGGAACGGCTGGCCGTAGTACCCGGCGGTGGAGCCCTGGTACCCGTCGACCCCGGTCTTCTCCTTGATGGTGGCGGCGGCCTTCTTCAGGTCGTCCCAGGTCTTGGGGACGTCGACGCCGGCCTTCTCGAACAGGGCCTTGTTGTAGACCAGCGCGAGCGTGTCGGTGACCAGCGGGACGCCGTACACCTTGCCCTCGTACGTGGCCTGCTCGATCAGGCTGCTCTGGAACTTGTCCTGGTCGGCGAGGGCCTCGGTGCCGTCCAGCGGCAGGAAGAAGCCCTTCTTGGCGAAGGCGGCGGTCCAGCCGACGTCCGTGCGCAGCACGTCCGGGGCGCCCGAGGCGCCGGCGGCGGTGTCGAACTTGTTCTGCGCCTGGTCGAAGGGGACGTTGACGAAGTTGACCTTGATGTCCTTGTTGGCGGCCTCGAACTCCTTGACCAGGGCCTTGTACGTCGGCGCCTCGTTGGTCGCGTTGGAGGTGTCCCAGTAGGTGATGGTCACCGGTCCGTCGGCCGAGTCGCCGCTGTCGCTCCCGCCGCAGGCCGTCGCCGCGAGGGCGAAGGACGCCACCAGCGCGGTGGCCGCTATGCCACGCCGCATGAGTTCTCCTTGAGGGTGAAAGCCCGTGAGTGCAGGAGGGGTCCCGTCCGCCGCTCCTGTCGACTTGCCGACTGCGTCGTTGCTGCCGCCGCCGGGCGACGTGAACGTAACAGCGATGAAAGCGTTCCGAAAGACCTTGCAGAAAAAAAGTGCAAGACGCCGCCGACGTTATCCGGGTGTGACCTGTCGGCGACCGTCGTGAGACGCTTGTTTCCGGGGGTCGACCGCTCTGGGGCCGGTTGTGCAAGACTCTGCAAGTTCTTGCCGTCAATTTCTTGAGGGAGCGCGATGACGCAGCAGCCCGCGCGGGGGCGTCCGACAAGTCGCCCACGGCGGCCGATCGGTGGGCAAGCAGCGCACCGCCCGGTACAGTCCACCCCTGTGACCACACGGCTTGCCGACATCGCCGCCCAGGCGGGGGTGAGCGAAGCGACCGTCAGCCGCGTCCTCAACGGCAAGCCGGGCGTCGCCGCCACCACCCGCCAGTCCGTACTGGCCGCCCTGGACGTCCTGGGCTACGAGCGCCCCGTACGCCTGCGCCAGCGCAGCGAGGGCCTGGTGGGTCTGATCACCCCGGAGCTGGAGAACCCCATCTTCCCGGCGCTCGCCCAGGTCATCGGCCAGGCGCTGACCCGGCAGGGGTACACCCCGGTCCTCGCCACCCAGACCCCCGGCGGCTCCACGGAGGACGAGCTGACGGAGATGCTGGTCGACCGCGGGGTGGCCGGCATCATCTACGTCTCCGGCCTGCACGCCGACACCAACGCCGACATGCAGCGCTACGAACGCCTGCGCGCGCAGGGCGTGCCGTTCGTCCTGGTCGACGGTTTCTCCCCGAAGGTCCAGGCCCCGTTCATCTCCCCCGACGACCGCGCGGCGATGAACCTGGCCGTCACGCACCTGGCCTCCCTGGGCCACACCCGCATCGGCCTGGCCCTGGGTCCCAAACGCTTCGTGCCGGTCCAGCGCAAGATAGAGGGGTTCGTCCGCGCCGTGCAGGACCTCCTGGGCCTGCCCGCCGACCAGATCGAGACAGAACTGATCCAGCACTCCCTCTACACCCTGGAGGGCGGCCAGGCAGCCGCCTTGGCCCTGATCGAACGGGACTGCACGGCGGTGGTGTGCGCCAGCGACATGATGGCGCTCGGCGCGATACGCGCGGCACGGCAGCGCGGCCTGGACGTCCCCAAGGACGTCTCGGTGGTCGGCTTCGACGACTCCCCGCTGATCGCCTTCACCGACCCGCCCCTCACCACGGTCCGCAAGCCGGTCCCGGCGATGGGACAGGCCGCCGTACGCACCCTGCTGGAGGAGATCGGCGGGACCCCGGCCCCGCACAGCGAGTTCGTGTTCATGCCGGAGCTGGTGGTCCGCGGCTCGACGGCCTCG
The DNA here is from genome assembly GCF_018614415.1 of Streptomyces sp. ISL-12. GTDB lineage: Bacteria > Actinomycetota > Actinomycetes > Streptomycetales > Streptomycetaceae > Streptomyces. Next base: position 27,622 of record NZ_JAGGOO010000149.1, read on the forward strand.
GCCCCTCAGGGGCGCCGACGCGACTGAGTCCTCCTCAGGGGGGACCGGCCACCCTCCGGCCGTTGTAGAACATGCGTCCAGAACCCGACGGAGGGATGATCGGTAGGCGAAGGCTTATCTGGCAGACTCTGTGCCTATGGGTGACACGACCGTGACGACAACGGAAAGCCGAGATGAGGCTGTTCCGCAGCAGGTCACGGACGCGACGCGGCAGTCCCTCCGGCACCGCCTGCGCGCCCCGCGCCGGCCTCGCCTGTGGTTCGAGATCCTCCTGATCGCGGTCAGTTACTGGCTGTACTCGCTCGTGCGCAACGCGGTGCCCGAACAGCGCGGTCAGGCGCTGCGCAACGCCGACTGGATCTGGCGGCTGGAACACCAACTCGGCATCGCCGTCGAGCAGTCGGTCAACCATGCCGTGAACTCGGTTACTTGGCTGATCGTCGGCATGAACTACTACTACGCGACCCTGCACTTCGTGGTCACCCTCGGGGTGCTGGTCTGGCTCTTCCGCCGCCATCCCGGCCGCTACGCGGCGACCCGGCTCGTCCTGTTCGCGACGACGGGGGTCGCGCTGGCCGGCTACTACCTGTACCCGCTCGCCCCGCCCCGGCTGATGAACGGCGGCGGCTTCATAGACACCGTCATGGTCCACGAGACCTGGGGGTCGATGGCCTCCGGCGACCTGAAGAACATGTCCAACCAGTACGCCGCGATGCCGTCGATGCACATCGGGTGGTCGCTGTGGTGCGGGCTGACGATCTTCGCGCTGGCGTCCGTGCCGTGGGTGCGGGTGCTGGGGCTGCTGTACCCGGCGGCCACGCTGGTGGTCATCGTCGCGACGGCCAACCACTTCTGGCTGGACGCGGTGGGGGGTGCGGTGTGTCTGGGCTTCGGGTACGTGGTCGCTGCCGCGTGGTACGGGAGGGTGCCGTATGCGTTGCCTCGGGTGCCGGGGCCCTTCGGGGGTGGCGGGGACGGTACGGGAAGGCGCCCTTGGCTGAGCGCGGGGCGGGTGGGTCGCGCGGCCCGGCGCTGACGGGGTGCCGCCCGCGCCCGCCCTCCCCCACTCCCGGCTTCGCCCGAGCGGGGGACCCCCATCGCCCCTGGGGGTACCTCCCAGGCCGTTCAGGCACTGGGGGAGGCACGATTGCCCGCGGACTGACGGGCTGACGGCCGGGCTCGCTGTACCTTCGCGCCCCCGGCCCGCCCGCGGCCCCCGGCGTCACCCCCCGTAGAACAGCGTCTCCACAACCCCCCGGGCCCGCCGTGCCGTGCGGCGGTACGCGTCCAGCATGTCGCCGACGTGACCGTCCCCGTACCCCAGGTACCGCCCCACCGCCGCCAGCTCCCGGCTCTCGCTCGGGAAGGTGTCCCCGGCCCTTCCCCGCACCAGCATCACCGCGTTCCGCACCCGCGTCGCCAGCACCCACGCCTCGTCCAGGATGCGGGCGTCCGACTCGCCCACCAGCCCCGCCTCGCGCGCGGCGACCAGCGCCGCCCGGGTCCGCGTCGTCCGCAGCCCCGCCACCTCGTGCCCGTGCCGCAACTGCGCCAGCTGCACGGTCCACTCCACGTCCGACAGTCCGCCCGGCCCCAGCTTGACGTGCAGTTTCGGGTCCGCCCCGCGCGGCAGCCGCTCCGACTCCATCCGCGCCTTCAGCCGCCGGATCTCCCGTACCGCGTCCTCGTCCAGCCCCCGCGCCGGGTACCGCAGCGGATCGACCAGTTCCAGGAACCGCCGCCCCAGATCCGCGTCGCCCGCCACCACCTCCGCCCGCAGCAGCGCGTGCGACTCCCACACCAGCGACCAGCGCCGGTAGTACGCCGCGTACGACCCGAGCGTCCGCACCATCGGCCCGGACTTCCCCTCCGGCCGCAGATCCGCGTCCACGACCAGCGGCGGGTCCGCGCTCGGCACCTGCAACAGCCGTCGCATCTCCGCCACGACCCGGTTCGCGGCCTCCCCCGCCTCCCGCTCCCCGACCCCGTCCCTCGGCTCGTGCACGAACAGCACGTCCGCGTCCGACCCGTAGCCCAGCTCGTGCCCCCCGAACCGCCCCATTCCGATGATCGCGAACCGGGTCGGCAGCTCATCGCCCCACCCTTCCCGCACCACCGCCCGCAGCGTCCCCGCCAGCGTCGCCGCCGTCAGGTCCGACACCGCCGCGCCCACCCGGTCCACCAGCGCCCCGGGATCGGCCACCACGGGCTGCGCCTCGGTCCCGTACGACGCCACGATGTCCGCCGCCGCCGTACGGAACAGCTCCCGCCGCCGTACCCCGCGCGCCGCCGTCACCCCCTGTACGGCCCCCTCCGCGCGCCCGACCGCCGCGAAGATCTCCGCCTCCAGTTGCTCCCGCCCGCGCGGAGCGAGCCCTCTGCCGTGCCCACCGCTCCCGCCGTCCCCGTCGCCGAGCAGCGCGACCGCCTCGGGCGCCCGCATCAGCAGGTCGGGGGCGAGCCGCCCGGCGGACAGCACCCGCGCGAGGTTCTCCGCCGCCGCGCCCTCGTCCCGCAGCAGCCGCAGGTACCAGGGCGTGTTCCCGAGCGCGTCCGACACCTTCCGGAAGTTGAGCAGCCCGGTGTCCGGGTCCGCCGAGTCCGCGAACCACCCCAGCAGCACCGGCAGCAGCGTCCGCTGGATCGCCGCCTTGCGCGTCACGCCCGACGCCAGCGCCTCCAAGTGCCGGAGCGCGGCGCCCGGATCGGCGTACCCGAGCGCGACCAGCCGCTCCCGCGCCGCCTCGGCGCTCAGCCGCGCCTCTCCCGGCGCCAGCGCGGCCACCGCGTCAAGGAGCGGCCGGTAGAACAGTTTCTCGTGCAGCCGCCGCACCACCGCCGCGTGTCGCCGCCACTCCCGCAGCAGCGTGGCGACCGGGTCGGTGCGCAGCCCCAGCGACCGTCCGATGCGCCGCAGATCGGCCTCGTCCTCGGGCACGAGATGCGTCCGCCGCAGCCTGTGCAACTGGATACGGTGCTCCATCGACCGCAGGAACCGGTACGCCTCGTCCAGCTGAGCCGCGTCCACCCGCCCCACGTACCCGCCCGCCGCCAGCGCCTTCAGCGCGTCCAGCGTCGTACCGCTGCGCAGCGACGCGTCGGCCCGCCCGTGCACCAGTTGCAGCAACTGCACCGCGAACTCGACGTCCCGCAGCCCGCCCGGCCCCAGCTTCAACTGCCGGTCGACCTCGGCGACGGGGATGTTCTCGATCACCCTGCGCCGCATCTGCTGCACGTCACCGACGAAGTTCTCCCGCTCGGCGGCCTGCCACACCAGCGGCTGGAGCGCGGCGACGTACTCCTCCCCCAGCGCGAGGTCCCCGGCCACCGGCCGGGCCTTGAGCAGCGCCTGGAACTCCCAGGTCTTGGCCCAGCGCTGGTAGTAGGCGAGGTGGCTGCTGAGCGTGCGCACCAGCGGGCCGTTGCGGCCCTCGGGGCGCAGATTGGCGTCGACGGGCCAGATGGAGCCCTCCACCGTGGTCTCCGAGCAGATCCGCATGAGGTGGGACGCGAGCCGTGTCGCGGCCCGTACCGCCGCCGTCTCGTCGGCCCCCTCCACCGGCTCGCCCACGAAGATGACGTCGACGTCGGACACGTAATTCAGCTCGTGGCCCCCGCACTTGCCCATCGCGATCACCGCGAGCCGGCACAGCCCGGCGTCCTCGGGCGCGGCGGCCGCCGCGATCCGCAGCGCGGCGCGCAGGGTGGCGGTGGCGAGGTCGGCCAGTTCGGCGGCGGTCTCGGCGACGTCGATGGTGCCGCACACGTCACGGGCGGCCAGCGACAGCAGACAGCGCCGGTAGGCGACCCGCAGCGAGACCGGGTCGTCGGCCCCGCCCAGGCACTGCTCGAACTCCGCCACCCCCGGGTGCAGGTCACGCGGTTCGTACGTGACCAGCGCCCGCCAGTCCCCGGTGTGCCGGACGAGATGGTCGCCGAGCGCCTCGGAGGCGCCCAGCACACCGAGCAGCCGGTCGCGCAGCGGCTTGGACGCGGTGAGCGTGCCCAGCAGTTCCCGGCGCGCGGCGGGCTCGGGCTGCGCCTCCAGGAGCCGGACCAGGCCGTGCAGCGCGAGGTCGGGGTCAGCGGTGGCGCCGAGGGCGTCGAGGAGCACCGGGTCGTCGCGGACCGGCGTCAGCTCCACGCTGTCCAGCAGCCGCTCGGCGGCCGAGGCATCCGTGAAGCCGTGCCGCAGCAGTCGCGTGAAGGTACTGCTCCTGCGCCCCGGCGCCGTCATCCCCGGCCTCCTGTCGGATCAAGGTCGTCCTGGCCAGAGCCTAACCGGACACCCGGCCGACGGGGTGGCGCCCGGCTCGGCCATCCGCTTGGGTGGACGGAAGCCGTCCGAAGGGAGCCGCACCATGGACATGACCCTCGAAGTGATCCCGCTGCCCGTCAGCGACATCGACCGCGCCCGGGACTTCTACCGGGACAAGGTCGGCTTCCACGTCGACATCGACACGGAGGTCATGCCGGGCATGCGGATCGTGCAGCTGACTCCGCCGGGCTCGGGCTGTTCGATCGCGCTGGGCGACAGCATCTGGGAGATGGCCGGTGGCGCGCGGCCGGCGCCGGGCTCGTACCAGGGCCTCCAGCTGTGCGTCGCCGACATCGAGGCGGCGCACGCGGAGCTGTCCGGGCGGGGCCTGGAGGTCTCCGAGCCGGTGCGGTACGCACCGGACGACGGGGCGACGTTCCTGTACTTCAAGGACCCGGACGGCAACGGGTGGTCGGTGCAGGAGTACCGGCGGCGGGCTGAGGAGCCGTTGCACGCGCTGCTGGGGAAGTTGGCGGCGCAGGGGTAGCGACGGGGGCCGTTGGGTGCGTTGCCGGGTGCGGGCCGTGAGGGCTGGTCGCACAGTTCCCTGCGCCCCTAGGGCCTGTCGTT
>NZ_JAGGOO010000150.1 GCF_018614415.1 Streptomyces sp. ISL-12
GTGGAGATGAACTTCATGAACCAGGCGATCACGGCATATCCGACACCGAACGCGATCACCGTCGCGAAGATCGTCGGGCCCCAGGCGATGTGGTCGCTCTCCAGCGCGTCCTTCAGCTCGAACAGGCCCGAGGCGAGCACGGCGGGGACGGCGAGCAGGAAGGAGTAGCGGGCCGCGGCCTCGCGCCGGTAGCCCATGAACAGGCCGCCGCTGATGGTGGCGCCGGAGCGGGAGACGCCCGGGATGAGCGCCGCGGCCTGGCAGAGCCCGAAGATCAGGCCGTCCTTGACGCCGAGGTCGGTCAGCTCCTTGCGCTGCTTGGCCACCCGGTGCCGGCCGCCGCTCTCGTCGCGCGCCGCCAGCCGGTCCGCGACGCCGATCACGATGCCGACCACCACCAGCATGGTCGCGGTGATCCGCAGGTCGCGGAAGGGGCCCTCGATCTGGTCCTTCAGGGTCACGCCGAGCACACCGATCGGGATCGAGCCGACGATCACCAGCCAGCCCATGCGCGCGTTGTGGTCCTTGCGCATCTCCTTGTCGGCCAGCGACTTGCTCCACGCCCCGATGATCGACGCGATGTCCTTGCGGAAGTAGATCAGCACGGCGGCCTCCGTGCCGATCTGTGTGATCGCCGTGAAGGCCGCTCCGGGGTCGTGCCAGCCGGAGAACGCCGCGGTCAGCCGCAGGTGCGCGCTGGAGGACACGGGGAGGAACTCGGTCAGCCCCTGGACGAGTCCGAGGATGAGGGATTCAAACCAAGACATGAGGTACGGAGTCCAAGTGCCGATCGTGAACGGGCGACGACGGACACACCTGGCCGACGCCTGTGATGATCAGGATCGAGGGGTGTCGAGGGCAGCGTAGCGCCCCCGGATGACAGCCCGGGCACAGGGCCCGGTCAGTACCCGGTCGGTCCCGGTCAGCGGGCGCGCAGCCGGTTCCGCTTGCGCCAGGCCACCACGGCACCGGCGAGGCCGGGCAGCGCGATGCAGGCCAGGGCGATCAGGAAGGCGGGGGAGGTCGGCGTGGAGGCCCGGGCGCCGGCGACGACGTACGCGGCGGTGTTCGGTATCGACCCGAGCGCCGTCGCCAGCAGGAACGCCGGGAGGCTCATCCGGGAGACCGCGGCGCAGTAGTTCGCCGCCGCGAACGGCACGCCGGGGAACAGCCGGGCCGCCAGCATCGACCGGAAGCCGTGCCGGCTGAGCTGTCCGTCCGCGGCCTTCAGCCACTTGCCGCGCAGCAGCGGGCGCAGCGCCTCCTGGCCGAGGACGCGGCCCAGGCAGAAGGCGATCCCGGCGCCGAGCACCGTGCCCGCCAGCGCCGCGCCGAGGCCCAGCGACGAGCCCAGCAGCGCGCCGGCCGCCAGGTTGAGCAGCGGACGGGGCACGAAGGCGACGGTGCACAGTCCGTACGCGACCGCGTACGCCAGCGCCGCCGCGGCTCCGCCCAGTTGCGGTGGCCAGCCGTGCACCAGCAGCTTCTGCGGCTGGAACAGCAGCACCGCCGAGGCGGCCGAGACCAGGAGCAGGACGAGCAGTGACAGCCGGGACCAGGGCGACAGCAGGATTCTCGTCGCGCGGGCGGCGATCCCGGTCCGAGCGGCCGGGGCGGATGTGACGGTGGTGGCCCGGGGAGAGGCCGTGGCGGTGCCCCCAGAGCGGGTGGTGGCATCGAGCATCCGGTGACACTAACCGACGAATCCGTGTGATCGCCGTATGGTGCGTGTCATGACTGTCACAGGCGGGCGAACTCCGGCCGTGCCGAGCAGTCCGCTCGCCGACCGCGTCCTGGAGCGGCTCACCGCCGTGTACCCGGCCGACGCCGACCCGGAGCGGGCCGCGCCGATGCGCGCGTACATGAGGGACGTGGCCCCCTTCCTGGGCCTGACCAGCCCGGTCCGGCGCGCACTGTCCCGTACCGTGCTGCGGGGTGTGCCGCGCCCCGGCGAGGCGGACTGTGCCGCGATCGCGCTGCGCTGCTGGCGGCTGCCGGAGCGGGAGTACCGCTCCACCGACGACGCAGCGGTGGATCTGCTCCGCCGTCATGTGTCCGTACTCACCCCCGGTTTCCTGCCGGTGGTCCGGCATCTGGTCACCACCGTCCCCTGGTGGGACACCGTGGACCTGCTCGCCGCGCACGTCGTCGGCGGCCTGGTGGCGGCCGGTCCGCGGCTCGGGGCGGAGATGGACGCCTGGATCGAGGACGACGACCGGTGGCTGGTCCGCGCGGCCCTGCTGCACCAGCTCCGGTACAAGGAACGCACCGACACCGCCCGCCTCTTCGCCCACTGCCTGCGCCGCGCGGACCACGACGACTTCTTCGTCCGCAAGGCGATCGGCTGGTCCTTGCGCGAGTACGCCAAGACCGACCCGGAGGCCGTGCGCGGCTTCGTGGCCGCGCACCGGGAACGGCTCGCCCCGCTGTCCGTACGGGAGGCCCTGCGGGCCGTCGGTCCCTGAGCCGCACCGGATCGTCGAACTCCCGTGCCGTAAAAAACCATTCGACGTGGGGCAAAGCGTCGGCAATGATCGGCGTCATGTTCCGGTACGCCTTCCACCTCGTCGCCTCCGCGGTCGCGGACGCACCGAAGGCTGCCGTCCCCTTCTTCCCCGGGGCCTTCCCGGCCACTGCCGGCGGCGCCCGAAGCTGACCCTCTCCGGATCGTCCGGCGGACCCCGCAGGGGGAGGGTCGGCCGGTCACCGGGGTCCCCACCTTCCTTCGAGCGAGGCTTCGAGGTACCGCCATGTCCAAGACGGCGTACGTCCGCACCAAACCGCACCTCAACATCGGCACGATGGGCCATGTCGACCACGGCAAGACCACCCTGACCGCCGCCATCACCAAGGTCCTCGCCGAGCGCGGCGGCACTGCCTTCGTGCCGTTCGACCGCATCGACCGCGCCCCGGAGGAGGCGGCGCGCGGCATCACCATCAACATCGCGCACGTCGAGTACGAGACCGACACCCGCCACTACGCGCACGTCGACATGCCCGGTCACGCCGACTACGTCAAGAACATGGTCACCGGCGCCGCCCAGCTCGACGGGGCGATCCTCGTCGTCTCCGCGCTGGACGGGATCATGCCGCAGACCGCCGAACACGTGCTGCTGGCCCGGCAGGTGGGAGTCGACCACATCGTGGTCGCGCTCAACAAGGCCGACGCCGGCGACGAGGAACTGGCCGACCTGGTGGAACTGGAGGTCCGCGAGCTGCTCACCGCCCACGGCTACGGCGGCGACACCGCGCCCGTCGTACGGGTCTCCGGGCTGAAGGCGCTGGCCGGCGACCCCCGCTGGACGGCGTCCGTGGAGGCGCTGCTCGACGCGGTGGACACGTATGTGCCCCTGCCGGAGCGGTATCTGGACGCGCCCTTCCTGCTGCCGGTGGAGAACGTGCTGACCATCACCGGGCGGGGCACGGTCGTCACCGGAGCCGTCGAGCGCGGCACCGTGCGGGTCGGTGACCGGGTCGAGGTGCTCGGGGCCGGCGTCGAGACGGTGGTCACCGGCCTGGAGACGTTCGGCAAGCCGATGGCCGAGGCGCAGGCCGGGGACAACGTGGCGCTGCTGCTGCGGGGCGTCCCCCGGGACGCGGTCCGGCGGGGGCACGTGGTGGCGGCGCCGGGGAGCGTGGTGCCGCGGCGGACCTTCACGGCGCGGGTGTACGTGCTGTCGACGCGGGAGGGCGGGCGTTCGACGCCGGTCGCGACCGGGTACCGGCCGCAGTTCTACATCCGTACGGCGGACGTGGTGGGGAACGTCGACCTGGGCGAGGCGGGCGTGGCCCGGCCCGGGGAGACGGTGACGATGACCGTGGAGCTGGGACGGGAGGTGCCGTTGGAGCCGGGGCTCGGGTTCGCCGTCCGGGAGGGCGGACGGACGGTCGGGGCCGGGACCGTGACCGACGTCGCGTGAGGCGTGCGGGGCGGGACCGTGTCCGGTGTCGTGTGAGGCGTGCGGGCGGGGAGCGTGTCCGGTGTCGTGTGAGGCGTGCGGGGCGGGAGCGTGATCGGTGGCGCTGAAGTGTGCGGGGCCGCGCCGCACGCGGGCGCTGCTGAGGGCGCGCCTCGCCCAGGCACAATGAAGAGGTGAACGAAGCCATACCCGTCTCCCGTGTCACCGGCCAAGGCACCGTCAAGCTCATGCCGGACGTCGACCGGGAGCGGGCGTGGCTGCTCACGGTCGACGGGGCGCCGCAGTCGTACGTCGACCTGGACGAGCCCGAGCACCTGGAGTTCGAGTACGCGCGGCGGCTCGGGCACGTGCTGGACACCGTGGCCGAGCCGGGCCGGCCGCTGGACGCGCTGCACCTCGGCGGGGGCGCGCTCACCCTGCCCCGGTACCTGGCGGCGACCCGGCCCGGCTCCCGGCAGGACGTGGTGGAGTTCGACCGCGGACTGCTGGAGCTGGTCGCCGAGTGTCTGCCGCTCCCGGACGGCGCCCGGATCGCCCGGCACGCGGCCGACGCCCGCGCGTGGCTGTCGGCCGCCCCGGCGGACTCGGCGGACGTGCTGGTCGCCGACGTCTTCGGCGGCTCCCGGGTGCCCGCGCACCTGACCTCCGCGGAGTACGCCGAGGAGGCCGCGCGGGTGCTGCGGGCCGACGGCGTCTACCTGGCCAACCTCGCCGACGCCGCGCCGTTCGCCTTCCTCCGCTCCCAGCTGGCCACCTTCGGCGCCCTGTTCGCGGAGCTGGTGCTGATCGCCGAGCCGGGCGTGCTGCGCGGGCGCCGTTTCGGCAACGCGGTGCTGGCCGCCGCCCACCGGCCGCTGGACGTGGCCGCGCTGGCCCGGCGTACCGCGGCCGACGCCTTCCCGGCGCGGGTGGAACACGGGCCGGGGCTGCGGAGGTTCATCGGCGACGCCCGCCCGGTGCGGGACGCGGACGCGGTGCCGTCACCCGAGCCCCCCGACGGGGCGTTCGGCATCGGCTGATCCGGCGTCGGCGCCGGCGGCCGGCGTGCCCAGGGTCACCGGTTCCGTCCGGCGGCGCAGATCGCGTACCTCCGGGACGAACAGCACGGCGGACGTGACCACCACGACCAGCGCCGCACAGCCCCACAGCGACTCCGTCCGCCCGAACGCGGCCTCCGAGGGACCCGCCAGGGCGGTCGCCGCCGGCACCAGCGCGACCGAGCCGAACCAGTCGTACGCCGAGATCCGCGACAGCTTCTCCTCGGGCACCTCCTGGTGCAGCGCGGTCATCCAGCTCACGCCGAACACCTCGATGGACAGACCGGTCACGAACATCACCGCGCACAGCGCGCCGGCCGGCACCGGGACGGCCAGCGCGGCGGCGGGCAGGGACAGCGGGAAGACGCACAGGGTGCCGGCGAGCAGCAGACGGCGCGGTTTCCAGCGGGTCATCAGCAGCGCGCCGCCGACCGTGCCGGCGCCGAAGCAGGCCAGCGCCAGGCCCCAGGGCCCGGCTCCGCCCAGGTGGTCGCGGGCGACCAGCGGGCCGTAGACCGCCTCGGCGGCGCCGACCACCGCGTTGGCGATCGAGAACTGCACCACGATGCCCCACAGCCACGGCCGTCCGCTGAACTCCCGCCAGCCCTCCCGCAGATCGGCGAGGAGGCCGTCGCCCGGAGTGCGCGGCGGAATGTGCTTCACGTCGAGCAGCCCGCGCAGCGCCGCCGCGCACGCGAACGCCGCCGCGTCCGCCGCGAGCACCCAGCCGGGCCCGATCGCGGCGACCATCGCCCCGCCCAGCGCCGCGCCGCCCAGGCCCGCGCCGTGCATCGCCATCCGGAACACCGCGAAGGCCCGGGCGGCGTGTTCGCCCTTGACCGAGGACATCAGCATGCCCTCCGCCGCCGGGGCGAAGAACGCCTGGCCGGTGCCGCCGAGCCCGGACAGCAGCATCATCTGCCACAGCCGCGGCTCCCCGGCGAGGACCAGCACCGCGAACGCCGCCTGCGACAGGCAGTTGAGCGTGTTGGCGGCGACCATCACCCGGTGCCGCGGCAACCGGTCGGCCAGGGCGCCGCCGATCAACAGGAAGAGCACCAGCGGAACGGTGCGGGCGGCGGCCACCAGGCCCACGTCGCCGCCGTCGCCGCCCGCCTCCAGCACGGCGAAGGCGGCGGCGATCAGCGCGCCGTTGCTGCCGAGGCTGGTCACCACGGTGGCGGCGGTCAGCAGGGAGTAGTTGCGGCTCGCCCAGGCGGGGGACCAGGCGGCGCGGCGGCGGGGGCGCGATACGTACGGCACCTGGCGACTATCGCCGGGGCGGGGCCTTTCTGCCAATGCCCCGTACCGATACCCCGCCGGTGCCCCGTACCGATGTCCCGTACCGACGCCCCGCGCCGGCGCCTCGCCGCGCACGCCCTTCCCGGGCCTGCCCGGCGGGGTCTGGCCCCGGAAGCTACTTACGGGTAACTTGTCGTTCATGAGCGCAGACCAGATGTCGATCGGCGAGATGCTCGCCGCCACGGTGCCGATGGTGCGGACCCTGAACCTGGAGTACCTGGAGACCGGACCGGAGAAGGCCGTGCTGGCCCTCCCGGACCAGAGCGAGTACCGCAACCACGTCGGCGGGCCACACGCCGGGGCGATGTTCACCCTCGGCGAGTCGGCCAGCGGGGCCGTCGTCCTGGCCGCGTTCGGCGACCAGCTCTCGCGCGCCGTACCGCTGCCCGTGCACGCCGAGATCGCGTTCAAGAAGATCGCCCTGGGCCCGGTCACGGCCACCGCGACGCTCGGGCGGCCCGCCGCCGAGGTGGTCGCGGAACTGGACGAGGGACTCCGCCCCGAGTTCCCGGTGACCGTGGCCATCCGGCGCGAGGACGGCGCCGTCACCGGGGAGATGACCGTGACCTGGACGCTGCGGCCGAGCGGCTGAGGCGCGGCACGCGGCACCGTTCGAGGGCCCGGCCGGGTGGTGCCTGGCCGGGACCTCGGTTCATGGGGGGGGCGTCAAGCGGCGAGAGGGTCCTCGGAGTCGCGGGTGACCGACCTGCCCCCGGTGTCCTCCAGCCCGGCCACGAACTCCTTCAGCCAGGACGTGAACGCCGGCCCCAGGTCGGGCCGTTCGCAGGCCAGCCGTACCACCGTGCGCAGGTACTCGCCCTTGTCGCCGGTGTCGTAGCGCGGTCCGTCGAAGACCACCCCGTGCACCGTGCCGTCCGCGGCGAGTTCCTGGAGGGCGTCGGTGAGCTGGATCTCCCCGCCCCGGCCCGGCGGAGTGCGCTCCAGGACCCCGAAGACGGCCGGGTCCAGCACATAGCGGCCGATGACCGCGTACCGGCTCGGCGCCCGCTCGGGCGCGGGCTTCTCCACCAGCCCGGTGACCCGGACCACCCCGTCCTCCCCGCTGGGTGCGACGGCGGCGCAGCCGTAGAGGTGGATCTGGTCCTCCGGCACCTCCATCAGGGCGACGACGCTTCCCCCGTGCCGGCCCTGGACGTCGAGCATCCGGCTGAGCAGCGTCTCGCGCGGGCCGATCAGGTCGTCGCCGAGCAGGACGGCGAACGGCTGGTCGCCGACGTGCCGGCGGGCGCACAGGACCGCGTGGCCGAGGCCCAGGGGCTCGCCCTGCCGGATGTGGTGGACGGCCGCGAGCCGCGCCGGGTCGCGGATCGCGTCCAGCCGTACGGTGTCGCCCTTCGCCGCGAGGGTCTGCTCCAGTTCGAGGGCGTTGTCGAAGTGGTCCTCGATGGCCCGCTTGTGCCGTCCGGTGATCATCAGCACGTCGTCCAGACCGGCCGCCGCGGCCTCCTCGACGACGTACTGGATGGCCGGTTTGTCGACGACCGGCAGCATCTCCTTGGGGGTGGCCTTCGTGGCAGGCAGGAACCGTGTGCCGAGCCCGGCGGCCGGCACGACCGCCTTGCGCACGGCGCGGGCGGGACCGGTCGTGGTCGGAGTGGGGGAGGCGATCATGCGGTCATGCTGACCCGGCCGGATGGGAACCGGCCGAGAACCGCCTCTCAATGACCTGTGGGTGCGGCCGGGCGCATGGTTCGGGAGGGTGACGGTCCGGGTGCGTTGCCGGCGTGAGCGATCCGGGCGGTTGCCGCCGGGGAGCGATCCGGGCGGGTTCGCGCCGCGCCGGGGCGCCTGACGGCGTGTCAGGCACGCCGTGACGCATAGTGCCTGCGTGCAGACACCCGAGGAGACCCGGACCGTGACCCGCACCGCCTCCCGGCGGTCCGCCCTGCGCCTGCTGGCCGGCGCCGCCGTCACCGCGACGGCCGCCGCTGCCGGGGGCGCCGAAGCCGCCGCCGGCACCGGAGGCACCGAAGCAGCCGCCGGCGCCGAAGGGCATTCCCGCGCCGCGACCGCCCCCGGCACCCGCGTCGACGACCTGGTCGCCCGGCTCACCCTCCCCGAGAAGACCTCCCTGCTGCACGGAGCGTCCGACCCGCACACCCTCGGCCAGGCCGGCCACGTCCCCGGCGTGCCCCGGCTCGGCATCCCGCCGCTGCGCCTGGCCGACGGCCCGGCCGGCGTCCGGGTCACCGCCCGGGCCACGGCGCTCCCCGCCCCCGTCCTGCTGGCCGCCGCCTTCGACCCCGGCCTCGCCCGCCGCTACGGCCAGGTCATCGGCCGCGAGGGCCGCGCCCTCGGCCAGGACGTGCTGCTCTCCCCGATGGTCAACCTGATCCGCACCCCGTACGCGGGCCGGAACTTCGAGACCTTCGCCGAGGACCCGCTGCTCGCCGCCGACCTGGTCGCCGCCGAGACCGAGGGCATCCAGGGCGAGGGCCTGATCGCCACCGTCAAGCACTTCGCGCTGAACAACCAGGAGAAGGACCGCGAGACCGTCGACGTCCGCGTCGGCGAACGCGCCCTCCACGAGGTCTACCTGCGCGCCTTCGAGGCCGCCGTCGCCGCCCGCACCGGCGCCGTGATGGCCGCCTACAACAAGGTCGGCGGCACCCACGCCGGCGAGAACGCGGACCTGCTCACCGGCGTGCTGCGCGAGCGGTGGGGCTTCGACGGCCTGGTGATGAGCGACTGGTCCGCCACCCACTCCACCGCCGCCGCCCTCGCCGCCGGCCTCGACCTGGAGATGCCGGACGGCAAGCACTACGGCGCCCCGCTGCTGAAGGCCGTGACGGACGGCACCGTCCCCGAGGCGCACGTCGACCGCGCCGTACGCCGCGTCCTGACCGTCATGGACCGCTTCGGCCTCCTCGACGCCGACCCGCCGCCGCGCCCCGCCCGCGACGCCGCCGCCGGTGCCGCCGTCGCCCGCGAGGTCGCCGAGGCGGGCGCCACCCTGCTGCGCAACGAACGCGGCACCCTGCCCCTCGCTCCCGGCCGCACCGTCGCCGTGATCGGCCCCACCGGCGACCGTCCGCTGGTCGGCGGCGGAGGCAGCGCCCATGTCGTCCCCGACCGCGCCGACCGCCCCCTGGACACCATCGGCGCCCGCGCGGCGCGGGTGACGTACGCGCTCGGCGAGGACGTCTTCGGCAAGCGCCTGCCCGCCGACGCCCTCGCCCCCGCCGCCGACACCGACTCCCGGCACGTGCCCGCCGGCGAGACCTGGACCTACGACGGGACGCTCACCGTCCCCGAGGCCGACGAGTGGACCTTCCTCCTGCACTACTCCGCCGAGCCCACCCGCCGCCCCGAGGTCCGGCTCGGCGACGAGAACCTCTTCCCGCTCGCCCCCGGCTACACCGAGTACTTCCCCGGCGGCCTGGTCACCGCCGCGCCCGACGGCCTCGCCGTGCGCCGCCGCACGCTGCGGCTGACCGCGGGCCGGCACCGGCTGCGGATCACCGCGGCGGGCGGGAAGGACGGGCAGACGTTCCGGCTGCGCCGGATCACCGGCGCGACCCGCGCGGCCGACGTCGCCGAGGCCGTGCGCGCCGCCCGCGCCGCCGACGACGTGGTCCTGTTCGCCTACGAGGACGCCACCGAGGGCCAGGACCGCACCGCCCTCTCCCTCCCCGGCGGCCAGGACCGGCTGATCGACGCCGTGACCCGGGCCAACCCCCGCACCACCGTCGTCCTCAACACCTCCTCGGCCGTCACGATGCCGTGGCTGGCGCGGACCGGCGCCGTGCTCCAGATGTACTACCCCGGCCAGGAGGGCGCCGCCGCCACCGCCGCCGTCCTGTACGGCGAGTGCGACCCCGGCGGCCGGCTCACCCAGACCTTCCCGGCCGACGGCGACCGCCACCCGGTCGCCGGCGACCCGCGCCGCTACCCGGGTACGCACGGCACCGTCGAGTACACGGAGGGCGTCCACATCGGCCACCGCTGGTACGACGCGCGGGGCGTGCGCCCGCTCTTCCCCTTCGGGCACGGACTGTCGTACACCTCCTTCGCCTACACGGACCCGGAGGCGCGGCCGGTGCGGGGCGGTGGGCTCGACGTCTCCTTCACCGTCCGCAACACCGGCCGCCGGGACGGCGTGACGGTGGCGCAGGTGTACCTGGGGCCCTCGCCCGACCTGCGGCTCGACCAGCCGGTACGGGCGCTGGCGGGGTACCGGCGGCTCGCCCTGCGGGCGGGGGAACGGCGCCGGGTGACGGTCCGCGTCACCTCCCGCACGCTCTCCTGCTGGGACCCGCGCCGTCACGACTGGGTGCTGGGCACCGGCCGGCGCACGGTGTGGATCGGGGCGTCCTCGGCGGACCTGCGGCTGCGCACCGGCGCGGACGCGGGTGCCCTCGCGTGACCCAGTAGGCTTCCCGGGACAGCAGGAGCAGAAACCGCGAGGAGCCCGCAGTGCACGTCCAGGAATGGCTCGACACCGTGCCCGCGGCGGCCGTCTACGCCGTGGTGGGACTGGTCATCGGTCTGGAGAGCCTGGGCATCCCGCTGCCCGGCGAGATCATCCTGGTGTCGGCGGCCCTGATGTCGTCCCAGCACGGCGGCATCGACCCGGTGATCCTCGGCGCCTGCGCCGTCGCCGGCGCGGTGATCGGCGACTCCATCGGCTACGCCATCGGCCGCAAGGGCGGACGGCCGCTGCTGGCCTGGCTGGGCCGCAAGTTCCCCCGGCACTTCAGCGAGGGCCACGTCGCCACCGCCGAACGGTCCTTCACCAAGTGGGGCATGTGGGCGGTCTTCTTCGGCCGCTTCATCGCCCTGCTGCGCATCTTCGCGGGGCCGCTGGCCGGGGTGCTGCACATGCCCTACTGGAAGTTCCTGATCGCCAACGTCCTCGGCGGCATCGTCTGGGCCGGCGGCACCACCGCTGTCATCTACTACGTCGGTGTCGTCGCCGAGTCCTGGCTCAAGCGCTTCTCCTGGCTGGGCCTGGTGGCGGCGGTGCTCATCGGCGCCACCTCCATGCTGGTGCTGAAGCGCAGGGCGAAGAAGGCGGAGCCGGAGCCCGTTCCCGCCGCCGAGTAGACGTCCCTCAGCCCCCGTACGCTCCCCGGTGAACCTTCGCCAGCTCCGCGTAATGGGTGCCGTTGAGCGTGACACCCGCACGCTCCTCCTGGGTCAGCGCACGCCTCACCTTCGCCGGCACCCCCGCGACCAGCGACCCCGGCGGCACCACCATCCCCTGCGGGACCAGCGCCTGGGCCGCGACCAGCGACCCCTTCCCGATCACCGCCCCGTTGAGCACGGTCGCCCCCATCCCGACCAGGCAGTCGTCCTCGACGGTCGCCCCGTGCACCACGGCGTTGTGCCCGATGGACACCCGTTCCCCGACGGTGACCGGGAAGCCGGGGTCGGCGTGGAGCGTGCAGTTGTCCTGGACGTTGCTGTCCGCCCCGACCGTGATCCGCTCCACGTCGCCGCGCAGCACCGCCCCGTACCAGACGCTCGCCCCCGCGCGCAGCGTCACGTCCCCGATCACCGAGGCTGTCGGCGCCACGAACGCCTCCGCGTCCACCTCGGGTTCCCTGCCGCCGATGCCCGTGATCAGTGCCTGGTGCGTCATCGTCGCCTCCTGGTCGGTGATGTCACCGGCACGGTAGTCCACCGGTGGGGTGAAGATCACAGCCCTTCCCGGTCAAGGCCGCGCGGCGCGCTGAGTACCGTGAGCGGGTGCCGAAGCGCGAGAACACCCATCCGTCCCGGCGGCGCCGCCTGGCGCAGCGCGCCGTCCACGCCGTCTGGGCCTGGGCGCAGCGCACCGGTTCGGTCACCGCCGAGCACCCCGGACGGTTCCGCTTCGGCGCCCTCGGCCACGGCACCCGGCTCGCCTTCCCGCTCGGCACGGTCTTCGGCGAACCCTGGATCCACCTCGGCGCCCACTGCGTCATCGGCGAACAGGTCACGCTGACGGCCGGTCTCATGCCCGACCTGGACCTGGGCCCGGAGCCGATCCTGCGCGTCGGCGACGGCGTCGTCCTCGGCCGGGGCAGCCACGTCATCGCCGACACCACCGTCACCATCGGCAGCGACTGCTATTTCGGCCCGTACGTCTACGTCACCTCGACGAACCACTCCTACGACGATCCCCACCAGCCCATCGGCAAGCAGTGGCCCCGGATGGAGCCGGTCGAGATCGGCCCCGGCTGCTGGATCGGCACCGGCGCGGTGATCCTGCCGGGCGCGCGGATCGGCCGGAACGTGGTGGTGGCCGCCGGCGCGGTGGTCCGGGGCACGGTGCCCGACCACGCCGTGGTGGCGGGCGCCCCCGCCCGCGTCGTACGGCGCTGGACGCCCGACGGCGGCTGGCAGCCGCCGCTGCGCACGCCGGCCCCGGTGCCGATCCCGGACGGGGTCACGCCGGAGCAACTGCGCGCCCTGTCGCGGCTGGACGAGGAGACGGTCGCGCAGCTCGCGCGACCGGCCACCGAGACCTGACCGCACCGGTTCGCAGTACAGTTTCAGTCCAATCCCTTGCACGCATGGGTACAGCCGAGCATCACCCTGGACGGAACGTGTCGGACCTCGACCTGCTGACCCAGTCCCTCGCGCGCAACGTCAGGCGCTGGCGCACCGAACGCGGTTTCACCCTGGACGCCCTCGCCGCACGGGCCGGGGTCAGCCGCGGCATGCTGATCCAGATCGAACAGGCCCGCACCAACCCCAGCCTCGGCACGGTCGTCAAGATCGGCGACGCGCTCGGCGTCAGCATCACCACGCTCCTCGACCGCGAGCAGGGGCCCCGGATCCGGATCGTCCCCGCCGAGCAGGCGGTACGGCTCTGGCACACCGAGGACGGCAGCTACAGCCGCCTCCTCGCCGGGACCGAGGCGCCGGGGCCGCTGGAGATGTGGGACTGGCGGCTGATGCCGGGCGAGCGCAGCACCTCCGACCCGCACCCGGCGGGCACGGTCGAGCTGGTGCACATCACCGCCGGGGAGCTGACGATCACCGTGGACGGCACGGACCACCGGGTGCCGGCCGGGGCGAGCGCCTCGTACGCGGCGGACACCCCGCACACGTACGCCAACACCGGCACCGTACCGATGGAGATGATCCTGGCCGTCTCGGTGCCGCCGCCCCGCTGAGACCCTTGTTACCGTGCGGGCATGCAGCCACCGATCGGAAACTTCGACCGTGCCGTGCCCGCCCCCGACTGCCTCGACGAGCTGACCCGCCCGGTCGCCGACGCGGTACGCCACTGGCGCGGCGCCGTCCCCGCCGAACAGATCCTCTACGTCGACACCGACCCGGAGTGGGCCGACACCGCCACCTTCGTCGAGCACTACGGCCGCGAGCTGCTGGAGCAGTCCGCCAACTGCGTCGTCGTCAGCGGCAAGCGGGGCGGCGAGACCACCCGCGCCGCCTGTCTGGTCCTGTCCACCACCCGGGTCGACGTCAACGGCGTGGTCCGCCGCCACCTCGGCGCCCGCAAGGCGTCCTTCGCGCCGATGGACACCGCGACCGGCGAGACCGGCATGGAGTACGGCGGCATCACGCCGGTCGGCCTGCCCGGCGACTGGCCGGTCCTGGTGGACTCCGCCGTCGTCGACCTGCCGTACGTCCTGGTCGGCAGCGGACGGCGGCGCGGGAAGCTGCTGGTGCCGGGCAAGGCGTTCGCGGAACTGCCGGGGGCGGTCGTGCTGGAGGGTCTCGGCGTGGCCTGACGGCCGTCGGCCCGGCGTTCCCGACGGCCGTCAGACGGCGGTCCGCGTCCCGAGGTACTGCTCGGCGAACGCCGCCGCGGCGACGGGGGAGTCGAACAGGCGGCGCAGCCGGGCGAGCGTGGTGGCCGCCCGGTACGGGTCGCCCGACGCCGTGCCGTGGTACACCTCCGACAGCCACTCCGAGAACTCCTGGTAGTCCCAGACCAGCCGCAGGCAGGTGTCGGAGTAGCGGGCGAGGACGCCGTCGTCCCCCTCGGTCAGCCGCGCGACCAGCCCGTCGGCCAGCAGGAAGGCGTCGTGCAGGGCGAGGTTCATGCCCTTCGCGGCGATCGGCGCGGTGAGATGGGCGGCGTCCCCGGCCAGGAACAGCCGCCCGGACACCATCGGCTCGACCACGTAGTTGTGCATGTCGAGCACGCGCTTCTCGATCAGCCGCCCCTCGTTCAGCTCCGGCGCGTCCACCGCGCGCAGCCGCTCCCGCAACTCGCCCCACACCCGCTCGTGCGACCAGCTCTCCGGATCGTCGCCCGGCGGGCATTGGAGGTAGTAGCGGGTCACGTCGGGGCTGCGCTGCATGTGCCCGGCGAAGCCGCGCGGATGCATGCCGAACACCACGCACTCCGCGGACGGCGGCGCCTCGGCGAGCAGCGCCAGCCAGCCGATGCCGTAGTCGTACTGCGAGATCCGCACCCGCCCGGCCGGCACCGCGTCCCGCGTCACCCCGCGCGCCCCGTCGCACCCGGCGACGAACGCGCACTCCACCACCCGGCGTTCACCCGTGTCGGGGCAGACGTACGACACCGAGGGCCGCTCCGTGTCCAGGCCGTGCAGCCGCACGTCCCGCACACCGAACCGCGCCGCGCCGCCCCGCACGTCCACGTACTCCCGCACCATGTCGGTGACGAGGAAGTGCTGCGGGTACACCCAGTGGTGACGGCCCGTCAGTTCTCCGTACCGGAACAGATACCGCTCCCCGCCGAACCGGAACTCGCAGGCGGTGTGCGGCTGCGCCCGCTCCAGCAGCCGCCGCGCCAGCCCCCGCCGCTCCAGCCCGCGCACCGCCCACTCCTCGATCACCCCGGCCCGGGGCCGCCGCTCGACGAACCGACGGGTCTCGGTCTCCAGCACCAGACAGTCCACCCCGGCGGCCCGCAGCACACTGCCCACGGTGAGCCCGGCGGGACCGGCACCGACGATGACGACCGGGAACCGCTCGGCGGCGGCGGAAGGGGTGGCCACCCGGGCATTATGGCGGCGCCGGGCCGCCCGCTCCATCCCCCGCCGAGCCCTCTCTAACCCCGCTGCGCCAGGCGGGGAATCTCGATGGCCGGGCAGCGGTCCATCACCATGTCGAGCCCCGCGGCGCGGGTCCGCCCGTACGCCGCCTCGTCGACGACCCCGAGCTGGAACCACACCGCCTTCGCCCCCTTGGCGACGGCCTCGTCGGCGACCGCCCCCGCCAGCTCACTGTTGACGAAGACGTCGACGACGTCCACGTCGAAGGGGATGTCCGCGAGCGAGGCGTACCCCTGCTCGCCGTGCACCGTCTCGGCCTTGGGATGGACGGGAACGATCCGCTTGCCGAACCGCTGGAGCACGGCCGCGACCCCGTAGGCGGCCCGCCGCTGGTTGGCGGAGAGGCCGACCACGGCCCAGGTGTCGCCCCGCTCGGTGAGGATCCTGCGGACGGTTGCCTCGTCGCCGTACATGCTGCGCCTCCGTGAGTTCGCTCCTGTGCGCAGAACACGGGGGGCCGGGACAAGATTCCCGGCCGACGGGGCCCGGAGGCGGGCGGACGGCGAGCGCATAGGCTGGCCGGATGCCAGACGAGTACCGCACCGTCGCCCGCGCGGGCGTGCACGAGACCGAGATCAACCGCTCGCGCTTCCGGTGCGCCCTCGCCCCGGTCGCCACCGAGCGGGAGGCCCAGGACTTCGTCGCGGCCGTGCGCAAGGAGCACGCGGACGCCACCCACAACTGCTGGGCCTACGTCGTCGGCGCCGACGCCTCCGTCCAGCGGGCCAGCGACGACGGCGAGCCCGGCGGCACCGCCGGGCTGCCCATGCTGCAGATGCTGCTGCGTCGCGACATGCGGTACGTGGCCGCCGTCGTCACCCGGTACTACGGCGGGGTCAAGCTCGGCGCCGGGGGACTGATCCGGGCGTACGGCGGTGTGGTCGGCGAGGCGCTGGACGCCGTGGGGTCGGTCACCCGGCGGCGGTTCCGGCTGGCCGTCGTCACCGTGGACCACCAGCGGGCCGGCAAGCTCCAGAACGAGCTGCGCGCCACCGGGCGCGAGGTGCGTGACGTGCGCTACGGCGAGGCCGTCACGATCGAGATCGGGCTGCCGGAAGCCGACGTGCCCGCCTTCCGGGCCTGGCTCGCGGACGTGACCGCCGGGACGGCCGGGCTCGAACTCGGCGGCGAGGCGTACGGAGACGCGTGACCGGCCGCCCGCGTCGTCAGGGGTTCTCGATGGTGATGTAGGGGTCCCACTGGAAGTACCCCTTCAGTTGCCGGTGGCGGTCCAGGATCTGGAAGTAGAAGTGGTACACGACCTTTCCGGTCCTTTTGACGGTCGTACGCCAGTAATGGTCCTCGTAGTTCTGGGTGACGAAGTCCGGCGTGCCTTCGCTTCCCTCCTTCGGCATCGGATAGACGCCGTCGATCACCTCGATCTCCGGCGTCCTGATGAGGACGTGGTTGTCGTTGCTCACGTACCGGTACAGGAGTGCCTTGTAGTCGGTACCGAGCGACAGCGTGGTCTCCCGCCACTTGATGCTGTCCCCGGGCTCGGCCCGGAGATTCAGCTCGGCGCCCGACGTGCCGATGATGTGGTCCTGGCGCGTCGTCATGTAGATCAGGCTGTGGTCGACGTGGGTCGGCGCGTCGGCATTCCTGGACGCGTTCGGATTCCGTTCGACTATCGTCGCCGCGTCGAACGCGATCAGGACATTGAGGTCGGCCATTTTCCTCTCCCTTTCGGAGGGTGCGGATGTCCGTCAGGTGGTCGTGCCGGGCTTCGGCACCTTGTACGCCATCGCCCGCGGGTAGTCGTGCCGGCGCAGGCGGACGCGGACCAGCAGCGGTCCGGCGTCGACCGGGTCGGCGGGGTCGGTGAGGCGGGCCAGCAGGGCGTCCAGCTCGGCGGTGTCCGCGACGGTCAGCCCGGTCGCCGGGGTGTCCTTCCCGGCGAAGACGGCCGCGAGGCGGTCGTAGTGCCACGGGTGCAGGACGTTGTAGAAGTCCGGGCCGGTCTCGTCCTGCCCGGTGGCGTAGTACGACGGGTGGACCAGCATCTGCTCGATGCCGTAGAAGTGACCGTTGTCCATGACGAACACCACCGAGCGCAGCCCGAGCCGGACATGGGTGGAGAACTCCTGGCAGGTCTCCTGGAAGGCGCCGTCGCCGACGAACACCATCGGGCGGGCGTGCGCGCGCCCGGGGGCGAGCGCGGCGCCGGTGGCCGCGCCGACCGACCAGCCGATGGACAGCCAGCTGACCTGGGACAGGAACCCGCCCGCGGGCAGGGACAGGTTCATCGAGCCGATGAGGGAGAAGGCGGCGTCGGAGACGACCGTCCACTCCTCCCGGGTCTCGCGGCCCAGGAAGTGGTTGATCCGGTCGAACACGCCGTCGTAGGTGAGGTGTTCCCGGTGCCGGGAGCGTGAGCCGTTCACGTGCAGCGAGGCCCGGTGCTGTGTCAGGGCGGCGGGGCGGTCCGCGGGCGCGCCGTGGTGGGCGTGGGCCTCGGCGTAGTAGTCGGCGGCCAGGCCGTCGGAGCCGTACCTCTTCACCAGGGCGTCCTGGAGGGCGGGCAGCAGCCGTTCGAGCTGGACGTCGGGGAAGTAGGAGGTGCCGACGCTCACCCCGCCGTGGGCGGCCATCACCCAGTCGCCGCCGACGCACTGCTCGCCGCCGAGGTTCTTCGAGGTGGACCAGGCGCCGAGGCCGATCCGGCAGGTGGCCCAGTCCTTGAAGACCCAGTGCACGTCCGGGTGGCTGGCGTGGCCGTTGTAGACGCCGTGGAACTGCGGCAGGTCCTCGTCGACGACGGCCTTGGCCCCCACGGTCGTGCAGAACGGCACTCCGGTGGCCTCCATCAGGTCGGTGAGCTGCCCGCCGAGGCGGAACCGGTCGCACTCCTCGCCGGCCCACACGATCGGGCGGGGCCTGCCGTCCGGGCCGGGGTGCTCCTCGATCAGGGTGAGGATCGCGTTCACCGTGTCGTCCAGCATGGACCGGTTGCGCGCGCTGAACGGCCGTTCGCGGCGGGTGATCGGCGCCTCGGGCTCGGCGCAGGGCTCGTCCCACAGGTCCTCCATGACCTCCAGGTAGACCGGGCCGCGCTCGGTCAGGCACGCGGTGAGCGCGGCGTCGATCTGGCCGGGGGCCAGGCCCGGGTTGGAGACGACCCGCGCGTCCACGGTGACCTGCCGGTAGGCGTCCAGGTTGCTCTCCGTGCGGGGGCTCATGTGGGAGGTGAGCAGGCCGAGGGCGCGCTGGTTCTGCCACTGTTCGTAGGGCGGGGAGGCGTTGACGGCGACGAGCGGGACCCGCTCGACGTAGGCGCCGCCGCAGGCGTTGAGGAGGTTGAACGCGCCGACGCTGTAGGTGACCGCGGCGGCGCCGATGCCGTGGACGCGGGCGTACGCGTCGGCGGCCTGACCGGCGCCGCCCTCGGTGGGGGTGCCGACCCATTCGATGGCGCCCTCGGCGCGCAGGGCGGTCAGGAACGGGCCGAGGTGGTTGCCGGGGACGCCGAACAGGTGGGTGATGCCCAGCTCGGCCAGGCGCCGGGCGAGGTAGCGGGCGACCGTGCACCCGGGGGTGATCGCGATCACGACGAGCACTCCTCCCGGTCCGGGCCCGGGGTGGTGACCGGCGGGGCCTGGTGGACGGCGACGGCGGCGCGGACGGCGCTCTCCAGGGCGCCCTCGATCCAGGCGTGCTTGAGGGAGGTGTGCTCCCCGGCGAAGTGCACGGGGCCCTCGGGCCGGGAGACGTCCAGGTGGAAGCTGGTCATCTGGTGCGCGGTGTAGATGGCGGCCTCGCCGAAGGCGTACGGGTCGCGGGCCCAGCTCTTGGTCGCGCCCCGGCCGCTGAAGAACACCTCGATACGGCGGCCGTGCAGGGCCTGGAGGTTGCGCAGGGCGTAGACGTAGCGCTCGGCGGGGCGCATGGAGTCCCAGCGCGCGGCGTCGTCGGACCAGCAGTAGGAGGCGAGCACGACGCCGCCGGTGCTGCCCTCGACCGGGTGCGAGGGGTAGTACATGAACCGGTTGGGGTTGTCGGTGGCGGAGCCCCCGCCGAAGCAGTGGGTGGCGGGGCGGACGGCGGGGCCGCGCAGCGGCATGGCGCGGTCGATCCGCCGCATCTCCTCGGTGACGCCGCTGTCCTTGACCGCCGCGCCGAGCAGGCCGGCCTCCGGCTCGGGGAGGGTGAGGCCGCCGGCCCCGGCGTCCGCCGCCTCGCCGCGCAGGTAGTACGCGTGCAGGCCGGGGGCGATGCTCTCCAGTTCGTCCCGCCAGTCGTCCTCGGTGAACTCCCACCACCGGTGGCTGAACTCCAGCAGCACCTTGGTGGCCTGGTCGTAGTGGGTCTCGATGACGGCGCGGCGCTTCTTGTACGACATCGAGGGGACGATCTCCACGAAGCGCAGGGCGGAGAACGGGACGGTGACGATCGCCAGGTCCGCGGTCCACAGGCGCGGCGGGGCCTGCGGGTCGTTCTCGGCGACGGTCTGCACGGCCACGCCCCAGCCGTCGGGCCCGACGGCTCCGGTGCCCTCGGGGTCGGCGTCGCGGCTGGGGTCGTGGTATTCGAGGCGGATCATGCGGTGGCCGAGCCGCACCTCGTCGCGCAGGCCCTGGTGGAGGGCGTGCGGCAGGCGCCAGCTGCCGCCGGGTATCTCCCAGTAGCGGACGGCCGGGTTGATGTCGCTGCGGCTCAGGAAGCTGTGGAAGAAGGAGAGGTGCAGCCGTGAGGACATGTTCTCCAGGGTTCCGACGGCCTCGATCGCCTCGTCGCTGAGCCCGGCGTGGTCGCGCAGGAAACCGCCCATGGAGCAGCCGTCGAAGTCGCGGATCACCCGGGCCCAGCCCTCGACCCACTCGTCGAACGGTTTGTTGACGCGCTGTCCGTCGACGACGTCGGAGTAGTAGTCGCGTACGTACTCCAGCGCGTCGTCGACCATCTTCACGACGGGGGCGCGGACCTCGTCGTCGGTGAGGTGGAAGCCCTCGTTGACGCGTTCGGGGCCGGCGGCGTAGTCGGCGCGCCGTACCTGGACGCGGTTGGCGCGGATCCAGGTGTTGCCGCGCTTGTCGGGCGCGCGGAAGCCGGGGCTGTCGTCGCCGTAGCTCCAGGTCCGGCCGGTGAAGGAGGTGTACGTCACCGGCGGGACGGGGACGTCGGGACCGCTGCCGGTGGCGGGGTCCACGTCCACGTGGTGGAACGGGCGGCGGCCGAGCCCGAGTTTGTCGACGAGGGCGAGGACGAGCGGGTGGAAGTCGGGCAGCCGCATGGCTCCGGCCTCGGCGTACTGGGCCGGGTCGGCGAAGGGCTGGTGGTGCTTGGTGGTGCGGAAGGTGTGGATGCGTCCGCCGACGCGGTCGGTGTTGGCCTCCAGGATCGTGACGTCGTGACCGGCGTCCTTGAGCAGGCGGCCCGCGACGAGGCCGGTGATGCCGGCGCCGACGACGAGGATCCTCTTGCGCGGGTGGTGGGTGGTGCCGAGGCGGCCCGTGTCGATCAGGGTGTGCAGATAGTCGAGCTTGAGATCCTTGCCGTCCGGGCCGACGAGAAGGAGTTCGCGGGCAAGTCGGAGACAGGTCTGCCAGCGCGCACGGGTGGCCGAGTTTTCCCGTGGAATTTCCGTCATAGCTTGCGATCGTAGGGATGGGGAAACGGTTTCCCGGTTGTTCTTGCGGATAAAGTCCGAAAAGCGTTGATCGCATTGATTGACGGGAATTCGGCTTGCCTGGATTTTCCTGGGCGGGCGGATGGTCTGTCAGGGGCGGGTGGGAAAAGAGAATCGAAGACGAATCGATTACTCGCCCACGGAATTCGGAATTCCTGGTGTTTCGATGGGGGTGGTTCCGCCAGGTGACCGGGGCGAAGCGGCGGTGTTCAGCGGGTGCTCCACTTCTGGTTGTCCTGGCCGTTGCAGTCCCAGAGCTGCAAGGGCGTGCCGGCGGCGGTCTTCTCGTCCTTGACGTCGACGCACTTGTTGGACTGCGGATTGACCAGGTCGTTGTTGCCGTTCAGCACGAACTGCTGGGCCGGGTTGCCGCTGCACCAGGCGATCTGGATCACCGCGCCGTTGGCGTGGGAGCCCCAGGCCACGTCCATGCACAGGCCCATCGAGCGGATCGTGCCGTCGGAGCGGAAGTCCCACTTCTGGTAGTTCTTGCCGTTGCAGTCGGCGATCTGGAGGGGCGAACCGTCCGAGCCCTTGTGGGAAGCCATCTCGATACAGCGGTTCGAGGCATGGCTGTAGAGCGTGGTGCCGGGGGCCGTCGTCACCGTCGCCGTCACCGTCGGCTTGGTGGGGGTCTTCTTCGACGCGGAGGAGTTCTTCTTCGTCGCCTTCTCCGTCGCCTTCGGGGTCTCCTCCGGGCTCTCCGCCACCGCTCCGGCTCCCGCCGCTGCCGCCGCGCCCGCCCCCGACTTGCCCTTGTCGTCGTCCCCGTCGCCCTTGCCGGCGCTCGGGGAGGGGGAGGACGGGTCAGACGGGTCCGGGGCCGCCGAGTCGTAGGCGCCCGCCGCGGGGTCCTTCGCACCGTCGTCCAGCACCGTGCCCGCGTTGGCCACCTTGTCCGACGGGCCGCCGTCGTCCGAGCCCGACCTGTCCAGCACCCCGGCCACCAGGAACGGCACTCCGACCAGCAGCGCCCCCGCGATCGCCGCGCCCGCCAGCAGGCCCCGGGAGGGGCGGCCGAAGGGGCGGGGGAACGTGGCCTTCTCCTCGGCGGTGGTGGTTGCGGCGGCGGTGTCTTGTTGGCCGGCCGCCTCCGCCGCTTCCGTCGCGGCTGCGGCTTCGGGTCCCTCCGGATCGGCGGCGGGGGAGGGGGAGGAGGGGGTGGCCTCGGAGGCAGCCTGCCGCTCGGTTCCGGTTCCGGTTTCGGTTCCGGTTTCGGTTCCGGTTTCGGCTTTGGGATCGGCTTTGGGTTCGGCTCCGGTTTCGGCGGGGGCGGGCGGGGCCGTCTCCTTCTTCGTCTGCGGCGGCGTCGTCGGGGTCTCCTCCGACGCGGCCTGGCTAGCCGGAAGCGCTGCCTGAGCCGCGGCCTCGTGCTGCGGGTTGTTCTTGCCGGACATGGTGTTCCTTCCGAGAAGCGGTCAGTCGTCGTCCGCGGCGAGCGGGACGGAGGAGAAGCGGTTGCCGTCGAAGTGCAGGATCAGCGCGGTGCCGTCCTCCGGTCCGAAGGTGAGGGCCGTCCCGCCGGGGCCCAGCACCCGCACCGGTCGTCCGGTTCGCCGGGCCACCAGCGCGGCCAAGGTGGCCACGTAGTCGGGGGTGTCCGGGGCGGCCAGGAGCAGTTCGAGGCGCGCGGAGTCGGTCAGTCCGGCGTCCCCGACGGTCACCTGGCCGTTCTGGAGGATCGACTGCGCGCGCAGCGACTCGGTGAGCGCGCCGATACGGGCCAGGTCGTCGATGCTCACCGAGCTGTCGTCGTCCGGGAGCGGCGCGTCGTCCGGCACCCCACGGGACGCGACGTCCTGCCGCGCCCACGCGCGGAGCGCGCCGTGCGGATCGCGGGACCGGGTCCATGCAGGGGTGGCGCCGGAGTCGGTGAGCAGCCGGGAGAGCGAGCGGACGAACGAGTCGGGGCGCTCCCCACGGGACACCGGCTCTTCCTCGGCGACCGGGTCTTCGTCGGATTCGGGTTCGTCGTCCGCTTCCGGGTCGTCCTCGGATTCGGGTTCGTCGTCGGACGCCGGGTCCTCCTCCGGGGCCGGCTCTTCGCCGGATTCCGGTTCGTCGTCGGATTCCGGCTCCTCCTCGGAGTCCGACGAGTCCTCCGGCTCCACGTCCGTCGCCCGTACCGGCGCCGGTCGCGCCCCCCGTCGTGGCCAGCCCGCGGGGGTGCGGGCGAACGAGCCCGTCGGGAGCGCCACCGTTCCGTCGCCCGCCGTCGTCCGCGCCGCCTCCAGCAGGGTCACCACGTCCGTCAGGCCGTTCTGGGCGTCGCGCTGACGTGTCGCCTGGCGGGTCTGTTCGGCGAGGGCCGCGGTGACCTCGCGTTCGAGGGCGGTCAACGCCTCCTGCGCCTCGTCGCGGGCGGCGACCGCCGCGTCGTGCCGTGCCGTCGCCTCGGTGAGGGCCTCCCGGGCGGTCTCCTCGGCCCGCCTCGCCGTCCCGGCCGTCTCCCGCGCGGTGTCCAGGGCCCGGGCCGCCGCGCCCGCCGCGTCGCGGGCCATGCCGAGCCGGCGCTCGGCGTCCTCGGCGGCGTGCCGGGCGGCGTCGGCGGCGCGGCCGGCCGCCTCCGCCGCCGTCCGGGCGTCGGCCAGCGCGGCACGGGCCTGGTCCCGTCGGGCCGCGCGCCGGGAGACGGAACCACTCGACGACGTACGGGATGACGTACTGGACGGTGCACTGGACGACGTACTGTCCGTGCCGCGCTGGGAGGCGCCGGTGCGTGCCCCGTCGGCCCGGGACTCCGCGTCCCGCGCCGCCCGGAGCGCGGCCTCCGCCGTCCGGAGCGCCTCCTCCGCCTCGCCAACCCTCCGCCGCGCCTCCACCGCGTTCTCGTCCGCCTCCGCCGCGCGGTGCGCGCGTTCGCGGACGTCGGCCGTCAGCTCGGTGACGCGGGTGCGCCGGTCGCGGTCCGCGCGCTCGGCCGCGGTGAGTGCCCGCTCCGCCGCCGTACGGGCGTCCTGGGCGGCGCCGGCGGCGGCGCGGGCGTCGGCCAGCCCCCGCTCGGCCGCCGTCACCGGGGGACGGGACTCGTCCACCGTGCGGCGCGCGTCCGGCAGTCGGGCCAGCGAGCCCGCCTCGGCCGCCCGTGCGGCCTCCTCCGCCCGCGCGGCCTCCTCCAGCGCGGCCACCTGGGTCCGCACGGCCTCCCAGCCGGGCTCGTGCTCCTCGTCCCCGGCGCGCTCCGGCTCCCCGTGCGCGTCGAAGCGGCGGAACCGCACCCCCGCGTCGTCGCGGAGCGCCAGCTCGACCGGCCGCCCCAGCAGCGCGGCCGTGCCCGAGGCCGCGTACACCGCGCGTGCCGTCTGCTCGGGACCGCCGTCCACGGCGAACCACAGCTGCGGGGTGCCGTCGTCCCCGCTCGCCCGGACGCCGTCCGCCAGCAGCCCCGGCAGATCCCGCAGCGGCAGCCGCCGCCAGTCCCGCAGTACCGCGTCCGCCACCGCGTCCGCCGGGGCACCCGCCGCGCGGACCCGGGCGTCGGCGGCCTCGCGGGCCAGCGCCGTACCGTCGAACACCCCGGCGTCCGTGCGGGCGCCGGTGACGCCGAGGCCCAGCACGTCGCGCTCCAGGGGGCGCATCCGTACCGTGCCGGTCACGTACCGGACACCGTCCGGGCCGTGCACGGTGATCAGCGCGTCGGCGAGGATCTCGTTGCTGCGGGTGCCGCGCGCGCCCTCGGGGGTGCTGGTGTTGCCGTGCTTGAGCCAGTCCCGGCGGGTGCCGCTGATGGTGGCGCCCGGGCCGGGGGCCTGCGGCTGGCGGGCCAGCACCGGCACGGTGAAGTTGACGATCTGCCGGTTGTCGTCGGTCGCGCTGAGCCCGCCCTGCGCCGCGAGCCCGGCCGTGACGCCCGCCTGCGAGGAGGAGCCCGCGCTGAACGTGCTCAGCCGCAGCCGGTCCACCGTCACATCGCCGGTGTCGGTGACCGGACGCGGGCGGTACAGCTCCACCGAGAGGCGGGGCGGGGTGTCCGGCGCGCCCTGGAAGGGGTAGGCGCCCGGCATCGTGGTGGTCAGGCCGGCCGGGCCCCGGGGGTGGTCGAGCGAGAGGGCGCCGGACTGGATCAGCTCGCCGACGCGCACCGCCGTGGCGTCCGCCGAGCCGGAGGTGGTCAGCGAGCGCCAGGACCGGGTCAGCGCCGGGGCCACCTCGCGCAGCGCCGCGGCCAGTTCGGCGCCGCCGTCGAAGGCGAACACCGGCGCCGGGCCGTGCGGTACGAAGCGGTCCCCGGCGACCGTGGGACGCGTGGTGTGCCGCGCCACCGGCACCGGCGGCTGCTCGGGCGCCGGGTCGGCCGTCTCGCTGCCGGTGAACCGCAGCGCGGCGGCGGTGTGCACGGTGGCCGACCGGGCCGGACGGCCACTGAACAGGTGGGTGATCCGGTCGGCGAGCGTGGCGTCCGCGTCGGTCAGGCTCAGCACGCCGTGCTGGAACAGGCTGCCCGGCAGGTCCAGCAGCCACTGCGCCGTCGGGGTGGAGCGCACCTCGGCCACCACCCGGTACGGCACGCCCTCGAAGTCCGCGGCGTTGTCGCTGCGCAGCCAGAAACGGTCCTCGGCGGCGCGGGTGGCGCGCACGGCGTTGCCGCGGGTCGTGTCGGCGCTGAGCAGCGCGCCCGCCCGGTCGGTGCGCGGGCCGCCGGTGGGCCGGGGGAACCGCGACTGGAGCTGGACGAAGCCGCTGTGCCGGACACTGCGCGCGGTCCGGTCGGTCACCGCGGACGGGACATGGGCCAGGAACTGCTCGATGCCCGCGCCCGACGCCACCGGGTGGCCGCGCAGTTGCCGCAGCGCGTGGTCGTCGGCGTCCGGTTCGGTGCGCAGGGTCACCTCCACCAGTTGCGCACCGCCGTAGCCGAGGTAGCGGAAGCGGAAGCGCTGCACATGTCCCGGGCCGCGGCCCGCCAGGGTGCGCAGGCCCGCCGTCGAGGCCAGGTCCGCGACGCGGGTCGCCACGCCCGGCAGATAGGCGGAGTGACCGGGCCGGGTCACCCCGGGCGCCTCCGCCTCCACCAGCGCCAGCAGCCGCTGCCGCAGTACGTCGGTGCGCCGCACCGTCCGCGTCGCGTCGGTGAACTCGTCCACCGCCAGGACGCTGCCGAACCCGACCTCCCGGGAGGCCGTGAACCGGCGTGGCAGCGGCACCGAGCCGACCATCGGGTCCGGCACCGTGAGCCCGGCCACCCGCGCGAAGAACGCGGCGTGCCGCCGGATCTGCGCGGGCGTCGTCAGGAACCGCACGGCGTCCGGCAGGTCCACGGCCACCGTCACGGCCCGGCTCTCGCCCTGCCCGAACGCGTTGCCGACGATGTTGCGCCGCCCCCGCCGGAACGTCACCAGCAGCGTCGCGTCGGCCGTGACGCGGTGCTGGGTGCCGCTCTCGGTAGCGGTGCGGTACGCGGCCGTCGTGGAGCCCAGCGCGCGGGACTGCTCGCGCCGGGCGGTGCGGGTGTAGCGCGCGGACGGGTTGAGGGTGCTGCCCGGCCGGGTCGCGGACTCCCCGTTCCGCTCCGCCTGCTGCGGTTCGGCGCGGGTGACCAGTACGTCGTCGACGTCGTTGCCCGCCGCCTGGTCGGCGGCCGGGGACTGGGCCGACGAGGTGTTGCGGACCGCGCGGAAACCGCCCGCCCACTGCGCCGTGCGCGCCGCGCCCCGCTGCTGCGCGGCGCCGTCGGTGGCGCTCAGGCCGGTCTCGAAGTACTGCGCGAAGCCCTCCGTCGCCCGCGGCCGGCGCAGCGCGCCGCGGATCTCCACGGACAGCACCTCGTCCGCGGCGAGCCCCGGCAGGGTCAGGCCCTCCACCACGTAGGCGCCCTTGAACACCTGGTGGCCGCGGGCCAGCAGGGCGGCGGGGCTGCGGGCGGCGGACAGCATCTCCGCCGCGACCGTGGTCGGATCGGTCGCCGCCGCGCCGGCCAGCGACTCGCCCAGCGCCCGCCCGGCCCGCGCCACCGGAGCCGGGGTCCGTCCGGCCACCGCGTCCCGTACGTCGTCCAGCAGTCCGCGCGCCGGATGGCCCGGGTAGGTGTTGCCCAGGACCGCCCCGAACGCCCGCTCCAGCGCGGCGGACGCCTGGAACACCTCCATGACCGCGTCGTCCGGCAGCAGCACCGTGTCCGGCAGCGGCGCACCGTGGTCGTCGGTCAGCGCGAGCAGGTCCCGGTCGGCCGGTGTGGCCGCGCGCAGCGTGGGCGCCGCGGGCGCCGCCGGCACGGGCGCGTCGGCGGGCAGCGTCCGGTGCGTCGGCACCGAGAGGCGCAGCGTACCCGGCACCCGGTCCGGCGGCGGACCCTGCGGCGCGGCCGGCGCGGTGCCGTGCGGGACGTACGGCTGCTCCACCGTGTCGTGCGCGAACCGCACCGAGGGCTGGTCGCCCGGCCCCTCGTAGAGGTCCAGCGCCAGCTCGGCCGGCACCTCGAACACCTCGCTGCGCTGCCCGGCGCCGCTGCCGATGAACAGCTGGTCGTGGCCGACCGCCGACTGCGCGCTGTTGTCGTGCCGCACCTGGTGGCCGCGGACGTAGTCCCCGGTGCCGCCCAGCGTCCACGAGCCCCGCGGCAGCCCGAACGACCCGCCGCCGCCGTACGACACCCCGTACGACGAACCCCGGTGGTCGGTGCCCGCCGCCGACAGCGACGCCACGCCCATGCCCTGCACGTCCGGCAGTACCCGGCTGTGCACGCTCGGGCCCGCGCCCCGCACCGCGCTCAGCACCAGCCGTACCCGGCGCGACCCGGTCGCCGTCGGGATCTCCAGGAACAGCGAGTGGCCGCCGTCCACCATGGCGTCCGTCGCGGCCCGCTGCCCCACCTCCGAACGCGCCTGCTCGAACCGGCGCAGGTTGTTCAACTGCGCCTGCACCAGAGCCTCGTCGGGCAGCACCCGGGTGCGCTCCTGGACGTCGCCGGGCAGGAAACCCTCGCGCCGCAGCCAGTTCTCGGCGTGAACGAACAGCGGCGCGGCGCCCTCCACGCCCAGCGGCGTCACCGTGGTGCCCACCGACCGCAGATGCTCCAGCTCGGCCGGCAGCCGCCGCAGCTCCTCCGCCGACGGCGCGTGGCCCCGGGCGTCCTCGGCGGTCAGCAGCCGCAGGTGCATGCCGCGCGGCCAGGCGTCCGGCGGCGCGAACTCCCGCCGCCCGCCGCCCGGCAGGTGCAGCACCAGCGTGTGCCGCACCGAGGCCGGTGCCAGCAGGTGGCTGCGGTTGCTGCGCACCGCGTGCATCAGCGCCGTACTGCCGCTCTGCACCAGGTCCTCGTGCGTCCCCGCCTGAGCGGACAGCCGGCCCAGCACACCGCCGCCGGGCCGCCGCGCCGCGTCCGGATGCCCCTGGGCGCGGTCCGCGGTGAGCGCCGGACCGGCGCTGCCGGACAGACTCAGCCCGCTGCTGAACCGCGACTGGGAGTCCAGCTTGACCACCTGGGTCAGATGGCTCTCCAGGTTGATCTTCCCGGCCACGCTCCGCCGCAGCGGCGGCCCCACCTCCACCTCGGTACGGAGCTGGAACATGCCGATCGCCCGCCCCGACGTGTCCAGCAGCACCGGCGAGAACACACCCCGGTCCCGCTGCATCGGCAGCGTCCCCCGCAGCAGCGGCTCCGACAGGAACGTCTCCAGCTCCGCCGCCGAGTCCTCGTCCAGCGCGCTCAGTTCCGTACCGAAGAAGGCCAGCGCCTCCGCGAGCAGCCGCTGCGGTTCCGCCACCGTGTCCACGCCCCACACCGGCAGGTCGTCCAGGTCGGCCGCCTCCGGCAGCTCGCCCTCCTCGTCCCGCGCCAGGTGCTGCGGGAACCAGAACGTCACCGGCCCGTGCGTCCGCGCCGCGCCCCAGGTGACCGGCGGGGCCAGCCGCGGGGTGTCCACCCGCACCTCCCACGCCGCCTGGAAGTCGTACGGCTCCGAGGGCTCGTTGCTGCGCTGCGCCGACGTCGTCTGCACCACCGTCGTCACCGACGACGTCGACGAGAGCTGGTTCAGCGTCATCGCCAGCGTCAGCGCCACGTCGACCCCGCGCACCGGGATCGCCCGCGTCACCGGGAACAGCCCGGTCCAGGGCAGCAGCAGGGTACGGACCGTGCCCGACGCCTCCGCCGACACCGACTCCTGCGTACCGATGCCGCGTCGCTCCACCCGCACGTCGCGCTCGGCGCCCTCCGCCTGCCCGTAACGGGCCGCCGCCACCGGGTTCGCCAGCCGCATCCGCAGGTCGACCGTCCGCTCCCGGCCGTCCACCCGCAGGGTGATCCGGAAACCCAGACTCCCGCGCAGGTACGGCAGGTTGAGCACGAGCTGCTCGCCGCTCGCCACGGCCCGCAACTGCTCCCGCACCGGGTGCGTACCGGGCGCGTGCGCCAGCCCCAGTGCCGCCATCACCTGCTGGTGCAGCCCGTCGACCACCGCCGGCGGCAGCGGCTCCAGGTACACCAGGCCGACGTTGCCGTCGAGGTGGGCGCCGTAGGCGAGCACGTAGGTCGAGGACGGTGCGGGGACGGGTGCTTGTGAGGTGGGCCAGGTGGGTGGGTCGGTGGCGGGGAGGGGGGTGGTGTCGGGGTTGGTGGGGGTGTTCTGGGTGG
>NZ_JAGGOO010000151.1 GCF_018614415.1 Streptomyces sp. ISL-12
GCCACCGATCCGCGGACGACCGGTACCCCGGCCACCGGTCCGCGGACGACCGGTACCCCGGCCACCGGTCCGCGGACGACCGGTACCCCGCCCACCCGTACCCGGCCGACGGCCGCACCGCCCG
The DNA here is from genome assembly GCF_018614415.1 of Streptomyces sp. ISL-12. Lineage (GTDB taxonomy): Bacteria > Actinomycetota > Actinomycetes > Streptomycetales > Streptomycetaceae > Streptomyces. The sequence continues at coordinate 125 of NZ_JAGGOO010000151.1, forward strand.
CCCGCACTCCGCCGACAGCCTCCACCAGGAGCCGGCCGAACGGGCCCCGGGCGGGCCGGCCGGGGCGTCCGCGCCCGCCCCCGGCCCGTCCTGGGCCCCCATCGTCGTAGAACTCGTCCGCAGCGGCGCCGGTCCCGACCAGGTCACCGTGGAGGTGTCCGCCTACCGCGGCGGGCACCGCCGTCCGGTGGGCACCCGCCGGCTGCCGCAGGACGCGGTACGTTCCTACGTCCAGGACCGGGTGGACGAGGCGTTCAACCACCTCGACCGCGACGCCGAGGCGTTGATCACCTTCGTGCTGCCGGCCGAGTGGCTGAACGAACCGGTGGCGCACTGGGCGTGCAGCGCCTACGACTCCACCCCGCTGGGCTGCGCGCACCCCCTGGTCGTCGCGGAGCGCTCCCGGCACCGCAGCGGCCGGCTCCGCCACGAGCTGGCCAAGCGGTGGCAGGAGCTGGACGGCGCGTCGGGCGTCCGGCTGCACCGGGTGGAGTGCGGCACCCGGGAGAACTCCCGCAGCCTGCGCCCGCGGCTGCGGGACGCGGCGCTGGCCGGGTTCGCCGCCCCGCCCGCCGCGGTGAAGGAGCACTTCGCGACCGGCCTGCACTTCCCGGTCCCGGTCCTGCTGTGGCGCCGCTCGGACTGCCCCGACGACGACCACGGCCACCACGGCGACCGCGGCGGCCCGTGCGCCGGTACGGCGTTCCTGGACCGGCTCACCGAGTCCGTCGACGGCGTGCCCCCGGCCGAACTGCCGCGCCGGGTATTGGACTTGCGCGAGGAGGCGTACGCGGCCGACGATCCGGAGGGGCACTGGGCGCGGGAGGTGCAGTTGCTGTGGGACGACCCGCGCTGCTTCTCCGAGCCCGCCGCCTGCCTGCACTCGCCCGTCGCACCCATCGGTTGACGAACCACCCGCCGGGCCGCACCGCCGCGCCCCGAACCCGAAAGAGAAACCCCATGGCCCTGTGGCCCGTCTACACCGGAGCGACGCAACCGCACGACGGCATCACCCGGCTGCCCCCGCCGCCGCCGTGGCGAGCCTTCGACGGGCACCCCGTGCTCGAACCGCCCGACGAGCACGACGACGCCGCCGCCACCTCGCCCGACCGCACCCACCGCGCCCGCACGTACCAGGCCACCGAGGAGACGGTGCAACTGGTCAACGCGGCCCTGTACCTGCGCCGTCCGCTGCTGGTCACCGGGCCGCCCGGGACCGGCAAGTCGTCGCTGGCGTACGCCGTCGCCCGCGAACTGCGGCTCGGCCCGGTCCTCAGGTGGAACATCACCAGCCGCAGCACCCTGCACGACGGGCTCTACCAGTACGACCCGCTCTCCCGGCTCTACGCGGCCCGGCAGGCGGCGAAGGAGGACGGCGGCCCCGGGGCGGCCTCCGGCGCCGGCGTCGAGAACCATCTGCGGCTCGGCCCGCTGGGCACCGCGCTGCTCCCGTACGCCCGGCCCCGGGCCCTGCTCATCGACGAGATCGACAAGAGCGACCTGGACCTGCCCAACGACCTGCTGAACGTGCTGGAGGAGGGCCAGTACGAGATCCCCGAACTGGTGCGCGCCGCCCGCGACGTCCCGGACGGGCGGGCCGAGGTGATGGCCGACGGCACCGACCGGCGGGTCCCGGTGCGGCACGGCCGGGTGCGCTGCCACGCCTTCCCGTTCGTGGTGCTGACCAGCAACGGCGAGCGCGAGTTCCCGCCCGCCTTCCTGCGCCGCTGCGTCACCCTGCGGCTGCGCCAGCCCGACGACCGGCACCTCGCCGAGATCGTCCGGGCGCACCTGGGCGAGCCGGACGCCTACGCCCGGCAGCTCATCGACCGGTTCCTGTCCCGGGTGGGCAGCGGCGACCTCGCCACCGACCAGCTCCTCAACGCCATCTACCTGGCCCGTGCCTCCGGTCTGGCCGCCGGCTCCCTCGACGAACTGGCCGAGCAGCTGATGCCGTACCTGGGACAGTCCCCGCAGCCGCATGCCTTCTGACCCCTCCGGCGTACCGGAGCCCGTGGCCCGCCTGGCCGACGTCCTCGGCCGGGCGGCCTCCGGCACGCGCCCGACCCCGCTGGAGCTGGCGGAACTGCTGTGGCTGGCCGGGCACATGGCGCCCGGCCCGGACCACACCGTCCCGTCCCCGGCGTCCCCGCCCGCACGGCCCCCGGACGCCCCCGCGCCGGCCGCCCCGCCCCCGCCGCGCGCACCGGAGACGGACGCCCGCCCGCAGCAGCGGCAGCCGCCGTCCCCGCCCAGCCCGCCGGCCCCGCCGCGCGCCCCGCTGCACCTGCCGTCCCGGACCCCGGCGTCGGGGACGGAGGAGGCGGCGACGGGAACGCCGGAGGCCCGGCCGCACGCCGCCGTGCTGGCCCCGGCGCCGCCGATGCTGCCGCACCCGCTGGCCCTCCAGCGTTCCCTGCGCCCGCTGCGGCGCCGTACCGACGCGCCCGCCGTCCGGGAGGTCGACGAGGCGGCGACCGCCGACCGCATCGCCCGGCTCGGCGCCGACCCCCGCTGGTGGCTGCCGGTCATGCGCCCCGCCCGGGAACGCTGGCTCAGGCTGAACCTGGTGTACGACGACGGGCCGACGATGCCGGTCTGGCGTCCGCTGGTCCGCGAACTGCACACCGCCCTCGCCCAGTCGGGCGTCTTCCGCGCGGTCACCCTGCACCGGGCGCTGCCCGACGGCACGGTGGCCGGTGACGGCGTGCACGCCGTCGCCGACGGCCGGACCGTCACCCTCCTGATCAGCGACTGCATGGGCCCGCAGTGGCGGGCCGGACCGGCCGGCACCCGCTGGTTCGCCGCGCTGCGCCGCTGGGCGCGCCGGATGCCGCTGGCCGTCGTCCAGCCGCTGCCCGAACACCTGTGGCGGGACACGGCGCTGCCGCCGGTCGCCGGCCGGCTGTCCGCCCCCTACCGGGCCTCGCCCAGCGCCGCGCTGACCTTCACCCCGTACGACACCGCCGAGGACGCCCCGCCCGAGGGCGCCGTGCCCGTGCCGGTCCTCGAACCCGGCCCCGAGTGGCTGGCCAACTGGGCGGCGCTGGTGGCCGGGCCGGGCGGCGCGGGCCATCCCGGCGCGGCGGCGGCGCTGCTGCGTCCGCTGCCCGCCGACGCCGACGACCGCACCGACGTGGCCCGGCTGCCCGCCGAGGACCTGGTGCTCAGGTTCCGGGCGACCGCGTCCCCGGAGGCGTACCGGCTGGCCGGGCACCTCGCACTGGGGAGGCCTGACCTGCCGGTGATGCGGCTGGTGCAGGCCGCCGTGGAACCGGAGCCGCGCCCCGCGCACCTGGCCGAGGTGATCCTCAGCGGCCTGCTCTCCGCCCTGCCGGGGCCGCCCGGTTCGTACGCCTGGCGGCCCGGCGTCCGCGAGCTGCTGCTGCGCGGGCTGCCGCGCACCGCCCGCGCCCGCACCCGCGACCTGCTGCTGCGCACCGGCGACCTGATCGAGGAGCGGGCGGGCCGGTTCCCCGGCGAGATCCCCGCCCTGACCCCGGCCGCGAACGGCACCGAGACCGGCCCGCGCGGCGAGGCGATCGCCGAGATCAGCGAGCGCGGCGCCCGGTGGCTGAGCGGCGTCGGCAACACCGGCATGGTCCGCACGCCGCAGCCGCCCCCCGGCCGGCCGGCCGGCCGCTACCGGCTGATCCGGCGCCTCAACCCCACCGGCCGGGTGTGGCTCGCCGAGGACACCGAGACCGGCCGGACGGTGACGGTCCGGCGGCACGACCCCGTCACCGACCGGGCCCGGCGCGAGGCGTTCCTGCGCGACGCCCGCCTGCTGCGGGAGATCCGGCACCCGAACGTGGTCGCCGTCCTCGACGCCGGCGTGGACGACGACACGCCCTACGTGGTCATGGAACACCTCGACGGCATCGCCCTGAACACCCTGACCCGCCCCTACGGCAACCGGCTGCCCGCGCCGCTGACCGTGGGCGTCGCCGCGCAGCTGGCCCGGGCGCTCACCGCCGTCCATCAGGCGGGCACCGTGCACGGCGCGCCGGAGCTGTCCCGGCTGGTGCTGCTGCCGGACGGCACGGTGCGGCTCAGCCTCTTCGCGCCGGGCCGGGGCGGGCGTCCGGGCGGCCGGTCGGAGGACCTGCGCGCGCTGTGCGAGGTGGTGCTGCTGCTGACGTCGGGCACCTCGCGGCTGACCGTGCCCGTAGACTCCCGGCGGCTCGTCCTGCTGCCGCCCGCCCTGCGCGGCCCGTTCGCGCACGCCCTGGACCTGCTGATGTCCCCGTCGCTCGGGGCGCAGCTCCAGGGCCGGGACCTGCTCACCGACCCGGAGCTGCCCCGGCTGGCGCGGGAGGCGTACGACCAGCGGTTCTACTACGCCCTGGGCCCGCTGCGCGTCGAGGGGCCGCAGGGCTCCCCGGAGCTGCCTCCGGACGCCGGCGCGCTGCTCGCCGTACTGCTGCTCAAACACGGCCGTACGGTCACCCACGAGGAGCTGCGGTACGGCCTGTGGGACCCGGCCGACGAGCCGCGCGACTGGCGGTCCCGGGTGCGCCGGGCGGTGGAACGGCTGACGGAGGCGCTCGGCCCCGGCGTGCTCGCCACCCCCTCGCACGGGTACGCGCTGCACACCAGCGCCGACTTCGTGGACGTGGTGCACTGCGAGGAACTGGTCCGGGCGGCCGACCGGGCGCAGACGGCGGGCGCCGACACCGAGGCGCGGGAGCTGGTCGCCGAGGCGCTGGCGCTCTGGCGCTCCGGCGACCCGCTCCCCGGGCTGCCCGGCCCGGCCGCCCGCACCGCCCGGGGCCGCCTCCAGCAGCTCCGCCTCGCCCTGCACGCCCGGCTCGCCGGGCTGGACCTGGCGCTGGGCGACGCCGAACGGGCGGCCCGCAGCCTGGCCGGCCTGCTGCGCACGCACCCGCTCCACGAGACCTTCCTCCGCCTCCACCTGATCGCGCTGCGCCGCCTGGGCCGCCTCGACGAGGCGCTGGACGCGTACGAGGAGTACGAGCTGTCCGGCGGCGGCAACCCGGAGCTGCTGGCCCTCGGCCGGGAACTGCGCCAGGACCACGCCGTACCGGTGGACGGTCCCGCGGCCTACCAGGGCGACGCGACGGACGGGTCCCCGGACGTGGCCGCGCCGGACGAACTGCCGGAGGGCCCGTTCCCGACGGAGGACGACCGGTGGACGCCGCTGCTGTCGGAACCGGAGGACCTGCCGGAGGAACTGCCGGACGAGGCGGCCGGCGCCCTGCCGCGGACCGGGGACGCACCGCGGACGCCGGTCGGCTACCCGCCGTTCGACCCGGAGGACCGGGCGGACACGGAGGACGCGGAGCACGAGGAGGACCACGAGGACCACGAGGACCACGAGGACCACGAGGACGAGGAGGACGAGGAGGTCCTGGACGGGCCGGAGTTCCCCCCGGAGGAGTACGACGAGACCGACCACCACGCCTGCGTCCGCTACACGCTGGCCGACGGCCCCCGCGGCGCGGAGGCGCGCGCGGCGCTCACCGCGCTGGTCGCCGACCTGCTGGCGGACAGCGGGCTGGACGGCGACGCCTACCGGCTGCCGCCCGCGGACCCCGAAGGCTCCAGCGGCGTCCTCGTACGGCTGGAGCCGCGGGTGCCGGCCGTGGAACTGCTGCGGGCGACCGTCGACCGGCTGCCCGGGCGGCTGGCGCGGCTGGGCGGGCTGCGGCTGCGGGCGGAGTTCTGGCAGGTGGAGTTCCGGCCGGACGGCGGCGAGGAACAGGTCCTCCGGGCCGGCCCCGAGGCCGTGGCAGCGGCCCTGGACGCCTCCGGGGCGCAGGCGGTCGTCGCCGTGTCCGACGCGCTGTACTACGACGAGGTGGCCGACGAGGGCTTCTTCTTCCCGCCGCAGGCGTTCCGTCGGCTGGACGACGAGACGGGCTGGTGCCACCTGGTGCCGGGCACCGCCCGGACGCACCCCGCCGGGCACCCGGTGCGGGGCCCGTTCCCGATGCCCGCCGACGGCTGGGTGCCGCCGCCGCGCGACGCGTCCGAGGCCGTGGTGGTGCTGCTGCCCGACGGCACGCCGCTGGGGCCGGACGCCGCACGGGTCCGCGCGGCGTCCGCCGCCGAACGGGCCGGCTGGCGGTACTGCGAGGTCGACCTGCGGACCCGTCACCTCGTCGTCGACGCGGCGTCCGGCGTGGCGGCGACCTGGCGTGTCGAGGACCCGGTGCGGGCCGCGGCCGGGCCCGGTCCGGCGGTCCTGCTCACCGACGCACTGCGCCGCGCCCGCCGCGCCGCGGGCGACGGTCTCGCCGCCGCCCTCGCGCGGTCCGCCGTCCCCGGCTACTCCGTCGACTGGACCGTTCCGCCGCCCGTGATGGCCGGCGGCCACCGCGCCAAGCCCGCGCCGGAGCCGCTGATCACCGGCGCCCGCTGTGTGCTGCTCGGCTTCGACGACGTGGTGGCGCGGCTGTACCGGCCGGGCGCGGAGCGCGAGGTGCTGCTGGACATCGCGCGGCTGGTCGTCGACGACCGCGACCCCGAGGAGGCGTTGTCCGGGGTGCCGCCGCTGCCCGGGGACGGACTGCGGCCGGAGGGGTACGCCGGGACCCTGGACTTCGTCCGGGCGCTGGCCGGGCACCGCGTCGACACCGACGTACGGCAGCGGCTGGCCCGGCACGAGGAGCGGGCGGCGCGCACGGCGCGGGCCACCCCGCTCGCGGGCCGGCTGATCCGGGCGCTGCACGTGCGGGAGGTGCCGGTCGCCGTGGTGACCGACCGGGCGGCGGCGCCGGTCACCGCGTATCTGCGGCGCCGGGAACTGCTGGACCGGGTGACCGGTGGGGTGCACGGCCGGGAGGCGGACCTCACCCGGCTCATGCCGGACCCGGACGTGCTGCACCGGGCCCTGGAAACGGTCGGCGCCGCGCCCGGCGAGTGCGTGCTGGTCGGTTCCTCCGTGGCCGAGCAGACGGCGGCCCGTACCGCCGGGCTGCCGTTCATCGGCTATTGGCGCTCCGAACGCGTCCGGCGCGAGCTGCGCGCCGCGGACCCCGGCACCCCCCTCGTACCGGACCTGCGCGCGCTGCTCACGGCGGCGCAACAGCGCTGACGGGACGCCGCCCGACGGTGCCGTCACGCCTCACCGCACCCGCCACCGCCCACCCGGCGCCCGCCGCCCCCGGCGGTGCCGACGCCACGACCGCCCGTTCAGCGGCCCCCCGCCCGGCCCCCTCGGACAGGCGCCGGTCCGGGTCCGCCCGCACGATGCCAGGGAGGCCGGCCGTCCGCCGGCCCCACGGTCTGCGCTCTCGGGAGGATCTGCCATGACCGCCACTCTGGAGCAGCTGCGCCGCTGCCACTTCGCCGTCGACCTCGGGGCGGCGCGGACCCGCGTGTACGTCAAGGGCGCCGGGCTCGTCGTCGACCAGCCGTCCGCCGCCGCCGTCAACACCCGTACCGGCGCGCTGATCGCGGTCGGCGAGCTGGCGGAGAAGATGACCGGCCGCACCCCCGACTACATCCGGGTCGTCCGGCCCGTCTCCGGCGGCACGATCGTCGACATCGAGATGGCCCAGCGGATGCTGCGGCACCTGCTCGGCGACAAGGTGCGCCGCTCGCTGCGCCGCAAGCCCCGGCTGCGGGCGGCGGTCTGCACCCCGCACGGCGCCGATCCGCTGGCCCAGCGGGCCGCCGTCGAGACGCTCGTCGGACTCGGCGCCCGCCGGGTGGAGCTGGTCGACACGCTCATCGCCGCGGCGGTCGGCTGCGGACTGCCCGTGGAGCAGCCCGAAGCCACGATGATCATGGTGTGCGGGGCGCACGCCACGCAGCTCGCGGTGCTCTCCCTCGGCTCGATCGTGACCGCCGCGCGCATCCCGGTCGGCGGCGAGGCCGTCGACCACGCGATCGTCCAGCACCTGCGCCACCACCACGAACTGGTGCTGCCCAGCCAGTCCGTACGGCCGCTCCAGGTCGCCCTGTGCGGCAACGGGCTCACCGCGCAGGGCCCCGCCTCCACCGAGATCCACGGCCGGGACGTGGCGACCGGCCTCGCCCGCAGCGTGCAGGTGGACACCGCCGCCGTGCGCAACGCCATCCAGACGCCGCTGACGGCGGTCCTGGACGGGCTCGGCAAGGTGCTGCGGGACTGTCCGCCGGACCTGGTCGCCGATCTCGCCGACCGCGGGATCATGATGGTCGGCGGCAGCGCCCTGCTGCCCGGCTTCGACCAGATGCTGCGGCAGGCGACGGGCATGCCGGTGCACATCGCCGAACGGCCGGACATCTGCGCCGTACAGGGCCTGGGCACCATGCTGGAGGGCCAGGTCGAGCCGCTGGACCTGCACGCGACCGCCGACTGACGTCACGGCCCGCCGGTCACACGGCGAACCAGCAGCGCACCGCCGTACCGTCCGGCCCGGTGTGCACCCGGACCAGGTCCGACACGAGGTTGACCAGCAGCAGGCCACGGCCGCCGCGCTGGTCGCGGGCGGCGGGCCGGCGCCCGGCCAACGGGTCGGCGAGCCGCCCCTTGTCCCGCACCTCGCACACCACGTACCCGTCCTGCGTCCACACCCGCAGCACACCGGCGCCGCCGCCGTGCACCACGCTGTTGGTGGTCAGCTCGGCCGTGACCAGTGCCAGGTCGTCGAGCCGGACCCCGGTGAGGCCGAGCCGCGCGGCCTCGGCGGTGGCCGTGTGCCGGGCGTCCGGGAGCGTGTCGGCCAGGAAGGAGACGACCGGCACGTCCGGCGCCGGCGGCAGCGGCTCGTTGTAGCGGGCGACGACGCCGGAGGGGTCGTAGGCGGCGCTGACCGACTCCGCGCGGGACCCGGCCGGGATGACCACCGGGTGGGTGGCATGGGCGTCGGCGAGGACGTGCGCGTCCAGGCCCACGGCGTCGTACGGGCACAGGATGGTCACCGCGCGGCCCCGGAAGGCGTCGTTGATCAGCGCCTCGTGCTGGGCGCAGGCGGGGTACTCGGTGCCGCTGCGGCCGGCCCAGATCGGCTCGCCGATGATCCGCACCCGGCGGCCGGACGGCTGGGCGTCGGCGAAGGCGCGCAGCACGCCGGGGATGATCCGGCCGGGGTTGCGTCCGGCCTCCCGCATGTCCAGCAGCCGTACCCCGGCGGCGTCGGAGCCGAGCGCGTCGCGGATCAGGTCGAGCCGCTCGCCGGGGACCGCCACGGCGACGGGCTCACCGCCGGCCAGGCCCTCGCGGACGAAGGGGACGGTACCGGCCAGGTACTCGTCGTCGCCCCGGTAGAAGAGCGCGGGGTGGACGAAGTCGCCGTCGCCGGGTTCCGGCGTGCCGGCGGTCGGTTCGGTCACGGTACTCATGACATCGACACCTCGATCGCCGGCTGGTCGGGCCAGAACATCTCCAGCACCCGTCGCAGTGTGGCAGGCGGCCGGTGCAGCACGAGCCGCCGGCCCTCCGGGAGCCGGCGGGCGGCGTCCGCGAGGGTGTGCGCCCCGTCCACGTCGACGAACGTCACACCCGACATCTCCACATGCACGTCGCCACCCTCACGCACCGCCTGTTCCAGCGCCCGCTGCCATGTCTCGCGTGTCGTCAGCACGATCTCCCCCGCTGCCCGCACGCCTTCGCGCCCGGGCAGCGGGGACACCGTCAGCCCCGGCGCCGCTCGCACGGACCCGGACGACGCCTCGCCCTGAGTGCCCACTGTGTTCTCCCCTACTCCCGGACCAGGCGCCCCTACCCAGCTCCCACCGGGCCAACCCCCGTAGGCGGGTGTACCCGCGCGAACGACGGGCAGGCGCACTTGCGACACCGATGCGGACCGAGAAGGCGGTGACATGACCTCAGCGGCACCACGTCTGACGGACAGGCCGGCCGGCCTG
>NZ_JAGGOO010000152.1 GCF_018614415.1 Streptomyces sp. ISL-12
ATCCAAACGAAATGGCCTAGTCCACGGCCCTCTCAGGACGCCCAGGCCGGGCTGCGGCGCTGCTGGAACACCTCGGACACGGCAGCCTGCCGCGCTCCTGCTGGAACACCCGCCCGTCCCCTACCCGCGAAGGGACTCTCAAGAAGCACGTCAAAGCCCTGCCGGAGGTGACGGCGACCGCGCGCCCGGGCAGCGGCCCCCGCCGACGCCGTCCGCTCCCGGACCCGGCACCAAGACACCCGACCGTAACGGGCGCTTCGGGATCCCCGGACCGGACGGCTCCCTGCCGCCGCAGTCTGGCCGCGGCCCAGGCGCGCGAGACGGTGTGGCTCTGTTCACGAGAACGGGTTCTGGCTCACATTCCGTGTGCCTGTTACGTGAAGTCAGGATTCGAGGCCATGCGCTGGCGGCCGGGGCGGGCGCGAAGTCGAGGTGAGGTGAGTTCCAGGGCCCGGTGGTCGCGTCCGGCGCTCATCTGGCTGAGCCAGCGTTCGTACCAGTCGAGGAAGTCGGTGGCGGAGGAGACGTTGGGGCCCCGCAACCCATCGCTGTTGCCGATGAGGACGCGGCCGGTGAAGGGACCCGTCACCGCGATGACGCATACGCCGGTGCAGCCCGTTTCGATGACGTGGAGGAAGAGGTCGCGTCCGTGGGCCCCGGGTTCTGCGCCGTCGAAGCCGCGGGGTGTCCCCGGTTCCTCACGCGGATTCATGACCAGCAGGGAACACCGCTCCAGCGGCACGAGGCCGTAGAACGGCGCCGCACCTGAGCCGCCCATGTGTGTGAGCAACTGCCGGCAGGGTCGGGAAGAACGATGCCGTGTGCTTGGTCTCGAACGCAGCGACACGTGCTTCTGCCGGCTTCGGACCGAGGCAGAACTTGTGTTGCTCTTCCCCGAAGGAGTGGCCGCGCAGTGGCTGGAACGGGACCGCGGCCAGCTTGCGACGCAGGCGGGGTATGCGGGGATCCACGGTGCGTCTTCTCTCACCCCCGTCACCCCAAGAGTGGCGGTGGTCAGCCGGCCAGGAGAACCCTCTTCCGCAGGAGAGAGAAGCCGGCACGGCCGAACATCTGGCGTTCGAGCATCTTGATCCGGTTGACGTGACCTTCGACGGCACCCGAGTTCCAGACAAGGGTCAGTCCGGCGATGACGGCATCACGGTCACGTTCGAAGCCTGCGGCCAGGGTGTGGAGGCCGGGCAGGCCGTCGCCCCCGACGGCGTCGAGCCACTGCGGCAGCCGTTCGCCCCGGCGCCCGGTGAGCATGGCCGCGAAGGACCGGACGTGAGTGGTGAGGGCGACGAGTCCGGGGCAGCGGGCGCGGACCGTCTTGAGCCGGAGGCGGTCGGCTTCAGGGAGAGTCTCGGGGCGGCGGAGGATCCAACCGGCGACCGTCCGGGGCGAGGACGGCCGGGCGGTCACTGGCCGTGGCGAGGAAAACGGCGTCACCCACTACAGCTGACACCCTGGCCAGAAAACGATCAGGAAGGTCACCCGCCGCCGCCCGAAAGGCCACAGACGAGATCACACAGACCGCAGCGACGGGGTCAATCCAGGGAGCCGACGTAGACGATCCCGCCCAGAGCCGCACGGTCATCCGCCGGCAGCCGGCCCGGATACCGCCGACGCCGCGGCGGGCGAGGAGGGAGCAGCGGAGCGACACGATCCCACAGGTCATCAGGCACAAGATCATCCGACACCCGCAGAACTTGCCGCCCGTCAGCCCAACTGCCAAGAGCCCACACCAAACTCATTCTGAAGTGATCAGTAAGAGACCGGGAAACCGTCTGGCGTGACGGCTCAGGGCCTCTCGCGCTCTGGCTCGCTTCCGCTTGATCCCTGAGGCTGGAGCGCAACGCGGACGGGTGGAACCGCCCGAAGCAGTTGATCCGGCCCCGCACGACCGGGTTGATCTCCCGGGCGAGTTCCTCCAGGGTCGTCTCACTGCGCACGTGCAGCCGCCAGCGGCGGATCTGCACCCGGATCTGCTTGGCGGCCTCGTCGCTGACAGCCGGGCTGAAGCCGAGGAAGAAGTCGACCGGCACTGCGCATCCGTTCCGGCGAGGCGGCCAGTCACCGCGTCCTGGACGAGTGGGCCCGCCTGGGAGCGGACTCGGCGCTCCGGCCCCGTTGCAAGGCGGCTCACCAGCAGGCCGACTGCTGGCCGCTGGTGCGCTCCGGCGCCCCGGTCGAGATCTCGTACGAGGCAGTCCGCGCGCGCGAGAACCCCCTGGCCGCCGACTTCGATGACCCTTGGGCAGGACAGCGCGAGTAATTAGTTTCGTTCATGGCCACATCACAGATGAGCCCCTCCATTCGATCCGCCCTCTCTCATCCCCGCACAGTCACCTCGCTCTCCGTCTCCCCCGTCGTCGTACCAGTCGTGGAAGGCCGAGCGTCATACCGGCGCAGCGCCGGGAACGTGCAGGCGAGGATGACCGCACCCACGACGCAGGAGACGCCGCCGCTCACCACTCCGATCACGGGGGAGGTGAACTGGGCCACCGCGCCTGCCCGGAGCTCGCCGAGTCGGGGGCCGGCCGCGCTGACCACGAAGTCCAGGCCGCTGAGCCTGCCTCGTAGGTGGTCGGGTGTGCTGACCTGGAGAACCGTTGTGCGGAAGACATCGCTGACGACATCGCACGCGCCCGCAACCATCAGCATCAGCAGCGCCACCCATAGGGCGGTGCTGAGCCCGAAGCCGATCAGGACCAGGCCCCAGAGCACGCCCGCTAGCATCATCGCCCTGCCCTGGCGGCGGGTACGGCCCAGCCACCCGGAGAACACTGAGGCCAGGATGCCTCCCACGGCCGGGGCGGCGTAGAGCATGCCCAGCGTTTGCGAGCCGCCGTCGAAGCGGGTCTCGGCGAGTGCGGGGAAGAGGGCTCGTGGCGCGCCGAGCACCATCGCGTTCAGGTCGACCAGGAAGACGGCGGCGATCAGCGGGTGCCGGCGGGCGAAACGCAGGCCGTCCACCACCGCGGCCACACCGGGGCCTTGGCCACCGCCCTCGGGGGGCATCGCACTGAGTCGGAGCACGGCGTACAGGCCGACGAGAAACGTGACGGCGTCGAGCACGTAGGCCGCTTCGAGGCCGGCGGTCGCGATGACGACACCCGCCACCAGCGGTCCGACGGTCATACTGGCCTGGAAGGAGAGCTGGGACAGCGCGCCGGCGGCGGGCAGGTGTTCCGCAGGCAACAGCCGGGGGATGAAGGCTCGCCGGGCGGGCTGGTCGAGGGCGAACAGGCAGGAGTGCAGGGCCGAGAGCGTGTACAAGAGCGCCAGGTTGCGCAGGTCGACCACCGCCTGCGCGGCCAGCAGGAGAGCGACGACAGTGAGACCGCTGCTGGTGATCAGGACGAGCTTGCGCCGGTCGAAGGCATCCGCCAGCGTGCTGCCCAGCACCCCCAGGACCACCAGGGGGACGAAAGTGGTCAGGCCGAGCGCGCCGACGGCCAGGGTGGAGTGCGTGAGGGAGTACACCTGGAAGGGCAGTGCCACAGCCGTCATCTGGCTGCCGATCGCCGAGAGTGACTGCCCGGCCCACAGGCGGCGGTACTCAGGGGACACCCTCAGAGGGCGGGTGTCGGCCAGTAAGCGTCGGCGGGGTGACCGCTTCGAGGGTTTGGTTTCGTCCACTTCTGCTCCGTCGATCTGGCGTAAACGCGGGTTCCAGAGCGGCTCAGGCACTCGGCAATGCGCCGCTGGTGCCGCCCTCCGGTCCGACGAGCGGGGCGGCACCCGCCATCGCACGCTGGATCAGCCTCTCACCCGGTCCATTATCGAGTACGTAGTTGTGCAGCAGCCGCACGTTGTCCCAGACGGCGATGTCGCCCTCGTCCCACTTCCAGCGGACGGTGCGTTCGGGTACCAAGGTGTGGGCGAGGAACAGGTCCAGCAGCGTGTCGCTCTCCAACTGGGAGAATCCCTCGATGCCGGTGACGCAGTTCGGGTTGAGGACGAGGGACCTGCGGCCGGTTTGCGGGGCGACGGCCACCAGGGGGTGGGTGACGACGGGCAGAGCGAGCAGCCGGTCCCTGCTTTCCTGGTCGCGGCCGGGGAGCAGCCAGTCCGCGTAGAGCATCTTGGCGTCGTGCGGGCAGCTGAGCCGGGAGGCGAGGTCTTGCAGGGGACGGGACAGGCCGCTGTACGCGCCGGCGAGGTCCGCGAAGAGGGTGTCCCCGCCGAACGGCTGCACGGTCACGGCCTGGAGCAGTGAATAGACCGGGACGTCGCGGACGAAGGTGCAATCCACGTGCCAGTTGGTGGCGTGCCGGTTGTAGCGGTCACGGCAGCGGATGTCATCCGCGGTCACTCCGCCGGTCTGGTTGGCCAGCACGTGCGGATGGCCGGCGAGCCCGGGCTTGAGGGGGTGGGCGGGTTGCAGGGGGCCGAGCAGGGAGGCGAAGCGGGTCAGGTCCGCCGGGTCCGTCGACTGGCCACGGAAGAACAGCACTCCGTGTTCTTCGACGAGCCGGGCGACCGCATCGGCCGTCGCGTCGTCCGCCGCGCGGACATCCACACCGGTGACCTCGGCGCCGATGCTGCCTGTGAGGCGCCTGAGCCGCAGGCCGGTTCCATGTTCGATGGTGCTTCGCGTCATTTCTGAGCTCCCCTCAGCACGGCGTTCTCCATGGCGCCTTGCCCGTAGACACTGACCACACCGCTCTCCCCCGACGGGAAGTAGCGGGCGTAACAGCCACCCGGCCGGCCACCGAACACCATGGGGCTCAGGACGGGGGCGACGGCGACCCGTTCGGCGCGGGTCCCGGACGCGTCGCACATCTCCAGCTCGTACGGCACCGACTCGGTGTACTCCTGGACGATCGTGTCCCGCTCGGAGAGGGCGCGTTCCACCTCGGCCGCCCACTGCGCGGGAGTGCTCAGCCGACCGATGAGGACCTCGCGGCCCATCATGCCGATGGCCTTCTTCAGGACGAATTGTTCCCGAGCGGACATGAGCAGTTCGGGCAAGTCGACCCAGCGTCCACGCCATTCCGCTTTGGTGTCTCCCACGACTCTGCTCCAGGGGATGTACCGCCGTGTCAGCGCGCGGTCCGTCTCGGTCATCCAAGGCAGCCCCTCGGAGAGCCAGGCAAGCACCTTCTTGTTGGCGAGCAGATAGCTGCTCTGCGGCGGAAGCAGGAGACATCCCGCGTCCAGCACCGTTCGCACCGGTTCCAGCGACTGTCCGCGGCTGGTCCAGTCGGCGGTGGCGAAGTAGCGCAGGCCGACCGGGAAGTCCAACCGTTCGGGCAGGCCGAGGCCGTGTGGCAGCTGGTCCGGTTCGAAGAACCCGGCGCGCAGACCGCGGCGCCGCAGGACGTCGACCTCGATGTCGTAGTAGCGCGAGGTGGCCGCCTGATCCTGTTCGTACGGGCTGCCCACCATGGCGACCGCGCGCGGCAGCCCGAGGTCCTCGCAGACCTGGTCGAAGAAGGCGGCGCGCGCCTCCAGCGGGTCGTGGCCGGTGAACGGAGCGCCCTCGTGACCGCCGTACACATCGGTCCAGACGCGGGACAGCAGGTGGGTCTCGGCGGGGCCCCCGAACGCGCCGCTCACGTTGAACTCGATGAACTGCGGGCCATGCGGGCCGATGATCACGTCCGGGCGGGCCATCACGGCGCAGTAGCGTTCCTCGAACAGATCGTCGTCGGTGAAGAGCGGGTAGTCGTCGCCGTCGGGTGCGAGTCCGAGTTCCGCCAGTCTCCCGGCGCGGGTCGGCGCCGACTCCAGCACCGCGCGTCGCAGCAGTGCCAGGAGCCCGGTCGCGGCGGTGAACAGTTCGTCGTACATGGGTCCGGGAAGGATGAACGGCTCCAGGGGCGCTCGCTCGGTGTCGATGCGGGTGCCGCAGTCGCGCAATTCGTACCGGAGCATCCGGAGCACCTCGGACACGGGGTGGCGGCGTACCAGGGCGGGGCGGCCGGTGCCGGGCCGTGCGGGTGGCCGTTCGGTCACCAGTACTCCCTCCGTCGGGTCGGCCGGGCGTGGGGCGTGCCGGCCAGGAACTGGTCGAGGTCGACGAACAGCGGCTCGGCCAAGCCCGGGGTCCGCCAGCGCAGCTCGGTTCGGGGCGGGCGGTCGTGGTCGTGGAAGTAGACGGGCCGTAACAGTCCCCGGCCGTCGATGGAGACCGGTGGATTGCTCACCAGGAAGTCGCGCAGCGGCGCGCTGTCGCGGCGCGCTCGGAGCCAGACCCGTTGCCCGCCCCAGTGGTTGGCGGGGAGCGAGACCTCGGGGTGGATCTTCCGCTTGAACTGGAAGGTGCCCTTGCTGAGGAAGGGTTCGCAGCCGCCCAGGTCCACGATCTCCGCGCGGTGGCGGGCCGCCCAGTCGAGCACTTCGATGTACAGGGCCATCGAGACGCCGGAGCGGTAGTGGGCGGTGTCGCCGTCGAGCACTCCGGCCAGCCGGATCACCAGCTTGCGCCGGGCCGGCTCCCATTTGCACAGCATGCCCGCCACGCGTGTGCCGGACTCGCGCAGGAAGAGGAGGGCTCCCCCGCGGAAAATACAGGAGTAGGCGCTGCGGCGGGGTTCGGAACGGGCGGCGGCACCGTGCCTGTGGGCCATGGTGGGCCGGTGCATACGGTCGTAGAAGAAGTCGAAGTCGGCCGTGCTGGTGGCGCGTTCCAGGGTCCATGAACGGCGGGTGCGCTGACGGCGGTAGTACCCGCGGTCCTTCGCCGACACGCGCGCCAGCGGTGGGGTGCCCCCGCCGAGAGGGACCTGGAGCGAGAGGCGCAGCGGCAACAGCAGCGCGCGGTGGCTCGGGAGACGTCGCGCCTTGGCGGCCGTGCACGCGATCACCAGCAGATCGGGGGTGTCGGCGCGGCCCTCGGCAGCGGTGGTCCGCCGGACGGCGGGTCCCACGTGCACCGCGCGTCGCTCCTCCAGGAACGGCAGGGTCAGCCCGACGCTCTCCGCCGGGCCCTGGCAGCCGATGGTCAGCTCCCCCTCGGCCGTGTGGGAGACGAGGCCCGTCGGGTGCCCCCCACGCAGTGCGTCGACGGCGCGGTGGGCGCCGAGGACGACACGTCCGTCGCCGTTGCGCCAGCGGTAACCGAGCCCGTCCCACAGGGCACTCAGGGTCATCGTTCCTCCAGCCGAGGCGTTGGGGTCTGCCCGTCGCGTCGTGCGGCTCGTCGGCGCAGCCGGTCGCGTACGGCCTTCAGTTCCGCCTGTGCCTCGTCGAGCGCGGTGGCAGGGAAGCCCTCCGCGAGGGCGGGGGCGTGCGCGGTGACCGCGGCCGGAACAGGTCCGGTGAAACGGACGCGGCCGTCGTGGACGGTCACTCCGTCACCGGCTCCTACGCGGTGGTTCCACTCGGTGGCTTCCTGCTCGGTGAGGCCCGGCGGAAGGTCGAGCGTCACCGTGCCGTCGCGGGTCATCACGGGGTAGCCGCCGGGCAGTCCGTGCGGGCCGGGGAGCGAGGTGTGCAGCCTGGAGCCGTGCGCCAGCGAGTCGATCAGGAGAGCCGCAGTGTGTCCGGTGACGAGGTTCAGCCGCTCCCGATCGGTGGTGCGCTGCTGTGTCAGCAGCGCGGTCACATCGGTGAGGGGTGCCCCGTCGAGCCAGGCTCGCGCTTCGTCGGCGGGGGCGGCGGGTGCGTGCAGGTGAACGTGGTGGGCGAGGACCTTGAGCCGGGGGGTGGGGCCGAGGCTGAGGGCGTGGCCCAGGGATGCCGCCACCAGGCCGGCGTTGCCGATGCCGCAGAGCACCGGGAGGTCCATTGCCTTCAACAGGGGGTTCACCGCGTCGGGGAAGCAGGCATTGATCAACAGCGTGTCGGGGGCGGCGTCGGCTACGGCGCGGGCGGCCCACACCGGGATCTCGGCCTGCAGGGGCAGGGTGAGACCGAACCCGGCCTCGGCGATCAGGTCGGTCCAGCCACTGGGGTGCCGGGTGCGTTCCCACGGCGACTGGGAGGAGGCGCACACGAGGAGCAGCCGGGGGCGGGTGCGAACCAGCAGTTCCTTGAAGGCGTGGCTGCCCGGATCGGTACCCGCCGCGTCGAAGCGGACGGGTGCGCCCGACAGCAGGGCTCTGCTTCCGGCCAGGTAGGCGATCTCGTCGGCCGCCCGCGCGTCGCGGCCGACGACGGTTACGCGCAGCGGCCTCGACCGGAGGCCGGCCAGCGAGCAGCACACCGAGCGGGCCAGGGACCCGGTGCCCAGCACGACCAGGTGGGGCGCGCCGCTCAACGCTTCCACACTACGGCGGCCACGTCCTCGACCGAGCGCACCACGTGGTAGTCGGCCGCATCGACGGCGTCGTAATCGCCGCGCGCGTACGTGCCGCTGCCGTGGACGACAACGGGGCCGTCGTCGACGAGATCGCGGTCGATGGCGTTGAGGACGCCGGTCAGTGCCATGACGAGCGACCACTCGGTGAGCGTGCGCGGGTCGTCGGGGAGCCGGGCCGCGGTGTCGGCGAGCAGCCCGTAGATCAGGGGGTAACGCTCCAGGCACTCCTGCAGCGAGACGACGATGCCTGCCCCGCCGTGTCGGCCGATCAGCTCGTTCATGGCCGGGGAGGTCGCGGGCCGGTGGGTGTAGAAGGTCGGGTCCAGCACTTCGTCGAGCCGGTGAACGGTCCGCGGGAAGGCGGGGTCCGTGTGCTGGACGTGGAGCCCGGTGGCCGGGTCCAGGGTGTAGCGGGGCAGATGGGACCGGTCGAAGCTGCCGTACTTCCAGCTGAGCACCATGTCGGGGGTGTTGAGGTGCTGCACGAGGAGGGAGGCGGGGCGGCTCTCGGGCGAGGACTCGCCGGACTCCTCCAGGACGGTACGGCCCCGGTGGTAGCCGAGCAGCCCGAAGGCGCTGGAGACGGCGTGCGCGTGCAGCCTCTTGGGGCCGTGGTCGCAGGGGGCGACACGGTTCTCGAAGAAGGCCCGGGCGGCGTCGGCCACCAGGTAGTTCTCGAGTTCCAGGGAGAACCACAGCCGTCCGCCGGTCTCCCGCGCCCAGGCCTGTGCGTGGGCGTCGGCGAAGGCACGGGCGAGAGGCTTGACGTCCTCGGGCCGCTCTGAGTCGAGGAGCAGCAGGGGGTTCAGGGCCTGGAGTTGGCTGTCCGCGGACAGTCGGGAGCGGCGCAGCTTGGCGTGGCTGGACAAGGGTGCGAGCGTCGTGATCCGCAGTTCGTGAGGTTCGGCCAGTCCGGCCTCCAGTGCCCGCAGGACGGCGTCGCGCAGCGCGGTGCCCTTGTTCCCGGAGGTCGGGGTGCAGAGCATGACGGGCGTGCCGGTGCGCCGGATGTGTTCGACGGCCCGCGCGACGATGAGGAGGGAGGCGAACGTCTTCGTCGTCCCGGTCGCCGGGTTGCCGGTGAGGTCCAGGAGGGTGAGCGGGCGGCCTCGGTAGTCCCCGAGGGGCTGCCAGTGCGCCGTGGCCGCGGAGTAGTACGCGCGGGTGGCCGGGTCGAGCGCGGGGAAGGCGAACGCCGGGCGGAATGCCTCGGGCTCGGGGCAGGGGCCCTGGTCGGTGACACAGGCGGCCACCACCTCGGGCAGGCGCTCGTAGTGATCGAGTATCAGGTTTCCCGCCCCGGCCCCGGTGCCGGCTGCGGGGAGTGGGGGCGACGTCATCATCGGGGTCCTCCCCTGCTTGGTGGTCATCCCTTGACGCCGACGACGAGCGCGTGCTCGTACGGCAGCCCGGTGTACGAACGGACGCTGCGGCAGCCGACCTCCGTGAGCCACTGCTCGTAGTCCTTGGGCGGATAGGCCATGCCCTCGCCGCTCGCCAGGACGTTGAGGAAGAGCGAGAGCCGGGCGGAGAGCAGTCCGCTGTTCTCGTCGTCGGGGGCACACATGTTGTAGAGGAAGATCTTCCCGCCCGGGGGCAGCGCCTTGTAGGCCTTCGTCAGCAGTTTGACGTTGTGCTCGGGGGAGAAGACCTCCATGGAGTGGCTGAACAGGATGCCGTCGAAGCCGCCGGGGAAGTCGTCCTCGAAGATGTCGCCGGGGTGAGTCAGCACGCGACCCTTGACATCGTCCGGGAGCCCGTTCTCCGCGTGCCGGCACACGCTGGGCATGTCGAAGATGGTCACCGTGGCGTGCGCGTGCCGCCGGACGAACTTGATCGCGGTCGTGCCGTCGCCACCGCCGACGTCGAGCAGTCGGCCGATCTCGGCGAGTTCGGCGTTGTCCAGGAGGGCGTGGGCGAACAGATGGGTGAACGGCCCGATCGAGTCGTGATAGCTCGCCACCAGTTCCGGTTCGTTCGCCAGCCGGTCGTAGAGCGTGTTTCCCGGCTCGGGATAAGAAGCGAGCGCTGCCTCGTTCGTTCCGGTCCGCAGGGCGTCGGTCAGATGAGGGAAGGCCGGATACTGGAACCTTCGCCAACCGAGGAGTGTGTCCCGCCATCCCTCGGGGCGGTCCGTCACCAAATGCTCCTCGGCGACCCGCGAGTTCACGTATCCGCCGTCGCGCCGCTCCACCAGCTCGGTGGCGCACAGCGCGAGCATCAGCACACGCAGCTTGTGCGGCTCGATTCCCACATGCCGGCGCAGTTCCTCGAACGTGGCGCCCGGGTGGCGCGATACGAACGGAAGGACATCGAGCTCCAGAGCCGTGATGACGGCATTGAAAAGAGCCGGTCCATTGACGATGAGCTGGAATCTCTCGTATACGCGGTCGAATTCCTGCGAATCGCCCATCAGTTATGTGTCCCCTTCCAAGGGTGTGACTGATGTTGAAATCGGCAAGACCACGGGAGGCTAACACGCCATCTCGGACAAGGTCAACGCGCGCAACCGCCGCGAAAGTTGACCAGATCCCAGGTTTCATGACCGGAATCAATCCATCACAGAACCGACCGGTGATTGAATCAAGCCATTCCCCAGGACTCTCCGATCCATAGCGACGACAGGGTTGACACCGAGATCAACACCCCTTGAGCATGAGGAAATAGCGCGAAGCCTGCGACTCATCTTGGTTTGTTCCGACGCTCGATGCGAGGAGCACGCGTGACAGCTTCCGAAGAAGACTGCAAAACCACCATTTCCCTTGTGCAGCAGGGCGTCTGGGAAATGTCACTGGAGTCAATGCCGCTGGCTTCCGGGTATCTTAAGTCAACCCTCATGGCCGACGAAGAAATCAGTCCCCGCGTGGACGTCTCCATCAAGAACTTCCGGGGCGGCACCACGAATGCGGCCATGGGCAACGAACTCTTCAGCGGCGGCCCGCCGGACATTCTTGCCTTCTCTGTACTGGGGTGGAACTACCAGTCTTTCGGTGCTCTCGCCGCCACCTTCAAACAACTGAACCCGGCCGGCCTCGTCGTATTCGGCGGCACGCACGTGGCCAACCAGGCAGCTCGCGTCTTCCGCATGTTTCCAGAGGTGGACGTGGTGGTCAACGGCGAGGGTGAGCTGACGTTCAGAGAGCTGGTCAGGGCCTGTCTGGCGGGCGTGGACCGGCATGCCCTCGGCTCGGTCGCCGGGATCTCCTACCGTGGGCCGGACGGCGAGGTCGTCACCACCGAGGAGCGCCCGCGCCTCGACGACCTCGAACAGATCCCCTCGCCCTTCCTCACCGGGGCGCTGGAACTGACCGACGAGAAAGGCGAGTTCCGGTACGACGTGGCGTTGATGGAGACCAACCGCGGCTGTCCCTACAAGTGCGCCTTCTGCTACTGGGGCGGCGCCGTCGGCCAGAAGGTCCGCGCCTTCTCCCAGGAGCGACTCCGCCGCGAGCTGGAGCTGTTCGCCAAGCTCAAGGTGCACACCATCGTGGCCTGCGACGCCAACTTCGGGCTGCTGCCCAGCGACCTGGAGTTCGTCGAGGCGCTGATCGAGACCCGGGACACCTACGGCTTCCCGCGGGCCCTGGAGACCTCCTGGGCCAAGAACAAGTCCAAGACGTTCTTCAAGATCGTCCAGCGGATGAAGGAGGCCGGCATGCACAGCTCCTTCACGCTGGCCCTCCAGACGCTCAGCGACAGCGCGCTGGAGACCATGAACCGGCGCAACATGAAGGTCAACGAGTGGGAGGACCTGGCGGCCTGGCTCGACCGGGAGGGCCTGGACTGCTACGCCGAGCTGATCTGGGGTGCTCCCGGGGAGACCGTGGAGTCCTTCATGGAGGGCTACGACCGCCTCGCCCGGCGCGTGTCCAGGATCGCCGTCTACCCCATTCTGCTGCTCCCCAACACCGACTACATGGAGAAGAAGGAACTCTTCGGGATCACGGCGGTCCGCGGAGACCACGACGACTTCGAGTACGTGCTCGCGCACGACACCATGACCTTCGCCGACAACCAGTACATGCAGCAGTTCCTCTTCTGGGCCCGGGTCGTCGCCGAGAACGCGGTATTCCGCTACATATGGGGCCCGCTCCGGCACTTCGCCGGCCTGACCCAGTCGCGGGTGCTGATCAACCTGGGCGACTGGCTGGCGGAGATCGACGATCCGGCGGCCGTGCCGTTACGGGAGTTCTGCGCGACCGCCGCCGGAGGCACCGCGTCCTTCGGCGCGGCGATCAGCTACTTCTACACCGATCCGGAGGCCGTGCGCCTGCTGCACCGGTGGTGGGACGAGTCGATCCGCCCGCTCATCCCCGAGCGGTTCCGGCCGGTCCTCGACGAGGTGTTCCGCTACGACCTGCTCACCCAGCCCGTCTTCCGCCCGGAACAGTCGGGAACCGCGCACGAGGAACTGGAGGTCGAGGAGATCCGCGACGAGAGGTACTACGTACGCAGGGACGTCCGGCTGGCCTACGACGTGCCCGCCATCGTGGCCGCTCTCCGCGCGGACAGGGAACCGGACCTCTCCCCCTCGCCGCGCGTCCTCGACCTCTACTACCGGACCGGTTCGGAATCCGCCGTCACGTCGACCAACCACGAGATCGTCATCCATTTCATGGGGACGACGAAGGAGCACATCCTCACCAACGCCAACGCGGGCGGCCCGTCGGCCGACGCGGCCGGCGAGGCGGGCAGCATCCGGGGCGGCTGCGGCTGACCTCGAGCACACCGAAGCGTCTCCACGGAGGGAACGCCTTTGACACGGCTACTCATCGGCAACGACTTCAACGAAGACCTCTTCACCCGTATCGCCGCCTCCTGGTCGGTGCAGCGGCTGGCGTGGTTCGCCCAGGACGGCGATGTCCTCGTCCTCCCCGTCCACCCCGAGGAGGAATTCCTCGCCTACGTCACCTCGCTCACCGGCACCCGGCGCTCGGCCATCGAGGTGGTCGTCCCACCTGCCGGGCGCGCCGGGGAGGACCTGCTGACCGCCGACCGGCTGTCGGCCCCGGCCTTCCTCACCGCACTGCGCCGGGCGCTGGCGGGCCGTCCCGTCACGGACATCCTCGCTCTGTGGCCGGACACCTCGGTGGCCGCGCTGGCCCGCGCTCTCGGTGCCGAGCACGCGGTCCCGGGGCTCGGCTTCGCCGCCCAGAGCGGTGGTGCCCTGGTCAACAGCAAGGCGGTGTTCCGGGCGGTGGCGGCGGGCGTCGGCGTGCCGGTCCCCGAGGGCGCGGTCTGCGCCACCCGGGAACGCGCCGAGTCCGCGATCACGGAACTGCTCGACGCGAACACGCCGGTCGTCGTCAAGCAGGACTACTCGCTCGGCGGCAAGGGCAATGAAATCCTCAGCCGCGTTCCCGGCATCCAGCCCGTCGGCGCCCGCCGGACACTGACCCTCACGGATACAGCCAAGGTGCGGGGCTATCTCGACGAGCGGTGGGCGGAACTGAGCCGGAACAGTCGCGACCCGGTCGTCGTCGAACGCTATTACCCGGACAGCACCTCTCTGTTCGCCGAGTACCTGATCACTGACGACGGCGTCGAGTTCGGCGGCACCGGCGAAATGATCATGGCGCCACTGGCCAAGGCGCAAGTGGTGCCCGCACAGGGACTCAAACCGGACGCCGCCGCCGGACTCGTCGAGCACGGACGGAGGTTGTGCGTCCCGCTGCACGCCATGGGGTATCGCGGACGCCTCAGCGCGGACGCCGTCCTGACCCGTGACAGCGAGCTGTTCTTCACCGAGTACAACGGCCGTGTCACCATGTCGACCCACACCTACGCCGTCATCGGCGCCCGGCTGGCCGGCCTGGACCACGCGGACGACCGGGTCGTCGTCGAGCGCATCTGGCCTGACGGCTGGTCCGCCCGTTCCTTCGCCTCCGCCGTCTCGGCGCTCACCGACGCCGGCCTCGCCTACGACCCGTCGACCCGCACCGGGGTGATCTTCAGCAGTGCCCTCGACCTGAGAGACCACTCGATCATGCAGTGCGTGATCGCCGAGGACCTGACGCGCGCGGCCGCCTACGAGCACCGGCTCAAGGAACTGTTCGGTCCCGGTGGCACCGCCTCACGCACCGACCCCACCGGCAAGGAGAACGCAGCATGCGGTTGAACAGCTTCGACGAATGGTCCCCGCTCAAGGAGGTTGTCGTCGGATCGGCCGTGAACTACACGTCGCACGAACGGGAGTTGTCGTTCGACCTGTTCTTCCACGACAACATCACCCGCTCCGAGTGGTACTACCCGCGCCTCAGCGCCGGCGGCTCCCCCGACGGGGCCGGCCGGGGCGCCGCGGCGGACCGCTCCCCCATCAAGCAGCGGTACGTGGATGAACTCATCGAGGACATCGAAGGCATCGTCGCCACCCTGGAGTCCCTGTCGGTGAAGGTGCACCGGCCGATGGACGTCGACGCGTCCACCACGGAGGTACGCACGCCGGCCTGGTCGGCGGCCGTCGTACCCCCGTTGAACATCCGGGACAACACCCTGGTCCTCGGGGACGAGATCATCGAGACGCCGCCCATGATCCGCTCACGCTACTTCGAAACCCAGTTCCTCACCCCGGTCTTCGCCGAGTACTTCCGGCAGGGCGCCCGGTGGACCGTCATGCCCCGGCCGCTGATGACGGACGCCTCCTTCGACCTGTCGTACGCCCGGACCAGCAACGTGGGCGGCCCCACGGAACCGATCGAGGACCCGCAGGCCTCCGTGTACGACGTGGGCTTCGAGATGATGTTCGACGCGGCACAGTGCCTGCGGCTGGGCCAGGACGTCATCGTGAACATCTCCACGGCCAACCATGCCATGGCCTGTGACTGGCTGGAGCGGCACCTGGAGGGCCGATTCCGCATCCACCGAGTGCACCGGCTCAGCGACAGCCACATCGACAGCATGGTGCTGGCGTTGCGGCCCGGCACGCTGCTGGTACGCAACAAGGAAGTGCTGGACTTCCTCCCGGAGGCGCTGCGGAGCTGGGACCTGATCGTGGCGCCGCCCCCCGGGAAGAACAACTTCCCGCAGTACGAGGACGACGACCTGGTGCTCACCAGCCCGTTCATCGACCTCAACGTCCTGTCGGTCGATCCCTCGACGGTGCTGGTCAACAGCGCCTGCCCGGAACTCATGCGGACCCTGGAGCAGCACCGGTTCACCGTCGTCCCGGTACGTCACCGCCATCGACGGCTTTTCGGAGGCGGCTTCCACTGCTTCACGCTCGACACGGTCCGCGACGGCGGCCCCGAAGACTACCTCGGTCTCGGCTGACATCGAGGAGAGGAGCGGACCATGACCCGGACCAGCGGCTCCCTCCCACGGATCGTATCGGTGGGAACCGCCGTGCCGCCGGCCTCGTACACGCAGGAGGAGCTGCTCTCGGTCTTCGGGATCACCGATCCGAGGATCCGGTCCGTCTTCCTGAACAGCGCGATCGAGCGCCGCCACCTCACCCTGCCGCCCCGCGACCCGGACGGCACTCCGCGGACGGAGACGCAGGGTGATCTGCTCCGCAAGCACTCCTCCAGCGGGCTCGTCATCGGCCGCGAGGCGATCGAGGCGTGTCTGAAACGGCTCGACGCGGACCCTGACGAGGTGGCGTTCCTGTGCTGCGTCTCGTCGACCGGGCTCCTCACACCCGGATTCAGCGCGCTGCTGATCAGGGACCTCGGACTGCGGCCCTCGTGCGGCCGGCTCGATGTGGTCGGCATGGGCTGCAACGCCGGGCTCAACGCGCTCGCCGCGGTGACCGGCTGGGCGAGCACGCACCCCGGACGGCTGGCCCTCATGGTGAGCATCGAGGTCTGTTCGGCCGCGTACGTCTTCGACGGCACCATGCGCACCTCCGTCGTCAACAGCCTCTTCGGGGACGGCGCGGCAGCCGCCGCAGTGGTCGCGGAGGCTGGGCCGGGGCCCGCAGCGAGCGCCGGCTCGGAGCCGTCGTACTCCGGCGAAGGCCCCGCAGTGCTCGGCTACGCGAGCCGCATCATCCCCGACGCGATCGAGGCGATGCGCTACGACTGGGACGAGGACCAGGGACGGTTCTCCTTCTTCCTCGACCCAGAGATACCGTACGTGGTCGGGGCGCACGTGGAGGAAACGGTCAGCCGGCTGCTCGGCGACGTCGGCCTGCACCGCTCGGACATCGCGCACTGGGTGATCCATTCGGGCGGCAAGAAGGTCATCGACGCGGTCCGCGTGAACCTCGGCCTCACCCGCCACGACATGCGCCACACCCTGTCGGTGTTGAGGGACTACGGAAACCTCTCCAGCGGCGCTTTCCTGTTCTCCTTCCGGCAGCTGTGGGAGGAAGGAACAGTTCGGCCCGGTGACCACGGCGTGATGATGACCATGGGCCCCGGCTCGACGATCGAGACCGCACTGCTGCGCTGGTGAGACGCGCACCGCCGCCGCGGCCCCGTGCCGCGGCGAGCACGGGCGCGCGGGATTGGGGAAGCATGAACGAGCATGTCGCCCGGGACGTCGCCGAGTTCATCGACGGGCTCGGCTTGATTCTGACGGTCGACGGAACCCGCCCTCTCGATGAGTTGACGGCGGCGGTGACCTCGGTGTGCGCCCGGGCGGAGGAAGACGGCGGTCGCAACGTGGTCGTCCTGCGCCTGCGGTCCGCCCGGCCCGACCGTTCCTGGCCGGGCCGGGTGCGCATCGGGGAGGTGAACCGGTGGGAGCGCGCGGTCCGCAGGGTCGAACGGCTGGCGGCGGTGACGGTCGCGGTGCCGGAGGGAGTGTGCGGCGGTCCCGCTTTGGATCTGCTGCTCACCACCGACTTCCGGATCGCCTCGCCCGACTTCCGGTTGCTGCTGCCGGTCAACAACGAACACTTCTGGCCAGGCATGGCGGTTCACCGGCTGGTCGGCCAGCTGGGAGCCGCCCAGGCCCGCCGGCTGGTGCTGTGGGGACATGAGATCACCGCGGATCAGGCCGTGTCCCTCGGCCTGGTGAACGAGATCGGGCACGACCTGGAGGAGGCGCTGCGCGCGGCCGTCGTGATGCTCGGCCGTCTCAGCGGGGCCGAGGTCGCGATACGGCGCAGCCTGATCCTGGAGGCCTCCGCCACCCCCTACGAAGAGGCCATCGGCTCGCATCTGGCGGCCTGTGACCGCGAGTTGCGCCGACTGGCCCGCGACGAGGAGTCCGCCACATGGTCATGACACCCGACGGAACGGCCGCCGGAGCCGTCCCCCCGCCCGCAGCGCCCCCGCTGGTCGGCATCCTCGACAAGGACGCCTCGGTGCTGGCGGAGGAGGCGGAGCGTGGTGAACGGATCCTGGCGCGCCTGCCGGCCCCGGTGGACCGTGACGCCGGGCAGCGGGACCTGGCGGCGACCGTGTTCGGCTCCTGCCGGCAGACCCGCGAGCAGTTCATGCGCCGTCACGCGGACGCGGTCTACGACGTCTTGACGGACGGCCGCGCACGTCGGCTCCGGCTGACGGAGCTGGTGTTCGCCGCCGCCGAGCGCTTCCCCGGCCTGGTGCCCGACCGGAGGCAGATGGACGAGGAGGGCGCCCGAGTCCAGGCCCACAAGGAAGGCAGGGAGATCGACCAGGGGATCTTCCTCCGCGGCATCCTCCGCTCCCCGACGGCCGGGGCGCATCTGACGGACACCATGCTGATGGCCTCGCCCCGCGCGCTCGCCCTCGTCGACCGCTACCGCCGTGACGGACGGGTCGATCTGGGACCGGTCCTGCTGGAACGCCGCGCCGCGGCCGGACATCTCACCGTGCGCAACCCGCACTGTCTCAACGCCGAGGACAACGCGCTGATCGACGCGATGGAGACGGCCGTCGACCTGGTCCTCCTCGACGATCGGACCCACGTGGGCGTCCTCCGGGGCGATGTGATGACCCACCCCCGTTACGCCGGTCGGCGCGTCTTCAGTGCCGGGATCAATCTGTCGGACCTGCGCGACGGCCGGATCTCGTTCATCGAGTTCCTGGTGCGCAGGGAACTGACCTACCTGAGCAAGATTCTCCGTGGTCTGCTGCTTCCGCCCGCCGAAGCCACCTTCGAGGTGCCGTCCGTGCAGAAGCCGTGGGTGGCGGCGGTCGACTCGTTCGCCATCGGCGGCGGCATGCAACTGCTGCTGGTCTTCGACCGGGTCATCGCCGCCGACAACGCCTACTTCAGCCTCCCGGCCGCTCAGGAGGGCATCGTGCCCGGTGCGGGCAACCTGCGGCTCGGCCGGATGACCGGTTCCCGGCTGGCCCGCCGGGTCATCCTCTCCGGCAGGAAGATCCGGGCGACCGACCCGGAGTCGGACCTCGTCTGCGACGACGTGGTGGCCGTGGACGCCATGGACGACGCCGTCGAGGCCGCCGTGCGGGAACTGGACAACCCCGCCGTGGTCGCCAACCGTGCGATGCTCGCCCTCGCTGAAGAGCCGGCGGACCAGTTCCGCGTCTATATGGCCGAGTTCGCCTTCACCCAGGCGTGCAGGCTGTACGGCGAGGACGTCATCGGCAAGGTGGACCGGGCCTGGTCCCGCTCGGCCGCCCGGAGGCGGCCTCCTTCCTGAGGAACCCGGCGAGCCGGGCCACCCCTTCCTCGATCCGGTCCGGCTCCAGGTAACTGCACGACAACCGCAACTCGTTGTCGCCCCTGCCACTCGCGTAGAACTGCGACATCGGCGTCCACAGGATGCCGTGCTCCGACGCGGAGATCTCCAGCAGGGCGGCGTCGGCCGGCACCGGAAGCCGCATCCGCACGAAGAAACCCCCGGCCGGACGCGACCAGCTCACTCCCGGCGGCAGCCCGGCGCCGGGCGAGAGATGCCGGTCGAGCGCGTCCAGCAGCAGCGCGAGGTTGCGGCGGTACAGCTCGGACTTGCGCTGCGCGAGGGCCTTCAGCGATCCGCCGTGTTCCAGGAGCATGCCGCCCACCACAGCCTGGCAGATCGGCGAGGTGTTGACGGTCACCATGCTCTTGCTCACCGCCAGTTCGTCCGCGAGCAGCCGTCGACCGCCGTCGCCGGTGCGGATCACCTGGTCCGCGACCACGTAGCCGACCCGGGCGCCCGGCAGACACACCTTGGCGAAGGTTCCCAGATGTACCACCCGGCCCTCAGTGTCCAGTGCCTTGAGCGGCGGAATCTCCTCCCCCGGCGGTGCGGTGAAGCCGTAGGCCCCGTCCTCCAGCAGCAGCAGGTCCTCCTGTTCGGCCAGGGCCAGCAGGCGCCGGCGGGCGGCGAGACTCGTCAGGCTTCCCGACGGATTGGAGTAGTCCGGGGAGAGGTAGACGGCCCGTATCCGCTCGCCCTGGGACCGCGCGGCGCGGCACTGTTCCCGCAGCGCGTCGATGTCGACGCCGTCCTCGGTCTCGTCCACGGAGACCACGTCGACGTTCAGCAACCGGGCGGCGCCGCGCATGCCGACGAAGCACGGGTCGACGACGGCCAGCCGGTCCCCCGGCCGGGCGCACAGAGCATGCAACGTGAGCAGCATCGCCTCCTGCGCGCCCACCGTGACGACCACGGCCTCCGGCCCGGCGTCGATTCCGTGATCGCGGCGGAGCGCGTCTGCCACGAGTTCATTGATCAGCCCCCGACTGGGTCCGTACTCGTACAGCAGGCGCCGGGCCTGATCCCGGCTCAGCGCGCGGTGAGCGACCTGGTGGGCGATCCATGTGTCGACGTGGCGGGCCACGTCGAGATCATCGAGGAAGGCGAGATGCGGGGCGCCGGGCGCGAACGAGATCGCGTTGGGGTACCGGCTCATGATCTCGTTGAGAAAACTGATCGAACCGAGCACCGGATCACCGAACGCGCTGTGCAGCTCACCCTGTTGCAGCTCGAGCACGATCCCCCCTTATCCGGCTCATGGGTCACTTCCTACCCTCGGACAGCCTCGGACAAGCGCGGCGGGCAGCGGGCGCCGCCTGGTGTGAGCCAACAAGTGCGCGTTACCTCGGCCCGCTGCTCCTGGGGCGGATCCGTATCAACATGCCGAAGCCGCCGGGGCTAGGCAGGAGTTCCGTGGTGTAGCCGGCTTCGAGGTGCGGCGCCTGGTTGCACACGATGACGTTGCCTCCGGAGTCGACGTGCAGGATCGCCGCGTCCTCGTGCTCGGGATCGCGGGTGACGGTCAGGACGGTGTCGTCGACCGCGCGCTGGATACGGTCGGTCACGGCCGCACGGGCGCGGCGTTCGATGTCGGTGAGCTGCACGGGACGGACGCCGGTATCACGAGGCGGCTCCGATCGGCATGGCCGGCGCCTACTCGGGGTCGGCGATCTGGTTGAGGAGGTAGAGCATCCGGTCGGCCCGCCCGGGGGGGCGACGGCCACCGGCCGCTCGCCGTCCGGGGTGACCTCGCCGCGCCACGCCGCGGTCAGCAGGGCCGTCTCGTGAACGTGCCTGTCGGATGGCAGTGGCCAGGTGGCGCCCTGCGAGCCCAGCCCGGCCGTCAGATTGTCCAGGTCGTGGCGCCGTCGGGTACGACTTTGGCGCGGGCGGAGACCAGGCCCAGCAGCGGGTCGGTGATGACCAGGCCGTTGGTACCGAGGACGGTCACCCGTGTCGCTGCCGGGCTGCGGCGGGTGCCCGAGGGGGTGTGGCCGCGCTCGGTGTAGTCGACGTGCAGCACGGCGAGGGGCCGGCTGCTGTGCCGGAGCAGGGCACGGGCGGCGATCACCAGCCAGGTCCGCCGGTCGGCCGCTTCAAGCTACGGAGCCGGGGCTTGGTCCAGCCAAGGGTCTGCCTGAACAGGCGGAATGTGTGCTCGATGTCGAAGCGGCGGAGGAAGGACTGCCAGCAGCGGTCGAGGTGCGCTTCGGTGGCGCCGGTGCGCGACCACCACAGCTGGACCGACTTGTTGACTCCGCCGCTGGGCAGCTTCTCCGCGACCAGGCGCAAGACGGTGCCCTCGACGCCGGGCAGCGGGCCGTTCTGGTCGAGCCAGTCGGCCCGACGGGTCAACCGTCCGTGTGTGGTGCGTTACACCTCTGGCACCTCTGCCACTTGAAGCTCACATGATGTCCTCGCCGCCGCGCACGCACGCCGACCGGCCGGCACCGCTGCCGGCGTGAGCGGGCACGGCACGACCCGCACCGAAACCACCCCACCCCTGCTCCCTCTACCCCCGCACCGCCCCCGTCGTCAGCCCGGTCACGAAGTGGCGCTGCAGCAGGACGTACACCACGACCACCGGGGCCGAGGCGATGACGACACCGGCGAACAGCAGCGGGTACTGGGTCAGGAACTCACCCTGGAAGTCCAGCAGGGCCAGCGGCAGGGTGCGGTGGTCCTGAGAGCGGATGAACAACAGGGGGTAGAGGAGGTCGTTCCAGTCCATCACGAACAGGAAGATGCCGGTGGTGGCGAGGGCGGGCCTGGACAGTGGCAGGGCGACGCGGACGAAGGCGCGCAGCGGTGAGGCGCCGTCCAGTTCGGCCGCCTCGTACAGTTCCCCTGGGACGGTGCGCAGGAAGCTGCCGAGGATGAACACGGCGGTCGGCAGCGTCGTCACGGTGTCCACGAGGACCAGGCCGAGGAGACTGTCGGTGAGGCCGAGGCGGTCGAAGAGGACGTACTGCGGGACGATCGCCGCCTGCGCGGGCACCGCGAGCCCCGCCACCAGGACGCCGAAGACGATCCAGCCGACCCGGCCGGGCACCCGGGCGCAGAAGAACGCGGCCAGGCTCGCCACGGCCAGGGTCAGGGTCACCGCGCACAGCGTGACGACGACGCTGTTGAGCGCCGCCCCGTCCAGGCCGCCCTCCGCCACCGCCCGGCGGTAGTTGTCGAGGGTGGGTGACGTGGGCGGCGCGAGGGGCGCGTCGAAGAGCTGCGGCAGCGTCTTGAAGGTGCCGAACGCCACCACGAGCAGGGGCAGTACGACGACGGCGGCGCCCGCGAGGAGGGCCGCCGGGCGCAGGGTCCGGGTCATCGGGTCGCTCCTCGCGTCGCCCGTCGCTGCACCCAGGTGAGCAGCGCGATCAGTGCCATGAACACCAGTGACTGGGCGGCGGCGTAGCCGAACTGGTTGTTGGAGAAGGTCGTGTAGATCCGGGTGGACAGGATGTCCAGGGCGGGGCCCGGCGGATTGCCGCCCAGGCCCAGCACCAGGTCGAGCGCCTTGAAGGACTGCACGGTGGTGTAGGCGACCACGATGCCGGTGGCCGGGGCGACCAGCGGCCAGGTGACGTACCGGAAGCGGGCCAGGCGCCCCGCGCCGTCGAGTTCGGCCGCCTCGTACAGTTCCGGCGGGATCGCCTGGAGCCCGGCGATGAAGACGACCATCATCTGCCCGGCGTGGAACCACACCTGGGTCAGGGCCAGCCAGAACACGGCCGTGTCCGGGTCACCGAGGTACACCGACTGCGCGCCGTCCAGGCCGACGGCGCGCAGGGCGGCGTTGAGCAGGCCGCCGTCCGGGTCGTAGACGAACCGCCACACGAAGGCGACCGACACCGACGACAGGACCGTGGGCAGGAAGAACACGGCCCGCAGCAGGGTGGACGCCCGGGTGGTGCGGACCAGCCAGAGGGCCAGCATCAGGGCCAGGGCCGTCTGGGCGAGGACGACGGTGACGGTGAGCTTGAGGTTGTTGGCGGCGGCCGTGCGGAAGGTGTCGTCGCCGGTGGCCAGTTCGGTGAAGTTGCGCAGGCCGACGGTGTGGTAAGTGGCGCTGTAGCCGTCCCAGTCGGTGAGCGCGTACTGGACGGCCTGCACGGTCGGGTAGGCGAAGAAGAACAGGTAGAGGGCGAGGGCGGGCACCGGGAAGAGCCACAGTGCCCGCGCCGTGCGCCGCCTACGACCGCTTCTGGTCGATGACACGCTGGGCCTCCTCGGCCGCCTGCTCCGGCTCCGTTCCGCCGGCCACGGCCACGGTGGCGTTCTCGACGGCGGTGCGAATGTCGAGGTTCAGGAACTGGAAGCGGGGCGCGAGCAGCGTCTCGCGGGTCAGCCAGGGAGCGACGGCCTTGAGGTCGTCGTTGGCGTACTCCACGCCCTCGACGGTGACGTGCTGGCCGGTGCCGTTGGCGTAGGTGCCGGCGTTCTCGGGGTCGCTGAGGAACTCCAGGAAGGCGTAGGCGACGGGCTGGACGGTGGAGGCGCTGTTGACGCCCAGGATGAAGGTGGTGTTGAAGACACCCTGGTACTTGGCCTTTGCGGCCGTGGTGGTGATGGGCGCGAGCAGATCGAAGGGGAACTCGGTGCCGAGCGCGCGCACCCCGGCCATCTGGAAGGACCCGGTGGCCAGCAGACCGGCCTTGCCCTGGGCGAAGAGCTGGGTGACGGCATCGGTGCTGGAGCCGGTGGCGCGGTCCTGGAAGTAGGGCCGCAGGGCGGCGTACTGCTCCAGGGTGGTCAGGAACCAGTCGTCGGTGACCTTGTACTCACCGGACTCGATCCTGGTGAACATGTCGTCGGAGGGCGCGTTGTTCATCACCATCGCGTTGAGCAGCTGGCCGGCGTTGGCGCTGTCGCCGCCGGGCCAGGCGAGCGGGGTGTAGCCCTTGGCCTTCAGGTCGTCCAGGAGCTGGAGGAAGCCGTCCCAGTCCGAGGGCGCGCTGGTGTGTCCGGCCTTGTCCAGGGCGTCGGTGTTGGCCAGCGGCATGTTGAAGACGAGCTGGTAGGGCAGGCCGTACTGCGTACCGCCGGTGGCGCCGGGGCCTATCAGGTCGCGCTGGTAGCGGTCGACGACGCCGGTGCCGGTCAGCGGCGCGTACACACCCGCCTTGACGATCTGCTCGAACTGCGCACCCCGGAACGCGGTGAAGACGTCCCCGCTCTTGGCTCCCGTGATACGGCGCAGGGCGGTGGACTGGTAATCGGCGGACGGGGAGATGTCCTGCTCGACGCCCGCGTCGGGGTGGGCCTTGGCGAACTTCTTGATCAGACCGGCGAGCACGGCCTTGTCCTCGGCCCGCCAGTGGGCGAAGGAGACGGCGCCCTCGACGGCCCCGGAGGTGGTGACGCCGGAGGGCGAGGCACTGCCCGCGGTGGTGCCGGAGCCGCCGCCCGGTCCGGCGCAGGCGGCGAGGCCGAGGCCGAGTCCCGTGGCGCCGAACAAGCGCAGGGCTGACCGCCTGTCGAGGGTGCTGGTCATGGCAAGGTCCTTGGGTTGACGAGTGCGGACGTAGCGGGGTTGAGGGGGGCTCAGACGGTGGCGGGGGCAGGGGCAGGTTCGCGGTTGAGCAGCGGGCTCACGCACTCCCCGAACCGGATCGCCTCCTCCAGGTGCGGCTGCCCGGAGAGGATGAAGTGCTCGATGCCGAGGGCGGCGTACTCCTCGATGCGTTCGGCGACCTGCTCATGAGTGCCGACCAGCGCGGTCCCGGCACCGGGCCGAACCCGGCCCACAGGTTGGGGTGGATCTCCAGCCGGTCGGTGCGTCCGCCGCTCAGCGCGGCCATGGCCCGCTGCCCGGCCGACTCCGACCGGCTGAACCGTTCGTGGGCGGCGCGGATCGCGGCCGGGTCGAGGGCGGCGAGAATGCGGCCGGCCTCCGCCCACGCCTCGGCCGCGGTGTCCCGGCTGATGACATGCAGCCGGATGCCGTACGACAGTTTCCGGTCGTGCTCGGCGGCCAGTTCGCGTACCCGGGCGAGCTTCGCGGCGACGGCGGCCGGCGGTTCGCCCCAGGTGAGGTAGGTGTCGGCGTAACGGGCGGCGACCGGCAGGGCGGCCTGGGAGGAGCCGCCGAAGAACACCGGCGGCCGGGGCAGCGGGGGCCTGCGCAGATGTCCGCCCGCGACCCGGTAGTGGACGCCGTCGAAGTCGTACGGCTCCCCGTTCCAGGCGGTGTGCAGCAGGTGCAGGAACTCCGCGGTGCGGGCGTAGCGGTCGTCGTGGGCGAGGAAGTCGCCGTAGGCACGCTGTTCGTCGGCGTCGGAGCCGGTGACGGTGTTGAGCAGCAGCCGCCCACCGGACAGCCGCTGGTAGGTGGCGGCCATCTGCGCGGCGAGCGGCGGGGTGATGGCGCCGGGGCGGAAGGCGACGAGGAACTTCAGGCGGGTGGTCTGCGGGATGAGCGCGGCCGTGGTCAGCCAGGCGTCCTCGCAGTCGCTGCCGGTCGGAGTGAGTACTGCCTCGAACCCGGCGGACTCGGTGGCGCGGGCCACCTGGGCGAGGTAGTCGAGGGTCGGCGGGCGGAGGGTGGCCCGTGACCGGAGACTGTCACGGGCCCTCACGCCGACGACGTCGCGGTCGTCGCCGGTGGTGGGCAGGAACCAGTGCAGGCGCACGGTCATGGCGTCTCCAGAGGAAGGTGCGGTGGGGAACGAGAGGGGACCCTCCGGCGTCCGGTCGGCGCGGTGCGCGCGGAGCCGGGGCCGAAACGGGTGGCAGCGCTGCCGCGACGTTGAACCACGGATCCGGCGGCGGACGGCCGGACGAAGGCGGGAAGATCGTCGCGAGCCTGCGCGGGGTTCGCGGAGGGGCGGCGCGGAGTTCGCGGGTGGGCCGCGTGGGGGTTCGCGGGTGGGCCGCGTGGGGGTTCGCGGGTGGGCCGCGTGGGGGTTCGCGGGTGGGCCGCGTGGGGGTTCGCGGGTGGGCCGCGTGGGGTCAGCTACACAGCGCGGCGGCGACCCTCACCAGGTCGACGTGTGCGCGCGTGATCAGCTCGACACCGGATTCCATGGGGCGGGACTATACACATCGAGGATGACGACGGGGCTGCGGATCTCGCAGGCTGGACAGCGCGAACCTCCGCACGTCGTGTCGCGGACGCGCTGCCGGTCAAGGCGGATACCGACGCGTTCGTGCCGGCGGAGGCCGACGCTCTGTGCAACGCCTGAGTACGGGCAGGTCAGCGAGGAACGTGTCAACCACCGCGACGGCTACTGTGGTCGAGAGAGCCGCGCAGCCACGGTCGCAAGTGAGCACGGTGGCACGGCAGATGAAAGAGCAGGCCGCAGTCTGAACGACGGTCGGGACTGCCTGGCCGACGGCAGACGTCCGGCGCGTCGCGCAGGACGCGCCGGAGGCGCTTCGGACGGGCTTCCGGCCGTCGCCTGGTACACGATGATCGCCTGCTGCTCGGCGCCGCCGCCGGTAAGCGCCTGCCTTCGTAGGGCGAGGCTGCCGACGACCGGTGCGCGAAGCGCTTGGGTTCGTCACGGGCAGGCCGCGTCTCGTGCCGCGCCCCCAGCCGACGGAACTCCTCGTCCGTCTCCGACGCGGCGACCAGGTGGACGGTCCGGGGTCGCGTGGGTCGGCTTCGGCGCGCAGGGACCGGTGCTTCGACGTGCTGGCGGCGCATGCTCACTTCGGCTCGTCAGGGTGACCTTCGGCGAAGTCCCTGGTGATTCTGGGGTGATGGGCCGTAGCACGTGCTCTGTGAGATATGCGGACGGGAGCGGGCTGACGGCTGCGGGACGCGAGCGTCGGGAGACTGTGCGGACGCAGGCGGCCGGGCTGTTCGAGCAGAAGGTCAAGCCGTCGGAGGTCGCGCGGCGACTGCGGGTGAGCGTGAAGTCGGCCCACCAGCCGACCGGGCACTGTTGCCGACCTGTCCCCATGTTCCGTCGGCTGATCAGGGGTGGGACCGGGGGTCGGGCCGGCGCCGGGTGGCGTGGAGGGAACCGAGCAGGTTGAGGGACTGGGCACTGGAGCTGCCTGGTTCGGCGTGGTAGATGACGAGCTGCTGGCCGGGGGCGTCGCGTACGTCGAAAGCCTGGTAAGTGAGGGTGAGGGGGCCGACGTCCGGGTGGAGGAAGTGTTTGGCGTCCCGGGTCTTGCCGCGCACGGTGTGGGCGTTCCAGAGGCGGGTGAAGTCCACGCTGTGCTCCGTGAGGGTGCGGACCAGTTCGCGCAGCCGTGGGTTGTCCGGGGCGAATCCGGTCGCCTCGCGAAGGTTGGCAACGGTGGCCTGTGCTGCCCGGTCCCAGTCCGTGTAGAAGTTGCGGCCCGCGGGGTCGAGGAAGGTCATGCGGGCCAGGTTGTCCGCCGGCTCGAACGGGGCGTAGAGGGCATCGGCCAGGGCGTTGACGGCGAGAAGGTCCAGGGTCCGGCTCATGACGAACGCTGGAGTGTTCGGGCAGCCGTCCATCAGCTGTCGCAGCGAAGGGCTGACCCGCTCGGCGGCCTGGACCGAGGGCTGGTCGGTCGGCGTGGCCCCGGCCAGCCGGTACACGTGCGCGCGTGCGTCCGCGTCGAGGCGCAGTGCGCGGCTGAGCGCGTCGACCACCTGGGGTGAAGGGCTGCGTTCGCGGCCTTGTTCCAGGCGGGTGTAGTAATCGGCGTTCACTCCGGCCAGGACGGCAACCTCTTCGCGGCGCAGTCCGGCGACTCTGCGGGCCCCGTAGCTCGCCATGCCGACGTCCTCCGGCCGCAGGCCGGCGCGGCGTGCGCGCAGGAAGTCCCCCAGGTGGTTGTCGTCCATGCGTTCAGGCTAGGCGGTGGCTCGGTGCGCTGCCAGGGTGTGCCGCACCCAGGCAGCACGCGTCCTGGTCGACTGCCGCTGACCTGCCGAGACTCGGTGGAGCGGGAAGGACCGCACCATGCGAGGAGAGGAGCCTGACATGGCAGGAACCGTTGAGGGCGACCACGTCGACGTCGTCGGGATGTGGGTGACCGCGGATGGTCACATCCGTCAGGAGTTGCTGCCGGACGGCCGCTACGACGAAGCCCGCGGCGCGCGGCGCAGCGCGTACACCGGCCGGTACACGGTGAC
The DNA here is from genome assembly GCF_018614415.1 of Streptomyces sp. ISL-12. Lineage (GTDB taxonomy): Bacteria > Actinomycetota > Actinomycetes > Streptomycetales > Streptomycetaceae > Streptomyces. Next base: position 27,886 of record NZ_JAGGOO010000152.1, read on the forward strand.
CGGCAGCCACTTGGACTATGTGGACGACACCGGGTTCACCGCCACGGGCGACATCCGGGACGGAGTGCTCTATCACGAGCACCTCGTGCTCTACCGGGAGCAGAGGCCGTCGTAGAGAAGGCCGGGCCACGGCCGCCCTGGGCACCGGGGCGAATCCGCCGCCGGCGGACCAAGCAGTCCCGCGCAGCAGTCAGCCCGTCAGTCAGTCAGCCAGCCAGCCAGCCAGCCAGCCAGCAAACGAGAATCAAGGATCACATCCATGACAGGGAAACGACTTGACGGCAAGGTCGCGCTGATCACGGGCGCGACCGGCGGCCTCGGCACAGCGACCGCGGAACTCTTCGCCCGCGAGGGCGCCCGGCTAGTGATCACCGATATCGCCGAAGGCCCTTTGCGGGAGCTGTCCCGCCGGCTCGGGGCAGGCGGCGCGGAGGTCGTCACTGCTCGCCTCGATGTCTCCTCCGCACGGGAATGGGAGGAAGTGATCACCCTCGTACGCGACCGGTTCGGAACGCTGGACGTACTCGTGAACCTCGCCGGCATCCTGGACTGGCCAGGTATCGAGGACACGCGGGAAGAGGCTTGGGACCGCGTCATAGACGTGAACCAGAAAGGCACATGGCTCGGCATGAAGGCGGCGTTGCCGCTCCTGCGTGCGAGCGGCAACGCGTCGGTGATCAATACGTCGTCAGTACTCGGCCTGGTAGGAAGCGGTGCGGCTGCGGCCTACCAAGCGTCCAAGGGGGCCGTGCGCCTGTTGAGCAAGACCGCCGCGGTCGAGTACGCCCGGCAGGGAGTACGGATCAACTCGGTGCATCCCGGGGTGATCGCCACGCCGATGATCCAGGAACTCCTGGACGATCAGGGCGACCAGCAGCCGGACATCCAACGCACCCCCATGCGCCGAGCAGGCCGCGCCGACGAGATCGCACCCGCGATCCTCTTCCTGGCCTGTGATGACTCCTCGTTCGTCACTGGCTCGGAGCTGGTGGTCGACGGCGGACTCACCGCGTACTGAACAACGCCGGGCACACCGAGAACAAGCCCGTCACGGAGACCACGGCCGAGGACTGGGACACCGTGATGGCGGTCAGCCCCCGCGGCTCCGAGCAGGTCGACCTCGGTCCGGTCCGCGTACGGGTGCCGGTCCCGCTCGCCGAAGAGGTTCCGCAGCTGGCTCTCGGTGGCCTCCTCACCCGGCGCGAGTCCGAGGACGGCCAGGCCGCGGCCCATCCAACGCCCGGCCGGGACACCGGCTTGCTCCTGGGCCTCACGCAGTGGCGTACGGGCCGGGCGGCGGCCGTCGCCGGCAACGGTCTCGCGCAGGTAGTAGCGGTGCATCTGACCGGCCCGGATCACCTGATGCCACCGCGCACGCGCTGCCACCACCGCCACCCGCGAACCACCACACCGACAAACCCGGCTGGCTCCGGAACCAACCGGGCCCCCTGCCGTGCCCCGCCCGCGGGATTCCGCCGATGCGGCCCGGCCGAGCGCACAGCACCGACGAGCGGCGGCCCACGTCTCACCCTCCCCGGGTGAGCCGTGGGCCGCCGCGCTCCAGGCACAGGCGGAAGGTGCCGTACGGGTCGATGCCGCGCCAGGTCAGCACGGACTCCGCAGCCCGCACCCCTTGAGACGAGACGCTTCGTCTTGTTATGGTGGGGTCATGGCTTTCCTCTTCTTCGTCTGAGCCCGGGCACGGCCCCAGCCGCCGTCTCTGCTGCCCCCAGCCCCCACGCATGCCCAGGGAAAGCCCTATGCGCGACCGCGCTCACACCGCCCTGTCCACCACCGCCCCCGATGTGGCGCAGCTGTCGGTCAGGTCCGTCACCAAGTCGTACGGCACCCGGACCGTCCTCGACCAGGTCTCCTTCACCGTCCGGCCGGGCGAGAAGGCCGCCGTCGTCGGTGACAACGGCTCAGGCAAATCCACCCTGCTGCGGCTGCTCGCCGCGGCCGAGAGGCCGGACGCCGGCGAGGTCACCGTCCGCTTTCCCGGCGGAACCGGCCACCTCGCCCAGACCCCCGGCCTCGATCCGGACCGCACCGTGCAGGACGCCGTCGACCTTGCCCTGACCGAACTGCGCGACATGGAGCGAAGACTCCGTGCGGCAGAGGAGTCCCTCGCCGACGCGACGGACGAAGAGCTCGCCGCGTACGGCGAGCTGCTGACCGCGTACGAAGAACGCGGCGGATACCAGGCGGACGCCCGGGTGGATGCCGCCATGCACGGACTCGGACTGGCCCGGATCACCCGGGAACGCCCGCTCGGCTCACTGTCCGGCGGCGAGCAGGCGCGCCTCGCGCTCGCCTGCACCCTGGCCGCCGCCCCCGAACTGCTGCTCCTGGACGAACCGACCAACCACCTCGACGCCACCGCCGTGCGCTGGCTGGAGGAACACCTGCGCGCACACCGCGGCACCGTCATCGCGGTCACCCATGACCGCGGCTTCCTCGAACGCATCGCCACCACGATCCTCGAGGTCGACCGGGACGAGCGCACGGTGCGCCGGTACGGCGACGGATGGGCCGGCTACCGCGCCGCGAAGGCCGCCGTCCGGCGCGCGGCGCAGCAGCGGTACGCGGACTGGGCCGAAGAGGTGGCTCGCACGGAAGAGCTGCTGGAAGCCGCCGGCAGGCGGCTCGCCGTCACCGGCCGCGACCCGAAGCAGGGCTTCGGCAAGCACCGCCGCTCCAGCGAGGCGAAGCTCGGCGGGCAGGTGCGCTCGGTGCGGGAGCGCCTGGACCGGCTGCGGCGCAACCCGGTGGCGCAGCCGCCGGTACCGCTGAGGTTCACGACGGCGCTGCCGTCGGCAGCCGGCGGCCCCGCCCAGGGCACACTCGCCGAGCTCGACAACGTACGGGTCGGACAACGTCTGCGCCTGGACGGACTTCTGACGATCAAGCCCGGAGGGCGCCTCCTTGTCACGGGTGAGAACGGCGCGGGCAAGTCGACGCTGCTCCGCGTCCTGGCGGGCGACCTGCAGCCGGACGCGGGCACGGCGCACCGCCCTGCCCGGACCGGCTACCTCGCCCAGGAACTGCCCGTGCACGCCACGCCGCTGCCGCTGCTCGCCGCGTTCGCCGCCGGACGGCCCGGGCTGCCGGACGAGTACGCCGAACAGCTCCTGTCCCTGGGCCTGTTCCGCGAACAGGACCTGCACGTCCCGGTCACCGCCCTGTCCGTGGGACAGCAACGGCGGCTGCAGATCGCGACCCTGGTGACCCGGCCCGCAGACCTCCTCGTCCTCGACGAGCCGACCAACCACATCGCACCCGACCTGATCGAGGACCTCCAGGCGGCGCTCGCGGCGTACCCAGGAGCAGTCGTCGCGGTCTCACACGACCACCACTTCCGTGCACACTTCCGAGCCGGACAACTGGAACTGCACGCCGGCCACGGGCACGTACCCAACCCGCCCCCACCCCGGACCTCTTGACCCGGACGGCGCGCTCCCGCTGCACATCCCGGCTCTCACCCAGCGACGGCAAGGAGTCCATGACGCCGGTGTTGTGCACCAGGACGCCGGCACCGCCGAGGACCTCGACGGCGTCCGCCACCTCCTGGTCAGTCAGGTCACCGACAACCGACGGACCGGTCCAGCGACTTGGGGGGACGTCGCCGCCGTTGGCCCCGGAGAGCAGGGGGCCTAGGGCCTGTCGTTTGGATCAGGACGCAGGACACCGGCGGAACTTGTCCATGCCGGTGAGCGGGGTCTGGTGCGTGCGGCTGCAAGG
>NZ_JAGGOO010000153.1 GCF_018614415.1 Streptomyces sp. ISL-12
AGGCGCGGGGTCGACGGTGCTGCATGCTGCCCTCCCGGTCAGAGGACCGGAGCATCCCCGCAGGCGCGGGGTCGACGGGCAGATGGTCAAGACGGGCATGGCGAAGGACGGAGCATCCCCGCAGGCGCGGGGTCGACGTCAATCTGAGTACACATACTCTCCCGATCCGCGGAGCATCCCCGCAGGCGCGGGGTCGACTGCCCGAGCCCACGCCCCTCGCCCCCGTCGTTCGGAGCATCCCCGCAGGCGCGGGGTCGACGCGTCGCTCTCCCGCGAGCAGCGCCGCGGCCTCGGAGCATCCCCGCAGGCGCGGGGTCGACACCGAGCCGGTCGCACGGTCATCGGCGAGAACAGGAGCATCCCCGCAGGCGCGGGGTCGACGTGGCAGTGCCAGCCGTTCTCTCCGTGGGTGACGGAGCATCCCCGCAGGCGCGGGGTCGACCCATGGGGGCGTCATCGTCGGGAAGTCCATCCGGGAGCATCCCCGCAGGCGCGGGGTCGACGACCAGGTGCGTGACCTCTCGCCCGCTCGATCGGGAGCATCCCCGCAGGCGCGGGGTCGACACTTCCTGACCTGGGGTTTTACCGGGCGGGGCGGCTGTTTTCATTCGGTTGCTTCTTGGGGCGGGCGGAGAGGATGAGCCCGTCGAAGTCGACGGGCTGCCAGCGGTCGCGGCCTGCGGTGCGTACGGCCCATCCCTGTTCGTTGGAGGCGGGTTCGATAAGGATGGCCTGGCCGTCGCCGATGCGGGTGGCCAGAAGTTCCCAGAGGCGGTCGCGGATACGGCGGCTGGGGTTGCCGACGAACACGCCGGCGCTGGCTTCAACCATCCATCGGGTGAGGTGGCCGCGGAGTCCTTCCGGGGCGGCGACGAGGATGATGACGGTCATGAGGTGGTCTCGGTGTCGGCGAGATCGGGCCCGATGATCGCGATGTGGTTCTCGGTCATACCGTGTACCGAAAGGTCTGCTTCAGTGGCGTAGTTGGTGCCGCCCGCCACCGCACCGACGTGTTCGTCCCAGAGGAGGTTGGCTTCGGTGTCTTCGAAGTCTGTGCCCTCCGGTGTGAGCAGGCTTTTGACATCGGTGACGATGCGGGTGAGGAGTTTGTCGCGGGCGATGAGGTCACGGAGGCCGAGTCGGGCGTCGCGTTCCTCGGTGAGTTCTTGTGCGGTGAGGTCAAAGGCGAGCGGGATGGTGTATTCGGCCTTGTACAGGTCTGCGATGTCCAGGACGAAGGAGGTGGCTTTGCCGGTGTGGACGAAGCCGAGTCCGGGGCTGGCGCCGAGTCCGGTGATAACGGCGTGGCAGATGCCGTAGAGGGCGGCGTTGGCGGCGGACAGGAGGCGGTTGAGGTCGTCGCCTGCGGCGAAGGCGTCGCCGGCTTTGTAGACGCGGCCGTTCCAGGGGACACCGGTCCGCTCTGCCTGGGCTCGGTAGATCTTGCGGACCCGAGTGCCTTCACGGCCGCGGAGTTGCTGCATGGTGAGGGCGGAGACGTCTTCGCCGGGGAAGCGCATGCTGTACATGGCGCGGGCGACAGCGAGGCGTTCCTTGGGGCGGGTGACGAGCCATGCCTGGCGGTGCAGGAGGCCGGCGCCACGGCTGGGGCCGAGGCCGGCCGCGTACATGCGGACGCCTTGTTCGCCGACCCAGCACACGGTGGTGCCGGAGTCGGCGAGCAGGCGGATGGCTCCGTGGGTGACGCGGGTGCCGGGACCGAGCAGCATGACGGCCACCATGGCGGCGGGGACCCGAACGGTCTGCTGTTTGTTGATGATGACGACAGCGTTCTCGTCGCGGTCCAGGTGGCTGCGTTCGACGTAGACGCTGGAGACGCGGTCGACGAGGCGGTGCAGGTCCTGAGGGTCGGCTTTCCACCAGATGTCGGGCACAGGTGTTCATGCCCTTTCGGCGAGCGGGGCGAGGGTGAGCAGGCCGCAGCCGTACGCCTTGGTCGGGCCGATGCCGGCCAGCAGGCGTTCGGTGAGCCGGGCCGGGTCGGTGACGCGCAGACTCCCTTCGAAAGTCACCGCGTGCATGACGACCTGGGCTTCCTTGGCGGTGAGGGAGCCTTTGCCGAAGGCACGGCGTCGGCGGGTGGTGATGCGGACATCTCGGGGTGGTTCGCCGTCCGCGGTGCGGGTCGTGTCGAGGTGGGAGGCGGAAGGGATGTCGAAGCCCCAGCGTTCGGTGCGGGTGAGGAACCAGTTGAGCTGAGCCGTTGCGGTGCGGTGGCCGAGGCGGAAGCTGCGCCGCTGGCCGGCGTCGAGGCGTTCCTGTTGGCGCAGGGTGGGTTTGTCGGGCCTGTTGGTGTTCTGGACGGGGTTGGCGGTCAGACGGAAGGCGAAGCGGCGGCCGGTGGCCAGTTGCTGGAGGAGGGGGGTGTAGTCGCGTACGGCGTAGTGCTCGCCGTCGGCGTCTGGCCACCCTGCCTGTTCGACGAGGTGAGTCCAGTCCGGTTTGTCGGTGGTGAGGACGAACAGGTGCGGCCGGTGGGGGTTGTCCCCGTCGAGCCGCCACAGGGTGCGGGCTTGGTCGGGCAGGCCGGGCAGGCCCCCTTGGACGGCGGCGTGCATGGCCCGGGGGCTGGCGAGAAGGGTGCGGCTTGCGGCGCGCAGGGGGTTGATGCGGATACGGGAGAGGTAGGGCATGAGAGGTCACCAGCCCAGGAGGGCGAAGGGGTCGTGGCCTCCGGTGGTCGGGGGCCGGTCGGGATCGGGTGTGAGGCCGGTGGGGGCGGCGAGGTAGGTGTGCCGGACGCGGCGGGTGGTGTAGGTCCGGCTGGTGGGGGCGAACGACAGGGGAACGTCGTCGCGGACGTCCTCTCCGGCCGGGTCGTCGAGGGTGGCCGGCAGGTCGACGTGGGCGGCGTTGCCGTTCTCGTGTCCCCACCGTCTGCGTACAGCGGGGGATGCCTGCCAGGGCTCCGCGCGCAGGACGTCCTGAAGACAGCCGGGGCGCTGTCCCAGGACCAGGGGCTGTGCGGGTACGCACGAGCGGCGGCCCAGGGCGAGGGGGAAGGCGGGGTGGCGTACGGCGTGTTCGAGGGTGGTGATGAGCTCTTGAGGGCCTTCGACGGCTGCGAGGAAGATGGCGTCCTGGAGGTAGAAGCGCTGGGTGATGTGGGTGTGCTTGGCCGGTGAGGTGGGTTTTTGCCGGCCCTTGGCGGTCACGGCGGCGGCCAGGAGCGGCTGGCCGCGGTAGTCGCTGACGGTGTGGTAGTCACGCAGGAGGCTGCCGGGCTGGTCGATGCGGATACCGAGTCCCAGCCCGGCGAGATCGTCCAGAGCTGCGTGCCGCGGGCGCCCGGCGGCTGCGGCGAGCAGGCCCACGACTCCGGACTTGGTGGGTTCAGGCCGGGTTTCGCGCCGGTTGAAGGTGCTGCGGTCGCCCCAGGACTGGAGCGGTGCGGCGAGCCGCAGGAGGAGGACGGCCGTGGGGTCGGAGGCTGTCACGCCTGTTCCCCCAGGGCGGTGCTGATGCGGGAGCGCAGGGTGGTGCGCAGGTCTGCGAAGGGGACGGATTCACCGAACGCCTGGGTGAGGGTTTCGGCGGTGTCCTTGGTGCGGGGTTCGCGGGTGGTGAAGGTGTGGCTGGCCGCTGCGTAGAGGGGGGTGTCGCCCCAGACCTGAGTGGCGGTGAGGTACTCCTCGGCGAGGCGGCGGGCAGAGGTGGCCTGGACGCCGGCTTCCGCCGGCACGGGCTCTTCGAAGGCGGAGACCAGGTTGACGGGCTGGTCGGTGCGGACGACCACCGCGACGAGGCTGGGCCTGGTCCGGTGCGCGAAGGAGTTCTGGTAGCCGGTGGGCACGGAGAGAGCGAAGCTGTCGATGAAGGCGTCAAGGGCGTCGAGGGCGGCTGCGGTGTCGCCGCCGAGGTTGTCGGTGAGCTGGGTGAGGCCGACGGTGGCGTAGCGGTAGAGAGTGGCGGAGTTGAAGCCGATGGTGCCGATCATTCCGGCGCCGGTCTCGTCCCGTTCGTTCTGGTCGTCGACGGCGGTGAAGTAGTCGAACTCCAGTTGCGTCTCGTGGGTGGACAGCGCGTGGGCCACCTGAACAGCGGCGTCGACGTTGAGTTTGGGGATGTCGGCAACCATACGGCCGAACAGGGCGACGCCAACGGGGTGTCCGGTCTGGAAGGCTTCCGCGACGGGCAGTTCCTTGACCGCGTCGGTGAGTGCCTTCTCCTCCAGCACGGCGAGGTCGGCGGCGCGGTCTGTCACGAGGTCGGCCACCGTGTCGAGCTGGGCGTTGCCGTAGAAGAGGAGGTACGCGGTGTCACCGGCCTTCTTGCCCTGGCTCAGGCCGAGCTGTGCAAGCAGGGCTGCGGCGATCCGGTCGGCCGCCTCGCGGTCCAGGCCAGTGTTCCGGCGGATACGGCTGGTGAGTTCGCCGGTGATGCGCTTGGTGCGGGTGGCCCGGTCAGGCTCGGCGGCCTGGGTGTCGCAGTGCCGGCGGGTCGCTCGCTTCCATGCCTGGGAGGAGACCCTGGAGCGGCGGACTCCGCCGTAGATGGCCTCTTTGGGGTTGCCCTGGTCGTCTCGGTTGAGGTTGGCGGGCGGGACGCTTTGAACGATGTGTACGTCGACGTACAAGCGCTGGGGCATGTGGGTTGCTCCGGTTCGTGAGAGTGAGACGGTGATCGCACGGTCTGCTGCGGTCTGCGGTCTGCGGTCTGCGGTCTGCGCCGATGTGGGCGGAACCGCCGCGGTCTGGTGGATGTCGGGTGCGCGGGGCTCAGCGGCCGGATCGGGAGGTCGCTGGCTGCTGGGTCCAGCCGTAGTAGTCCAGGCCCCAGCGGCGGCGCACGCGGGAGCGGGACTCGGGCCGGTCCCAGTCGTGGATGTCGTCGATCAGGCGGTTGTAGTCGAGGGGCTGTTTGATGCCTTTGAGCTGGGTGACCAGGCCGCGCAGGCGCGTTTGCAGTGCTGCCGTCGATGTTGCGGAGAACGCCTGCTGGAAGCGGGAGTCGACGGCCTCCTCACTGGTGCGGTCGTGGCGCCGCAGTTCGAGCATGGCCCGGCCGAGGCTGACGCCGTCACGATGCATTGGCGTGTCCTGGCTCTGCTGGTGCAGCCCGTAGAGGGCGAGCGCGATGTGCTCGGCCTCCTGCTCGGTCGAGACTTCCCCCCGACGGGCGGCGAAGTCGTCGACTGGGCAGGTGTAGAACGGGAACATCTCCAGCACTGTGCCGGCAGGGCGGCCCAGACCCCGGCGCAGAACAGCGAGGTCCTCTCCGGGCGGGCGCTGCGTGGCAGCAGTGCCGCTCTTGCGGCGCCAGGTGCCGTCCGCGGCGATATAACGGTGCCAGATGCGCTGCTTGGTGGGGTGTTCTTCGGTCATGACCGTGTCCAGACGTGATGAGGGACGCTGTGTCACAAAAGGTGTGGTATGGACGCCTCGAAGGGCATGGACGGATACCCCCGGCCCGGGCCGAGGGCGGCAAGCGCCTCGTGCGGCGCCCGGTCACCTACTGGCCGACAGGGGCCAGGGTGTCCCGCCGGACGGCGGCTGCCCGGTGGAGGATCTCCGCACGGCGCTTGAGGAACGATGCCTCGGCCAGCGAGACCCGGTGCGTCCGCTCGGGCTTCCCCTCGCCCTGGGAGACACTTCTTCCCACGAACGCTCCGACGGGCACCGCCTGCAGAAGACGGTCAGCGACTTCCCAGCTGCGACGCCAGGCGAGCTGCTCCCAGGCGAGCTGTCCGGCCTCGATGCGTTCCAGGTCCTCCACGCCCCGCATCCCCGCCAGCAACCGACGCACCAGGGGGTCCAGGGCGTGCAGCACGAGCTCGCCAGTGCGCTGTCCCTTGTCCCAGGGGATAGGTTCGGTGCCCAGAGCTCGGCGCAGATCGGCCGACAGGTAGTTGACGGCAGTGGCCAACTGCTCGGCCTGTTCCGCTACTTCGAGGACGGCGGAACGGACGTCGCTGTCGGTTTCGAGCGCGGCCAGCGGGAGGGGCAGGGCGTCGAACATCACGTCGTCGATGACGGCCGACTGATTGCCGTAGGCGACACCGGTGAGTTCCACGCGCAGCGGATAGGACTCGCCGAGGTCTAGGGCCAGAGCGCCGGCCTGGTCCAGGAGCTTGCTCGTGGCGAATCCGCTCGTCGTCTGCCCGGCCTCCCGCGACTGCCGCTCCGGCGCCAGGAGCGCATCGAGCCCTCGCCACGCGGCCTTTCCGGGCTGCAGCCGCAGCGGACGGCGCGGCGGGGCGGCGCCTGCCTTGCCTTTACCCGTGCCGCGTCCCCCGGTCGGCTCCAGGCGCCACATGGTGTGCGGCTCGGTCTCGGGCGTGTGCGGCATCCGGTCCCCAGCAGCGACCAGAACACGCGTCACCCGCAGCCCCTCATCGGTCGTTTCCGCGAACAGCCGGATCCGGCGGGACTGCCAGGTCCACAGGTCCAGGAGCCCTTCGGGAACCCGCTCCTGCCACGCCGGGGTACCGGCCGAGCGTGGATCTGCGGGCTCCCTCCTCCTCCACTGCGGCAGGTCGGCCGAGGTCGGCGGCGCCCCGACGGGAAGGTTCAGCAACAGGGTCTCGAACAGCGTCGTACCGGCCAACAGAGTGACGCCCATCTGACCGAGCGGCCCGGTAGGATTGCCGGTCGTCTTGCCCACCTTGGCTTTCGGGTCGCCCACCGCACCGGTCTTGATCGCTGCGGTGTCCCAGCACTGCGTGTGCAGCAGCCAGTGCGCCGCCTGCGCCGGGCTCAGCGAGAAGACATCACCCTCCGTACGGGAAGCGAACAGCGGCACGTTATTGCCCGTGGCAGCAGTCGCGACGATCAGTCCGGCGTTCTTCGTCTCACCTTTCGCGGTGTGCAGCCCGGCGACCTGCGCGAAGGGCTGCACGGGATCGAAGAGGTCGAACAGCGCGCCATGCGCGTCGAGATAGCTCTCAAGCCGTGTCCGCTGCTCCGGCGACCACCGGCCCGCCGAGAACCAGCTCATCCACTCACGTTCATCGGCCGGTCGCCCCAAGGCGTCGAGGACCACAGCCAGCAGAACCTGCCTTAGCACGGCCGGACGCTGCGTGGGAACCTCCACCACCAAGTCACCGAACTCGTGCGCATCCAGCAGTGCCGTACGCAACGAGTGTTCCCGCGCCGGGCCTCCCCTGGCCGACGGCAAGCACAACCAGGGCTCCTCCGTCAGCGAAAAGTCGTCAGTCACCAGTTCCCCCCTCAAGGAATCTTCTTTGTTTAAGCTAGCAGCGGCCGTTGAGCGTGTACGGGCTTTCTCCACAACCAGGTGCGAGAATCCGGCTGTTGACCCCGACCGGCGACCCGTCGGCCGACGGGGATGATCCCCTTCTGTGTTTGCACAGTGCACCGGGAATCACATCGACCCCGCGCTGCGCGGGGCAACCGAGCCGCCGGGCACCGCCCCGGCGGCTCCCCCCTTTGGGACCCCGCCCCCGGCCGGGCACAGCCGGCACGGACCGCTACACCTGCCGGAGCCCGAACTCGTCGTCGTAGGACACTGTGGCCTCCCCCAGCCTGGCCCTGCCCGACGAATCCAGCACCAGAGCACGGCTCCGGCGCAGCCACGGATGTCCGTGCCACCCGGGCAGCGGTTTCAGTTCCGCAGCGGCCTCGGTGAACTTCGCCGACAACCGCACCACCGAGCCCAGCACCTCATCCAGTACGTCCGGGGCCACGTCACCGTTGACGCTCAAGGCACGCCCGGCCAGTGTCCGGAAGACCGCATCGTCCTTTCCCTGCACCACGAGGACGACCTCGACGGACTCGTCCCCGTCGCGGACCGCCGCCTGCAAGGAGGACTCGTCGCTTCCCGCGGTGGACCCGCCGTAGTGCAGGCCCGCCAAGGTCCGCCGCTCGTGCTCACCGCGCGGAGTCAACAGGTACTGCCGTGCCTCTTCGGCGCGGGCACGGTCGCGCTCTTCCTGCTCCTGGCGGGCGGCCTCACCGGCGTGCCTCCAGGCATCGGGCAGCAGCGGCGTATCCGCCCTGTACACCGTCTCCACCAGAGCGGGCACGTCTGACGGTACGGACCACACCCCGCCCGCACCATGAAGTACCGCAGCGGTCCGCAACAGCAGATGACGGCCGTAGATCTTCTCGCTGGCGAAGGCGAACGCCGGTTCGCGTCCCTCGCGGGGTTCGAAACCTGTCACGAAAACACGCGGCGCGCGCAGCCGGTCCGGGCGCCACGTGTCCTGGTGCCGGTGCAACCGTCCCGCGCGCTGCAACAAGAGATCAACGGGAGCCAGGTCTGTGACCAGCAGGTCGGCGTCGACGTCAAAGGACTGCTCGGCGAGCTGAGTCGCCACCAGGATCAGCCGGCCGCCACGGGGCCGGGGCGTCCTCGGTCCCAGCAGCCGCAGACTCTCCTCCGTCAGGTCGGCACGCCGCGCCACCGTGAAACGAGCATGCAGCAGCCGCACCTCGTCAGCACCGAACCGGCCCCGCAATTCCTCATAGAGACTCTGCGCCCGGGCAACAGAATTCCGGATGACGAGCGCGGTCCCTCCGTCGACGAGCTCACTCGCCAGCAGGTCTCCTACACGCGCATCCGCTTCGCCCTGCAACCGCTCCCGCTCCTGGCGCGAGGACCGCGCACCGGGCACAGCCTCAGGCACGACGTGCACCGCCACACCGAGGTCCGCGCGCCAGCTGCCCACCGCATCCACATGAAATCGCGGCTCCCCCGTGCCCGGCAGCCATGCAGCCGTGACACTGGGATAACCAGACGGCGCTGGTACTTCGACACGCAACTCCTCACGTGACGCCGCACCCGCCAGATACGCCTCGACAAGTGCCTGACGCTGCGCGGGGGCCAGCGTCGCCGACAAAACGATCACCGGCGCCCCCGCCTGGCCCAGCCAGCGCAGCGCCTCGCACAGAAACTGGCTCATGTACACGTCGCACGCGTGCACCTCGTCCAGAACCACGACTTTGCCGGCCAGCCCCGCCATCCGCAGCATCACATGCCGGGTGCGGGTAGCCGCATACAGGAGCTGATCGACCGTACCGACGACGAAAGGGGCCAGCAGCCCCCGCTTGGGCCCCAGAAACCACTCCGCAGGAGCCTGCCGCTCCGGCGTGCCGCGCGCCTCCGACTCGATGCCGTACGGATCATCAACCAGCCCGAACTCATCGACGCCGCAGAACAGTTCCTCCGCATACGCTTCCGCACTCTCCAGCAGCGCCTTCCACTCCCGGTTGAACGCTCTCTTCCCGTGCAGCAGCACCACCCGGGAGGCAAACCGCCCGTCGATCGCCCGCACCCACTGGCGGGTGCGGGTGAACATGGGATCGCTGGTCGCCTGCGTCGGCATTCCCACGAACACACCGTCCGCACCGAACCTGGCCGCCAATACCTCGGCCGCAGCCTGGGCAGCTTCCGTCTTGCCCTCACCCATCGGCGCTTCGACCACCACGATGCCGGGACCGCCCATACGGCGGACCACGTCGATCACCATCGCCTGCGAAGGCCGCGGCGCATACCCAAACCGGTCCCGGAACGCCTCCGGCCCCGGCACGCCCAAAACCCCCCACCCTCCCCGCAGCCCCAGAGCCTCCCACGCCGACGCCGCACGCTCGCGCGAAGCGTCCATACTCACCAGACGGAGATCATCGAGCCCCACGAAGAAGCGCTCATCACTCGCAATCCAGTCCGCCATGACGACCAGACCGCTGAGCTGCAACTGCAACGCCCGGGACGGAACCACCGCAGGTTCCACCCCATCAAGCGCCTCGAACCCGACCTCACGAGTGAACACATCGAGCACCGCGCGCTGAACATCACGCCACGCTCCCCTCCCCCGCAACTGACCCTTCGCCGGCCCAGGCTCCTGTACGTCCCTCAGAGAAGGAAAGGCGCCATGGTGACCGGCGATCAACGGCCACATCCAGTCCAACTGCTCCGCATCCCAACCGGCTTCCGCCAGCAGCTCCCGCGCCATCAGCCCGCCGGCCCAGTCATGACGCCACCGCTTCTGACGCTTCACCCCCGCCACCGCAGCCGCCTCCACCCACGTCAGCCCCGCCCGACGCACAGCTTCCGCACCCTCCGGCCACAACCGCTGATGCACGGGCGTCGCTTTTCCCCAATCGTGTACACCGCACAACCAAGCGAACAACCGCCGCCCGCGTCCCGGCCCGCCCGCGATGTCATCCAGCACCGACCTCGTCGAACGCGCGAGAAATCCGTCCCAGAGCAGCTCCGCCACCGCCGCGGTGTCCAAGAGATGCGCCAGCAGAAGATTCGTACGCCCCCCAGCCCGCTCCCGAGACTTCCCCCACAAAGTCTCCAAAGCCCGCACGACGAACAGGTCGTAACGCTGGCCCAGCTTCCCAAGGTCCACCATGCCCCCACCCCTCAACCCAACTGAGCGCCAGAATGTAGTACCCACCACTGACAACACGTTGTGAGCTGCGGAGACACCCGTGCACCATCACTTGTTGGAGCGCGGCAACCACGACTCGGTGCTTGTCTGACCGCCTCCTTCCAAAACATTCCCAGGTTCTTCAGGCCACCAGGGAGCCACTGCGGTAGGAGTGTCCCCGCGGGGCGCGCGGTCGACTGGGCAGCCTCCGTCGAGCGCGCGTTCCTCACCGGAGCATCCCCGCGGGCGCGGGGTCGACTACTGGCGCGACTCCACCAACCTCGAAAGCCACGGAGCATCCCCGCGGGCGCGGGGTCGACTCCCAGTCGGCGCTGACGACGTAGTAGATGCGCGGAGCATCCCCGCGGGCGCGGGGTCGACTGCCAACTTCAGCGGCGTACCGCCCCAGCGGCCCGGAGCATCCCCGCGGGCGCGGGGTCGACTCACGGACGGCGGTCTCCACGTCCCGGATCGGCGGAGCATCCCCGCGGGCGCGGGGTCGACCACCAGGACGCTCATGCCGACACCTCCCCGGCCGGAGCATCCCCGCGGGCGCGGGTCGACGACGCCGCCGTCGCCCGGGCGCTGTTGTGCGCCGGAGCATCCCCGCGGGCGCGGGGTCGACAGCTGCATCATCGGGTCGCCGTTGCCCCAGAACGGAGCATCCCCGCGGGCGCGGGGTCGACGCGATCTGCTCATACGCCCGCCACTCGGCCAGCGGAGCATCCCCGCGGGCGCGGGGTCGACCGGCGGCCGGGGCTCATGCAGCGTCCTGTTCGGGGAGCATCCCCGCGGGCGCGGGGTCGACGGGCGCGCGGAACCAGGGCCTCTCATGGCGGTCGGAGCATCCCCGCGGGCGCGGGGTCGACCAGTACCGTCGGCTGAGAGTCACCTTGTTCAGGGGAGCATCCCCGCGGGCGCGGGGTCGACAACTCGGGGCTGCCCTTGAGGCCGGTCCCCCAGGGAGCATCCCCGCGGGCGCGGGGTCGACAGCGGTCGGTGCTGCGGGACCTCGCCACCGAACGGAGCATCCCCGCGAGCGCGGGGTCGACGGTGACGACTCGGCAGCCGACTCCTCTCTCACGGGAGCATCCCCGCGGGCGCGGGGTCGACTGAACCTCCGGCGATGTCGACTGATCCGTGTACGGAGCATCCCCGCGGGCGCGGGGTCGACCCGCCCTCGGCGCGGACGGCGGCCACCTCCTCCGGAGCATCCCCGCGGGCGCGGGGTCGACCAGGGCGAGGATCGCTTCAGCGCTCTTGACGCCGGAGCATCCCCGCGGGCGCGGGGTCGACGGCCGTGCGTCACTGCCCGCACCTCCGTACGGGGGAGCGTCCCCGCGGGCGCGGGGTCGACCGCATGATCCCGCTGGGGGTGATGCTGACGTAGGGAGCATCCCCGCGGGCGCGGGGTCGACGCCGATTTCGGCGTGGCAGTCGGGGCAGATGACGGAGCATCCCCGCGGGCGCGGGGTCGACGACCTGGTCGACTTCGCCGAGATCGTCGCCCGCGGAGCATCCCCGCGGGCGCGGGGTCGACTCGCCGTCCCAGCCGAGGGTGGTCTCCAGCCGCGGAGCATCCCCGCGGGCGCGGGGTCGACGCAGGCGAGGCCCTCGAAGCTGCCGTCCTGGTCGGAGCATCCCCGCGGGCGCGGGGTCGACACTTGCTGAACTGCGCCTTTACCAGGCGAGGTAGCTGAATTCATTTAGTTGTTTCGGGAAGCCGACGACGGCACAGGCAACATCCCGCAGGCGCAGAGAAATCACGGGATCAGTGTGACAAGCGATCCAGCCCGACTCCACCAGTACACGCATCAGCGTCTCGTCAACGGCCCTTCGGTTGCGGCAGTGGGAGCAGCAACTGCCGCAACCGCATGCATTCCCGCCTCGCTGCAGAAGCCCCACCAAAGCGAGGGCCTCGCATTAACGCAGGTCAGGCCCTTGCCGTGAAGTTGAGTTCAAGATGGGCCCCCTGGAACGCGTCCGAACCGGCGGATGACGGCCCACATGGCGGCGATGCTGCCGGGGGTGCGGGTCAACGTGGACCCGGAGCCGGGTCCGGACCGCGGTGCCTTCCAGATCGGCGGCGAGCGCTACCGCATGGACCCGGGCGTGACCGAGTACGTGCTGCTGGCCCGGCTCACCGCCGGCGACCGGCGGGAGACGCGTCCGGCGTTCCTCTTCTGCGGGCAGCGGGCGATCGCCCACCAGGCCGCCACCCGCTATCTCGCCCGCAACCACGACCGGCTGGCCCGCAGACACGGCAACGGCACGTTCGTCCTGCTGCTCAAGGTGGTCAACTCGCACGCGTACGGGCCGGACGTGGTCGAGTTGGTGGGGGACGTGACGCGGGCCGCGACGAGCCCGCTGCCGGTCCCGGCGCCGGCGCCGCGCACCTCCCGCCGGGCCTCCTGAATCCGCCCCGCACGCCTCGGGGCCCGGCGCCGGACGGGGTGTCCGGCGCCGGGCCCCGAGCGATCCGTGCGGGCCGCTCCGCCGCCCGGCCGGCGCGCAGCTGACCTTCCCCTCGCGTCCGGCACGAGGAGTGATCTGCGGCTGGCACCGGACGGGGCCGGCGTCCGGAGGGGTGTTCCCGCGGCCGGGTCAGGCCGGTTGCCCGATGTGCCGGAGGACGGGACTCGCGCGCCCTCCGCTGCCCGAGGCCCTCTCCCCCGGGCCTGTCCTGACGTCACTCGACTCGATCACTGGATCGACGACCATTCCAGCCCTTTTCCTCAGCTGTGTCCTGGCTGCTGCCGCAACGTATCCGGCCGGGGAGGCACCCCGCACCCGACACGCACTTTTCGGGCATTAGCCGTATTTAAGGTCATTGTTGTGGCGGGCTCGATGCCATGGTCATGGCGGGCTCAAGGCCGTTGCCGGGGCGGGGTGTTCACTCCTCGGCGACCTCGGCGTACGACTGCGACAGCTCGGGCGCGCCGCTGGCGGCCCACTCCTGGCCGGAGGCCACCACGTCGAACTCCCGGCCGGAGACGAGCCGCACGACGGGCTGGCCGTCCGCCCGGAACCCCCAGGCGGCACCCGGCACGGTGCGCACGATGACGGTGCCCAGGTACAGCCCGGCGTCGTTGCCCAGCCAGGGCAGGATCTCCTCGTCGTCCCGCCAGCGCGGCACGAGCTGGTCGAGCCGCTCCAGCGAGGCCGGGGAGTCGTCCAGCCCGACGCCCTCCCGGGACGCCTGGGACCGCAGCAGTTCGCACTCGGCGAGCAGGCCGGCGATGCCCTCCGGGTCACGAGTCCCCGGATCCGCGTGCCTCTTGCCCAGGAAGGGGATGTTCATGTCTCCAGCGTGTCATTCGCACCGCCGTACGCACCACAGGCGCGCGGGTACGGCTTACGGGTGACATGACGGGCCCGCGCGGCACGGCGCGTTGACGCGCGCCGGGTGTCTTCCTACCTTCGCGTTCCGTCCGTCGAGGGGGAGGAGCCGCCGTGCGCCGAGGGGTCCGCGGTTCCGCGGTCGTGTTCGTCCTGCTGGCGGTCCTGTCACCGGGCGCCCCGGCGCGCGCCGCCGCGCCGCTGCCGCTGGAACGGTACTTCGACAACACGGCCGTCAGCGACGACGCCCGCCCCGGCGAGGCGGACTTCGACGGCTCGGGTGCCTCCCTGTCGGCCGGGGACCTGGCCGCCGCGGGCTGGACTCCGGGCCGCACGCTCACCGTGCTGGGGGCGCCGCTGCGGTGGCCCGCGCGGGCACCGGGCGAACCGGACAACGTACGGGCGAACGGGCAGGAGGTGCGGGTCACCGGACGCGGCGACGCGCTCGCCTTCCTGGTGGCGGCCACCGGCGGCGACGAGGCGGGCGGAGCGGGCGAGGTGGCGTACGCGGACGGCACCCGGTCGGCGTTCCGCCTCACCTCCCCCGACTGGCGCACCGGCCCGCTCGCCACCAAGGCGGTGGCGCTGCCGCACGTCAGCACACCGTCCGGCCGGATCGCCGAGCGGGCCCGGCTGTACGTGGTGACCGTGCCGCTGGCGGCGGAGCGCGAGGTGGCCTCGGTACGGCTGCCGTACGCGCGGGACCTGCACGTCTTCGCGCTGGCGGTGCGGGACGCCGGACGGGACTGGACGGGTACGTGGGCGGCCTCCACGTCCGGCTACCCGACGGTGGGTCCGTGGACGGACCGGACGCTGCGGTTGGTGGTGCACACCTCGGTGGGCGGGACGCGGGTGCGGGTGCGGTTCGACAACACCTTCGCGGCGGCGCCGGTACGGATCGGCGGCGCGACGGTGGCGGTGCGGGCGTCCGGCGCGGCGGCGCGGGGGACGCCGGCGCGGCTGTCGTTCGACGGCGCGGGTGGCGTGGAGATCCCGGCGGGGGCGCAGGCGTACAGCGATCCGCTGGCCTTCGCGGTGCCCGCGGGCGCCGATCTGCTGGTGAGCTTCCACCTGCCGGGCCCGGTGACGGCGGCGCCCGTCCACCGGCTCGCGGTGCAGCGGTCGTACCTGAGCGAACCGGGCGACCACGCGGCGGAGGAGCCGGGCGGGGCGTACACCTCGACGCTGACGTCCTGGCCGCTGCTGGCCGGGGTGGACGTCGGCGGCGGGCCGGGGTCGGTGGTGCTGCTCGGGGACTCGATCACCGACGGCGACCGGTCGACCGTGGACGCGAACCGGCGGTGGCCCGATGTGCTGGCCGGCCGGCTGCGGGCGCAGGACGCGGTGCCCCGGTACGGGGTGCTCAACCACGGGATCTCCGGCAACCGTGTCGTCACCGACCGCTACCCCGGCGACGGGGTCTCCACCGACCAGGCCGGGGTGAGCGCCCCGCACCGCTTCGACCGCGACGTGGCCGCCCAGCCCTCGGTGCGCACGGCGGTGGTGTTCGAGGGCGTCAACGACCTGCTGGCGGGCACGGACGCCGGGACGCTGGCCGCGGGGCTGCGCGAGCTGGCGGACCGGGCGCGCGCCGCCGGCCTTCGGACGCTGGCGGCGACGATCGTGCCGTGCGGCGGCCGGACGGGGTGCAGCGCCGCCGTCGACGCCGAGCGGACCGAGGTCAACGCCTGGATCCGCGACTCCGGCGCCTTCGACGCCGTGCTCGACTTCGACGCCGTACTGCGCGACCCGGCCGACCCGGCGCGGATGCTGCCCGCCTACGACAGCGGCGACCATCTGCACCCCGGGGACGCGGGCCTGAAGGCGCTGGCCGACTCGGTGGACCTGCGGCTGCTGGTCCCGTAGGACCGGTGGGCTAGACGTCGAGGTCGACCACGACCGGGGCGTGGTCGGAGGCGCCCTTGCCCTTGCGCTCCTCGCGGTCCACGTAGGAGTCGGTGACCGCCTTCGCGAACGGCTCGTTGCCGTACACCAGGTCGATGCGCATGCCGCGGTTCTTCGGGAAGCAGAGCTGGCGGTAGTCCCAGTACGTGTACGGGTGGTCGTACTTCAGCGGGCGGGGGACGACGTCCGACAGCCCGGCGCCGCGCAGCGAGGCGAGTGCGGCGCGCTCGGCGGGGGTGACGTGGGTGGCGCCCTCGAAGGCGGCACGGTCGTAGACGTCGTCGTCGGTCGGCGCCACGTTGTAGTCCCCCATGACCGCGAACGGGCGGCTGCCGCCCGCGTCGCCCTCGACGGCCGCGCGCAGGGCCTCGAACCACTGGAGCTTGTACGCGTAGTGCGGGTGGTCGACCTCGCGGCCGTTGGGCACGTACACCGACCAGACACGGACCGGGCCGCAGGTCGCGGAGACGGCGCGGGGCTCCTGGACGCCGTCGTAGCCGGGGTCGCCGGGCAACCCCTTGACCACGTCCTCCAGGCCGACGCGGCTGAGCACCGCCACGCCGTTCCACCGGCCGGTGGCGTGCACGGCGGCCTCGTAGCCCGCCTCCCGCAGGGGCTCGAACGGGAACTGGTCCTCGGCCACCTTGGCCTCCTGGAGGCAGAGCACATCGGTGCCGCTGCTCTCCAGCCAGGCCAGCAGCCTCGGCAGGCGGGCGGTGATCGAGTTGACGTTCCAGGTCGCGATACGCATGCCCCACAACCTACCGGCCGGGTCTGACACTCACAGGACGGTGGCCTCCCCGGCCGCCAGCCGCAGGTGCTCGGCGCCGCCCAGCTCGCCGATCTGACGGTCGTAGACCGGGCGGGCGAGGTCGGTGAGCAGGGCGTCGTGGATGTCGTAGGCGCGCTGCGGGCGGACCTCACGGACGTAGTCGATGACCTCGGAGATCTTGCTCCAGGGAGCCATCACGGGGAGCATCAGGGTCTCGACCGGGTGGTCGGGGACGGTGAGGGCGTCCCCGGGGTGGAAGAGCCGGCCGCCCTCGACGAGGAAGCCGATGTTGGTGATGCGCGGGATGTCCGGGTGGATCACCGCGTGCAGCTCGCCGTGGACCTGGACGTCGAACCCGGCCGCGGTGAAGGTGTCGCCGTGGCCCACGGTGTGCACCCGGCCCGGGAACGCGGACGAGATCTTCTCCGCGACCGCGCGCAGGGTGTAGACCTGGGCGGCCGGGTTGATCTCCATCGCGGCGCGCAGCCGCAGCTCGTCGAAGTGGTCGGGGTGCTCGTGCGTGATGAGGACGGCGTCCGCGCCGAGGGCCGCGTCCTCCTCGCTGAACCCTCCGGGGTCGAGGACGAGCGTCTGCCCGTCCTGCTCCAGGCGGACGCAGGAGTGGGACTTCTTGGTCAGCTTCATGATTCCATCCTGGCCCCGGGGGCGGTGCGGGTCACTCCGGGGCTCGCACCGGGGCTCGCTCCTCGGCTCGCTCCGGGGCTCACTCCGAGGGGGTCGTCTCCTCCCGTACCACCTGCTGGGCGATCCGGAAGGCGCGGTCCGCCGCGGGGATGCCGCAGTAGACGGCCGCCTGGAGCAGCACTTCCTTGATCTCGGCCGGGGTCAGCCCGTTGCGCAGGGCGGCCCGCAGATGCGGGGCGATCTCCTCGGCGTGGCCGCCGGCGACCAGGGCGGTGAGGGTGACGCAGCTGCGGGTACGGCGGTCCAGGCCCGGACGGTTCCAGACCTCGCCCCAGGCGTACCGGGTGAGGAGTTCCTGGAAGTCGCCGGCGAAGTCGTCGGCGTCCGCCAGCACCCGGTCGACGTGCGCGTCGCCGAGCACCTCGCGGCGCACCTTCAGCCCCGCCTCGTAGGGGTCGGGGCGGCCCTGGGCGGCCTGCGGCTGCGCGACCGCCGGGGCGATCTCGGCCACCGGCACGGACTGCGGCGCCGCGACCGGCACCGGCTTGCCGGGGACACCGGGGACACCGGGGACACCGGGGAGCACGGTCTGGCCGGTGGCGTCGGGGGCGGGCTGCCAGGCGGTGGTGAAGTGGCGTACGAGCAGGTCGGTGACGGCGGCGGGCTGCTCCACCGGGACCAGGTGGGAGGCGCCGGGCACCACGGCGAGGCGGGCGTCGGGGATGCCGGCGACCAGGGTGCGCGCCTCGGCGGGGCCGGTGACCTGGTCGTCCGAGCCGACCAGGACGAGGGTGGGCACGCCGACGTGACCCAGTTCGTGCCGGACGTCGAAGGCGGCGAGGGCCTCGCAGGCGGCGATGTAACAGCCGGGGTCGGTGGTGCGGACCATCTGCACGGCCCACTCGGTGATCGCCGGCTGGGCGGCGGCGAACCCGCCGGTGAACCAGCGGTCGGGCGAGGTGCGGGCGATGGGGTCGAGCCCGTTGGTCCGCACGATCACCCCGCGCTGGCGGAACTCGTCGGCGGTCCCGAAGCGCGGCGAGGCGGCGATCAGCGCCAGCGAGGCCAGGCGCTCGGGGTGGCGCAGGGCCAGCTCGATCCCGACCGCGCCCCCGAACGCGCACCCGGCGTAGCCGAAGCGCTGCACACCGAGTTCGTCGAGCGTGGCCAGCAGCCGCGTGGTGACGTCGGCGACGGATCCCCCCGGGTGGGCCGGGGCGCCGCCGTGTCCCGGCAGGTCGTACCGGAAGACCCGCCATTGCTGCGCCAGCTCGGGCACTTGGCGGTCCCACATGTGCCAGGTGGTACCCAGTGAGGGGCCGAGGATCAGAACCGGGAGGTGTTCTGGCCCGTCAAAGCGGTATTGCAGGGTGTTCGGCGGTGTCTCACTCACGGCTCAGACCCTCTCACGTCTCACGGAATCTCACACAGCCGGGGGAACAGCGGCTCGCCGCACCCCCGTCACGGCTCGTCAGACAATGCCGGCGGCTCCTCCGAACGAGCGCCTCGGCCTGCGCACCTGTCCCTGAGGCAGCGTGGCCTCGTGGCCGCTCCCTCGTCCGGTCCTCACGCCCACGCTCTGTTTCTCACATCAGCGCAGCCACCAACTGATCCGAGCTTGCAGCAAAGCACGGGGCGCCGTCCTGGAAGTCGAGGTTCTGCGGCTCGGAGACCTCCGCATCCGAGGATGGTGAGGAGACCGAGGACACC
Organism: Streptomyces sp. ISL-12; assembly: GCF_018614415.1. Classification (GTDB taxonomy): domain Bacteria; phylum Actinomycetota; class Actinomycetes; order Streptomycetales; family Streptomycetaceae; genus Streptomyces. Next base: position 18,729 of record NZ_JAGGOO010000153.1, read on the forward strand.
GGGTCGGCCGCCGACTCCGAGGCCGTGGACGAGCGACGCGAGTCCCCCCGTCGAGCACCCGGTGGTCGGGCACACGAGGACGCTCCGTGACGGGCGCGTGGTTCCTGTTTCGGGTGATGAGCGGGGCGGCTCCTCGGAGGACGAGGACGGGACTTCCGTCGAAGCCGCAGCCCGAGTGCCTGGGTGCGGGACACCGCGGCCTTCATTCCTGTGCAGTGCCGGCGGATGCGAGGCAGGATGCCCCCACCGCTGCTGACCTGCTGATACGTAGCCGTTTGGCCGCCTGGGCGCAGGCCCTCGTCGACCCTGGAACCGTGGCGGAGCCCGAGCTGCTGAGACACGGCGGCCGGGGACACGCGGCTCCGGGGTCGAGCCATCGACAAGTGGGGGGCAGAGCACCTGGCATGCACTGGCGGACAACGTTCCTCGCGCCCGTGGTCGATTCCCTCCGTGCGGAAGGGGCGGCCGCTGTCGCACAGGGCGAGCCGTGGAGCAAGGCCGCCGGGCCGCTCCTCGCTCGTGCCTCCCCCATCGATCGGGCACCGTCCACCTCGTGGTCAGGGCGGCCTGGCTACGATGCGGTCCACGTCAGGTGTCAGCGACACCAGATAGGTGACCGGGTGAGAATCAGCGCCACGGCCCGGCGTCTCGCTGCCCCGGGACATGTACGAGGTCCCTTGACCCCCGGGATCCTGAATGCGTGTCTTCCGCATGGCCGCCTCTGCGCCGCTCTGCCGCCGCGCGTCTTCCCCCTTCTCCCGGAGCATCGCCTCGTAGGCCGCCTCCACCTGTTCCGGCGGGAAGCCGAACCTGTTCAGCACCCACCAGACATCCTCGGCCGCCGGTTTCGGAGCTTTGGCCAGCTCTCGTTCGAGCCGCTCTTCCCTGGTCATCGGCTTCCTCGACTCGGATCTCTCCGCCGTGGAATCCCGCCTTGCCCCTCCCTCGTCCGGCACGGCCGACGGGTGTGTCCACCTCACCTCACTGCAGCGTGCAGAGGACCGCCTGCCCGTCGCCGATCAGTGAGGGAGTGGGGTCGCGTGGAACACGTAGCCGGGGTCGTACCGGTGCTTGGCGTCGAGCAGGCGGCGGGTGTTCGGGCCGTAGGCGTGGACGCTCTGGCCGGAGTCGGCGGGGCCGAGCAGGTTGGGGTACCCGCCGGGGAGCGCCTCGACGGCGAGCGCGGCGTGGAGGGTGTCGGCCCAGGCACGATGGCCGGGAGCGGTCTCGTCGTCGGGTTCCCAGGCCGCGACGATCTCCGCTACGAGATGCGGGGCCCGGTTGGCGAACGCGGTGTGAGTGGCCGGCACGTGGGCGGCGGCACCGTGCAGGCTGTGCAGGGCGATGGCCGACGCCGGCGTGGGAAGAGCTTCGCCGGCAGCGAGCAGCGCTGCGCGCACGCCTGCGGTGAGGCCGGGCAGGGTACGCGTACGGACGGCGACGTGCCGCCCGAACGGAAACATGGCGTCGGTGCCCGCGAGGACCTCGGACATGCGGGCCTGGCCGACCTGTGCGACGAGGTGCCGTCCGAGTGCGCTCAGGCGCTCCAGCGCCTTCTCGCCGTCCGCTCGGCTCTGGCTGCTGTCGCCGCTCCAGGTCGGGGCGAGGAACAGCGCCGGGTTGCGGTCCGGGGCGGCGACCACGCCGGTTTGTACGGTCAGCTCGTCCGGTCCGCCGAGTAGGACGTCCTCCAGTGCGGCGAGCACCGACGGCGCCTCGGACCATGGATACACGATCATGCCGGAGAGCAGCACCGGTACACGGTGCAGCCGGATCTCCATGCCGGTGACCACTCCGAAGTTGCCGCCACCGCCCCGGACCGCCCAGAACAGCTCCGGCTCGTCGTCGGCGGCCGTGGTCACCACGGAGCCGTCGGCCAGCACCAGGGTGAGGGAGAGGATGTTGTCGGCGGCGAGGCCGTACTTGCCGCTGAGCGGCCCGTAACCACCGGCCAGGGACAGCCCTGCCACTCCCACCGCCCCCGAGGTGCCGGTGACTGCGGCCAACTGGTGCTCCTCGGCGGCGGCGACCAGGTCCGACGCCGTGGCCCCGCCGCCCACCTGCGCCACCCGGGCATCGGGGTCCACGCTCACGTGCCGCATCCCGGAGAGGTCGATGGTGATGCCCCGGTCCGCCAAGGCGCGTCCGGCCCAGTCGTGGCCACCGCCGCGTACCGTCAGCGGCAGGCCGAAGTCGACGGCAGTACGTACCGCGGCTTGCACGTCATGGCAGTGCTCAGCGCGTACGACTGCCCCGGGCCGGTGTGCCACCACGCCGTTCCACAGGGCGCGTGCCGCGTCGTACACAGGCCCCGAGGTCGCCACGCGCCGCGGGGGGATCGCGGCCCGCAGCGCACCGACGGCGCGGGCGATGTGGTCGTCGGCCGGTGGTGCGGGTGGGGTGGTCATGATTCCTCCGGGTGTTGTCGGGGGCACCGGGGCCGGGGCCGACGGCGGCGTGGGGGCCCGGTTGTCGCACGGTCGCGCCGGGCCGAGGCATGCGGGTCTTTGCCCGCCGGCCTGACCGGCGCCCTGCCCGGACCGGACACCTCACTGTTTCCTGGCTGAAGCTCAAAGGTGCCGGGCCACCCGCTGCGGGGTGGGAACCGTCGTCAGGTGTCAGGAACCGTGAGGGCCCGGGGCGGCACTGCCCTCGTACTCGCCCAGTCCGGAGACAAGCTTGGCCAGCTCGGGGTCCCGCTCATAGCGGCGCCGGTGCAGGGCTGAGATCTTCTCGCCCATGTCCGGGTCCGGGTCGTCGGTGACGTCGTACGACACGAACTTGTCGACCAGCGGCAGCCCGAGCTCGTCGGTGCGGCGGTGAGCGGGGTGGGTGAGGTACTCCCAGTAGCCCTCGAGGTCCTCGATCACGTAGGTGCCGCCCCACTCGTACTCGCCGCCGAAGTCGCGGCCGACCAGGAAGGACCGCACGGACGGGATGACCTCGCCCTGGTGGCGCAGGCTCTCCAGGGCCTCCTCGAGCTTCTCGGGCGCGACTCCGGGCTTGAGGGTCAGGCGGACGCAGTGGTGGATCATCGGGGTGGTTCCTTTCGTATGTCGTGTTCTTGCGCGCACGGGCAGCTGGAGTCGGCGGATCGCGCGCTTGGGAACGGCACGACGGCTGCGGTGGGCGGAGGCGCCGGCGCGGGTGTGCGTCGCACGACGCTCAGGAGCGAGCGCCGAAGACCGCTGCGATCGCCTCGTCGAGGTGGGCGTCGGCGTTCTTGTCGTCGACGGCGCGCATGGCGACGTGGCCGTCGGGTCGGACGAGGACCGCACCGGTGTCGCTGATCTCGCACAGGGCGAACCAGTCGCGGTCGCAGACCAGGTCGCGGCCCACGGTGAGGGCGTCGATCTCCGCCCGTGTGGGGCGGTTCGCGGCTGTCTGCCAGGCCGTGCCGTGTTCGCCTGCCAGGAGCAGGAACCGGCCCGGCCGGATCAGTCGGTGTGTGCTGGTTCGCCCTTCGTGGTTCTCGAACCACGCGTGCGGCGCGCGTTCGCCTGGCCGGGCGCTGGGCGCGTAGCGGACCCCGAGCGGGTCGCGTTCCCGCGCCGGTGTCCCGTCTTCACGGAGGGCTCCGTCCTGGTAGTGGTAGCCGAGCTCGATGTCGTGGTGTTGCCACTCGGTGCGCAGCGTGTGCAGCAGCTCGCGCAGTCGGGCGCGACGCGAGGCGCCGTCCGCTCCCTCGGCCAGTACCGCCTGGAAGGCGGCGAGGTTCTGCGCGGCCGGAGCGCCGCTGATCAGGCCCCAGGCGGCCTGGGGCGTGGTGAGGTGGTTGAGCGCGCTGAGCATCGCCCATTCGATGTTGCGGGCGGCGACGGGGCGGCGTTCGCGTTCGTAGCTGTTCAGAAGGCCGTCGGCGCACTGTCCCTTGAGTACCGCGGCCAGTTTCCAGGCGAGGTTGTGGGCATCGCCCATGCCGGTATTGAGCCCGAGACCACCGGTCGGGGGAAAGCGGTGAGCCGCGTCCCCCACCAGGAACACCCGCCCGGCGCGGTAGTGGTCGGCCAGAACGCTCTCGACCGTCCAGCCGCCCGTCGCGAGGACCTTCACCGCGAGGCCGGGGAGGTCCAGGACGTCACGGATCGTGTCGGCTGCCGCCGCGTCGTCCGGGCCGGCCTCCGTCGTCGCGCCCACCGGGCCGATGATGTTGAGCACCCACTCCTCGCAGTGCCGGTCCCAGCGCGTGGGCCCCATGGCGACCAGTGCGACTTCCAGCATCGTTCCGTCGGGAGCAACGCGGTTGATCAAGCGGATCCACGCGTCGTCGTCCTCGCGCAGCATCGTGGAGAGATCTGCGGCGAAGTGGATCGTGACCGCCCGCCCCAGCGGCGGAAGCCCGGACATCGGGATGCCGACGGCCTCGCTGACAGTGCGGCCCCCGTCAGCCGCTATCACGTACCGGGCGCGGACCTCGCTCATAGTTCCGTCGGCCGCGCGGATGGTGGCGCTGACGCCGTCCTCGTCACCGTGCAGCGAGACGACCTCCTGCTCGAACCGCACCTTGCCCGGGTTCCGCTTCTCGGCCGCGCCGCGCAGTCGCGGCTCGAGGTGCTTTTGCGGCAGGTTCCCGCTCCTGCACGCGCTTGCTTCGGCGTAGGCGTCCGCGAGGGTACCGCTGCCGAAGGCGTCCAGGCGCATCACCAGCTCACCCTCAGGGGCCAGGCTCGTGTACCAGGCGATGCCGCCGGCGCGGTCGGCCCCTGCCGTGTACACGCCCTCGGCCATGGCCACCGAGTCGAGGATCTCCATGCTGCGCGAGTTGAGGTAGTGCGCTTTGGGTAACCGCGACGTACCGTCGCGCCGTTCCGCGACGATGTGGCGAACACCCAGTTCGGACAGCAGCAGGGAACTGGTCAGGCCGACGGGCCCGCCGCCGACAACGAGAACGTCGGTTTCGCCGTACGCAGGTGCGTTGAGGGACATGGTCGAGGGCTCCAATGGATTCGCGGTCTGACCAATCCGAGAGAACAGCCTTACAGCAACACTCAGTTGCATTAAAGATGCTAGCGCCCGTCGCAACTAATTGCAACAGTTGGGTGCGTTTGCTAGGCTCACCGCATGTCGAACGATCCATCCGACCAGGTCAAACGCTTGCGGACCGATTCGGCGACCGTCCGCCCCGGAGGTCGCACCGCCCGCACCGGGCAGGCCGTGATGGACGCGACCATCGCCGAACTCGGCGAAGTGGGGTACGCGGCCCTGCGCATCGACTCCGTCGCCGAGCGCGCCGGCGTGAACAAGACCACGATCTACCGGCGCTGGGGTGACAAGGCCGGCCTGGTCGCCTCCGCCTTCATCGAGCGTCAAGAGGCGATCTCACCTCCCGCGGACACCGGTGATCTCCGCGAGGATCTCCTGTCGTTTCTGCGCGAGGTGCGCCGCGGCTTCCAGAGCCCATGGGTCACTGCCCTTCTGCGCGAAACCGGCCCTCGCTCCACCGGCAACGACGGCATCCACGAGGTCCTGGACAAGATCTGGCCCGCACGCTTCGCGCTGTCCCGCGACATCTACGCACGGGCCATCGAGCGCGGCGACCTGCCGCCGCATGCCGACCTGGACTTCCTGGTGGAAGCCGCCGCCGGTCCGCTGTACTTCCGCTGGCTCTTCCTCGGCCGTGAACTGACCGACGACTTCCTGACGCGCACGGCCGATCTGGTCCTGCGAGGCGCTTCGGGAGCAGAGGCGGCCCCGGCTTCGGCCGCCGCTGACGGGGCGTAGCCGCTGAGCGGCTTGCCGGGCAGGCCGTCGCGCTGCCGCCGGCCACTCGCGGTGAGTTTCCGTCAGAAGACCGGACCGGCGGCCCCGCGAAAACGCGCGACCTGCCCAATCGCCCGCGCGGGCGCCGACTCCCCCTACGGTCGCCCCCCCCAGGCGCCCGCCATGCCCAAAGAGCTGACCGTCCGGAAAGCCAACCTGGCCGATCACCGCCCACCTCGACAAGATCGACGAGAACAACGCGCTCAAGCCCAAGCAACTCTTGTCGCGCCGCCCGGGTGCGGAAGCCGTCGCCGGCTGCGTGCGGGCCTTCGCCCAGCCGATGAGTGAGCGCCGCGGCAGCGATCTCGACAGCCGGCTCATCCGTGCCGAGCACACCGGACCGAAGCCGCTGCGGAGCCTGGCCCGTGGCCTACGGCAGGATGTCGATGCCGTTGCCGCCGGACTCACCCTGGAGTGGAGCTCGGGCAGGGCCGAGGGCAACGTCAACAGGATGAAGCGGATCAAAAAGGGACGAGTACGGCCGGGCCTGATTCGACCTGCTCCGACGCCAGATGCTCCTCGCGGACCGAACATCGTCACCCTCTGCGACCGGACCACAAGAAGTGGATCAGAGCCGCTTGCCACGGCCGCCGTCACGCGACCCCCGCCGCCCCCTGACCGCACTCGGCCTCACCGGATGAACCCGGACAAGATCACTACACGCAAAGCCCCTGAGTCGGACCGGTTCGCGCTTCCATGGCAGCCGAGTGTGACCAGCCCCCGCCAGGGGCCCGCTGTGCGCGGTCGGGAGACACGTCTGGCCTGGTGGTGCTCGTGTCACCAGGGGCCTGCGCCCACCTCCAGCCGCGCACGAATTCGTTAGGGGATTCGTAGGGGGCGTAGGGGCTGGCTTCCCTGTCGACGAATCGCGAGGATCACAAACGATCGTGGAACTTTCTCATTCGGCACCGATTCGCTCAAGGGCGATGTGGTAATTCCCGTCGTCTTTCCGCGCGGTCGGACGGGTACCTCGACAAACGCTGCGGAGGCTCGGTGGAAGGAATTCGACTTTCTGTGCTCGGTGCCGGTGTCATGGGCACCGGCGTGACCGCGTTGGCGCTGGGGCACGGAGTTCCGGTCCTGCTGATCGACGTCGACCAGGCCAGGCTCGACGAAGCACGGGCCAGGATCCGGCAACAGCTCCGTATGGCCCAGATGATGGGCGAACTGCCCCAGGGGCACTCACCTGGCCGGCTCACCACGAGCGTGACGCTCGACGACGTGGACGGCAGCACCGCCGTGATCGAGGCGGTCACCGAACTCGCCGACGTCAAGGCCAAGGTGCTCGCCGACGTGTCCGGCCTGGTGGCGCCCGGCACGGTGCTGGTGACCAACACCTCGTCGTTCCCCATCGACGAGATGGCCGATGCGGTGGCACGCCCGCAGGACCTGATCGGCACCCACTTCATGAATCCGGCCTACCTCATCAGGACGGTGGAGGTCATCCGGGGCCGGCGCACCAGTGACGCCGCGCTCGCCGGAGTGCGTGGCGTGCTCACCGCGCTCGGCAAGGAGCCGGTGGTCGTCAACGACGCCCCGGGCTTCGTGACGAGCCGCGTCCTGCATCCCATGATCAACGACGCCGCCCGGGTCGTGCAGGAGGGCACCGCGAGCGCCGAAGCGGTCGACGCGCTCATGCAGGGGTGCCTCGGTCACCGTACGGGGCCGCTGCGCACCGCCGACCTGATCGGCATCGACAACCTCGTCGACTCCCTGTGGGTGCTGCACGAGCGCACCGGGGACGAGGGATGCCGTCCCTGCGATCTGCTTCTCGAAAAGGCATGGGCCGGTCACCACGGCCGCAAGAGCGGTCGCGGTTTCTACGAGTACGGAGAACCTCTGTCATGACTGCCTCGTCCAACGCCGTCACGGTCGAAGAATCCATTCAGGCATTTCTGCGGGAAAGGACGAAGAGGTCGTGGGAGCCCGACGTCGACCTCTTCGCCACCGGCGGAGTCTCCTCCCTGTTCGCCATGGAACTCGTGGTGCATCTGGAGAAGACCTTCGCGATCACCATCGCCGGACCCGACCTCATGATCGACAACTTCCGTACGGTGCGCACGATGACCGCTCTGGTCAACCTGCTGCGGGAAGCGGGCGGCAACGATGCGTGACACTGCCGATCTCACGGACGAACTGTCCAGGGCCGTCACCGACCTCGTCGGCGACCGGGCCGGCGCATGGGACCGGGCCGGGCTGCTCCCCGACGATCTGCTCAGGAAGTGCAGCGCCTCCGGTGTGCTGTGCGCCGAGGTGCCGCGCGAGTACGGCGGTCACGGCCTGAGCAGCCCGGCGGGTGGCGAGCTCACCGCCCACGTGGGCAGCCTGTGCAGTTCCCTGCGCAGCGTCATGACTTCGCAGGGCATGGCGGCCTGGACCGTCCAGCGGCTGGGCACCGCGAGCCAGCGCAGTGCCCTGCTGCCTCGGCTGACCAGCGGCGAACTGGCCGCCGTCGCGTTCAGCGAACCGGACGCGGGCAGCGACCTGAACGGCATCACCACGACGGTCCGCGCCGAGGACGAGCACGTCGTCATCGACGGCCACAAGAAGTGGATCACCGTGGGCCGGTACGCGGATCTGCTCGTCGTGTTCGGCCGGTACGGGGACGGAGCCGCCGCCGTCGTCGTCCCCCGCGACACCCCCGGTGTCCGCGTCGAACCGGTGGCCGACCCGCTCGGCTGCCGGGCGGCGGGCCACGCGAACATCGAGTTCCGCGCGGCCCGGGTCCCGGCCGGCCATGTCCTGGGCGGTCCTGGCCAGTCCCTGCCGATGCTGGTGACGGCGGCTTTGACGTACGGCCGGCTCTCGGTGGCCTGGGGGTGCGTCGGCATCCTGCGCGCCTGTCTGCGGGCCGCCGCCCGGCACACCACCTCCCGGCGTCAGTTCGGCCGGAAGCTGGCCGAGCACCAACTGGTGGCGGGGCACTTGGCGGATCTGGTGGTCGCCGAGCAAGTCGCCGCGCGGGCCTGTGCCGAGGCGAGCCGGGCCCGCGACGAAGGGGCGCCCGAGATGTTCGTCAAGGCCGTGGCCGCCAAACACATCGGTGCCACGCACGCCGCACGGGCGGCGGCGACGACCGTACAGCTCCTGGCGTCCGCGGGCGCCGAGGACGGCTCGGTGGCCGCGCGCGCGTACCGGGACGCGAAGCTGATGGAGATCATCGAGGGCACCAGCGAGATATGCCAGTTGATCCTGGCCGACCACGCGGTGGCGGAGTGGGCATGACGACCTTGGTGAAGTGCCTGGTGTGGGACCTGGACAACACGTTGTGGAACGGCACGCTGCTGGAGGACGGGGAGGTCACACTGCTGCCCGGTGTCCTGGAGACCGTACGGGAATTGGACTCCCGCGGCATCCTTCAGTCGGTGTCGAGCAAGAACGATCACGACCTGGCGTGGCGGCGGCTCGAGGAGCTGGGCATCGCCGAGTACTTCGTCCTGCCGATGATCGGCTGGGGGCCCAAGTCGCAGTCCGTCAAGGGGATAGCCGAGCGGCTGAACTTCGCGCTCGGCACGATCGCGTTCATCGACGACGGGCCCGCCGAACGCGCGGAAGTCACCTTCCATCTGCCGGACGTGCGCTGCTACGACGCTTCGCAGGCGGGCGAACTGACGGCGCTGCCCGAGTTCAGTCCGGAGCGGGTGACGGTCGACTCGCGCCGGCGCCGGCAGATGTACCGGGCGGGATTCGAACGAGACGCGCGCCGGGCCGAGTTCACCGGCCCGGACGAAGAGTTCCTGCGCTCGCTCGACCTCGTCATGCGCATCGGCCGGGCGGGCGAGGAGGAGTTGTCCAGGGTCGAGGAACTGACCCTGCGCACCAGCCAGATGAACGCCACCGGCGTCCACTACTCCGATACGGCACTGCGCGCCCTGCTCGCCGACGACCACCACGAAGTGCTGGTGACCACGCTCGTCGACCGTTTCGGTCCGCACGGCGCGGTCGGCATCATCCTGCTGGAGAAGCACCCGGCCGTCTGGCGTCTGAAGCTGCTCGCCACGTCGTGCCGGGTGGTCTCCTTCGGGGCCGGCACGGTCCTGCTCAACTGGCTGGAGAGTGAGGCCGCACGCGCCGGTGTCCATCTGACCGCGGATTTCCGCAGGACCGACCGCAACCGGATGATGGAGATCGCCTACCGGTTCGCCGGATTCACCGGCGAGACCTGCGGCTGCACGCAGAATGTGCCCTTCGCGGCGGACCGTGACGGGATCCAGCGGCTGCACCTCAAACCCACAGACAAGGGTGCGCCCACCACCCTGCGGCTCATCGCACCGGACCTCGTGGCCGAAGGAGCCTGACATGGCCCAGCAGCTCGAGAGCACCCCCGCGCTCCTTGAGTACGTACGACGCAGTTCGCTGCGTGAGGACGACATCCTGCGCCGGCTGCGCGCGGAGACCTCCGGGCTCCCCGCGGCGCTGGCCCTGCAGGTCACGCCGGAGCAAGGCCAGTTCCTGGCTCTGCTCGTGGGTCTGACCGGGGCGAGCCGGGTGCTGGACGTCGGCACCTTCACCGGTTACAGCAGTCTGTCGATGGCTCGGGCGCTGCCGTCGCACGGCCGCCTGGTCACCATGGACATCAGCGAGAAGTGGCCGAGTATCGGCGCTCCCTTCTGGCGTGAGGCGCACGTGGCCGACCGTATCGACCTGCGGGTCGGCGACGCCCAGGAGACCCTGGCCGAGCTTCTGGCCGAGGAGGGGCCCGAGAGCTTCGACCTCGCGTTCGTGGACGCGGACAAGGCCCAGTACACGGCGTACTACGAGGCGGCCCTGGATCTGTTGCGCCCCGGCGGACTGATCGTGCTGGACAACACGCTCTTCTTCGGGCGGGTGATCGACCCCGCGGCACAGGACGCGGACACGGTCGCCATCCGTGAGCTGAACCAGGCCCTGCTGGACGACGACCGGGTGGATCTGTCACTGCTCCCGTTGTTCGACGGCATCACCCTCGCCCGCAAGAGGTCCGGCGCGGGCGGCCCGAAGGAGGAGGACCGGCCATGACCGCCGCCGAGGACAAACTGCGCGACTATCTGAAGCGGGCGACGGCGGATCTGCGCCGCACCCGCTGTGAGCTCGAGGCAGTGGAGGCCAGGAAGAGCGAACCCATCGCGATCGTCTCCATGTCCTGCCGCTTCCCGGGCGGTGTCAGCTCGCCGGAGGACCTCTGGCGACTGCTGGCGGACGGCACCGACGCGGTCTCCGCCTTCCCGGCCGACCGCGGCTGGGACCTGGCGGGTCTGTACGACCCGGACGCGTCGGCGTCCGGCAGGAGTTATGTGCGCGAGGGCGGGTTCCTTGAGGACGCCGACGCGTTCGATGCCGCGTTCTTCGGGGTGTCCCCGCGCGAGGCGGCCGCGATGGACCCGCAGCAGCGCCTGCTCCTGGAAGCGTCCTGGGAGGCGATCGAGCGGGCCGGCATCGACCCGTACACGCTGCGGGGCACGCGGGCCGGGGTCTATTTCGGTGTCATCGCGCAGGAGTACGGTCCCCGTCTGTACGAGGCGGCACCGGACGTCGAGGGGCACCGGGCCACGGGCAACGCGGCCAGTGTGGCCTCGGGCCGGGTCTCCTACTTCCTGGGTCTCCAGGGCCCGGCCGTGACGATCGACACGGCCTGCTCGTCGTCACTGGTGTCGCTGCATCTGGCCGCTGAGGCGCTGCGCCGCGACGAGTGCACGATGGCGCTGGCCGGCGGTGTGACGGTGATGTCCTCGCCCGGCTGCTTCGTCGAGCTGAGCCGGCAGCGGGTGCTGTCCGCCAGTGGCAGGTGCAAGTCGTTCTCCGCGGACGCCGACGGCACGAACTCCGCAGAGGGCATCGGTGTCCTGCTGGTCGAGCGGCTGTCGGTGGCGCGTGCGCTCGGGCATCCCGTCCTGGCCGTCCTGCGCGGCTCGGCCGTCAATCAGGACGGCGCCAGCAACGGGCTGAGCGCACCGAGCGGCCCGGCGCAGCAGCGGGTGATCCGGCAGGCGCTGGACAGCGCCCGGCTCACCGCGGACCAGGTCGACGCCGTCGACGCGCACGGTACGGGCACCTCGCTGGGCGATCCCATCGAGGCGCAGGCCCTGCTGGCGACGTACGGGCAGGGGCGCCCCGCGGACCGCCCGCTGTGGCTGGGGTCGCTGAAGTCGAACATCGGGCACACCCAGGCCGCGGCCGGGGTCGGCTCGGTGATCAAGATGGTCCTGTCCCTGCGGCACGGTGTGCTGCCCCGGACGCTGCATGTGACGGAGCCGACCGGGCACGTCGACTGGTCCTCGGGCGGGGTGCGGCTGCTGACCGATCCCGTGCCCTGGCCGACCGGTGACCGGGTGCGCCGGGCCGGGGTCTCCTCGTTCGGCATCAGCGGTACGAACGCGCACGTGATCGTGGAGGAGGCGCCGCCCGATCCGGCGCCGCCCGGGGAGTCCCGCGCCGCGGTGGACGGGGCCGCCGCCCGCGGGCTCCGCGTTCCGGTGGCGCTGTCCGGTACCGACGCGGCCGCGCTGCGGTCCCAGGCCGTTCGCTGGCGGGAACATCTGGCCGAGCGGCCTGACCTGGGTCCGGCCGCTCTCGCGCTCCCCTCGACGACGACCCGCGCGGCCCTGGACCACCGCGCCGTCGTCGTGGCGGGCGACCGGGACGAACTTCTGGCGGGTCTCGACGCGCTGGCCGAGGACCGTCCCCTGCCCTGCCTCGCGAGGGGCAGCGTCGCCGCCGTTGGCGCTCCCGTCTTCGTCTTCCCCGGTCAGGGGGCGCAGTGGCCGCGCATGGGCGCGGAACTCCTGGGGCAGTCCGAGACGTTCCGGACCTCGGTGCTCGAGTGCGAGAAGGCCCTGTCCGCCTTCCTCGACTGGTCCGTCCTCGATGTCCTCACCGAGGCCGAGGGCGCACCGTCGGTGGACCGGGTGGACGTGGCCCAGCCGGTGCTGTTCACGGTGATCGTGTCACTGGCCCGGCTGTGGCGCTCCCACGGTGTGGAACCGGCCGCCGTGGTGGGGCATTCGCAAGGCGAGGTCGCCGCTGCCCATGTGGCGGGCGGGCTCAGCCTGGAGGACGCCGCCCGGGTCGTGGCCGTACGTAGCAAGCTGTGGCGGCGGCTGGCCGGGCAGGGCGCGATGCTGTCGGTGATGGCGCCGGCCGAACAGGTGCGCGCCTGGATCGAGCCCTGGAGCGAGAGCATCGGCGTGGCTGCGGTGAACGGTCCCGCGACCGTCACGGTGTCCGGGGACCCCGGAGCGCTGGCCGAGCTGGGGGCGAAGCTGTCGGCGGAGGGTGCGCGCCGGTGGCAGATTCCCGGTGCTGACGTCGCCGGTCACTCGCCCCAGGTGGATCCCTTCGAGCGGGAGCTGCTCGAGGAGCTGGCGCCGATCAGCCCTCGGCCGCTGACCGTCCCCTTCTACTCGACCGTGCGCGGCGGCCTGCTGGAGACGGAGCAGGTCGATGCCGCGTACTGGTACGACAACATCCGCCGGCCGGTGGAGTTCGAGAGCACGGTGCGCTCGCTGCTGGACGCGGGGCACCGGACGTTCATCGAGGTCAGTCCGCATCCGGTGCTGACGAACTCGGTACGGGAGACCGCCGAGGACGCGGATACGGAGGTCGTCACCGTGGACACCTTGCGGCGTGCCGCGGGCGGCTGGGACCGGTTCCTGCTGTCCATGGCGCAGGCCCATGTCCACGGGGTGTCCCCCGACTGGCGCACGGTGCACGAGGGACACCAGGGCGCGGGCTGCGGGCCCGTCGAGCTGCCCACCTACGCTTTCCAGCGGCGGCGGCACTGGGTCGAGCCGCCGTCGCACCGTGCGCCGGAGGGCGACGCCTCGTTCTGGACGGCGGTGGACCGCGCCGACCTGCCGGTCCTGTCCCGGGCCCTGGGGCTCGACAAGAACGCCCTGGATACGGTGGTACCGGCGCTGCGGTCCTGGCGCGAGCGGCAGCGGGAGGGCTCGGTCGTCGACTCGTGGCGTTACCGGGTGTCCTGGCGGCCCGCCCCGGCACAGGCGGCACCGCCGCGCCTGTCCGGCGGGTGGCCGCTGGTGGTTCCGCTGGGTTACGAGGAGGACGCGCTGACGCTGATCGCCGAGCGGGCGCTGACCGCACACGGTGCGCGGCCCGTCCGGATCGTGGTGGACGCGGCCGCCGTCGAGCGGGGCGGTGTGCTGCCCGACGGCATGGACTCGGCGGCCGGTGTGCTGTCGCTGCTCGCCCTCGACAAGCGTCCCCACGGCCGGGTGCCGGGGGTGTCCGCGGGGCTCGCGGCGACCGCCGCCCTGGTGCAGGAGCTGGGCGACGCGTCGGTCACGGCGCCGTTGTGGTGCCTGACGTCCGGTGCGGTGAGCGCCGGCGGGTCCGGCCCGTCCGAGGGGCCGGCCGCGCCGGGGCAGGCTCAGGTCTGGGGTCTGGGCCGGGTCGTCGGCCTGGAACATCCGGACCGGTGGGGTGGCCTGATCGATGTCGTGGGGCCGGTCACCGAGGAGACCGGGCGACGGCTGGCCGAGGCTCTGGGCGGACGTGAGGACCAGGTGGCGGTGCGCCCCTCGGGCACGTTCGTGCGACGCCTGGTCAGGGCACCGCTGGCCGGGCGCGCGCCGGCCAGGCCGTGGCGTGCGCGCGGCATCGCGCTGATCACCGGGGGCACCGGCGCGCTGGGCGCCCATGTGGCCCGCAGGCTGGTCGCCGACGGGGCCGAGCATGTGGTGCTGACCAGTCGCCGGGGCCCTGGCACACCGTCCGCGCGGGCGCTGCGCGCCGAACTCGAGGCGCTCGGCGCGCGGGTGACGGTCGCCGCCTGCGACGTGGCCGACCGCGCGGCGGTGGCGGACCTGGTGTCCGCCCTCACCGCGGACGGCTCGGTGGTGCGCACGGTGGTGCACGCCGCGGGGGTGGGCGAGTGGAACCCTCTGGCCGAGGCCGACGTGAGCACCTGGTCCGATGTCGTCGCGGCCAAGGTGGCGGGCGCCGTCAACCTGGCCGAACTGGTCGACGGGGCCGGGCTGGACGCGTTCGTGCTGTTCTCGTCGATCTCGGCGACCTGGGGCAGCGGCAATCAGGCGGGCTACGCGGCGGCGAACAGCTTCCTCGACTCCTGGGCCGAGCGGCTGCGGGCCCAGGGCCTGCCAGCCACTTCGGTGGCGTGGGGCGCCTGGGCCGGGGAGGGCATGGCCGCCGACGACTCCTTCGAGCAGCACTTCCGGCGCCGTGGGCTTCTGGAGATGTCCCCGGAGCTGGCGCTGACCGCGCTGTGGCAGGCGGTCGAGCACCAGGAGACCTCGCTGACGGTCAGCAACATGGACTGGTCGCTGTTCGTGCCCGGCTTCACCATGGCTCGGGCGCGTCCCCTGATCGAGGACATCGACGAGGTCCGGCTGATGCTGGCGGCGGACGACGCGGCCGACGGCGAGGACACGTCTCTGCGCGCCGAGTTGGCGGGGCTGTCCTCGGCCGCCCGGGAACGCAGGCTCCTGGAGCTCGTACGGGTGCAGGCGGCGGCCACGCTGGGGCACGCGGGCCCGGAGGGGATCGCGCCGGGGCAGGCGTTCAAGGACCTCGGTTTCGACTCGCTCACCGCGGTGGAGCTGCGCAACCGGCTGCGCCGGATCAGCGGGCTGCGGCTGCCCACGACCCTGGTCTTCGACCATCCCACGTCCAGGGCGGTGGCCCGGTTCCTGCACACGGAGCTGTTCGCCGCGGACGACACCGGCGGGCCGGACGAGGAGATCCGCACGCTGCTGGCGGCCATCCCGCGGGCACGGCTGGAGCGTTCGAACCTGCTGGAGCAGTTGCGCAGGCTCGCACAGGACCGGGACCCGGCGTCGGCGGAACCGGCGCCGAGCGCGTCCGGTCTCGACTCCATGGACGCCGACGAGCTGATCGAGATGGCGTTGCGCACCGCTGAGTGAACGGACACGACGCGGCGACCAGCACGGTGCCCGGCCGGGCACCGTGCTGGTCGCGCGGTCCTACTGCTCGGCCTGGGCAGCGGGTTCGGCCGGCGCCTCCTTGGCCACGGGCTTGCGGGGGTCGGCGTTGATGAAGACCGCCACCAGCAGCGCGGTGCCCAGCATGATGCCCAGCGCCCAGGTCGCGGCGACGGAGTAGCCGTGAACGGTGGCGTCCCGCAGCGCACCGCCGCCGTGGTGGTCGGCCAGGTAGGTGGCGGTGCTGGTGGCGGCGATCGTGTTGAGCAGGGCGGTTCCGATCGAAGCGCCCACCTGCTGGGCCGTGTTGACGGTCGCGGAGGCGACGCCGCCGTCCCGCGGGTCGACTCCGCTGGTAGCCACCGCCACGGTCGGCACGAAGAGAGTGCCGATGCCGAGCCCGAGCAGCATCTCGGCCGGCAGGATCACCGCGGTGAAGGAGCTGTCAGGGGTGAGCCGGGTGAGGATGGCGAGCGAGGCGGCCGCCGCGAGCAGGCCGGGCACGATCAGCAGCCGGGGCGGCAGCTTGGGCAGCAGCCGACTGGAGATCTGGGTCGCGCCGGTGACGTTCATCGCGACCAGCGGGAGCAGTGCGACACCGGTCTTGACCGCGGAGTAGCCCATCACCGTCTGCAGTTGATAGGTGAGGAACAGGAACACACCGAACAGGCCGAGGGTGGCCAGGGCGACGGTGCCGAACGCCATGCCCCGGTTGCGGTCGGTCACGATCCGCAAGGGGAGCAGCGGGCTGCGCAGCCGAGACTGCAGGACCACGAAGACGACGAGCAGCACGGCGGCCAGGCTCAGCGAGACGGCGACCCGGTCGGCGCCCCAGCTTCGCTCACCGGCCTCGGAGAACCCGTAGACCAGGGCCGCGATACCGCCACAGCCGGTGATGGCGCCGAAGACGTCCATCTTCGCGTCCGCCCTGCCGGGCGGGTCGGGCAGCGTGGAGATCGCGCCGAACGCGGCGAGCACGGCAATCGGGATGTTGACGTACATGCACCAGCGCCAGTCGAGGTAACTGGTGATCAGGCCACCGCCGACCAGACCGAGTCCGCCGCCCGCGGTCAGTACGGCGGTGTAGATGCCGATGGCCTTGGCCCGCTCCGCCTGCTCGGGGAACATGGACACCAGCAGCGCCAGGGTCGAGGGGGCCAGCAGGGCCGCGAAAACGCCCTGCCCGGCGCGCGCGCCGATCAGCATCCAGCCGGACTGGGCCATGCCGCCGATGCCGGACACGATCGCGAATCCGACGACGCCGGCGACGAGTGTGCGCTTGCGGCCCATGCGGTCGGCGATCCGGCCGCCGAGCAGCAGCAGCCCCCCGAAGGCCAGGGTGTACGCGGTCACCACCCACTGTCGGTTGGCGTCGGACATGCCGAGGTCCTGCTGCGCGGAGGGCAGCGCGATCGTCACGATCGTCGTGTCCAGGGTGATCATCAACTGGGAGAGTGCGATGGCAGCCAGCCCCCACCAGCGCCGGGCATGCAGCCGGGCGGGGTCGACTGCCGCCGCGCCCCTCGCTGCCTTGTCGGTCTTGGTCATCGCGGAAAGACACCTTCTCGGGATAGGGGGGCGGGAACCCCGCATTCATTACCTGTCGGCAGGTAAACTTGAAGCCGTCGACAACGTAGCCCATTGCTTGCCGATCGGCAAGCAATGGGGTGTGATATGCCCTCGGCGACGCCGGACCGTAGGCTCTGAGCGCGACGAGGACGAGGGAAGGATTGCCATGGCCGGCCGACGTACCGATACGCGTGAGCGCGCACAGCGCGTCGCGCTCCAGTTCTTCGCCGAGTACGGCTATGAGGGCACGTCGCTGCGCATGATCGCGGAGAAGCTGAACATCACCAAAGCCGCCCTCTACTACCACTACAAGTCCAAGGACGAGATCCTCGCCGCCGTCCTCGGTGACTTCTCGGCCGCGGTCGCCGAGCTCATCGACTGGGGCAAGCAGCAGCCCGAGGGACCCGAAACCCGGCGCGAACTGCTGCGCCGGTACGCCGACTTGACGGCGAACGGCATCACGGCCGCCGCCCGGTTGCTGCAGGAGAACGAACCCTCGCTGCAGGAGCAGCCGCTCGCGGCCGAGGTGCGCGGGCGCATCATCACGCTCTTCGATCTGCTGACCGGTCCGGGCGTGCTGACCGGCGGTGTGAGCGACCCCGCCGCCTCCTTGCGGGTCCGCCTCGCCATCGCCGCCCTGCACATGGCGGGTGACGAGGCCGAGCGCACGGAGAGCGACGGGGACGAATTGATCAGCGCGGCGCTGGACATCGCCTGCTCCCTGATCGATCCGCCGGCGGGGTCAGCACCCGAGCACGCCTCTGACCACGTCGGCGACCTCGGCGGTGCGGTCGCCGAGGAAGAAGTGACCCCCGCTGAAGACCTGTAGGTCGAAGGCGGTGCCGGCCACGTCGGACCAGGCACGGGCCTGGTCCAGGCTCACCCTGCGGTCGTGGTCGCCGGTCAGTGCGACGACCGGGCAGCTCAGTGCGGGACCCGGCTGGTAGCGGTAGCCCTCCAGCGCCTCGTAGTCGCTGCGGATCGCCGGCATGACCATGCCCAGCAGCTCCTCGTCCTGGAAGAGCCGCGCGTCCGTGCCGTGCAGCAACTCGAGTTCGGCGAGCAGCGAGCGGTCGTCCAGTGCGGCGATGCCGGTGCCCGGAGCGCAGGTGGGGGCCCGGCGGCCGGACGCCAGCAGGGCGCGCGGCACGATGCCCCTCGCCTCCATGCGCCGGGCCACCTCGAAGGCGACGGTCGCGCCCATGCTGTGCCCGAGCAGCGTCAGCGGCCGATCGGTCCACGGCAGCAGCGCTTCCAGCGACTGCTCCACCAGTTCTGTCATGTCGTTCACGCAGGGTTCCCGGTACCGGTCCTGGCGGCCGGGGTACTGGACCGCGATCACCTCCACCTGCGGGGTGAGCGCCTCCGCGAGCGGGAAGAAGAAGGTCGCGGAGCCGCCGGCGTGCGGGAAGCAGACGAGGCGGACCGAGGCCCCCGGCACTTCTCGGAAGCGCCGGATCCAGGGCGACTGCCGCACGGTGTTCGTGGTCACGAGGTGCTCCTTGTCAGGCGGCGAGCGCATCGCACAGGAAGGTCGCGACGTCGTGGGTGGAGGGGTAGTCGTAGACCAGGGTCGGCGGCACCTGGATGCCGGTGATCGCACCCAGTTGGTTACGCAGTTCGACGGCCATCAGCGAGGAAAACCCGAGGTCGAGGAGTTCCGCCCGGGGGTCGAGGTCCTCGGCCACGGGCAGCGCGAGGACGGCGGCGGCCTCGGACCGCACGATGTCGAGCACGATGCCGTGCCGCTCCTCGTCCGGCGCGTTGGCGAGCCGTTCCCTCAGCAGGGCCGCCGGAGCTGTCGTGTCCTGCCTCGCCTCGGGTGTCCCGGTCACCTCGGGGGACGGCGGCGTGGCCGACTCGGCCGCCAGGGCGGTGACGACGTCCGCGAGCGAGGACTCGGCGGAAAGGCGCAGTGCGGCGGCCGCGCCGGTGGCATCGCCCGCGCGCGCCGCCGCCCAGAATGCCTCCGCCGTCCTGCCGACGACCGAGGTGGCGGCGACCTCGTCGAGCCAGTACGGCTGGTGTTGGAAGGCGTAGG
>NZ_JAGGOO010000154.1 GCF_018614415.1 Streptomyces sp. ISL-12
GTCGGCGAGTGACGACAACGCCGCAGATGCGCGTGCCAGACCCCGCGTCTGCGGCGTGATCCAAACGACAGGCCCTAGTCCTCCCTAGTCAGGAAGGGATGCCGCCAGGTGCTCCCACGCCGTGTGCACCTGCTCCCCGACCATCCCGAACTGTGTGATCACCGCGACGCACCGCCCGTCCTCGTCGTCGAGTTCGAGGGCCGAGGTCGGGCCGTGCGCCGCCGTGGAGCGGACCAGGCGGCAGGCCGCGACGCCCGCGAGGTCGATCTCCACCGAGCTGTCCTCGATCGCCGCGAACACCCGGCCGCCGACGGTCCGGTCGGTGACGTGGACGCGACCGCCGCACGCCTGCATCGCCGACGGGCCGAACACCGCGACGCCGACCGGCAGTCCGACGGAGCAGACGTGGTCGAGCACGGCGGGGACGACACCGGCGTCGACGGCCCGGTGCTCGCCCCGGTACCGGGCGAACGCCGCGCGCCGGGCGACGCCCCCGTCCGTGAGGATCGCGTCGAGCTGGGCGAGTTGGTCGCCGTCCTCCCAGGCCGGCACCTCGGGCGGCGCGGACCGGCCGGTCGCCGTCGTCCCCGCCTCGACCGGGCCGGCGAGCTGGGCCAGCAGCCGGTCGCCCTCGGAGAGCAGCCGCCCCTCGTGCACCGTGCGCCCGGCCGCGTCGGACAGCCGCAGGGCGACCGTGCCGCCCTCCCTGTCCCGCGCGAGCACGGCCGAGGCCACTTGGTCGCCGTCCAGGCGCAGCGCGATCGAGCCCGGACGCACGGCGAACGCGTCGCCGCGCCGGCTCGGTACCGCGTAGCTGCCGGCCTGCTCGATCCGCGCGACCGGCCCTCCGGTGACCGCCTGCACGTACTGGAACAGCGTCATGCACCGGGCCAGCTCCGGCATCCGCGCGTCGATCAGCCGGACGCTGCTGGTGCGCCGGGCGCAGTGCGCGTGGAAGGCGCAGCCGTCGTGGGGTTCCGGCTCCGGCATGCTCAGTACACGTCCCGTACGTAGCGCTTCGCCCGCCGCAGGTCGGCGAGGTACGCCGCGGCGTCGTCCGCGCCGCGTCCGCGCTGCTCGGCGACGATGTCCAGCAGGGCCGTCTCGACGTCCTTCGCCATGCGGGAGGCGTCGCCGCAGACATACACGTGGGCGCCGTCCTCCAGCCACGCGTACAGCTCGCGCGACCGCTGACGCATCCGGGTCTGCACGTACACCTTCTCGGCCTGGTCGCGGGAGAAGGCGAGGTCCAGTTCGGTGAGGACGCCGCGTTCGCGCAGGCCGGTCAGCTCGTCCTCGTAGACGAAGTCGGTGGCGCGGTGCTGGTCGCCGAAGAACAGCCAGTTGCGTCCGGCGGCGCCGCGGGCGGCGCGCTCGTGCAGGAAGCCGCGGAACGGCGCGATGCCCGTGCCGGGGCCGATCATGACCATCGGGGCGTCGTCGTCGGCGGGGACCCCGAAGGAGGCGTTCGGCTGGACGAAGACGCCGACGGGGGTGGTCTCGTCGGCACGGCCCGCGAGGTAGGTCGACGCGACGCCCTCGTACCGGCGCAGCGGCGTGGCGTAGCGGACGGAGGCGACGGTGAGGTGGACGCTGCCGGGGTGGGCGAGCGGGCTCGACGAGATCGAGTACTGCCGTGGCTGCAAGGGCCGCAGGAACGGCAGGAGTTCGTCGAGGCCGGGGGCGGCGGCCCCGGCGTCCCGGAGCAGATCGAGGACGTCCCGGCCCCAGAGCCAGGAGTCGAGGTCGGCGCGGTCGCCGTGGGCGACGACGGCGGCGAGGTCGCTGGTCGGCGCGCGTTCGGCGAGGTGGGCGACGAGGTCCCTGGACGGGGTGCGGATCTCGCGTCCGGTGCGCAGCACCTCGGCGAGCGGCCGTCCGTCGACGTCCTCGTCGCCGGTGGCGCCGAGGTGTTCCAGGAGGGTGCCGACGAGCACGTCGTCGTTGACCGGGACGACGGCGAGCGCGTCGCCGGCCTGGTAGGTGATGCCGCTGTCGCCGAGGTCGAACTCGTAGTGGCGGATCTCCTTGGCGCTGCCGGGTGCGGACAGGAGCCGGTTGACGGCGAGGCGGGCCGGGTACGGGTTGCGCTTGTTCCAGGCGGAGCGGGCCGGGCCGGCCGGGGCGGGGACCGTCGCCGCCGCCGTCGGGCCGCTCGCGCCGGTCTCCGCGGCGACGCGGTCCAGGACGGCGGCCGTCCACGCCGCCGCGGGTTCCTCGAAGTCGACGTCGCAGTCGACGCGGTCGTGCAGCCGGGTGGCCCCGAGCTGTTCCAGGCGGGTGTCGATGACCTTGGCGGCCTGGCAGAAGTCGTCGTAGCCACGGTCGCCGAGCCCGAGCACCGCGTAGCGCAGCGCTTCCAGGCGCGGGGCCGTGTCGGCCTGGAGCGCCTCCCAGAACAGTGCGGCGTTGTCGGGCATCTCGCCCTCGCCGTACGTGGAGGTGACGACGAGGACGTGGGACATGGCGGCGAGCCGCTCGGGCGTGACCGCGTCCAGGGCCACGGCGTTCCCGCCGAGGCCGCGGGCGCGGGCCCCGGCGACGAGCTCGCCGGCGAGGGCCTCGGCGTTGCCGGTCTGGGTGCCGAACAGGACGTCGACGGTGACCGCCGGGGTGTCGGCCGCCGCGGCGTCCCGGCGGCCGGCCGCCGCGATGCCGGCGAGGAACCCGGCGAGCCAGGACTCCTGCTGGGCGGAGAACGGCGCGTCGGCCGGGATGAGGGTTCCGGTGGGGGGCAGGAGGGTCATGCGGTCACCGCCTCGGTGGGGGGCTGCGGGGCGCGGCGGGCGGCGAGGTCGTCCAGTGCCGCGTTCGCGAGCAGTTCGTCGAACCGGGCGGCGCGGAGCCGGCCGGCGTTCTTCAGGGTCTGGTGGATGATCCAGCCGTAGGTGCCGGGGGCGTCCATGCCGAGGTTGTTGCGCAGGCTGAGCGCGCGCTTGTAGTCGTCGAGGCGCTTGGTCGCGACGAGGGTGGCGAGTTCGTCGTCGCCGAACCGCTCCAGCGTGCCGCGCAGGTACTTCACGACGCGCTGCTTGACGAAGAAGTCCTCGGTGAGCACCAGGTTGCGGACGGCCTCGGCGACCCGTGGATCGTCCGGGCCGGTGGCTCCCGGCACCCGCTGGAGCGCGAGGTCCTGGGCGACGCCGAGCACGGTGTACGACGACAGCAGCGAGAACATGTCGTCGCCGCCCTGGTCGCCGAAGGCCGGGGCCCGGCCGCCGAGCACGGTGCGGCGGTCGCGGTAGTCGACCTTGAACGCGCGGAGCTTGTCCGTCGCGATCGAGGTCGCCAGCTCGTCCAGCAGCTCGCCCCGGGTCGCGGCGGCGAGGATCTCGCCGGCGTCCTGGTAGAGGAGCAGCGCGCGGGGCATCCCGCAGTACACGTGCTCGCGTTCGCCGTCCCAGTCGGCCAGCAGCCGGGCGGCGAGCGGGGAGCCGGTGGCTTCCACGTGCCAGGCCAGCAGCAGCCGTACGGCCGCTTCGTGGAAGGCGCCGTGCGCGGTGTCGGTCACCGGGAAGACGAGGAGGGAGTCGGCGCTGACCCGGCCGGGCAGTTCGCCCGTGGGGTCGTACTGGTAGAGGAAGCCGCCGCTCATGCCGTTGCCGAGGCCCTTGCCGAAGCCGCCGAGGTTGAGGACGGTGCCGCCGGTCATGTACTCGCAGCCGAAGTCGCCGAGGCCCTCGACGACGGCGGTGGCGCCGGAGTTGCGCACGGCGAACCGGTCGCCGGCCTCGCCCTGCACGAAGGTCCGGCCGCCGGTCGCGCCGAACAGGGCGAAGTTCCCGACCAGGACGTTGCCGCCGCGCTCCGCGCTGCCGCCGCCCGGGGCGCGGACGACGATCCGGCCGCCGCTCTGGCTCTTGCCGACGCCGTCGTTGGCGGTGCCGGTGTGTTCGAGGGTGATGCCGTCGTTGCAGAAGACGCCGTACGACTGTCCGGCGGAGCCGGTGGTGCGGACGTGGACGGCGCCGTCGGCGAGGCGGCGGCGGCCCCGGTCGTCGGTGGTGACCGCGGGCGCGTCCACGGCGAGCTGGTGGTTGAGCAGCCGCTCCACGTCGATGGAGAGCTGCCCGCCGACCGACTTGTCGCTGTTGCGCAGCCGGACGCCGTCGACGAGCAGGGACGGCTCACGCCGCTCGAACAGGGCGGTCCGGACGCGCTCGATGAGGGCGTCGTCGGTGGTGAAGTCCTTCTCCAGGTACTCCGGGTCCGGCACGGTCTTCTCGGGGACGCGGGCCAGCAGCCGGCGGACGTCGAGGCGGCCGACGCTCGCCGGGTGGTCGAGGAGCTGGAGCAGGTCGGTGCGTCCCCGGGCCTCGCGCAGGGACCGCAGGCCGAGGCGGGCGAGGATCTGCCGGACGTCGTGGGCGATGTTGAGCAGGTACTGCGCCAGCGCGCGCGGGTCGCCCTCGAACGCCTCGGCGTTGGTGGTGAGCCCGGCCGGGCACTTCACGTTGCAGTTCTTCGCCATGACGCAGCCGAGCATCATCAGCGCGGTCGTGCCGAACTCGAAGCTGTCGGCGCCGAGCAGCGCCGAGGTGACGACGTCGCCACCGGTCTGGTGCGCGCCGGAGCAGCGCAGGACGACCTTCTGCCGCAGGCCGTTGGCGAGGAGCGCCTGGTGCACCTCGGCGACGCCGATCTCCGCCGACCGTCCCGCGTACTTGAGGCTGGTGACGGCCGCGGCGCCGGTGCCGCCGGTGTTGCCGGCGACGTTGATGACGTCCGCGCCGGCCTTGGCGACACCGACCGCGATGGTGCCGATGCCCTCCGAGGAGACCAGCTTCACGACCACCCGGACCCGGGCGGCCTTGCAGTCGTGGATGAGCTGCGCGAGGTCCTCGATCGAGTACGTGTCGTGGTGCGGGGGCGGCGAGATCAGCTCGATGCCGGGGGTGCCGCCGCGCGCCGCGGCGATGTCGACGGTGACCTTCGGGGCGGGCAGCTGGCCGCCCTCGCCGGGCTTGGCGCCCTGGCCGATCTTGATCTCCAGTTCCTCCAGCATCGGGTCGGCGAGGTAGCCCGCCCAGATGCCGAACCGGCCGGACGCGAACTGCTTGATGCGGGAGCCGCGGACGGTGCCGTACCGGGAGTGGTGCTCGCCGCCCTCGCCGCTGTTGGACATCGCGCCGACCATGTTCGCGCCGTGCGCGACGGCCTCGTGGGCGGTCGCGACCAGCGCGCCGTGGCTCATGGCGCCGGAGGCCAGGGACCGGGTGATCTCGTGCGCGGGCTGCACCTCGTCCAGCGGCACGCTCTCGGGTGCCTCGTCGAGCAGGGCGAGGAGGCGGGCGACGGGGCCGGTGGCGGCGACCGTGACGCCGTCGGCGGTCACGTCGAGCGTCTCGGCCGCTCCGAGGTGCGCGAGCCCCTCGGCGAGGGCGGTGTGGCGGTCGGTGCCCGGGTCGGTGAGGCGCAGCCGGAAGGTGCCGGGGCCGGTGGCGGTCACGGACACCCCGCGGGCGGTGACGCCGGCGTTGCCGTCGGTCGAGAAGCGTCCCAGCTCGCGGGCGAAGTCCTCCGCCGTACGCAGCCCCGTGACGTCGGCGGGCAGCGCGAGGACGTCGCGGAGCGCGGACGGGCGCCGGGAGCGTTCCTCGTGGGTGGTGCGCAGGAAGGCGCGGTACCCGGGGGTGATCCGGAACGCGTCGATCTCGGCGTCGCTGAGCGCGTCGTACCCGGTGTTGCGGTAAGCGGCGTCGGTGATGCCGAACGCGTCGTCGAGCTGGCCGAGGGTGAGCAGCCGCAGGGCGTCCGGGTCGTCCTCGCGCCCGAAGGCGGGCGGCTCCTCGGTCATGCCGCCGAAGCCGCGTACGGCGTTGACGCCGAAGGAGTGCCCGGCCCCGTCCGACCGCTCCTTGAACAGCCCGAGCAGCGGGATCTGCTGCTCGCTCTCCACGGTCCGGGCCCGCTCGTGCCAGTCCGTCGCGGCCTGCGCGATCCGGGCGAACCCGACGCCGCCGACCGGTGATTCCAGGTGCGGGAAGATCCGGGCGAAGACGTCGTCGCGGGTGTCGAGGTAGTTGGGCTCGAAGAACTCGCCGCCGATGTAGCTCTCGGCGGTGCACAGCCCGACCCGGCCCATGGTCTTGGCGAGGGACTTCTCGGCCGCCTTGCGGAACTTGGCCAGGGCCCGGTCGGTCTCGGTGATCTCGCCGGCGGGCGCCGGTGCGCTCGGGTACCGCTCCTCGGCGCGCAGCCGGGCGCTGAGGCTGTAGACCGCCGAGGCGCCGAAGCCGAGCGCGGTGGCGACGTGGTGCGAGGAGGCCAGCTGGCCGCTCTCCACGACGAGCGAGGCCCGCAGCCGCAGCCCGGTCTCGATCAGGCGCTGGTTGACCGCCGCGACGGCGAGGACGACCGGCAGCGGCGCCCGCGTCGAGGAGACCGCCCGGTCGGTGAGGACCGCGATGCCGCCCTGCTCGGCGGCGAACCGCTCGACGTCGTCGCAGAGCCCCTCCAGGGCCGACCGCAGCGCGTCCGCGTTGGCGGTGGCGTCCCCGGGCACCGGCTCGTAGAGCATGGCGAAACGTTCCAGCGGAACGATCCGCTGGTCGCGCAGCCGGACCATGTCGAGGTGGCCGAGCACGGGCGAGGAGACCACGAGCTGCCGCCCGGCGGTCCCGACCGACTCGCCGGTGCCGTCGGGCTTCGGGCCGAGCGCGACCCGCATGCTCATGCCGTCGGCCTCGCGGATGCTGTCCAGCGGCGGGTTGGTCACCTGGGCGAAGCGCTGCGAGAAGTACTTCGCCATGCCGCCCTCGGTGTCGCTGAGCGCGTTGATGGCGTTGCCGTAGCCCATCGCGGAGATCCGCTCCGACCCGTCGGCGAGCATCGGGTCGAGCATGAACCGGAAGCTTTCCTGGTTCAGCGACCAGGCCACGTACCGGCCGGCCAGGGACAGGTCGCCGTCGTAGCCGAGCGTGGTCGTGCCGCGGTAGTAGTCGGGCGCGGGCAGGTCGTCGAGGTTGACGCGGGCCGCGTCCAGCAGCTCGCTGTAGGGCCGGCGCGCGGCGAGGGCGTCGAGCACCTCCCGGGTGCGCAGGACGCGGCCGGCGCGGTGGTCCACGACGAGCATGCCGCCGGCCTCGATGCGGCCCCGGTGCACGACCTCCTCGTCGGGGAAGGCGACCTGGCCGGCCTCCGAGGCCACCATGAGGTACTCGGCGGTCTGCACGGTGCGCAGCGGGCGCAGGCCCAGCCGGTCCAGGCGGGCGCCGATCACGTCCCCGTCGCTGAAGATGACGGCCGCCGGACCGTCGTTCTTCTCCTCGTACAGCGAGAAGTACTCCAGCATGTCGCGGACGGCGGCGGGCAGGGTGCGGTCGTTCTCCCAGGCCGGCGGCATGAGGGTGACGACGGCCTCGACGAGGTCCAGGCCGTCGTCGAAGACCCGGCTCTGCAGGGTCTGGTCGAGGCGGCTGGAGTCGGACTGCCCCGGCGGGCGCACGATGGAGCGGGTGCGGGCGCGGGCGAGGGCCTCGTCGGTCAGGCGGTTCTTGCGGTCGGTGTTGAGCTCGCCGTTGTGCGCCATGAGGCGGAACGGCTGGGCCATCGTCGGGTGCGGTTCGGTGTTGGTGGAGAACCGGGTGTGGAAGTACAGGGAGCGCACGGAGTGCCGCGGGTCGCACAGGTCGCGGAAGTAGCCGATGACCTCGCCGGAGTTGAGGCGTCCCTTGAGCACCTGGGTCCGCGCGCTCAGCGACAGCGGGTAGAGCCCCGCGCAGGTGTCGTCGGCGTAGGCGACGGCCTCGATCGCGAGCAGGGCGCGGTGGGCGGCGGCGTCGACCTCGGGGCGCTCCCACTGCTCGGGGGCGCGGAACACCCACTGCACCAGGGGCAGCTGGTACCGCTCTGCGGCGGGCCGCGCGACGCTGTGGTCCACGGGGACGTCCCGGACCAGCAGCAGCTCGAAGCCCTGCTCGGCGATGCTCCGGGCGACGAGGCCGGTCGCGGCGGCGCGGCGGCCGGCGTCGGTGGGCACGAAGCAGTTGGCGACGCCGAAGTGCCCGGCGCGCAGGGCCGTGCCGGTGAGAGCGGCGAAGAACTCGACCGACAGGTCGACGCTCACGCCCGCGCCGTCGCCGACGCCCTCGGCGGAGGTGCCGCCGCGGTGCGGGATGGCGCGGAGCGCCTCGTCGCCCTTGCGGATGACGTCGTGGCTCGGGGTGCCGTCGAGACGGGTGAGGAAGCCGACGCCGCAGTCGCTGTGGTCGCGGGCAGGGTCGTACAGACCGGTGGCGGTGTGGTTCAAGAGCGGTCCTGAGAGCGAGTGCCGGCTTGGGGGTGCCTCCCGGGCCCTCGGGGCGCTGGGGAGGAACGGCCAGGCTGCGTCGGTGGAGCGCTCGCCGCGGGCGGACCGGCGCGACGGCCGGGTCCCTGAGTGGTACGTCTGCACGGTAAGGCGTGCCTAACCCCTACCGCAAGTGTGTGGCCTGCGGTTTTTCCGGGCGGCTCGGCGTGTCCGGGGGTTTCAGGGTGTCCGGTCCGGCCCGGTGGCGTCGCGCAGGGCCCGTTCCGCGCGCCGGGCCAGGCCGTCCGCGCCGCAGTCGCGGGCCAGGGCCAGGCCCCGGTCCAGTTCGGCCGGGGAGCGGGCGGCGATGCCGTACTCGACCTGGGCGGCGGCGTGCTCGTAGCGGCAGGGCGAGGCCGCCAGGCGGGCGGCGGCCTGGGCGGCGAGGCCGACCGCGCGCCGTCCGGTCTCCAGCGCGGCGGCGCAGCGCAGGGCCTCCCCCACGGCGGTGTCCGTGCCGAACCGCTCGGCCTGCCGGCGGGCTTCGTCGGCCAGCCGGGCGGCGCGGGCGGGGTCCTCGCCGGCCAGCGCGCGGGCCAGGTCGACCGCCCAGGGGACCATCACCGGGTTGTGGTGGCCGCGGGCCGTGGCGGCCTTCTCGGCGGCCTCCAGTTCGTTGACGCCGTCCTTGGTGCGGCCGACCGCGAGCAGCAGGCGGCCGCGGACCGAGCGCGGGTCGGGCAGCACGATCGTGGACGGGTACGGCGGCGCGAAGTCGTACTGCTCGGCGATCTCCCACGCCTCGTCGACATGGCCGCGGGCGAGCAGGGTGTCGACCAGGTTGCACGTCGCCGACCAGTACAGCGGCAGGCCGCGGCCGACCCGCTCGGCCAGCCGCAGCGACTCGCGCAGGGACGCCTCGGCCTCGGGCAGCCGGCCGCGCCTGCGGTGGCCGAGACCGACGTAGGCGTGGGCGAGGGCGAGGTGGCCGCCGCTCCAGCCGGCGGTCTCGTAGGCGCGCAGGGCCTCGGCGAAGAGGGCGTCGGCGCGGTCCAGGCGGTCGGTGCAGGCGTAGGCGCTGGCCAGCATCATCAGCAGTTCCAGGCCCCACTCGGTGTCGGTCCAGCCGAGTCCGGGGGCGAGGCGGCCGTCGACCAGGGCGCGGTCGCACAGCGCGGCGATCTCCTCGGCGCTCTCCCCGCGGGTCATGGCGTCGAAGGCGCGCAGGATGAGCAGGGCGCGCTCGGCGTTGTCCCGGCCGGTGCAGGTGGCGGCGAGGGCGGCCAGGCGCTCGGAGCGGCCCGGTACGACGGACTCGCCGGCGTGGATGCCCTCCCACATGTACTGGACGGCCTGGAGCCGCAGGCGGGCGGGGCCGTCGGGGTGCCGGGCGGCCTCGGTCTCGACGGTGCGGACCGCCTCCTCCAGCTGGTCGTTGTGGAGCAGCGCCTGGGAGAGGCGGACGACGGCGTCCACCCGTTCGTCACCGTGCAGGTCGGGCATGCCGAGGGCCTCGCGGAGGTGGCCGACGGTGGTGGCGGGCGAGGTGAGCAGGGTGGCGCAGCCGAGTTCGTAGAGCACGCGCGCGTGGGTCTCGGGCGGCGGGGGCTCCTCAAGGGCGCGCTCCAGGCAGTGGCGGGCGGCGTCGGGGGCGCCGACGGCGAGGTGTTCGCGGGCGGCCTCGCGGAGCTGCTCGACCAGTTCCTCGTCGTCGTCCGGGTGGACCTGGAGGAGGTGCCGGGAGGCCGCCGCCGCGCCCAGGCCCAGGTCGGTGACGAGCCGGGCGGCGATGCCGTGCATGGCCCGGCGCAGCCCGTCCGGGATGGACTCGTAGACGGCGGTGGCTATCAGCGGGTGGCGGAACTCCAGGGCGTCGTCGCCGGGGCCGGACGCGACGAGGATGCGGTCGTCCCGCAGGAGCCCGGCGCAGCGTACGGCCTCGTCGCGGCTCATGGTGGTGAGCGCGGCGCACAGGGAGACGGTGATGCCGGTGCCGAGGACGGCCGCGGCCCAGGCGAACCGGTGGGCGTCGACGCCGAGTTCCTCCAGGCGGGCGATGAGGCCGACGCCGCGGCCGGCCTCGTTCAGGGCGCGCAGTCCGGCGGCGTTGGCGGCGACGGGTTCGAGGGCGCTGTCGCGGACCTTGGCGAGGAGCTCCACGGTGTCGTAGGGGTTGCCGCCGGTCACGGTCCACACCTCGCGGCAGAACGGGTCGTCGGCGCCGGCCCCCAGGGTGGCGCGGGTGAGCCCGGCCGCGGCCTCATGGGTGAGCAGGCTCAGGGTGGTGACGGGGGCGTGCGCGAGGGCGGCGACCGTGCCCAGGTACCGGGCGCTGTCGCCGGTGGCGTCGCCGGAGCGGAAGGCGGTCACCACCAGGACGGGCAGTTCGCCGAGGTGTTCGGCGAACGCGGCGAGCCAGCGCAGGGTCTCCTGGTCGGCCCAGTGCAGGTCGTCGATGAGCAGGACCAGCGGCGCCTCGCCGTCGGCCAGCCGCCGTACGGTCTCGACCAGCCCGTCGCACACGCCCCTCGGGTCGGCCTGCCGCTCGCCCGGGTCGGCGGTGCCGAGGGCGGGGCCGACGATGTCGTACCAGTCGCCGAGGAGGTCGCGGGCCTCGTCGGGGTGGAGCGGCAGGAGCGCGGGCTGGAGCAACTGCCGTACGACGTTGTACGGGACGGACCGCAGGGTCTCGCCGCCGCGCGCGTGCTGGACGGCGCAGCCGCGGGCCTCGGCGAGGCGGCGGGCGGTGGCCAGCAGGGCGGTCTTGCCGAGGCCGGCCTCGCCGCGGAAGACCAGCAGGGCTCCGGAGGACGAACGGTCCGCGCACAGGGCGTCGACCGCCCGTGCGACGGCGGCGACTTCCTCGTCGCGCTCCCACAGGGCGGCCGGGGCGGCTGCCGTGGGCCTTGCCTCCGTCATCCCGCTACCTCCCCGAGTCGCCCGAATGACGTACCGACTCCGAGCCTAGCCGCCCGAACCGCACGGCGCCGTGTGGTCGTTACGGGTCTTGCCTTACCGGGCGACTTCGTGTACTGGACGGGCAGGGAGGTGGGTCCCGGATGCCCAATCTCCACCGTACGCTGGGCATTTGGGGCGGTACGGGAATGGCGGCGCCGGGCGCGGGCAGGGCGTCGGGAAAAGTCCCCCCTCCCTCTCATACGACTTTCACCGACGCCTCATACGGTGGGGACATGACGCAGGAGACTCCTCCCGGGTGGTATCCGGACCCCGGGCAGACAAGTGACGGTCCCGCCACCGAGCGCTGGTGGGACGGCAAGGCGTGGACGGACCGGATCCGTCCCGCGGGGGGTCCCCCGGAACAGCCGCCGACGGACGGCGCGCATCAGGCGGCGGAGCCGGAGGGACCGGCGGGCTCTGCGGGCTCGGCGGGCTCTGCGGGACCGGCGGGACTGGCGAAGCCTTCGGTCGCGGGGGACGCGGTCGCCGGGCAGCCGGACGCCGCCGCATCCAACTCCGCCCCCGGAGAACCCGCCCCCGAAGAGCCCGCCTCCGCAGAACCCGGCACCGCAGAACCCGGCACCGGACAGCCGACGGCAGCCGACGCCGGACCCGGGCAGCCGCCCGTGGCCGGGACCGCGACCGTGCCGGGGCAGCCTCCCGTGGCCGGTCCCGCCCCCGGGTATCCGGCGCCGCCGGCCTACGCGGCGTACCCCCCGCACCCGGGGTACCCGGCGCAGCCGCCGCCCCCGCGGCGGAGCGGTCTGCGGACGGGGATAGCCGTGGCCGTCACGGCGGCCGTACTGGCGAGCATCGGCGTCGGCGTGTACGCGCTGGCCGGTGACGGCGACGGGACGGGCGACGACCGCGCCGTCTCGCAGCAGCGGAGCCCGGGCGGCCAGGACGGCGAGGGCCTGCCGGACAACCCGTTCGGCGATTCGGGCGGCGGCTCCGGCGGCGGCGACGGCGAGTCGCCCGCGCCGCAGGGCTCCGAGGCCCCCCGGATCGAGAGCGGCTCGGTGCCGGACGCGGTCAGCGGGATCAGCCTGCCCGTCCCGGACGGCTGGTACGGCCAGGAACTGACGGTCGGCGCCCAGGTCTCCTCGAACGAGTCCTACGAGTGCCCCGGCAACAGCGCCTCCTCCTGCACCAAGGGCGGCGCCTACTCGGCACCGGCGATGGTGCTGGGCACCGAGGGCTCCACCGCCGAGGAGGTCGCGAAGGCGGACATCTCGGCCAACGCGGAGGAGTCCTACGGCGGCGACAGCTACGGCTCGATCACCTCCCACGACGTGCTGTCCTCGAAGGCGGTCACCGTGGCCGGGCAGAAGGGGTACCAGGTCCGCTGGAAGGCCGTCACGAGCAAGGGCTCCGACGGCTACGTCCAGTCGCTGGCCTTCCCCTCGCCGGCCAACCCGCAGCAGATCGTCGTCGTGCGGTTCGGCGTCGACGTCAGCGAGGAGCAGTCCGTCATCGACGAGATCGTCGAGGGCATCGAGGTGTCGACGTCGGGTGGCACGGGCAGCGGCCAGGACGTCTGACCGCCGCGCCGCCCCGGGGAGCTGTCGGCCGGGTGGAGCGCCCTTCCGCTCAAAGGGCGCCCCACCCGGCCGGGGGGTGCGCGCCGCCCCCGTCCCCACGGTGCGGCGCGAGCAGGCCACCGTCCAGTCATCCCACGGACGGTGACCTGGGTCTCAGGTCAGGCCCAGCACGGGGAGCACCGCGGCCTCCACGAAGCGGACGAGGTACGCCGCGTCGGCGTACTCCCCTTCCATCACCGGCCGGATGCGCAGCACGCCGAACATCTGGACCGGCACGAACTCCAGCGCGGGATGGCCGGCGGCCACCTCGCCCCGTTCGACCCCGCGGCGCAGGATCTCGCGCAGGGCGGCGATCTCCGGTTCGACCAGCGCCTCGCGCAGGGCCAGTTTGAGTTCCGGGTCCTCCACGACGGCGTGGCCGAGCGCCTGGAGCAGCCGGGTGTCCTCGCCGGACCACGCGCCCGCCGCCCGGGCCGCCAGCCGCAGGTCCTCGGCGAGCGAACCGGTGTCGATGCCCTCGAAGCGCACCCGCCGGCGCGACCGCAGGGCCGCCGCGACGAACTGCGGCTTGGTCTTCCACTGCCGGTAGAGCGTGGACTTGCTGCACCGGGTGCTGGCGGCGATGCCCTCCATGGTCACGGCGTCGTAGCCGCACTCCCGGATCCGGTCGAGGACGGCGTCGAGGAACTCCTGCTCGCGCTCGGGCGTGAGTTTGGAGCGGCGCGAGGTGCCGACCGTCTCCGGTCGGTCCGCGGCCTGCGACGTCATGGTGCTGCTCCTCTTGCCTTGTCTCCGGCATCCGGTCCGGGGTTCCGCTCCAGCGTACCGATACGCCAGTGTACCGGTACACTGGCGTATCGGTACGAACTCGTATCGATGAAACGAACCCGTGTTGATGAGGCGTACCCACCCGGTGCCGCACATCCGTGGCGGTACGGGCCGCCAGAACACCGCACGCACCACCGTCAGCGAAGGGGCCGGGGGATGAACGCCCGCAGCGAGCCTGCAGAAGCGGAGCCGGACGCACCGGCCAGGCCACCCCTGGTCCGGGAACTCCTGCTCGTGGCCGGACTCTTCCTCGTCTACAAACTCGGCCGGCAACTGGCGACCGGCCACACCGGCGAGGCGTTCCGCAACGCCCACCACGTGTGGCATCTGGAGCGGTGGCTCCACCTGCCCGGCGAGGGCGGCGTCCAGTCGCTGCTGCTGCACGGCGACGCCCTCGTGCGGGTGGCGAACACCTACTACGCGACCGTGCACTTCCCGGCCACCGCCGCGTTCCTCCTGTGGCTCTACCTGCGCCGGCCCCGGCACTACGTGTGGGCCCGCCGGGTACTGGCCGCGCTGACCGGCGCGGCACTGGTGCTGCACCTGACGTTCCCGCTCGCGCCGCCGCGGATGCTGGGAGCCGCCGGCCTGGTGGACACGGCACGGGTCTACGGTCCGTCGGTCTACGGCCCGCCGCGCACCGACACGCTGTCGAACCAGTTCGCGGCGATGCCGTCGCTGCACTTCGGCTGGGCCCTCATGGTGGCGATCGGGCTGATCGTCGCCACCCGGTCCCGCTGGCGGTGGCTGTGGCTGCTGCATCCGCTGCTGACGCTGCTGGTGATCGTGGGCACCGCGAACCACTACTGGCTGGACGTGATGGTGGCGTCGGCGCTGCTCGGGCTGGCCCTCGCGGTGATCCGCCTGCCGCACCGCCGGCCGGCCGGGACGACGGGCGGACGGCCCCGGTTGCGGGTTCGTCCGCAGCCGGTCGAACGGCGCCGGCTGGTGGGGGCGGGCCGATGAGCGCCGCCCTCGTCGCCGTCGTCCTGTCCCTGGTCTCCGCCGTCGCCTACGCGGCCGCGGCCGTCGCCCAGGAACGGCTGGCCACCCGCCGTCCGGGCACGGGCGTACTGCGGCTGCTGGGCAGCGGGGCGTGGTGGTGGTCGGTGGCGCTGAACGCGTCGGCCGCGCTGCTGCACGTCGGCGCGCTGCGGTACGGCCCGCTCACCGTCGTCCAGCCGCTGGGCGCGCTCACCCTGGTCGCGGCGGTGCCCCTGGGGGCGCGGCTGGCGGGACGGCGGGTCGGCGCGGCCGAGTGGCGGGGCACCGGGCTGACCCTGCTCGGGCTCGGCGCGCTGCTGGTCACGGCGTCCGGCCCGGCCCCCGACGATGTGCTGAGCGTGCCGGAGGCGGTGGCGGTGGCAGGCGTGACGGCGGTGCTGATCGGAGCGCTGGCCAGGCCCGGCGCCCGGCCCGGCCTGCGGCACGCGGGCGCGTCCGGCGTCGCCTCCGGGGTCGCCTCGGCGCTGACCCAGACCGTCACGGTCGCCGCCACGGACGGCACCGGACCGCTGCTCGGCGTCCAGGTGATCGGCGTGGCGGTCCTGGTCGCGGCCTTCGCGACCGGTGGCCTGCTGCTGTCGCAGACGGCGTACCGGGGCGGCCTGGGCGCTCCGCTGGCGGTGGTGACCCTGGCCAACCCGGTGGCCGCCGCGGCGATCGGCGTGGCCCTCCTCGGCGAGCGCCTGCGGGGCGGCCCGGCCGGCGTCCTGCTGGCCCTGACCGGAGCGGCCCTGGCCGCCTGGGGCGTCCTCGTCCTGACCCGGGCCGCTCCGGGCCCGCTGCGAGCGGACCCGGAACCGTCCCTGGCAGCCCTGCGAACGGACCCCGAACCAGCCCCGGCAGCCCTGCGAACGGACCCCGAACCGTCCCCGGCAGCCCTGCGAACGGACCCCGAACACTCTCCGGCCGCCGGCCCGGCCACCCCTCTCCCGGCGCCGGACGGCCCGGACCCGGTGCGGATTCAGCCGACCCCCGTCGCCGCGACACCGCATCGGCAGACACCGCCCCGCCAGGCGGCGCCACGCCAGGCGCCGTCCCGCCAGGCGTCGCCGCGGCAGCGCCCGGACGCCGGGCAGCTCACGCCTCTGTAGCCGGCCGGCCTGGGTCCCGGACGGTCACTCGCCGCCGATCGCCGGGTCGCTCACGCCCGCCCGGCCGTTCTCGACGTGGCCGGCGAAGCGGCGCAGGAACGCCGGGTCGGCCTCGGAGGTGACCGTCAGGTCGTACCAGCGGCGGCCGGCGGTGAGGTCGACGGTGTGCCGGACGGTGGCGCCGGGGCGCACGGTGAGGGTCCGGCCGCGCCCGCCGTAGGCGTTGGCCAGCTTCAGCCGGACCGTTCCGGAGCCCCGGTTGGTGAGGGTCAGCTCGATGTCGTCACGGACGTGACGCGCCGTGACCTCGGGGCCGGCGGCCCCGGCCGGCTGCCGGAAGACCCGCAGGAAGCCGTTGGGGCCGTGCACGGTCAGGTCGTGGGCGCCGCCCGAGTACGCCCCGTTCCAGGTGTCGGAGACACGCTTGCCTGCCTCGGTGGTGTACGTCCAGGGGCCGTCGGTCCGATTGCCGGAGGTGACGAGGAACGCGGCGCCCGCCTGGGCCCCGGAGGCGAAGGTGAGGCTGAGGGTGCCGGCGGCCGGGTCGGCCGAGGCGTCCACCAGGGGGGCGTACCGCAGCGGGCGGGCGGGACGCAGACCGCGCTCCTGCCGGGGCATGCCGGGTTCCGCCGGGGGCGTCGGACGGTAGTCGGGGTGCCGGTCGCGGTCCTGCGGCTCGTAGGCGTCGGTGTCGGGCAGCCGGGCCGGGCGGCTGTCCTTGCGGGAGAAGTCGAAGGCCGCGGTCAGATCGCCGCAGATCGCGCGCCGCCACGGGGAGATCTGCGGCTCGCGGACGCCGAAGCGGCGCTCCATGAAACGCAGGATCGAGGTGTGGTCGAGCGTCTCGGAGCAGACGTAACCGCCCTTGCTCCAGGGGGAGACGACCAGCATCGGGACGCGCGGGCCGAGCCCGTAGAAGCCCTCGGCGTAGCGCGAGCTGCCCGGGAAGACGTCCAGCGAGACGTCGGCCGTCGAGCGGCCCTGCGCGTCGGACCTCGGCGGCAGCGGCGGTACCAGGTGGTCGAAGAAGCCGTCGTTCTCGTCGTAGGTGATGAACAGGGCCGTCTTCGCCCACACCTCGGGGTTGGAGGTGAGCGCGTCCAGGACCTGGGAGATGTACCAGGCACCGTAGTTCGAGGGCCAGTTGGAGTGCTCGGAGAATGCCTCGGGCGCGGCGATCCAGGAGATCTGCGGCAGCTTGTCGGCCTGCACGTCGGCGCGCAGCAGGTCGAAGTAGCCGTCGCCGTTCGCCGCGTCGGTGCCGGTGCGGGCCTTGTCGTACCAGGGGTCGCCCGGCTTCGCGTCGCGGTACTTGTTGAAGTACAGCAGGGAGTTGTCGCCGTAGTTGCCGCGGTAGGCGTCGGAGATCCAGCCCCAGGAACCGGCGGCGTCCAGGCCGTCGCCGATGTCCTGGTAGACCTTCCAGGAGACGCCGGCCGCCTCCAGGCGCTCGGGGTACGTCGTCCAGTCGTAGCCGAGTTCGTCGTTGCCGAGGACCGGGCCGCCGCCCTTGCCGTCGTTGCCGGTGTGGCCCGACCACATGTAGTAGCGGTTGGGGTCGGTGGAGCCGATGAACGAGCAGTGGTAGGCGTCGCAGACGGTGAACGCGTCGGCGAGGGCGTAGTGGAAGGGGATGTCCTCGCGGGTCAGGTACGCCATCGTGGTCGTGCCCTTGGCGGGCACCCAGCGGTCGTACTTGCCGTCGCGGTACGCCTCCTGGCCGTCGGGCCAGCTGTGCGGCAGGCCCTCCAGGAACTGCATGCCGAGGTCGTCGGCGTCCGGGCGGAAGGGCAGCACCTCGGTGCCGTCGGCCTTGGTCTGGTGCCACACCGACTTGCCGCTGTCCAGGGTGACGGGGTGCGGGTCGCCGAAGCCGCGGACGCCGCGCAGACTGCCGAAGTAGTGGTCGAAGGAGCGGTTCTCCTGCATCAGGACGACGATGTGCTCGACGTCCTCGATCGATCCGGTCCGGTGGTTGGCCGGGAGCGCGGCGGCCCGCTGGATGCTCGCGGAGAGCGCGCTGAACGCCGTGGTGGCGCCCGCGATCTGGAGGAATCGACGCCGGTTGACTTCGGCCATGGGGTGGTGAGCCTCTCGCCTCGGGAACGTTCGGAGTGTGTCAGGGGCACCGAACGTCAGGGAAGGGTCGGATGGCGTTCATGTGAAGGTCGCCGGTACCCGAGGTGTGCGGGGCGGTTCCGGCGGGGATGGTCGCGATCATGACAGGCATGCACACGGTTCCCCCGCCGACCCGCCGGCCCCTGCGCCAGCTCCTCGCCGCCTCCGTGGGCAACGCGGTGGAGTGGTACGACTGGTACGCCTACACCTTCCTCGCCACCTACATCGCGGGCCAGATCTTCCCCAAGGGCGCGGACAGTTCGCTGGTGCCGCTGCTGTCGACGTTCGCGGTGTTCGCGGTGGGCTTCTTCATGCGGCCCGTCGGCGGGCTGCTGATGGGCGCCGTGGCCGACCGGCACGGCCGACGGGCGGCCCTGACGGTCACCATCCTGCTGATGGGCGGCAGCAGCCTGCTGGTCGGACTGACCCCGACGTACGCGGCGGCGGGCGTGCTGGCCCCGGTGGTCCTGGTCCTGGCCC
Source organism: Streptomyces sp. ISL-12 (assembly GCF_018614415.1). Taxonomy (GTDB): domain Bacteria; phylum Actinomycetota; class Actinomycetes; order Streptomycetales; family Streptomycetaceae; genus Streptomyces. Next base: position 18,252 of record NZ_JAGGOO010000154.1, read on the forward strand.
GGCTGCTCCAGGGCCTGTCGGTGGGCGGTGAGTTCGCGGCGTCGACGACCTTCCTGGTGGAGTCGGCGGGGCCGGGACGCCGGGGCCTGTTCTCCAGTTTCCAGTACGTCTCGACGACGGCCGGACAGCTCCTCGCCTCCGGGATCTCGGCCCTGCTGGTGAACACCCTCGGCGAGGCGAGCATGGACGGCTGGGGCTGGCGCGTGCCGTTCGTCCTCGGGGCCGTGTTCAGCCTGGCCGGGTTCTGGATCCGGCGGGGCGCGGAGGAGACGCGCAGCGCGGAGCAGGCGCGGGCGCCGCGCCCCGGGCTGTTCGAGGCGCTGCGCCGCCATCCGCGCGAGTCCCTCCTCATCGGCGGCATCACCGCGGGCGGCACGCTCGCCTACTACACGTGGACCTCGTACCTGCCGACGTACGCCGAACTCAACGCCGGCGTCACCAAGTCCGACGCGCTGCTGGCCGGCACCCTCTCGCTGGCCTTCTTCGCCCTGCTCCAGCCGGTCGGCGGGATGCTGTCGGACCGGTTCGGGCGCCGGCCCCTCCTCCTCTTCTTCGGCCTCGGCTTCGCCCTGCTCAGCGTGCCCCTGCTGCACGCCCTGCGGGACTCGTTCGCCGTCCTGCTGCTGGTGCAGTGCGCCGGGATGGTCCTGCTCACCGGCTTCACCTCGATCAGCGCTGCCGTCAACGCCGAGATCTTCCCGCCCCGGGTGCGGGCGGCCGGCATCGGCTTCCCCTACTCGCTGACGGTCGCGCTGTTCGGCGGCACGGCCCCGTACGTCGGCACACTCTTCAAGGAGCTGGGGCACGCCGGGATCTTCCCGTGGTACGTCGCCGCCCTGTGCCTGCTCTCCTCGCTGGTGTACCTGCGGCTGCCGGAGACCGCCCACCGGGAGCTGGCGCGCTGACCCCCGGGGCGGTCGACCGTCCAACACACGGACCGGGCTGCCCTGTTGACCACCCCCGTCCCGCCCGGGCAGGACGTACAGTGGGGCCCGCCTCCGTACCGACAGCAGAGAGTGAGCCGGCAGATGCAGCCGACGTTCGTACTGGTGCACGGCGCGTTCGCGAACTCCTTCTCCTTCGCGCCGCTCCAGGCCGAACTCGGCCTCCTCGGGCACCGTTCGGTCGCCGTCGACCTGCCCGGCCACGGCTTCGGCGCGACGTTTCCGCGCGCCTACCAGGCGCCGCAGGACCCGGCGGGTCTCGCCACCGCGCCCGGCACGATCAAAGGGGTCACGCTCGCCGACAACGTCGCCCACCTGACCGGCGTCCTGGAGCGGGCCAAGGAGCACGGCCCGGTCGTCCTCGTCGCGCACAGCCGCGGCGGCATCACGGCCACCGCCGCGGCCAACGCCCGGCCGGACCTGATCGACCGCCTCGTCTACGTCGCCGCCTGGTGCCCGGTCGACCTGGACGTCGGCGACTACTACGCCGAACCGGAGATGGCCACGGTCGACACCGCCTCACTGGCCCTGGCGGCGGCCGGGAACCCGGCCGAACTCGGCCTGCTGCGCGTCAACTTCCGCACCGCCGACCCGGACGCCCTCGCGGCGCTCAAGGCGGCCTTCCTCGCCGACGGCACCGACGCGGAGTTCCTGGCCTTCCTGAACACCTTCCAGCCCGACGAGAACCTCGACGTCGGCACCTCCGCCGACCGGGCGCGGGCCGCGACCTGGGGCCGTGTGCCGAGGACGTTCGTACGTCTGACCGGCGACGCCGGCATGCCCCTCGCGATGCAGGACCGGCTGATCCGCGAGAGCGACGCGCTGACGCCGGACAACCCGTCCGACGTCCGCACCCTGGAGAGCAGCCACCTGCGCTGGCTGATCCACCCGGCGCCGGCGGCACGGGTCCTGGCGGACCTCGCCGCGCTCCCCGCGGACAGCTGAAGCCGGCCGTTCAGCCGGCCGGCGACAACAGGCCGGCCATGGCCGCCAGCACCCCGGGCGCGACCCTGTAGTACACCCAGCTGGCACGGCGCTCCGATTCAAGCAGCCCGGCCTCCCGCAGCTTGCGCAGGTGGTGGCTGACCGTGGGCTGGGATACCCCCACGTCCTGGATGTCGCAGACACAGGCCTCTCCGGCCGGCTGGGCGGCGATCTTCGAGAACAGCCGCAGCCGCACCGGGTCGGAGAGCGCCTTGAACATGACGGCGATCCTCTCCGCGTCCGCGGCGGACAGTTCTTCCGTGCCCAGCGGCCGGCAGCACCAGGAGGCGGCGGCGTCCGGACCGGTGGGCTCAACGGCCAGATTCGACATGCCTCCATATTGACAGGCGTCGAATCATTCACCAAGCAGTGAACGAGCACTCCGGCACCCGGACGCAGGGACCGGCCACAGGGGCACATGGACTCACCAATTCGATGAACTTCTATGTTGACGCACATCGATTCCAGAGTCATGCTGAATGACATCGACAAACGTCGAATCGACAGCCGAGGAGTCGTCGCCATCATGTCCACCACCCCTGTGCTCCCCGTGATCGTCATCGGCGCCGGCCCGGTCGGCCTGGCCGCCGCGGCCCACCTGACCGAGCGCGGCCTGACCCCCCTCGTTCTCGAAGCGGGCCACACCGCCGGCGCCGCCGTACGCGAATGGGCCCACGTACGCCTGTTCTCCAGCTGGGGCGAGGTCGTCGACCCGGCCGCCGAGAAGCTCCTCGCCCCGACGGGCTGGACCAGGCCCGACGCCGCCGGCTACCCGACCGGCGGCGACTGGGTCGAGCACTACCTGCGGCCGCTCGCCGACGCCCTCCAGGACCGGGTGCGCTACGGCGCCCGGGTCACCGGTGTCTCGAAGGCCGGCCGCGACCGCGTCGTGGACGCCGACCGCGACGCGCAGCCGTTCGTCGTGCACGTCGAGCACACCGACGGCCGGGAGGAGAGGCTGCTCGCCACCGCCGTGATCGACGCCTCCGGCACCTGGGCGCTGCCCTCCCCCGCCGGGGGCAGCGGCCTGCCCGCCCTGGGCGAGCGCGCGGCGGCCGACCGCGTCACCTACCGGGTCCCCGACTTCTCGGACCCCGCCGTGCGCGCCCGTTACGCCGGCAAGCGCATCGCCGTCGTCGGCTCCGGCGCCTCCGCGTTCACCGCGCTGGCCGCACTCGCCGAGCTGGCCCGCGCCCAGGACGGCAGGCGGACGAAGGCGGTGTGGGTGCTGCGACGCGGCATCTCGGGCTCCACCTTCGGCGGCGGAGCGGCGGACCAGCTGCCCGCGCGCGGAGCTCTGGGCCTCGCGGCCAAGGCCGCCGTCGACGACGGTCACGCCGAGGCGGTCACCGGATTCCGGACCGAAGCCGTCGCACGCGGCACCGACGGCCGGCTGATCCTCGCCGCCGAGGACGGCCGACGGCTCGATCCGGTGGACGAGGCCATCGTCCTGACCGGGTTCCGCCCCGATCTGTCGTTCCTCTCCGAGGTACGCCTGCGCCTGGACGAACGCCTGCAGGCCCCCGTGGCGCTCGCGCCGCTGATCGACCCCAACCAGCACTCGTGCGGCACCGTCTACCCCCACGGCCACCGGGAGCTCTCCCACCCGGACTCCGGTCTCCACCTCGTCGGCATGAAGAGCTACGGCCGCGCCCCCACGTTCCTGGCCATGACCGGCTACGAGCAGGTCCGCTCCGTGGCGGCGGCCCTGGCGGGCGACACCGACGCCGCCGACCGGGTGGAACTCGTCCTGCCGGAGACCGGCGTGTGCGGCGGCTCGGGCCTCTTCGACTCCGCCGACACCCCCGAGACCGCCACCACCGGCGCCTCCGACTCCGGCGCGGACGGCTGCTGCGCGCCCGCCGCTCCGCTGCTCTCCGTCTCACCCGCCAGGCACCGGTCGCACTGATCAGCGTGCGGCCGGAACGAACCTCTTGCGCCAGGCCAGGGACACGTGGACGAGTCCGATCAGGACCGGCACCTCGATCAGCGGGCCCACGACGCCGGAGAGGGCCTGGCCGGAAGTGACGCCGAAGGTGGCGATGGCGACGGCGATGGCCAGCTCGAAGTTGTTGCCGGCTGCGGTGAAGGCGAGGGTGGCGGTGCGGTCGTAGGCGAGGCCGATCGCCTTGCCCAGCAGGAAGGTGCCGGCCCACATCACGGCGAAGTAGACCAGCAGCGGCAGCGCGATGCGGACGACGTCGAGGGGCTGGGAGGTGATGGTCTTCCCCTGGAGGGCGAACAGGACGACGATCGTGAAGAGCAGGCCGTAGAGCGCCCAGGGGCCGATCTTCGGGAGGAACTTCCGTTCGTAGCTCTCCCGGCCCATCTTCTTCTCGCCGAGGCGGCGGGTGAGGAAGCCGGCGAGGAGCGGGATGCCGAGGAACACCACGACGTTGAGCGCGATCTTCCAGACGGGGACGTCCAGGCCCTGTCCGTCGCCGAGGCCGAGCCACCGGGGCAGCAGGTCGAGGTAGAACCAGCCGAGCAGGCCGAACGCGACGACCTGGAAGACCGAGTTCAGCGCGACGAGCACGGCCGCCGCCTCGCGGTCGCCGCAGGCGAGGTCGTTCCAGATGATGACCATGGCGATGCAGCGGGCCAGGCCCACGATGATCAGGCCGGTGCGGTACTCGGGCAGGTCGGGCAGGAAGATCCAGGCCAGCGCGAACATCACGGCCGGGCCGATCAGCCAGTTGATGACCAGGGAGGAGACCATCAGCCTCCGGTCGCCGGTCACGGCGTCGAGTTTGTCGTAGCGGACCTTGGCCAGGACCGGGTACATCATGACCAGCAGGCCGAGCGCGATCGGCAGGGAGATGCCGCCGACCTCCAGGTGGGCGAGGGCGTTGTCCATGCCGGGGATCAGGCGGCCCAGGCCGAGGCCGACGGCCATGGCGAGCAGGATCCAGACGGCGAGGAAGCGGTCGAGGGTCGACAGCTTCGCGACGACGGAGGACTCCTCGGCGGCCGGCGCGGGGGTTTCGGTGCGGGTCACGGACAGGCCCTCTTGTTCTCGGCGGCGGTACGGGCGGACTCGGCCAGGTCGGCGAACCGGCCGGCGAGCGAGGCGATGACGTCCGGCCTGAGCTTGTAGTACGTGTACCGGCCGCACGGCTCCGTCTCGACGACACCGGCCTCGCGCAGGACTCTCAGGTGGTTGGAGAGGTTGGTCTGCCGGGCACCGGTCTCCTCCACGAGGTGGGTGGTGCACAGCGTCTCTTCGGCGAGCAGGGTCACGATCCGCAGCCTGAGCGGGTCCGCCAGCACTCGGATCAGGTCAGTGTCGACTGACGTCATCATGCGCTGATACTCTCACATCAGTGCTGACTGACACCACCGGATGCTGACGTCATTCGCGCCTGATGTCGTCGCGAGACAAGAGAGACCTCCTGATGCCCGACAAGCCCTCCGTGCTGTTCGTCTGCGTCCACAACGCCGGCCGTTCCCAGATGGCCGCCGCGTGGCTGACCCACCTGGCCGGGGACCGCGTCGAGGTCCGTTCCGCCGGCTCCGCCCCGGGCGCCGCCGTCAACCCGGCCGCCGTCGAGGCGATGCGCGAGGTCGGCGTCGACATCTCCGCGGAGGTGCCGAAGATGCTGACCGTGGACGCGGTCGAGGAGTCCGACGTCTGCGTCACCATGGGCTGCGGCGACACCTGCCCGGTCTTCCCCGGCAAGCGGTACCTGGACTGGCAGCTCGACGACCCGGCGGGCCAGGGTGTCGAGGCCGTCCGCCCGATCCGCGACGAGATCAAGGTGCTGGTCGAGGGCCTGATCGAGGAGATCGCGCCGAAGCCGGGGGCATGAGCACCGCGACAGGAGCTCATCGGGTCGCGCGGTTCGGCGATTTCCTGACAGGCGTCCGGTCCGCAGCGGAAATCGAGGTGCGCGCGATCTCCGGTGCTGTCAGGCTGCGCCGGTGAATCGTGAACAGATCTCCGGGCTCGCCCATGCCAACCACCCGATCAAGTCCCCGCTCGACGACGACTCGGTGCGACAACTGCTGGAACATGGCGTCGCACGCGGCGGGGAGCGGGTGCTCGACCTGGGCTGTGGCGGCGGGGAATGGCTGCTGCGCGCCCTGACCGCGCACCCGGACCTGAGCGCCGAGGGCGTCGACATCTCCGAGGACGCCCTGGAGCAGGCGCGTGCGGCCGCGAGCCGGCTGGGCCTTGGAGCGCGCCTCGCACTGCACCACCAGGAGGCCGCGGACTTCCGTTCCGCGCACTCCTTCGACCTGGTGCTCAGCGTCGGGGCCACGCATGCCTTCGGCGGTCTGCTGCCCACCCTCGCGGCGGCGCGCGACCACCTGGCTCCGGGCGGACGCGTCCTGATCGGTGAGGGCTTCTGGGAGCGTACGCCCTCACCGGAGGCCGTCGAGATGCTCGGCGACTTCACCGACCTGGCGACCACCCTGGACCGCGTCGTCGCCGACGGCTGGACCCCCGTCCACGGGCATGTCAGCACGCGCCGTGAACTGGACGACTACGAGTGGGCCTGCTGGGGGTCGCTGGCCGCGTGGGCCCTGGACCACCCTGCCGACCCGGACAGCTCGCAGGTGCTTGAGACGGCCACGGCCCGCCGCACCGAATGGCTGCGTGTCTACCGGGACACATGGGGCTTCGTCAGTCTGGTCCTGCGTCGGACATCCGACTGACCCCGGATGTGCCCGGCCGCCCCGGCCCCCTCCGACAGGTCACGCAGGCGCTCCCGGGCCCCGGCCCGTTCGGTGAGCTCGGTGGGTGGCCGGACGGTGACGAGGGCCGATGCGATGGGCTTCGTGGCCCACAGACGGGTCCGGTACCGGTGCCCGGAACGTCACCGCGTCCGCCCGCCTCCCCGGTCAGCCGGACCGCCGTACCGGCTCGGGTGCCTCCCTTCGCGCGCATGTCCCCCAGTCCACGATCCGCACCGCCGCGCCGGCGGCCTCGGCGCCCCGGCAGTGGGCGTGATGCCTGCGGGCAATGCCGTCGAGGTCGAGGTGAGGGCCGAAGGCGGGGTGCGCCGCCAGCCGTCGCGCGTACGCCCACAGACGGGGGTGGCCGGTGATCCGGTGCACCGCGGCGGCGTCCAGGTGATGCCGGTGCACGGTGTCGAGTTGCACCAGCGTCACCCACAACCGCACGTCGGCGAGGGTGAGTCCGTCGCCCAGTACGTGCTCCCGGGAGGCGAGCCGCCGCTCCAGCAGGTCCAGCGCGCGCAGCAGGGCGGCCAGCGCGGTGTCGCGTGCCGCCGGGTCGCCCCCGTACTGTCCGGCGCGCTGGGCCGTGGCGGTGATGCCCTGCTCGCAGAGCCGGCCCACGTCCTCGATCGCCTCCTCGGCACCGCGCGGGAGGAGATCGGGACCGTGGCCGCCGAACCGCCGGGCCATGTCCCGCAGGATGTCGGGGGTGTGGGTGCTGACGATCCGCCCGGTCCAGTTGTCGCTGAGGACCGGCGCCACGGCCGGACCGGGGTGCTGGTGCGAACTGGCCTCGTACAGCGGGCGCAGGGCCCGGTGTCCGCCGCCGGGGGCGTCGGGCACGGCGGGCAGCAGCGTCACCGGGAGGGCGTCGTCGAGGCCGAGCAGGCTGTGTGTGACGGCGATCTGCAAGCCGTGCGGACAGGACAGCGACAGGTGGAGCCGGTAGCGGTGGGGCGCGGCGTAGTAGCCGCTGCGCGCGTCACAGCCGATCCTGCTCCGGAAGGACGGCACGGTGGTCGGGGATGTGGCGGACATGCGTCTCCCTGAGAGTGCTCGGTCACAGGCATACGGGCGAACGGACTTACGGGCAAGCCGACTACGTGCATACGGGCATACGGGACACGGAGGGCGCGGCACGCGGCGGCTTCGGCGCGGCCGGGAGAGGCGCTCGTGGCGGTGAGGTCAGGCGCGCGGGGCGGCCGGACCGCCCTCGCGCGGGGAACTCGCCGCGCCGCACACCCGCACGAGATCGATGTGGCGGCGGGACGTCAGCAGGGGCAGTCGCCGGGCGGCGACACGGACGGCGTCGCCACCGAGGTCCAGCGCAGCACAGCCCATGATTCCCTACCATTTCACTAGGATTCCTGTAGTGGAGTGTCGGGCTACGTCCAGGCCCCGTCAAGAGGGCCGTTCGACCGCGGTCGGTCAGGCCGCGCGGCCGGTCGCGCGGGCGGCGAGCAGCGCGCGGACCGCCTCCACGGCGGCGCCGGTCACGGAGGGGTCCGCGCCGTGCCGGGGGCGCGCGCTGAGCCGTACGGGGGAGACGGCGGGCAAGCCCTCGACCGCGGTCAGCCCCTCGGGGTGCTGGCCGCCCGGCACGGCGAGCAGGGCGGCGCCCAGTCCGGCGCGGGCCGCGTCCAGGACGCCGGCGAGATAGCCGGCCTCGGCGACGACGGTGGCCGGGGTGCGGCCGGCGGCCAGCGCGGTGAGGGCGCGGCGGCGGATGACGCACGGTTCGTTGATCGCGACCAGCGGCACCGGGGCGGGGGCGGCGGGCGGCTGCCATCCGGGGGCGGCGTACCAGCGCAGCGGCAGTCCGCCCACGGGGGTGCCCGGCGCGGCGGTCGCCTCGGTGACGTAGACGGCCAGGTCCAGCTCGCCGCGGTCGACCGCGTCCGTCAGCCGCGCCGAGCGGTCGATCCGCACCCGTACCTCGGCGCCCGGACACATCTCGCGTACCGCCTCGGTGAGCACGGGGAGGATCTGGTCGGCACCGTGCTCGGTGGCGCCGATGACGACGGTGGCGGCTTGCGGGCCGTCGTCGCCCAGGAGCCTGCGCACGGCCGCGTCGTGCGCGGCGACGATCAGCCGGGCCTCCTGGAGGAGCCGGGTGCCGTGGGCGGTGAACCGGGTCTTGCGGCCGTCGCGTTCCACGACGGGGCGGCCCAGGCTCTTCTCCAGCCGTCGCACGTGCTGACTGACCGCGGACTGGCTGAGCGCGAGCGCGCCGGCGGCGCGGTGGAAACCGCCGTAGTCGGCGACGGCGATCAGACTGCGCAGCGCCACGATGTCCAGAACCGGTCGCATGGGCGCAGGCTAGCACCGATCGATTAAGAATCGTGATCGGTTTTGATGGCAAATCATCGTTGGACGTACGGCTTTCCTCTCCTGCATGCTGAGCGCATGTCGCGTACAGCCAACGCGTCGGCCCGCGGGCCGCGCCCCCGCAGCACCGGACCCCGGCCGACGGCCGTCGGGTCGGCGCTCTGCTGCCGTGCGGGCACCCGGCTGACGCGACGGCGGGTGGTCGACCTCGGCCGCGCCGTCACGACGCGCTGTCGCTGACCTGCCCTCGCGCGCCCCTCCGCTGAGCCGGAACCGGACCGGCTGACCCCGCACGCCCGGCGGCTGTGCGGGCCCTCGGCGCATGCGCGCGCCGCGCGCTCTCTCTCCCTCCCTCCCTTCCCCACGGCACAGGTG
>NZ_JAGGOO010000155.1:0-14755 GCF_018614415.1 Streptomyces sp. ISL-12
CCACTTTCAGAGGTACCACCCCCGCTACCCACCCCCGCTACTACCCTCGGACCCGTTCTCCTTGCTGTGTGTGGCCGTACTGCCCACTCGGCGGCAGCCGCTTGACCGGCCCGGCGTGCTGGCGAGGCGCGAGCGCGCAACCCTCACGCGGGGACAATCCGAGGAAGCTGAGGGCCCGTTGCCGCTGGGCCACCGCTTTCCTCCGGGCCGCCCGCTCGCTTCTTCCCCGTGCTGGAGCGAGCCGAGTCGAGGGTCGGCCGTAGGCCGATCGGCGAAGCCGACGCGAAGCGCCCTTTACTCGGGTCGTGGAAGCACGACACTGACAGGAAGCGGGCGGCCCCGACGGGGTCTGTGTAGCGAATGGTGGAACTCGGTCGGTTTTCTTCAGCGGCGTCCGGCGGTGAGCCGGCCGTCGAAGGTGATGTCGAAGGCGTTCCGCGCGGTTTTCCAGTGCATGGTCCAGCGGGCCTGGCCCTTGCTGGTGGGATCGAGGGACGTGATGGCCATACAGACGCACTTCAGGGCGGCCTGCTCGTTGGGGAAGTGCCCGCGGGCCTTGACCGCCCGCCGGATGCGGGCGTTCACCGACTCGATCGCGTTGGTGGTGCAGACGATCCTGCGGATCTCGGTGTCGAACCGCAGGAACGGGGTGAACTCCTCCCAGGCGTTCTCCCCCAGCTTCACAATCGCCGGATACTTCCGGCCCCAGACGTCGGTGAACTCGGCGAACCGCTCCTGGGCCGCCTCCTCGGTTGCCGCGGTGTAGACGGGCTTGAGGAGCTTGGCGATCTTGCGCCAGTCCTGGCGGGCGGCATCCTCATCCCCGCCGCCATGATCGACCTGGCCGCCCGTGACGTCCGCCGGGCCGACCGCGGACGGACACAGTTCTACTCCTCCGGCGGGTCCGTCGGGACCGCGCGGCGGATACGGTCCCGGAGCCAAGCGGTCGGCCGGTCCGCGTCGAGGCGCTGGTGCCAGCGCAGCGAGATGTCGACGGGCGGAACCAGCACCGGCAGCGCGTGCCAGCGCAACGGCATCCCCTTGCTCACCAGATGCCGCGCGAGCAGCCCCGGCAACGGGACGATGACATCGTCCTCGAGCGCGAGAGCGGCGGCCGCGGTCATGGAGGGAACCGCCGCCGCGACGCGGCGGTGGCGGCCGAGAGCGTGCAGCGCCTCGTCGATGGGCCCGCGGAACCGGCCGCGACGGGACGCGCTGATGTGAGGCAGGGCGCACAGGTCGTCGATTGTGAGGCCGTCCGCCCGCCCGAGGCGCGACGCTGCGGCGACGACGGCCACGTATCGGTCCCGGCAGATGTCCTGCGCGTGGATGTCGGGCGCGTCATGGCCACCCGCACCCACGTCGATGTCGATCGTGCCGTCACGAAGCGCCTCGGAGTTCTCCGTACCCTCCGCGACAAAACGGACACTTATCCCGGGAGCCTCGGCCCGGGTGCTGGCGAGCACCGCCGGTGTCAGCACCGGTACGAGGGAGTCGTTGATACGTACCGTGAACATCCGCTGCCAGCTCGCCGGGTCGGAGCCCTGACCGTCGACGCCAAGTTGCGCCGCGTCCTCGATGAGACGGCGGACCTTGCCAGCAGCGCCCTGGGCGAACGGCGTGGGCACCAGCCCCCTCCCGGCGCGGACCATGATCTCGTCGCCCATCGATCGGCGGAGGCGAGCGAGCGCCCGGCTCGTCGCCGGGGTGGAGAGGCGGAGCCGCTCCGCCGCCCCGGTGACGCTCCCGGTTTGCATCAGCGCGTCGAACACGCGCAGCAGGTTGAGGTCGAGTCCATCCGCCATAGAGCAACTATTGCACGATGCGCAACTCAAAGCTAACAAACTTGCAGTAGACGTCACTCCCCACTCCGCGTTCACTGGATTTCGAACGGGCGGGGATCGTCCACTCGGACTCTCAAGGAGACGAACATGTCACCAACGACGGCACTGGCGGTGCCGTCCGCAGGCAGGCAGCGGGCGGTCCAGGCCGCGGTATGCACGGCGACCGTGCTGGTTGTGGGCTTCGTGGCCTCGATCAACCTCGCAGTGCCGATGCTTGCCAGAAGCGGACTGCACCCGGGCCCCGCACAGCTGCTGTGGATCGTCGACGCCTATGTGGTGTTCTTCGCCTGCCTGGTGATCCCGGCGGGCGCGATCGGTGATCGTTTCGGCAGGAAGGGCGCGCTGATGGCCGGTCTGGCTGTCTTCGCCGCTGGCGCGGCACTCTCCGCGGTCGCTCCCGATGCCGCGGTGCTACTCGTTGGACGGGGCATCACCGGCGTGGGAGCGGCACTGGTCCTCCCCAACGGACTCGCCGTACTGGTCCATGCCACCGAGCCCGAGCGGCGACGCCGGGCACTCACCACCTGGGCGGCGATGTCCGGCATCGGCGGAGTCATCGGCAATGTGGGAGGTGGCGCGATCCTCTCTGCGGGCTCGTGGCATCTGCTGTTCGCACTGGTCGCCCCGGCTGCCGTGCTGCTTCTCGGCTGGATCGCCGCAGTCGCGCCGCGCAGTTCGCGGACCGCCCGCCCGATCGATGTGTGGGGCGCCCTGCTGCTCACCGCCGCGAGCGTCGCCCTGGTTCTCGGCATCATCGATGGCCCGGAACGAGGCTGGGGCAGTCCGTTCGTGTGCGCGGCGTTCGTGCTCGCGGCGGCGCTCTGGGCGGCGTGGGTGATCGTCGGCCTGCGAACCCGCGATCCCCTGCTGGACCCCAGGCTGTTCAAGCTGCCGGCGCTCACGGCGGGCTGCGTCGGTATGTTGGTGGCCTTCTTCGGTAACTTCGGCCTGTTCTACGTCAACGCCTCGCTGCTCCAGTACGTGCACGGGTTCTCGGTCTTCGTGGCCGGCCTGGGAATCCTGCCGATGATCGTGCCGCTGCTGATCCTCCCGCGGTTCGTGCCGCGCCTGGTCAACCGCTTCGGCATCCCGCGTGTCCTGGCGCCTGCGTTCGTCGTCTTCAGCGCGGGCCTGTTCGGGCTGTCGCTGGTCACGGACGGCAGCTACGTCGCCTACGCCGTCTGCCTGTTCGTCATCGGTGTCGGCATGGCGCCCGCCCTGCCGGCGTTGACCGTCGAGATCACCGGAGCGCTGCCCCAACACCAGGCCGGCGTCGGCGGCGGCCTCCAGTCCGCCACGCGCGAGCTGGGCAGCGCGCTGGGCGTCGCGGTGGTTGGAACCATCGTCACCCAGACGTTCGACGTGCCGGGCGCGGGCGGCACCGCGCACACGGTCTCCGCCGCCTTGGCCGCGGACCCCGCACACCACGCCGCCGTCATTGACGCCTACGCCCACGCGACCTCGCTCGCGCTGAGGATCACGAGCGGGATCGTGCTCCTCGCCGGAGCCGTCGCCGTCATTCTCACGCTGAGGGCCGCCCGTCGCGCCCGCCAGAATCAGACCGACCCCTCCTCCACCTCGACCGGCATCACCCCTCAGGAGGCATGACCATGACCCGCATCGCACTGATCACCGGCGGCAACCGCGGGCTGGGCCGCGCGGCGGCCGAGCAGCTCGCCGCCGACGGCACCGACGTCGTCATCACTTACCGCTCGAACCCCGACGAGGCCGAGGCCGTGGTCGCCGCTCTGCGCGAGCAGGGCCGCCAGGCCACGGCGATCCGGCTCGACACCACGCAGCACGAGACGTTCGAAGCCTTCCGGACCACGTTCATCGAGGAGCTCCGCACCCGTTGGGGCCGAGCGGACTTCGACATTCTGATCAGCAACGCCGGATTCGACGGCCGCACTCCGTACGGCCGGACGGACCCGGGCCTGATGGACGACCTCTACAAGGTCCACGTCAAGGGGCCCATCCTGCTCACTGAGTCGCTGACACCGCACCTGCACGATGGCGGTCGCGTGGTGTTCCTGTCCACCGGACTGACCCGGTACGTCGCCAACCCCGTCTACTCCGTGTATGCGTCCATGAAGGGTGCCATCGAGGTGTACGTGAAGTACGCCGCCAAGGCGCTCGGCCCCCGCGCCATCACGGTCAACGCCGTCGCGCCCGGCGCGACCGCTACCGACTTCGGCGGCGGCATGATCCGTGACGACGACGACTACCGCGCCATGGTCACCCGCAACCACGCGTTCGGCCGCGTCGGAGAGCCCGGCGACATCGGCGGCGCCCTGCTCGCGGTCACCGCTGAGAGCGCGGGGTGGATCACGGCGCAGCGTATCGAGGCGTCCGGCGGGCAGGGGCTCTGACACTCCGTCCGGCAGCGCCCCGCGGCCGCGGGCCCGCGCGCCCGCGGCCGGAGCGGCTACTTGTTGCCCTGCAAGGGGCCCACCCACAGATTCTGAACGGTGTAGTCACCGCATTCCTGCTTGTTCCAGGGCATGTTCGTGGACCTGACCGCGTTCGCGGACTCCCATCACCAGCACTGCAAGAAGATCCAGTCCACGAACCCGCTGGAACGGCTGAACCGGGAGATCAAACGCCGCACCGGCGTCGTCCAGGTCTTCCCGAACTCGGCCGCCGTTCTCCGCCTGGCCACCGAGGTTCTCGCCGAACTCCACGACGAATGGATCGCCTTCCCCCGCCGCTACCTCTCCAACGAGAGCATGGACGCCCTTTACACCGACACCCCGGCCGTCATGCCGGCCGCGTCAGACGACTGATCGCCTACACCACGAGACGGGACGTGACCGCTCAGTGTCCCCACGTGAACACCTCCACAGGTTTCCCACCCTGAACCCACCGTCCCCGTTCGATTACAGTGCTGGGCGTCGTACGTACAGACGATGACCGGGGAGGCCTGGGTGGGCGCGATGACCGGTGCCGTCTGGGGGCGGGGCGAGCAGCAGGACTTCCGGAGCCGGGTGCGCGGCGCCCTGCTCGGCGGCGCCGTGGGGGACGCGCTGGGCGCGCCCGTCGACGGGATGGGACTGGCGGAGATCCGGGAGGCGTACGGGGCCGAAGGGCTCGGGGACCTCGCCGCCGCCTACGGCAGACGCGGTGCCGTCACACACCTCACCCAGCTCACCCTGTTCTCCGTCGACGGGCTGATCCGGGCCCAGGTCCGCCGGGACACCGGCGCCTGGCACCCGCCGACCGACCTGCACCGCGCGTACCGCCGCTGGCTCGCCACCCAGCGCGACTGGGGACCGGACGAGCGCCGCAAGGAAGACGGCTGGCTGGCACGCGAGGAGTGGCTGTACGCCCGGCGGGACCCGCCCCGGTCGCTGCTGCTCGGGTTCGGCGACACGACGATGGGGACGCCGGACGCGCCGAAGAACCCCGCTGAGCGCGGCGCCGAAGCCGCGGCCCGCTCCGCGCCGTTCGGGCTGCTGGTCGGCTGGGAGCCGCAACTCGTCCTCCAACTCGCCGTGGAGTGCGCCGCGCAGACCCACGGCCACCCCACGGGCCGCCTGGCGGCGGGCGCGTACGCCGTGGTCGTGCACGGGGTGACCCGGGGCGACAGCCTGGACGGCGCCGTACAGCGCGCGCTCGCGTTGCTCGCAGCCCGGCCCGGCCACCAGCCCGTGTCGGACGCGTTGCAGCACGCGCTCGGCGCGGTGCGCCAGGGGCTGCCGACCCCCGCGCGGGTGACCGAACTCAGCGGTGCGGGAACGGCGGAGGGAGTGGTGGCCGCCGCCGTGTACTGCGCTCTGGTGGGAGAGGACGTCCGGCACGGGCTGCGGCTCGCCGTCAACCACGGTGGTTCGTCGGCGGCCACGGGCGCCCTCGCCGGCGGTCTGCTGGGCGCGCTGCACGGCGAGACGGCGCTCCCGCCGGCCTGGCTGGCCGAACTGGAGGGACGCCCCACGATCCTCGAACTGGCCGACGACTTCGCCATGGAGATGACCCAGGGACCGGCCCTGCACGGCCCGGCGGGCTCCGCCCCGGGCTGGCTGGCGCGTTACCCGAGGGCCTGACCGGTCCCGCCCGGCTTTCCAGTGAGCGGTTCACTCCTGCAAGATGACTGCGGTCATCACATTGATCGCATCGTCACACGCGCGATGCCCACCACACTCACGGATCGCCCGGGGGAGAGCACCACCATGTCCGAACAGCCCCAGCAGCCGCCCCAGCCACAACAGCCTCCCCAGCCACCGCAGCAGCCGCAACCACCGCAGCAGCCGCAGCCCGGCTACGGGTACCCGGGGCCCGGGGCGTACCCGGGTGATCCGCAGGCGGGACCACAGGGCGCTCCGCAGGGCGGCCCCTACCAGGGCTACCAGCAGCAGCCCGGTTACCAGCAGCCCGGCTACGCCCAGCAGGGCTACCCGCAGGGCGGTTACCCGCCCCCGCCGGGCGGCGGCTACCCCGGTTACCCCGGCCCCGGCTATCCCGGTCAGCCCGGTTACCCCGGCGACCCCAACGCCCCGTACGGGTACGACCGGTTCGGCCGCCCCTACTCCGAAAAGTCGAAGATCATCGCCGGTGTGCTCCAGCTCATGCTCGGCACCCTCGGCGTCGGCCGGTTCTACATCGGCCACGTGGGCCTCGGCCTCGCCCAGCTCTTCACCTGCGGTGGCCTCGGCATCTGGGCGCTGATCGACGGCATCATCATGCTGACCAGCGACAACACCACCGACTCCGACGGCCGGGTACTGCGCGGTGGCTGACGTGGTGCACCGGAACGCGGCCCTCGCCCCCCTCGCCGTCCTCGCGGCGGGGGCGGCCGGTGCCGCGTACCTCTACACCACCAACCCGCACGAGCCGGGCCACCTCCTGCCGCAGTGCCCGTTCCGCCTCGTCACCGGCTGGCTCTGCCCCGCCTGCGGCGGCACCCGCATGGTGTACGACCTGATGCACGGCCACTTCTCGGCGGCCTGGGCGGACAACAGGCTTCTGCTGCTCGCCTCGCCCTTCGCCCTGGCGTTGCTGGGCCGTTGGGTCTGGGAGGGGCTGCGGGGCCGACGCTGGCAGCCCCGGACCGGCCGGCTGGCCCCGGCGCTGATTCTGACGGTCGCCGTCGCCTGGACGGTCGTACGCAACGTCGTCCAGCCCGGGTAGGCGTCGGCATCGACGTTGGTCACAGAACCAAAACGATAGTCCTACCCCACTCCCGTCGACCTCATGCGTCTCCCTATGCTCACGGCTCACAGGGGGGACGGCCGGTGCGGCGGGAACGCGCGCACGGGCGTGATCGGAACACGGCTGCGGATGCGACGACTCGCTCGCGTACCGGCGTGCCTCCTGGGCGCCGGAACACCCCGTTCCGGCGTCTCGTGGAAACCTCAGGAGCAGCAACTCATGACCGTCCCCACCCCCGAGGCTCCCTACGGCGTCGACCCCAAGGGGCGCCCGTACTCGGACAAGTCCAAGATCGTGGCGGGCCTCCTCCAGATCTTCCTCGGCGGCCTCGGCATCGGCCGTTTCTACGTCGGCTCGGTCGGCGTGGGCGTCGCCCAGCTGCTCACCTGCGGTGGCCTCGGCATCTGGGCGCTGATCGACGGAATCCTCTTCCTGACGAGCAGCGACCGCACCGACAAGCAGGGCCGCGTGCTGCGCGGCTGAGCACGGCGACATCGTCAGGGCGAGGGCCCCGCTTCCGTCACGGAAGCGGGGCCCTCGCCCTGTGCGGACCGGTCCCTGTACGGGAGCTGATCAGTCCTTGATACGAGGCCGGGGCCCGAGGGTGTCGTCCACCCCGCCCGCCGGGGCCGGCACGGCCGCCGCCGCTCCGGCGGACCCGTCCCCGTCGGTGTTCACGGTCTCGATGATCGCGAGCCGTTCCGGGGTGTCCTCCGGCTTGAGGAAGCCGATCAGGATGTACAGCACCAGGGAGACGGCCAGCGGGATGGACACCTGGTACTGGAGCGGTACGCCGCCCTCCACGTTCCAGTTGATCGGGTAGTTGACCAGCCAGAACGCCAGCAGGCCCAGCCCCCAGCTGGTGAGCGCCGCCGTCGGGCCCGAGCGGCGGAAGGGCCGCAGCAGACCGAGCATCATCGGGATGGCGATCGGGCCCATGAGCCCGGCCACCCACTTGATCACGACGGTGATGATGTCCTTGAAGGTGGGGGAGTTGACCTGGGTGGCCACCGCCATGGACAGGGCGAGGAAGACGACGGTCGTCACCCGGGCGGCCAGCAGCCCGGACCGCTGGTTCCACCCCCGCGCCCGCGCCGACAGCACCGGCGCCACGTCCCGGGTGAAGACGGCGGCGATGGCGTTGGCGTCCGAGGAGCACATGGCCATGGTGTGCGAGAAGAAGCCGACGATGACCAGGCCCAGCAGGCCGTGCGGGAGGAGCTGTTCGGTCATCAGGGCGTAGGAGTCGGAGCCGTCCGGTTTCTGCGACTCGACCAGCAGCGGCGACATCCACATCGGGAAGAACAGCACCAGCGGCCACACCAGCCACAGCACCGCCGACAGCCGCGCCGACCGCTCCGCCTCGTGGGCGTCGCGGGTCGCCATGTAGCGCTGCGCCTGGTTGAGCATGCCGCCGTTGTACTCGAAGAGCTTGATGAAGAGGAAGGCGAGGAGGAAGACCGTCCCGTACGGGCCGACCAGCGGTTTCTCGTGGCCCTGGAGGGCAGGCTCGTCCCAGACGCCGAAGAAGCCGCCGTGGTCGCCGAGTTCCATGACGACCGCCACGAACATCGCGACGCCGGCCAGCAACTGGATGATGAACTGGCCCAGTTCGGTCAGCGCGTCCGCCCACAGGCCGCCGATCGTGCAGTAGATGCCGGTGATCACACCTGTGATCAGGATGCCCTGGTTGAGGGAGATGCCGGTGAAGACCGAGAGCAGCGTGGCGATGGCCGCCCACTTCGCGCCGACGTCCACGATCTTCAGCAGCATGCCGGACCAGGCCAGGGCCTGCTGGGTCGGCAGGTTGTACCGGTTCTTCAGGTACTCCAGCGGGGAGGCCACATGGAGCCGGGAGCGGAGCCGGTTGATCCGGGGCGCGAACAGCTTCGACCCGATGGCGATGCCGAGCGCGATGGGGAAGGACCAGGTCACGAAGGACGTGACCCCGTAGGTGTAGGCGATGCCGGCGTAACCGGTGAACATCACCGCGCTGTAGCCCGACATGTGGTGGGAGATGCCGGAGAGCCACCAGGGCATCTTGCCGCCCGCCGTGAAGAAGTCGCTGACGTTGTCCACGCGCTTGTGCGACCAGACGCCGATGGCGACCATCACGGCGAAGTAGCCGATGAGCACGGCCCAGTCGAGACCGTTCATGTCCCCCCTTCCAGGGTTGTTCCGCATGGTGAACGGCCCGCTCATCGTGAGTGCGGTGCGGTGGGCATGACAAGGAAGCGAAGAGTCAAGAGGGAGTAAAAAGGTTCGGCTCGATGACCCGCGTTCATTGATGTGAACCAGCGATCGGGTCGCGGGCGGGAACCCCGTCACCGGAGCGCGGACGGCAGGCCGGACCGGCGGGCCCGGAGGCCCCTGCGGCCAACCGAGTGGTGGTCGATTAGCGTCTACGGGAAGCGAGACGTCCCGTACGAATCGAACACGAATGGATAGCCGCAGTGGCTTTCGCCGAGCTGAGCCCGCACCGCCCCGTGCTGCGCGACAAGTCCACGCAGGATCCCCCGACCTGGTACGAGCGCCACCGCGTCCCCCTCATCGTGCTGGCGTGTTCCCTGCCGCTGTACGGCGTGTGGGGCGCGGTCTTCGCGACCGGCGGCGGCGACCTGGCGGCGCAGGTCGCGTGGGCCGAGTTCGCGAGGATGTATCCGGGCTACGCCTACAACCTGTTCTGGTACGGCGGACTGCACACGGCGAACTACAGCGTCATATCGCCGTACCTGATGGCCGCCCTGGGCGTGGTGCCCGTCACCCTGCTGTCGGGGCTCGCGGCGTCGTGGTGCGCCGGTGCGCTGGTCCAGCGCACGGGGGTGCGCAAGCCGCTGTGGCCCGCGCTGGCGGTGATGTTCTCGCTGTGGTGCCAGGTGGTGTCCGGACGCTCCACCTTCGTGCTCGGCACCGCCTTCGCCATGGGCGCCGTGCTCGCCGTGGTCAGCGGGCGCGGCGGCCGGTACCTCACGGCGGCGGCGCTGACCACGACGCTGGCCACGATGGGCAGCCCGGTCGCCGGCCTGTTCCTCGTCGTCGTGGGAGCCGCCTACCTCCTGACGCGCGAGTGGGGCCGCGCTCTCGCCCTCCTCCTGCCGCCGGTCGCCGTGGTCGCCACGACCACGCTGCTCTTCCCGTTCGAGGGCGAACAGCCCATGGCCCTCGGGCGTATCTGGCCGCCCGTCCTGCTGTGCGCGGTGGTCGTCCTGGCGGCGCCGACCGCCTGGCGGCTGCTGCGGTACGGCGCCGCCGTCTACGCGCTCGGAGTGGTGCTCTGCTACCTGATCGCGTCGCCGATCGGCACCAACGTCGAGCGGCTCACGGAACTGGCGGCGCCCGCCGCCCTGCTCGCCATCGTGATGTACCGGTGGGACGGCGAGGCGGACGGGGACGGCGCCCCGTCCGCCCTGCGCGCGCTGGGCCGGCTCACGCCCCGGTGGCGCAGAGTGGGCTGCGCGGTGGCCCTCGGCCTGTCCCTGATCTGGCTGTCCGGCAAGACGACCGCCGACATAGTCACCAACACCAAGGTGCCCGAGTGGGCCGTCAAGACCGACGGCGTCGTCAACGAGCTCGAACGCCTCGACGCCTGGCGGACGAGGGTCGAGGTGGTACCGGCCCGCGACCACCGCGAGGCCGCCATCCTCGCGCCGTACGTCAACATGGCACGCGGCTGGAACCGCCAGGCCGACGTGGAGCGCGGCCGTCTCTTCTACGAGGGCCACGGCGGGACCGAGGTGCCCGAGGGCACCTTCACCTCCCGGGCCTACCGTGCCTGGCTCTCCGAGTGGGCCGTGGGCTTCGTCGTCCTCGTCAACGGCGAGCCGGACGGCCCCGCGGAGCTGGAGCACGCGCTGGTGAGCCGCGAACCGGACTACCTGGACCTCGTGTGGCAGGACGCCAACTGGAAGATCTACCGGGTGAAGGACGCCACCCCGCTCGTCGACGCGCCCGCCTCGGTGGTGAGTTCCGACGGCGCCAACCTCGTCGTCCACATGCCGCGGCCCGGCACGGTCACCGTCCGCATCGCCCACTCCCCCTGGCTGTGGGCGGACAACGGCTGCCTGACCGCCGAGGGGGAGTTCACCCGGCTGACCGTCCGGGAGGCCGGCGACGTACGGATCAGCTCCCTGTACGGCGGGCCGTCCCGCGAGAAGCCGCTGGAGTGCGAGGAGACGGAACGCTGACGCGGGCTGCGGCGTACGGCGACGCCCCGCGCCGCCGTACGCCGCACGCGGCCCGTCCTCGTCCGAGGACGGGCCGCGTCGCTTCAGGAGACGCGCGTCAGCCTGTTCGCGAAGGCGGGCTCCGCGAGGTCCTCCCCGAGGGCGACCGGCACCTTGACGGTGCTGCTCTTGCCGTCGCCCACGGTGAGCGTGCCCACCTCGGTGCCGGCCTTCGCCGTGTGCGGCACCGAACTGTCGCTCGGCTCGTCCAGCTCCAGCTTCACGGTCAGCCCCGACCAGCCGACGGCGGAGACGTCCTTGGTGGCGACGACCGGCGTCGTACCGCCCAGACCGTCGTCGACCTGCCCGACGACATCGCCCTTCTTCACTATGGTCTTCGCGGTGAGCGCGTCCTGCCCCGCCTCGATCAGCCCCCGCACGACGGCGGTGACCTCGTCGATGTTGGCGGTGCCGTTCTGCCCGAACTGGCCGAGGGCCGCGCCGATGATCGTCTGGGTCTTGCCGCCGACGGTCTTCTCCGCGGCGAAGAGGATGTTGCCGCCCGCCGCGGTGGTGGTGCCGGTCTTGATGCCGATGGCCACGGTCGGGACGAGCCCGAAGAAGTTGTTCTGCTGGTCGCCGTTGAGGTCGACGTAGCTGGGCTGCCTGGAGATCTCCTTGAAGACCGGGTCCTCCATCGCGGCGCGGCCCAGCTTCACCAGGTCCTCGGCGGTGGAGACGGTCGTCTTGTCCAGGCCGCTGGGGTCGGTGTACGTGGTGTTCTTCATCCCCAGCTCCTTGGCGGTCTTGTTCATCTTCGCGACGAACTCGTCCTCGGAGCTGCTGCCGGTGTCCCAGCGGGCCAGCAGCTTGGCGATGTTGTTGGCGGACGGCAGCATGACCGCCTGCAGCGCCTCGTACTCGGTGATCTTCTGGCCCTCGGTGACCTTCACCACCGACTCGCTCTCGGCCTTGCCGGTCTCGTAGTGCTTCTGCGCGGCCGCGTCGACCGGGATCTCCGGGCCCTTCTCACCCGTCTTCAGCGGGTGGTCGCGCAGGATCAGGTAGACGGTCATGACCTTGGCGATGCTGGCGATCGGGACCGGCTTCTGGTCGCCGGACGTGCCGAAGCTGCCGATGCCGTTGACGTCCATGGCCGCCTGTCCCTGGGTGGGCCAGGGCATGGAGGGCTCGTCGCCCCCGAAGGAGACGGTCTCCTGCGCGGTCAGCTGGAGGGTGGGGGCGGGCAGCGGGCGCACGGCCTGTACGACCGCGAACACGATCACCAGCAGCAGGACCAGCGGCGTCCAGATCTTGACCCGCCGCCAGGCCGTGCGCAGCGGCGTCTCCGGCGGCGGCGGGGTGTTGGTCAGCTCCGCCAGCAGGTCCAGCGGCGGCTTCGGCGGCAGCGGCTGCTGACGGGTGCGCTCGAAGCCCTCGGCGACGGGGGCGGGGGCGGGAGCGGGGGCCGGAGTCTCCGGACCGGCCTGCGGGCCGGCCTGCGACGGCTTGCGGACCGCCGGGTCGTCCAGCGGCTTGAGCGCGACGAACTTGCTGGTCCGCTCGGCGGGGGACTCGCTCTTGTCCGGGCTTTTCTCCGCGGGCTCCTTGGTCTCCTTCGGGGCGCCGCCCAGCTTCAGCATGGTGGTGGGCTGGTCGACGGGGGGTGCGGCGGGGCGGGGGGCCTTGAAGACGGCGGTGGGCTGGTCGGGGGACTCGGCCTTGTCGTCGTCGGTGTTTGCGTTCGCGTCGGTGTCGGGGGCCTCGGCGTCGGCGGACTTGGACGGGGTGTCGTCGGAGCCGCCGGAGCCGCCGGTGTCATCCGTGCCGTCGGTGTCGCCGGCGTCCGTGGTGTCCTTGGCGTCCTCGGCGGAGCCGGCCGCCTCGGGGCCCTCCTCACGCCCCTGTGCGCCCTCGGACGCGCCGGAGCCCGCCCCGGGGCGGTCGTCGGTGTCCCCGGGCGCCCTGAGGGCCTCCTCGGCGTCTTCCTCGCCCTCCTGGGCGCCCTTCCCGCCGTCGGCCGCGCTCCCGGCGTCCGTGTCCCCGGCACCGGAGTCCGTCGCCCCCTCCTCGGGGGCCGCCGGCCGCACCCAGGAGGCCATCGCGTTCCGCAGCCGCCCGTCACCGTCCGCGGTGTCCGCGGTGTCCGAGGTGTCCGAGGTGCCCTCGGCCTCCGAGCCCGCGACCGCGCCCGCCTCCGGGGCGGTGCCGGTGCCGGCGTCGGTGCCCGAGCCGGTCTCCGTGCCCGTGCCCGAGTCCGCCTCGGCCTCCCTGGCCGACCGCACCCGCGTCGCCGTATCGACACCACCGCCCGCCGAGGCGCTCCGCGTCTCCGACTCCCGCGCCACCGCCAGCCGCGGATCACGCGCCTCGTCGCCCTCCGTCCGGGCCTCGGGAACCGGACCCACGCTCCCCGACGTCCGTTCTGCCGACGACTCGCGCTGCTTCGACCTGTCGGGGGACTCGCCCGCCACCGATGCCTCCTCCATGCGCCGCACGCCCCGCGTGCGCGTACCGAACCGTGAACCGCCGCCCGGGACCCCGCCCTCAGGCGCTGTCCGAACCATGTACCAGTGTCCTGTGTACGGGCTTGACCGAAGCGGTAGACGAGAACGACATACCTGCCGGTTCCCTTACGAAGCGGTCACGCACCCTCGACAGACCAATGTGAGAGGGGTCACCCTGTCTGTCATCCACGCGGGGAGGCATGGATGGGCAGGAGCCGCAGAACACTTCCGGAGGAGCTTCTGCTGCTGGCATTGGACCCGGCCACGGGTACCACTGCGCAGCCGCAGTCGCTCGACCTCGGTCTGGCCGGAGCGCAGCTCGTCGAGCTGGCGCTGGCCGGACGGATAGCCCCAGACGGGGATCGTATCGCCGTGGTGGCACCACGGCCGACTGGAGATCCGACCTTGGACTGCGCGTTGGAGCTGCTGCGAAGGCGCGGCGCTCCGGTACGGGCCGTCCACTGGATCGGCGGACCCCGGCTGGGGCTCCGCCAGACGTACCTCTCGCATCTGGAGCGGTGCGGCATGGTGCATGCCGTGGCGGGTCAGATGTGCGGGGTGCTGCCGACGACGCGCTACCAGGCGACGGACACGGCGATCAGCCGGGAGATCAGGGCCCGGCTGGACTCCGCGATCCGCACCGGCGTACCGCCGGACCCGCGGACCGCGGCGCTCGCCGCGCTGGCGCACGCGGTCGGGCTCGGCAAGCACCTCTATCCCGGGAACGAGGGGCGGTCCTCCCGCTCCCGCCTCCGGGATCTGATCCGGCACGACCCGATGGGCGGCCTCGTGGCACACGCCGTGATGGACGTCCAGAACGGCGTCGCGGCCCAGCCGCGCCGCAGCCCGGCCCCGGCCGGCCGCCAGGCCGCCCCCGGAGCCAGGCCCGTACCGGAACCGGCCCGTGGCGTTCCGGCGCAACCGCGCCGTGGCCCCATGGCGCGCGCCGCGGCCCACTGAGCCGGGCACGCACCCGCACGACAGCACCACCGCGCCACCGCACCACGACGAGACACCCGAGCACCACCGCACCACCCGCACCCCGAGCCGCCGCACGACAGTCCCCGAGACCGGTCCGGGAGCCGCTGGCCGCGCG
>NZ_JAGGOO010000155.1:14802-17144 GCF_018614415.1 Streptomyces sp. ISL-12
GCCGCGCGCACGGGTGGCCTTCCGAACTGGCGTGTACGCGGCGCATATCGACCGTTTCCCAGCGGCAGCAAGCACCTTGGTGGCAGTCTGCTCAACAGCAGATACGCAAAGTGGCAAGTCAAGTACCAAGTACGAGGCACGCAGCCGGAGGTGCACGTCCCGTGGCGTCCAATGTGAATCCCACCGTCCGGCGGCGCCGGCTCGGCCAGGAACTGCGCCGGCTCCGCGAGGTGAAGGGCATGACGGCCGAGGAGGTGGCGGAGCGGCTGCTGGTGTCGCAGTCGAAGATCAGCCGCCTGGAGAACGGCCGCCGCAGCATCAGCCAGCGTGACGTCCGGGACCTGTGCGGGGTGTACGAGGTCGAGGACCAGCGCATCGTCGATTCGCTGATGCAGATGGCGAAGGACTCCCGCCAGCAGGGCTGGTGGCACGCCTTCGGCGACATCCCGTACAGCGTCTACATCGGCCTGGAGACCGACGCGGAGTCGCTGCGGGTCTACGAACCGCAGATCATCACCGGCCTGCTCCAGACCCGTACGTACGCCGAGGCGCTCATCCAGGGCGCGCTGCCGGAGACCCCCGCCGCCGACGTCGAGAAACGCGTGAACGTCCGCATACGACGACAGGAGCGCATCACCTCCGAGAGCGGTCCGCTGCGGCTGTGGGTGGTCCTGGACGAGGCGTGTCTGCGCCGCGTCGTCGGCAACCGCCAGGTGATGCGCGAGCAGTTGGAGCACGTCGCGGAGATGTCGCAGCAGCCCCACATCACGGTGCAGGTGCTGCCGTTCGACGTCGGCGCGCACCCCGGGGTCAACGGCCAGTACTCGATCCTGGAGTTCGCCGACGCCGCCGACTCCAGCGTGGTCTACATCGAGGGCGTGACCAGCGACCTGTACCTGGAGAAGGCGCACGATGTGCAGAAGTACACGGTGATGTACGAGCACTTGAGGGCGCAGGCGCTGAACGTGGACGAGTCCCGCCGACGCATCGAGGACGTGGCGAAGGAGTACGCCCGCTGAGCCTCGACCCGCAAAGCGGCGGGGATCTTACACCCCTGTGGCCCTGAACTGGAGACTCACCTGGAATATGCCATCCGGTCGGGTGAACGGCTGCTCCGTATGAGGAGGACGGCGAGTAGCGTCGATCGCGCCAACGATCAGAACTCGCAATCGGAGCAGAACATGGCAATTCTCCAGGGCGCCACCGACGCATGGACCAAGTCCTCCTACTCCGGAGGGAACGGTGCCTGCGTCGAGGTGAAGTCCCCCGTCGTGACGGCGTTGCTGGTCCGCGACTCCAAGGTCCCGGCCGGTCCGGCGCTGGCCTTCCCCTCGAACGCCTGGTCGGCCTTCGTGGCGTCGGTCAAGCAGTAACCGCGCCCGTACGCCCGCGGAGCCCTCTCGACCAGCGCGCCGACCTTGCCGAGGGGGCTCGGCCCGTGCCCGGGAGGGATCGCGCAGTCCGGGCGCGAGGGCGGTCGCGTCACGGACATAGTGAGGGAATGTCGTACGTACAACCACACGGGGCCTTCGCGAGTCTTGTACCCGTCCGACCTGGAACGATCCCCCGAGGGCCTCGCATGAACCAGCAGTACCCGCAGCAGCCGAACCAGCCGCAGCAGCCACCGCAGCAGCCGAACCAGCCGCCCCAGCGGCAGGCCCCGTATCCGCAGCAGCCCGGATGGGGCGGACCCCAGACCCCGCCCGGCGCGGTCCCCGGCGCCGCTCCCGGCCCCGGTTACGGCTACGGGGCGCCCGTGCCCCAGCCGCCGAAGAAGAGTAGCGCCGGCAAGATCGTGGGCCTCGGCTGCGCCGGCCTCTTCGCGCTCTTCGTCGTCATCGGCCTGATCGGCGCGGCGGTGAGCGGTGGAGACGACGACTCCGCCGACGCCTCCACCAAGGACAAGGCCGTCGTGGCCGACGAGAAGCCGAAGGGCGAGCAGAGCGCGGAGACCGCCGGGGAAGAGGAGACGGCGGCCGAGGAAGCGACCGAGGCCGCCGAGACCACGTCCCAGGCCGAGCAGTTCCAGGCCTGCGTGGCGAAGAACGGCACGGCGACCGAGAAGACCGCCATCGAGCACGTCACCAAGGTGACCGGCACCGACCAGCGCAACGACATCCTCGACACCGCCGAGGTCTTCACGGACTACACCGGCGGCCTCCTGGGCCCGCACCAGGGCGACGGCAAGCTGATCGCGTCCGCGTTCACGAGCTGCTACGAGTCCGACAACGGACTGGTGACTGTGTACGACAAGGACGGCGAGATCCTCGCCAACGCCAACTACTGATACGGGCCCACGAGATCAGCCGACCGCGCAGGAAACGGTGGGCCAGGTCCAGTTG